>CAMAWD010000202.1 GCA_945861785.1 Rhodoferax sp. OV413 | reverse complement strand
GGCTCTTCATCGCACCTGCCGATCGAATGGTTCAGCAGCCTGGCGGACGTGAAGATGTTGCATGTTCCTTTCAAGGGTGCAGCAGCCTCCATACCTGAACTGATTGCGGGCCGCGTGGATCTGGTCATGAGCAGCGTTGCGACCGGCGGGCCGCACATAGCCGCCGGCAAGGTTGCGGCGCTTGCCGTGACCGGCAAGGAACGCAGCCCTGCGCTTCTCAATGTCCCGACGTTCGCCGAGGCCGGGTTTCCGGAATACAGGATGAGCTACTGGTTCGGCCTGTTCGCGCCAGCAGGAACACCTCGGGATGTTGTGGTCAGGCTGGAGCGCGAGGTTGCAAGGGCCATGACCAGCCCGGCGCTGCGCGAGGCCTTCGCGCGCCAGGGTGCGCAGCCCATCGGTAGCAGCTCGGCCGAGTTCACGCGGTTCGTTGGCAATGAGATCGACCTGTGGAAGAAGGTCGTGGTCTCGGCCAATGTCAAGATGGATTGAACTGCCCCGCCATGTACCGGGCGCACAGGTAGCCGAAGGTCATGGCCGGCCCGAGGTTGGAGCCGGGCCCCGGGTAGTGGCCGTCGAACAGGCTCGCCATGTCATTTCCGACGGCAAACAGCCCTTCGACGGGCGCGCCGCTGCGGTTGATCACGCCGCCCCAGGCATTGGTAGCAATTCCCATGAAGGTACCCAGATCGCCCGGCACGATCTTCACGCAATAGAACGGCGGGTGCACGATGGATGCAAGGCAAGGGTTGGGGCGGTGGGCCGGATCGCCCTGGTAGGCGTTGTATGCGTTGGTCCCGCGCCCAAAATCCGGATCCGTGCCGAGCGCCACGTTGGCGTTGAATTGGGCGACGGTGCGCTCGAGCGCCTCAGGCGCTATGCCAGCCTTCGCCGCCAGTGCAGCAAGTGTGCCAGCCCGAAGAAGATAGCCTGAGCGAAGGTAGGGCCGCAGCGGTAGCGGAAACGGCTTCGCAATGCCAAGGCCATAGCGCTGCACGAAACGATGGTCGCAGACCAGGAAGGCAGACAGGGGCTGGCCATCAGCCTGCGTGTCGATCAGGGCCTGCACCACGTCATGGTAGGAGTTGCTTTCATTTGCAAAGCGCGTGCCTGCCACCGTAACGGCGATCACGCCAGGCTTGCCGCGCTCGTAACTGTGTGGGTAAGTGCCCGAGCTGCCGTCCGCATAGGACACGCGCGAGACCGGCATCCAGGGTGCGGCCGCCACCATGCGCGTCTCCACATAGCCGCCGACGCTTTCGGCAAGGCGCAGTCCGTCGCCTGTATTGCCGGGCGCCGCCAGCGAATAGTGCTCTCCTGCGGCAGGCTTGTGCGCAAACAGTTGCTGCCGCCGGGCCAGGTCGTGGGAAAAGCCGCCGCCAGCACAGACTACCCCGCAACGTGCGCTGACATGCACGGGCTTGCCCTTGACCTGTACGATGGCTCCGCGCACGCGGATCGTGCCGTAAGCGCCGGTATCCTGCAGCAGTTCCACCGCCGGCGCATTCAGCCAGACCGGAATGCCAAGGTCCAGCGCAGACCTGGCCAGCCGGGCGGCCAGGGCGTTGCCGCTCATGAGCAGCAGGTCGCGGCCGTGGAGCAAGACGTCCGCCGCATGCCTGGCGATGCGGCGCGTCACGTGCCAGGCCGAGCGCAGCGAGCGGCGGGCGTTGAGAAAGTGATGGAAGTCCGGCCCAGAGCCGACCTTCAACCCGTATAGGGTCATCTCGCGCACCGGCAGCCTCAGCCGCGCCAGATCTGCGCCAAGTTCCCTTCCATCAAAGGGCATGGCGCAGATGGCGCGCCCCGCCGCCTTGCCTCCTGGCTGGTCAGGGTGATAGTCGGGGTAAGTGGGGCCGAGCATGAACCGCACTGCGGTTTCGCGCTCCAGAAAGTCGACCATCCGGGGTGCGTTCTCCAAGTAGGCATCGACCTTCGCGGCGTCGAAGGAGGCACCGATTTCGCTGCGCAGGTATTCCCGCGCGCTGTCCAGGCTGTCCACGATGCCGGCCTTCAACGCATGGGAACTGCAGGGCACCCAGAGCCATCCGCCGGACAGGGCCGTGGTGCCGCCGAACACCGGCTCTTTCTCCACCACCAACACATCCAGGCCTAGCTTGCGCGCGGTGATGGCCGTCGTCAAACCGGCCGCCCCGGCGCCGATCACGAGGACGTCGCAGCTGTGCGCATCCTGGCCAGTTCCGTCCGACATCGATGACCAGGACATGCTCACGGCCGGCCTCAGGCTGAAGCGCCCGCAGCATTCACAAGCCTGCGCCAGGCGATCAGGCGGCCGATGCCGTCCTCGATGGACGTCTGCGGCGACCAGCCCAGCAGCCGCCGGGCCTTGGCGATGTCATAGTGAAAGGGCGCGTCGGCCGTGATGCGGAACCCGCCGGTCGGCGCCTGCCTGTACTCAGGCGTCACCGTGGCGCCAGCCAGGCGGATGACCGTCTCCGCTAGGAATCGCACCGTCAAGGGCTTGCCACCCGCGATATTGATGGCCTCGCCGGAGACCTGTGAGGCCATGGCCAGCAGGTTGGCGCGCGCCACGTCGCCCACATAGACAAAGTCCTTGGTTTCCGAGCCGTCGCCATACAGCACCGGGCGCTCGCCGCGCGCGCAGCGGTCGTAAGCATCGATGATATACAGCGCGTTGGTGGAGCGGTAATGCTGCCGCTCGCCATACACCGTGGAGTACCGCAATGCGACGAAGTCCAGCCCGGACTGCGTGCGGTAGAGGTGGCACAACTGCTCGCCGATGACCTTGGATGCGCCGTACAGCGCCGGTGGCGCGGGGACACCGGCCGAATGGAAGGGCTCGTCCTCACCGAGAGAGCCGCTGATCGCGCCATAGCCATAGGCCGCCGACGATGATGCAAAAACCAGTTTGCCGACCTTCTTCGCCACGCAGGCCTGCAGCACGTTGTGCACGCCGCGGATGTTAACGTCCAGCCCCAGGGCCGGGTTGGCGGCAATGCCCGCCGACATGAAGCCAGCCAGCGCATAGACGCCGTCCACTCCCTCACAGGCTGCGTTCAGCCCAGACAGGTCCAGCACGTCGCCCTTGACCAGCCGCACCTTGCCCGAGGCGCAAAGCCTGCCCACGGCTTCATCCGGC
>CAMAWD010000201.1 GCA_945861785.1 Rhodoferax sp. OV413 | reverse complement strand
GCCCAACAGGCCGCGCTGCACCTTGTCAAGCCGCTTGGCCAGCCGGATGCGGGTCATGCCATCCTTGATGCTTGCAAGCCAGTCATCAAATTCAACTGTGCGCTTGACCGCAACCATGTGCTCTATTGTAATCACTTGTTCACAAACAGAACAAGATATCTTTGGTAGCCATGCTTGCAGGGGATTTGGGAACTCAACGCCATCGGCCTTTTCGCGGTCATCCCTAACACTCTCACCTTGCCAGTGAGCAGCAGGCGGTGCAGCGACGTCTGTTCGGGAATAGGATTTTCAAACGCCATAGGACGCCCCAAGAAAGGGCCTGAAAAAGCTCCCGGCCGAGCCCGCAGAGGGCCGAAGTACGCAAGTCCGGGCGTATTCAGCGCGCAGTCTGGGCGTCTGCAGGCTCGGGGCTGGCGAGTTGGCAGGTCTTTGAACGTTCACGGCGCGCAGGATTGGCCCGGTCTCAGGGTTGACCCTGGTGTTGGCCAGGGTTTGCCGACACAGCGCGCAGCGCCACCCCGGCTGCAGGGTAGCCGCAGCCCGTGGCGACAGGTGTCCGACGGCGCAAGCGGCTCAGGCAGTGAAGTGCAGCCCCGCCTCGCGCACCCGAGCCTTGGGCGGCGGCTGAGGGTCCAACCCCAGGTGCGCAAGGATCTTCTCGATCACCGGGCGCTCCAGGATGGCGGCGATGATCTTGAGCTCCCGGTGCCGCAGTGCGGGCAGCGCTGCATGTCGATATCGAAAACCCGCTTGTGCAGCCGTGCCCAGCTGATGCGTGCGGGCCGGACTTGGACGGTCTCGGCTTCGCACTGGACGCCGGATGCGGCAACGCCTGGCGCTTGCTCATCCTTGGGCGGCCGCTGCGGCACCACCAGCGAGCGCAGCTTCGCGTTGGTTGCCAGCACCCCGTGGAAACGGATCAGATGCAGCCTGGGCCTGGGCACCAGCGCTGCCAGCCGCTGCATGAACTCCAGCGGCGACATCACCAGGTGCGTGGTGCCGTCGCGCCAGGCGGGTGATGGTGCGGCACAGTTGCTCCAGCGCATCGCGGTCATCAGCCGCGCAGCGCACGGCTGCGTGCAGACTGAATCCATTGATGTCGGCGCACAGCGTCTGCTTGAACTCCGTCTGCCTGGGCATGGCGCCCTGCACCGTCAGCACATTCTGTCCGGCGCGCGGCCCGAAGGCGATGCGGTAAGTGATGGCCGCCGCCTGGTTTGCCAAGTACATGATATAGCGCGATTTCCGTGATCCGGAAGGTCCGAAATCCGTACGACTTTCTCATGGTCACTTTGACTTTGTTGTTCAGGCCTTCGACGACACCACTGGAGAATTGCTTTTTTGCGCGGAAATAGTTCAGGATCAGTTCGCGATGGTTGCTCAGCGTCTTGGCGACCTTCTTCATGGGTTCGATGCGTGAGCGCATGACGAGCGCGATCCATTGGTCCAGGAACTTTCCGGCCCATGTCGGCGAGTCGTAGCTCCAGAAGTGAGTGAATTGTTCCTTGAGCAAATACGCCCGGACCGTCTGCAGGTTGTATTTCAAAATGTCGCGCAGCCGGATGCGCTGCGTGCTGGTGAGGTTCTCTTTGCGTTTGAGCACGCACCAGCGCGTCTTCTTGAGAACCGGCTCATATCCGTCCTGGACCAGGCGGCGAGCTTCGCCGGCGCGCACTTCGTCCAGGGCCACATTCATCTTGGCGACAATATGAAAGCGATCCAGAATGTTGAGCGCATTGCTGCAGCGCTCACGGATCACCCGCAAGTAGGGCTTCCACATGTCCGAGCAGACGAATTCGATCTTGCCCGACAGATCGGTGCCGATCATCTCGAAGAATTGCTCGAACGTCGCAACCGTGCGCTCCTTGCCAACCCATAGCAGTCGGGTGCAATGCGCATCCATCTGATAAACCAGTGTCAGGTATTTGTGACCCTTGCCGTATGCGACTTCATCGACCCCGATGGCCTGGATCGGTCCGAGGGTGCGCCGCTCAAGCCCCCACGCCACAACGACCTCGACCGCCTGGCAGACCTTGTCCCAGGAGGTGCGAAACGACAGCGCCGTCTCCTTCCACGACAGCTTTCTGGCCCAGTGCGCCAGGAACAGTACATAGGCGGTGGTCATCTGGTGCTTGCCGCAACCCCAGGGCACCTCTTCGACTTTGACGCCACACTGGCGGCAATCAACCCGGCGCATCCGGTACAGTAGAAAAACCATGAAGCCCCAGAAGGGGACGAACTCGAAGCGGCGCACACCCAGATGGTCGTAGGTGGCCCCCGGGCGATGGCAGATGGAACATTTCGCCTTGGAGCCGACCCGTGGCGCACCTCGACTTCGATGCTCTTGTTGTGCTCGCACAGGCGCACCACCACGTTGACGAAGCCCGGAAAATGGTAGCAGTGGTTCAGTAACGAGATCAGACGCATGACGAAAAAACACAGGGAAGAGACGAGCGCCATCGTAGCGGCGTCGGACCTGGCAACCTACTGCCCAGATTTGTCGACTTGGCCCAGCAGCTGGTGTGGCGAGGCGCGTGATGTCATCCCCGGCGAGCAAATCGTCGCGGTGTTCACGCCGTTCTTGCTCGATCTGCTGGCTCAAGGTCTGTCGCACAAGACCCGCAACCTGCACCGCGACAACCTGTGGCTGCTTGGGGGCGAAATCATCCGGGATATCAACGAGACTCCCAAACTACGCTGGCGCTCGGCCAGGGAGTTGGTCATGCAGGTTGTCGCCGATGATGAGGGCCCACTGATTCATGGCGGCGCCTCTGAGCAAGCGCAGCGCTCCTTCGATTCGACCTGCAAGAAGCTCAATCGATTCTTGGCTACGCACGCCGACAGCAACCCAAGATAGACCTGCCCAGCATCGGGCGTATGGCCCTGGGCTCGGCTGTTTCGTGTGATTCTTATTTCAGCGGCTGTTGGCAAGCGCAAGCGCGTCCGAAGGCTCCAACTCGGGGAGCGGTGGGCAAGTCACGCACCGCGCAGCGGCTGTGCACAGGCTCGTCCTGTGTACAGGTGACTTGTCCACGGCGGGCGGGTGTGCTGCAGCCTCACCCTGGCAGCGTTGCCGCATTCCAATGTGAAAAATACCGAAAACTACCCACAAATTCTCCTGACGAGCCCAAAATTTGTTAATATGCCAAAATCATTCTTATCACTATTATGAGTCTGCAAATGAACCAATCCCTGACAAATGGGTATTCCGGTCGATCGTGACCGGTCGTTCCGGTTTGTCGTGACCGGCGATTCTGGTGGATCGTGACCGGTGATTCCGGCCGATCGTGACCGGGTGTTCTGGTTTATCGTGACCGCACGTTCCGGTAGATCGTGACCGACTTGCGGG
>CAMAWD010000200.1 GCA_945861785.1 Rhodoferax sp. OV413 | reverse complement strand
ATTTCGACGCGCTCTGACCGCCACGGGCAAGCGCCGGCCGCGCCGGTGAGCGCGGCGGGGCGCGGGCCGGCAAACCCAGGTGCGTGAGTATCCTGACCATCACCGCAGGCTCCTCGATGGCGGCGATGATCTTCAAGTCGCCGCCACACAGCGGGCAGTGTTCGAGGTCAATGTCGAACACGCGCCGGAGCAGGCGCGCCCAGCCCATGCGCGCCGGCGCCCCGTGCGCCTGGAGGGCCGCCTCATCGCCGGCTTTCTCCGGTGGGGCCGGCACGACCGCCGCACGCAGCCTGGCATTGGGTGCCAGCACGCCGTGAAAGCGGATCAGGTGCAGGCGCGGGCGCGGCACCAGCGCGGTCAGGCGCTGCATGAATTCCAGCGGCGACATCCTGATGTGCGTGGTGCCGTCGCGCCAGGGGCTCTTGAGTTACAGCACGACATCACCCGCGCCATCGCGGCCGAGCCGCTCGTTGGCGATCGCGGGACGCGTGATGTACCGGCACAGGCGTTCGAGTTCCTTGCGCTCATGCTCGCCGCTGCGCACCCCGGCATGCAGGCTGAAGCCGTGCGCATCGGCGCACAGGCCCGCCGTGGCTTTGTCGTCCCGGCCGGCCACGGTGCGCAGGCTCAGCACCTTCTGTCCGGCGCGCGGCCCCAACGCGATGCGATAGGTGCACGCGGCCGCTTGCAATGAGGCCAGTGGATTACCCGTATCCCTGTCGGCCAGATAGGTCACACCCTGCTCTTCGACCAGATAGCCCAGGCGGATCAATGGCTTTCATTTTTATTTGTCGACTGAGGGACTTCAGTTGGCGAGGGGATGTGTGATTGCTGTCCGGCTTCGAATGCAGCTTGTAGTGCAGCTTTGACGGCCCAGACGCTCACGTCGTGAAAGTCGAGCCGGTCGCTATTGCGTGTCTCAAGCGTTGCGATGAAAAAATGGTCTGTGGCGATTGTTTGAAGTTCTTGATCTCGTGCTTGGTTATCCATGGTCGTGGCCACCTCCGCCGTATTCTCCACTTACGGTAGTATCCATCGCTATCCAATGGATATTCTCAAACTCCTCGGTGTGGGTTTCCTCGCGTGGGCAGCTTGGTCCGTGGTGAATGGCCGCGTCTTCGTCAAATCCGGGATGTGGGGGGTGTGGGTGGAGCGCGAGGAGGAACCATTCAGGTTCTGGTCGTCGGTGATCCTGTATGCCGTACTCGGTATTGGCGCCTTGACCATGGAATTTTGGCGAGCACGCTGAGGGAAGCCGGGGGCACACCTTTTCCGGCGAGAGAATTCTAAAACAACCATCACGACCGTCAGCCATCACACCGAAGCCGTTCCGGCAGCGCCGTGTGACAGTGGTGACGTTGGTGATGGTGATGGTGATGGTGATCCTGCAGTTTTGAGCCGCGCGAACGGGGGATTTAGTGGATCCGCCCGGTTACATGGCCGACGGAGCCAAGCAGGCCTGACGCTACGCCATCGACAGCGCACCCGAACACCTGCTGCGGCGCCTGGATATGTCCGTGCTGGAAGTTTGGTCGTGTGCAGCCGACCTGTACCGCAAGGCGCAAATCGGAATTATCAAGACCGGCCTGCTGATCAAAGCACCCATTACGGGCGTGCCGATGCAGTCACCGTATCTCGCCATTGCCAATAAGCAAGCTCAGATTATGACCAAGGCGGCCGTGGAAATGGGATTCACGCCGGCATCGCGCTCGCGTATCACGCTGCCGACGGAAGTTGCCAATGACATGGATCCTTGGGCCGACATCGCAGGCTGATGGCACCACGCAACTATGCCGCTGTTGCGCGCCAGTACGCCCGGGACGTGGTGGCGGGCAGAATTTCAACCTGCAAATGGGCGCGCCAAGCCTGTCAGCGCCAATTGGATGATCTGGAGCACTTCAAGGGGCCGGGCAGCGCTTATCGATAGTCCGGGCGGCAGCGTCTACGGTGTCTTGGAACTGGCCGACGAGATCCTCGCCGCCCGCAAACAAAAGCCGGTGGTCGCGATTGCCAATAGCCTCGCCGCCTCGGCTGCTTATTGGATTGGTTTCTCGGCGGCAGAACTCTATGTCACCCCGGGTGGCGAGGTGGGTTCTATCGGGGTGTGGCAGGCGCACTTTGATTACTCGCAGGCAATGGCTGCCGAAGGGGTAACGCCCACGCTGATTTCTGCCGGCAAATACAAGGTCGAGGGGAATCCGTATGCACCCCTCGACTCGGATGCGCAGGGTTTTATGCAATCTCGCGTTGATGGTTATTACGCCACCTTCACCAAGGCGGTTGCGCGAGGACGCGGTGCGCCGCTCTCGCAGGTGCGCGACGGCATGGGCCAAGGCCGCGTGCTGGGTGCAGACGCAGCCCTTGCGGCGAACATGGTCGACGGCATTGCCACCTTTGATGATGTCGTCAAAAAGATGCGCAGCCAAGCCAAGCTCAGCACGACAGCGAAGCCACGGGCTTCACGCCTTGCGTTTGCGCGCAGAGTGATCGATACGATGGGCTAAGCGCGAAACGGATTAACCACGGTTAGCGTGTCATCAATAATCTGGCCGTGCTGCAGATCTTCAGTGTAGAGCCTGGTGCAACGCGCCTCTAGTGCGGCAGCCACAATCAGTGCATCGTAGAACGAAAACTGGTATCGCTCAGCAACCTGCAAACCGCGCTGATGTATTTTTGTGGTCAGCGGCAGCACCTTGCAGATGAGCGTGACCGGTTCGAGAGCATCACGCACCTCTGCCACTGTCATGCCAAGCTTGCGCAGTGCTACCGAGGTAAATTCGTTGAGAACTTGAACGTTGATGATCGCGCCAGTGGAAAGAAGTTCCTCCACCAGATCTGCTTTTTTTGTGTCGTCTGAGAACAGATACAGGAGAACGTTGGTATCGAGAAAAAACATCAGCCGCGTACGCTTGCTTCCAGACGGTCAAAATGAAAGTCCGCTGGCAGGCGGCCTCGATATTTTCTCAATCTCGCGAGTAATTCACGCGCGCCGGGTTTTTTGACGATTTCGAATGTACTTCGCCCAGCAACGTGAATTTCAATGTTGTCGCCTTCCTTTAAGCCCAGCGCTTCAGTCACTGCGGTTGGCAGACGAACGGCGAGGCTATTGCCCCATTTGGAGACTTGCATGATGGCCCTTGCGCGAAATGATCTACATCATATTGTAGATCTATATGTATAGTCGAGCAACCTTTCAATCTCACAGCTATGTTTGCCTACTCCCCAAAGGCTCAGTTCTGCCGAACCTCGAATGGCAAAAAAACCTCTGGGCGTATAGGAAATCCCCCCCCCTTTTTTCTCCCTGCGCGACTGTATCGCCGGTCCGAGAAGCGATCAATTTGCGCGGTGTTTGGTGAAAGTCCTCCTCGCGCACGGGTTTGCCGGTCTCTGCGTCGCCCCGTGGGGGCCGATTTCGACGCGCTCTGACCGCCACGGGCAAGC
>CAMAWD010000199.1 GCA_945861785.1 Rhodoferax sp. OV413 | reverse complement strand
GTCTGATTCCCGGTCCCGCTTCACCAGTTTGTCGGCTAGTGCCTCGCAGTCGGTTGCAGTCAACCCCTTGTCTCCGAATTTAGATAGCCGCGCTTTGAAGTTGTCAATCTCAGCGCCGGTCATGGCCGTGCTACGCGGCCAGCACCAGCGCTCGGGGTCTCCGGTCACCGCAATGGAAAAATCGTGTTTTTCCAATACGGCGGGGGAGGGCACTGCCAAAACTGTCGAAAGTTGCTCTGGCTTTGCAGAAACGGCCTCGGTAGCTACTGCCGAAACTGCCAAAAGTCTGGAAACAGCGGTTTCGTCAGTTTTGACAGTACCGCTCCGGCCCTTTTGTGAGATTGCCGCTTTTGCACGTTCGGCCCAGGTGATCATTTCGCCACCTGCTTGATTTGCGGGTTGACGTAGTAGCGGACAGTCGGGCGGCCCAATGTGTTGATGCCGTCCTGACTCTGCACATGGCCGTTTTCCTCCAGTATGGCCAGCGCGGTTTCGGCCTGCATGGCGGTGGTGACCCCTGACCATTGCTTGCGCACCATGTCGCGCACGGTGAAGCCGTCGTCTAACTTGCCCTCGGCCAGTCGGCGGCTGACCATGCGGGCGGTGGTCACCTTGGCGGCCTCCACCAGCCCATAGATGCGTCGTGCATGGCCGCTCAGGTACTCGCACCAGGCGGTTGCGCGCCATGCGCTGTTGGCCGTTACCGGGCCAATGGAGCCCTCTGCCAAATGCAGGATCAAGGCTATGGAGCAGAACAGCTTTTCAAACTTGCCAAAGTGCTGCTGCATCAATGGGCTTTGCTCACTGGCGATATGCACCGTGTGCAGCTCGGTGCACCACTCCACAAAGATGTCTTGCGCCGCGTCGTCAAAGTAATAGTGAGGCAACTTCACAAAGTCGTCATTCGGCGCTGCGCCGTCCTGCACGGGGTCAAACACGGCCAGCCGGTCAAACAGATCGCGCACGGCCTCACGCGCGCCCTTGACCGGGTAGCGGTCGCGCCATTCCCAAGCAACCGCGTTGGGGTACACCATCACCTGAAACCGCTGAATGCGGCCATCGTTGTCCAATGAGGTGGCGATACCGGCAAGATAGCGTTGCAGCAACTCCGGCTGGATGCCGCCGAAAACCGAGATACACAGGTTTTTGATGTGCAGGCTGCCGCGCCCGATTCGGTCGATGTTGAAGCTGGCTGTACCGTTCCAGCCCTCCAGATAGAAAGCCTTGTCGCCTTCTTTGCCTTCTTTCTCCCAAGAGGCAAGTAGGCCGATCAACTCGTCCCGGTAGACCAGCATTCCTTGCGGGTTGTGCACCAGCAAGTCGCCCAGCTTCTCCACCGTGGAGTCGTTCGATTTGAAACGCCGCTCTTTGGGTTCTTCCGGGGCTTGCAGGTCTTGCAAGTCGGCAATGGCAGCGTTCATTTTGGGGTGGTCGCCTTTTCCCTTTGCCGCCGTCTTCATGCTATTTTTGACAGCAGCTTGATGCGCCTCGAAAGCTGCCTTTTCTGCTTCAAATATTTTCTTGGCATCTTCCAGCTTTTCGGCTTCTTTGGCCTCTAGGCGGTCGAGAAAGCGCGTTACCGTGCCCAGAGCGGGCGACTTCTTGGAAGACGGGTCACCCACAATGCCACCAAACAGATTCGGGGTGACGATCCAGTCGTCCCGGCGCTTGGGCTTGATACCGCAGCGCGCGCCAATGACCGAACCCAGGCACACGACAAGCGCCGCCGCGATGTAGTCGGGCGAACAGGGCATGCGGTCGGCTTCGTCCAGTACAAAGTCGGCCAGCGTTGGGGGCAGCAAGGTCTTGGCGTCGAAGTCCGGCGCAGGCGGCAGGTCGGTTTTTATCTCCTTTGGCTCAGGCCATATGCCTAATTGGCCTGTAGCTCCCGTAGAATTTGCGTGAGCAGCTACTGAATTGATAGCGGTATCAATGCACTCTTTTACCGCGTCTGGCCCCGCCAATAGGTGCAAATCGTTGAAGTCGGTCATGTTGTTCATGCAGCAACCGCCTTAAATACGGGGACTGCAAGCGTGGCCCCCGTTGCCTGCACCGCTGCCATGGCTTTGGTCATGCCGGGGTTGCCGGGGGTCTGGTGGTCGTCGTCAGCGGCGATGATGATTTTTAGAGCCGGGTACTTGGTGCGCAGTGCCACGGCGACCGCCTCAAGATTTCCGGCATTGAATGCGACAGCGACCGCGTGGCCGGTGCATTCGTGGATGCTTGCGCCTGTGGCAAAGCCCTCGCACACGATCAGCGCGCCCTTGGGTTTGCCGATACCGAAATAGCAGCCCTTGACCCTGCCGCCCGACATAAACATCTTGGTCCCATCTGGTGTGATGGTTTGCAAGCTGTGCACGGTGCCTGCTGTGTCGCGCATCGGGATCAGCAGCTTGTCACCCTCGATCCTTGCGCCGTGGGGCTGAATGCCTTTGCGGGTCAGGTAGTCGTGCTGGGTGCAGGGTGTGGCTGCCGTCCAGCGCTTTAGTGCGTCGGCTGCTGCCAATTGCTGGCGCTGTGCCAGGTCGTCTTCACGCTGGCGCTGCATAGCCTTGACCCGCTCACGGTGCGCGATCCGCTCCGCTTCGGTCATGGTCGTGTCCGCCTTGCTGCACCAGTTTTGCGTAAAGCCCTCGCGCCAGTCGCCGAACGCCCCTGCGGCGATGCCGTCGGTGTGCAGCATGTACCAGCCATTTTTGCGGGTGGATTTGCCGTTGGTGCTGAAACGATGGATTACACCGTCGTCAATGATTTCGGTCGGTGGCGTCAGTCCGGCCGCTGCAATGGCCTCCTTAAAGGCTTGTTCAAGATTGCTGGCCATAACAAAGGGAATGCGTAGTGCGCTCATTGGCTCAACCCCAAGCGCACAGCAAAGGCTTGGAGTTCATCTATATCGCCTGCATGGAACGTATAGTTCCACTTGGAGACCAGATAGCCACCATCGCGCAATGGGTAGACAGAATGCCCGGCCAGCGCCAGACGTGCGATCAGACTGGTCTCTGCTTTACTCCTTTTTGTTCCAATGGCAAAATCAAGGTTGTTGGTGCTTAATTTGTATTTCTCGGCGGGTTGGTTGTTTGCAGCAGCCAGCCCGTTGCTATTTGTGGAGTGCATGGTTATGCCACTCCCAGCAGTTTGCGTATTTCAGACGTTTTCCAGTGAAGGTGTGCGCCAACACGGATAGGGCGGATTGGTCCACCTTTGCAGGCCCATATTCTCAATGTCTGTTGTGCTTTGCGTAGGTAGTACGCCGTTGCGGCTGTGGATATTGTTGGACGGGTTTCCTGTTCCAGCGGTGGGAACTGTTGCGGTGATTTGACTTCTAACTTAGCCAGCCTCGCAGCTTTGACAACTTTCATGGTTTCTCCAAACAACACAGCGGAATTGCGGTGTCTGGCAGTTACCCTCTGGCTTAGGTCAACACTTTTGAAAATAATTTATGAAAATACCGAAACCCCAATATCCATGCGGGTTGCAGCGTATTTCCGAATGTTGATTCGACGCGAAAAAAGAGCGCAAATCTATTGAG
>CAMAWD010000198.1 GCA_945861785.1 Rhodoferax sp. OV413 | reverse complement strand
GTCACAACATGCGACCCGCCGTCGATCGTGAACTGGATATGGCCACCCACCAGGTCGGTCATGGCCTGGATGCCACCCTTGTAGGGCACATGGGCGAACTGGATTCCAGTACGCATCTTGAGCAGTTCGCCGCCCAGGTGCGGGATGGTGCCACTGCCACCCGAGCCAAGCGACATTTTGTTGGGGTTTTTCCTGGCATAGTCCAGGAACTCGGCCACATTATTGACGGGCAGCGACGGATGCACCACCAGCATGAACGGCACCTTGCCCAGAAGGGTGACGGGTTGGACGGTCTCGAAATGCTTGAAGCCGGTGTCCTTGTACAGGGCCGGCGCGGTCGAGATGGCGGCAGCCGCGATCATGATGGTGTGGCCATCGGCCGGCGCCTTGGCCAGCAGGGCTGCGCCGATGTTGCCGGCAGCCCCGGGCTTATTCTCGACCACCACCGGCTGACCCCAGGCCTCGGACAACTTCTGGCCGATTACGCGCGCCAGGATGTCGCTGGTGCCTCCGCCGGCCGGGAAGGGCACGATGAATGTGATCGGCTTGGAGGGGAAGGATCGGGCGTCCTGCCCGAACGCGGCGGCCGCCGTTACCAGCAGGCCGATCGTCAGGCCGAGGGTCCGCACAAGTTGATGGATGTGCATTGCTTGAGTCTCCTAAAGGGCCTCGGGTGCGCGCGCCGGTCGCACAGATTTGCCCATATGGTGGAACAACTGCCTGTATAGTGGACGCCTGTGCATTATAGGCTAGCATCCCGCCCATGAGAACCAGCATTCGCCCGATAGCGAAAAGTCCCCATGTCGACGGCACCACCCACCCGTCCCGACCCGGTAGGCGGGGGCCCCAGGGCACGGCCTCGCTGACCAAGACCATGGAATTGCTCGACATGATCGGCCTGGCCGAGCAGCCACCCACCTTCATCGAGCTCGCCACCCGCACTGGCCTGCCACGTGGCACGCTGCACCGGCTTCTGGCTGCACTGAGCGAACACGGTATGGTCGAGCTGTCGGAGCTGGACCGCCGCTACACACCCGGCATGCATCTGCTGACGCTGGCCCAGCGCACGTGGGAGAAGATGGACCTGCGCCGCGCTGCGGCCGAGCCCATCCTGGCGCTGAACAGCCGCACTGGCGAAACCGTGCACCTGGCCACGCTGAGTGGCGACGCCATCGTCTACATCGACAAGGTCGAATGCAACTATCCGCTTCGCCTGCATTCGGCCATCGGCAGACGCGGCCCGATCCACTGCACGGCCGTGGGCAAGGCGATGGCGGCCTACCTCGCGCCAGACGAGCAGCAGGCACTCGTGCACCGGCTCGACCTGCAGCGCCACACGCCCACCACACTAGCCACGCCGGCGGCGCTGCTCAAGGCGCTGAAGCGCATCCACGCCGAAGGTGTTGCCTTCGACCGCGAGGAACATGTGGCGGGCAACCACTGTGTGGCCGCACCGGTGTTTGACTTTCGCGGCCGCTGCGTGGGGGGCGTCAGCATCACGGCCCCGACGGTACGTGTGAATGCGGCTCAGCTCGAGGGTTTCGCGGGCTGGGTGCGGGAGGCCGCCACCGCCGTTGGCGCGCGTTTGGGTGGCGCTGCGCCGCAGCGCCCTGCGAAGACGCGGCAGAGCGGCGCATGACCCGACTGCCGGACCTGACCGATCCCTGTGCCGTGCGCACCCTGGGTCGCACCGGCTTACGGGTCTCGCAGCTCGGCTTCGGCTGCTCCGCGATTGGCGTGTTGCGGCCCGGCGAGGACGAATCCACGGCCACTGCGGCGTTGACGTCGGCCTGGCGCAGTGGTGTGCGTTATTTCGACACGTCCCCCTGGTACGGGCGAGGCCTGTCGGAGCACCGCGCGGGTGCCTTCCTGCGCCATGTACCACGCGCTGACTACCTGTTATCCAGCAAGGTCGGGAGGCTGTTGTCGCCGCTACCTCCGGATGCAACACTCCCAGCGGACACCCTGCCGTTCGGCGCCCGTTTCGACTATTCCTACGACGCTACGCTGCGCTCCCTGGAACACAGCCTGCAGCGGCTGGGTCTGTCGCACATCGACATGCTGATCCTGCACGACCTGAGCCCGCGCTGGCACGGCGAAGCGCTTGATCAGCAGTTCGCGATCGCCATGGACGGTGCCCAGCGCGCCTTGTGCGAGCTGCGAGCGCAGGGCGTGGTGAAGGCCATCGGTGTGGGTGTGAATGACGCGGATGTGTGTCTGCGCTGTCTGGATGCCGGGGACTTCGATTTCTTCATGCTGGCAGGTCGCCTGACCTTGTTGGACCATGTGGCCGCGTTGCCACTGCTGACCGCATGTGCACAACGCGGCGTCTCGGTGCTGGCCGCGGCGCCGTTCAATTCCGGCATCCTCGCCACTGGAGCCAGCGCATCGGCGCGCTTCTGGTACGCACCGGCTCCGCCCGAGATCACAGCGCGCACACGGGCCATTGCAGCGGTATGCGACGCTCATAGCGTGCCCCTTGGTGCGGCGGCGATCCAGTTTGCGCTGGGCCACACCGCCGTGGCCAGCGTGGTGGCCAGTTTCGAGAACGCGCAGCAGTATGCGCAGGCCTGCGAATGGCTGGCCACTCCGATTCCGCCCGCCTGCTGGCACGCGCTACGCGATGCCGGGCTGGTAGGCTGGCACCCGGGGCTGGATCCATGAGCGCCGCGCCGGGCCGTTCCCATGGTGCTAGCACCTCAGCCCGCTGCGGGAAGGGGCTGCCGTGAACATCGACGTATTGATCCACTGTCAGAACATGCTGGGCGAAAGCCCTCTATGGTGCCCGCGCCGCGCGCGGCTTTACTGGGTCGACATCCGTGCGCCCGCATTGCTGCATTGCGCCGCCGATGGCTCCGACCTGCAGACCTGGCAGATGCCTGAAGAGATCGGAAGTTTTGCGTTCTGCGAGGGCGAGGATTTCCTGTTGGCCCTGAAGACGGGGCTCTATCGCTACACGCCCTCCACCACATCTTTCAGCCGCATCGCCGCGCCGGATGTACACCTGCCCCACCACCGCTTCAACGAAGGCAAGTGCGATGCCCGGGGACGCTTCTGGGCCGGCACCATGAACGACCTGGTGCGCGAAGCTAGTGGCTCGTTGTTCCGCCTCGGGGCCGACCTGCAATGCACACGCATGAGCACCGACATCGCGGTACCGAATAGCATGGCCTGGAGCGTTGACGGAACGACCATGTACTTCGCCGATACCGAACGGCGCGTGATCGATGTATTCGACTTCGATCTGGATGAAGGCCGAATGGGCCAGGCGCGGCCTTTCGCTGACCTGCGCGGCGGAGAGGGTCGGCCCGATGGCGCCACCGTCGATTCGGAAAACTGCCTGTGGAGTGCCGAGGTGGTCAGTGGCCGCGTGGTGCGGTATGCACCCGACGGTCGCAAGATCGCGGCCTGGAAACTCCCTGTGAGCAAGGTCACATCGCTCACTTTCGGTGGCCCCGACCTGCGCACGCTGTACATCACCAGCGGGCGCTACAGGTTGTCGGCGCAGGAGCTGGCCGAACAACCGCTGGCTGGAGCGCTGTTCGTG
>CAMAWD010000197.1 GCA_945861785.1 Rhodoferax sp. OV413 | reverse complement strand
CGTCCAGGCAAGCCAGTGCAATCTCGTCGGGCTGTTCAGGAAACCCCAGGTCGTCATGCAGCGCAGGGCCGATCCAGGTCCGGGCACCGGTCTTTGCGAGCAAGGCACATTGCAGGGCCGTGAAATCGCTGAAACCCATGAACTGCGTTCCCCTGGAAATGGCGCGCTCGATGGCCTTGTAACGGATGTCGGGCAACAGGCGCGTGAGGCCATAACCACCGCGGCTGACCATGGCGAGGTCGGCGCCGCTGGCGGCCGCACGGTGGATGGCCGCCAGGCGGGTCGTGTCGTCACCCGCAAAACGCATGTGGGTCGCCAACGCGTCCACATCCACCTCGACCTCGTGCCCCAGCGCCTGCAGCCTCGCCACGCCGCGGCGAAACGCCGCTTTGTCGCGCTGCGCGCTGGAGGGGGAATAGATGTAGATGTGGCTCATGGACGGGGATCGGCTGCGCGTGGCGGAGCGTCGATTATGGTCGCTCAGCCCGAGGCGCTGAAGGCCTGCACGGCGGCTTGCGCAATCGGCTCGCCGTGCTCCTGCACGAAGTGGCCGGCCTGCTCCAGCAGCATCGGTGGCGGGCAGCCGCGCACGGTCTGCTGCAGCACCGCCATGACCGGCGGCCCGAGCACCGGATCCTGAACACCGACCGCCATGAAGGTCTTGCCAGACCATTGCGTACGCCAGAAATCAACCGCTGCGCGCGACACCGCCGCACCGTCGGAATCCATGAATTCCGGCACCATGGGCGCAAATGCGCGCAGCGCCGCGCGGTGGCCGCTGTCCGGGTATGGCGCCATGTAAGCGGCGCATTCCGGCGCGCCCAGGTGCGGGTTGCCGCGCGAGAACAAACGCGCCACGTCGAAGTCCGGGTTTTTGGCGCACATCGCGCGCCAGGCCAGGAAACCGGGGCTCAAGGGCGCCTCGCCGGTGGCCAACATGGTGTTCATGGCCAGCAGCGCCGTGTAGCGCAGTGGCGCGGCCATCGGCAAAGTAAGGCCAAGAAGGCCGCCCCAGTCCTGCACCACCAGCGCAATGTGCTTCAAGTCAAGGCGCTCGACAAACTCGAGCAACACCTGCCGGTGCCAGGAGAAACTGTGTTTCGAATCCTTCTTTGGCTGGTCGCTCTTGCCAAAACCCGGCATGTCGGGGGCGACAACGCGGTCCCCGGCCGCCAGGAAGACCGGAATCATCTTGCGGTACAGGTAACTCCAGGCCGGGTTGCCATGCAGGCACAACCAGGTCCTTGGCGCATCGCGTGGGCCCTCGTCGAGGTAGTGCATGCGCAAACCGTCCAGGGCGGGCAGGTCGTTCAGGTACCTGGGGGCCCAGGGGTATCCGGGCAGGCCATCGAAGCGCTGGTCTGGCGGTCGCAAAGCGTCATCACGCAGGGGTTGGCCCATCTTGCGGTTCTCCTCTCGTCGGTTGGCAAAAAAACTCCGCAGCAGGGCGCTGCATTCGGCATCGCGCACACCACCGGCCACCTGCGTCTGGTGGTTGAACCGCTGGTTGGTGAACAGATCGACCACCGAACCTGCGGCGCCAGTCTTGGGGTCGGACGCGCCGAACACCACACGCGCCAGGCGCGCATGCAGCATGGCCCCGGCACACATCGGGCAGGGCTCGAGCGTGACAAAAAGCTCACAGCCTTCGAGCCGGTAGTTGCCAAGCACCGCGGCTGCCGCGCGCAAGGCCTCCAACTCGGCATGTGCCGTCGGATCATGCCGCGCCACGGGCCGGTTGTAGCCCACCCCCACCACCGCACCGTGTTGGACCACCACGGCACCCACCGGGACCTCGCCCGCCGCACCGGCCAGCCTGGCCTGCTCCAGTGCCAACGCCATCCACTTTGCGTCATCCGCCGCTGCGTTCAATTCAGGCATCCGGGGCGGCGCTGGCGCCAATGCCCAGCCGGTCCATCCACTGGCCCAGCGCCTGCTCACCCTCCCCACCCGCAGCGTATTGCGCACGCATGCGTGCATGTGCCTCGGGCCGGTGCTGGTTGATCTTCACCTTGCACTGCAGGCTGGTCACCTCGAGTTCGAAAGCCACGATGCCAGCCAGCATCTTGTGCTGGTAGTCCTGCCCCAGGTCCAGCCACTGGGGTTCATAGGCTGGATCGTGATCGCGGATAAGTTTCTTCAACAAGTGGTCCTTGCCCTGCGGATCTTCGACCAGCGTTGCGCGCACCGTGCAATGCACCGCCAGGTAGTTCCAGGTCGGCACCCGTACCAGGTCGGGATAGACACGCGGCGTCATGTAGGCCTGTGGGCCCATGAACGTGACCACAGCCACCGGCCGCTGCTGCAGGTAGCGCCAGTGCGGGTTCGGTTTGGCGCAGTGGCCCAGCAATACCAGTGCGTCACCACGCTGTTCGAGGTGCAACGGAACATGCGAGACAAACGGCAGTCCCTCGTCGTCGTTGCTGATCAGGCTGGCGAACGGGTGGGCACGCACCAGGTCGGTGGCGATGCTGCGGTCGGACGGGTCGAAATGGCGTGGCAGGTACATAACCGCAATGTAGCCCAAACGCCGTTGCGCCCGTGGGCGACTGGGCCAGCGCTATTTCTTCTTGGTACCCGCGCCCATCAATGCGTCCGCGAGCAGCGCAAGTGCATCTGCAATCCGCTTGCCAGTCTCCGGCGCAGGCAGCGGCACCTTGAGGCTGCGTGCTCCCGTGGCGGGATCACGTTCGACCCAAGGGTGTGTGGTGGCAGCACCGTCGTCTGGCGCGCTCAGCGCCGCCGCCAGCTGCGCCCCGAAACGCAACAGGCCGGACCATGGCTCGGTGCCGGCAGCCGCCGCGGTTCCCTGATCGTTTCCGGTGGGACCTGGTTCGGTCGCGCCGGCGCCGGCGCCTGATTCTTCACTTGCCGCTTCGACCGGCGCCATCAGAGCCAGTGCAGCGACCTGGCCGGCTTCTTCAGCCGGTGCCATGGCCTCACCGCCACCCATGCGGCCGGTGACGTTTTCCACGTCCTTCATGAAGCGGCTCAGGCGGGACCCGCCAAGCGACACCTCGGCGCTGCCGCCGTCCAGAATTCCGGCGGACAGGGACCGCTTGAACGCGTGCACCGACAACATGCCCTCCTCGATGGTTCCCTTCGACACGTAGTTGATGATCTGCACCGGGTGTTTCTGGCCCATGCGGTGTATGCGCGCGATGCGCTGTTCCAGCACCGCCGGATTCCAGGGCAGGTCCATGTTGACCAGCGTCGAGGCGTGCTGCAGGTTGAGCCCGGTGCTGCCGGCGTCGGACGACAGGAACACGCGGCAATCCGGGTCGCTGCGAAAGCGCTCGATCAACGCCGGGCGCTGCTCCGACGGCACGCCACCGTGAAAGCTGACATAACCAATTCCGCGCGCCTCGAGCCGGCGGATGACTATTGTCTGCGTGCGGGTCCACTGGCTGAACACCACCGCCTTTGCATCCGGCTGGACGAACAGCCCCTCGAACAACTCGGCCAGTTCATCCGCCTTGACGCCGTGGTCGCTCTCCTGGTCGAGCAAGTAGGTGCTGTTGCACGACATGCGCATGTTCTGCAGGGCGCAGGTGAGCCGGCGCTGGTCCTGGTCGGACAGAAACTTCATCCTGCGCCAGCGCTGCACGATC
>CAMAWD010000196.1 GCA_945861785.1 Rhodoferax sp. OV413 | reverse complement strand
GCCCTGTTTTTCGTAGTAACGGATGGTTTCGACATCCACGCCGGTGGCGAGGGCAAGTTCCTTTATCTGCATTACATGATCCTGCTTTAAATAAGTATTTGACACTGTAGCGACTCCAGGGTTTCTAATGCAAGTATTGAAAGGAAAACCCATGTCCACCCACTGCTGTGACCACGTCGCACCCAAACTTGATGCTATTGTCAACCTGGCCCGTTACCGCAAGATCCTCTGGATCGCCCTCGTGGTCAATGCCGCGATGTTCCTGGTCGAGATCGTGGCTGGCGTTCAGTCTGGGTCACTTTCTTTGCTGGCCGACGCGGTCGATTTTGCTGGCGACGCGATGAACTACGCCGTGTCGCTCGCGGTGCTGGCTTCGGCGCTGGCATGGCGAGCGCGCGCCGCCATGCTCAAAGCCGTGAGCATGATGGGTTTTGGCCTGTATGTGCTGGGTGCAGCACTGTGGTCGGTGTGGAACGGCGGCGTGCCCCTGGCCACCACTATGGGTTCGATAGCCCTCGTGGCGCTGGTCGCCAACATCGCGGTGGCATGGATGCTCTACGCCTTCCGCGAAGGCGATGCCAACATGCGAAGCGTGTGGCTATGCTCTCGCAACGACGCCATCGGCAACCTTGCCGTGTTCATCGCCGCCTTGGGCGTGTTCGGCACTGGCTCGGCTTGGCCCGATCTTGCGGTAGCCAGCCTCATGGCGGCGCTCGCTTTGCACGGTGGCTGGACCGTGCTGCAGCAGGCGCGCGGGGAACTGGGCGAAGACAGTGCCAAGGAAGACCACCATGGCCACGTCCACTGAGCTATCGGGCAATCGCCGATTTGACGGCACCGCCCACGCCCAGCTGATACAGAGCGCAAAAAATGCAGACTCCGTAGAACAAGTTTGGCTTTACCTGGAGGCGGCCCATGTCGTGGGACAGTTGCACATCAGGCCACACCTGCAGACCCATGCACAGATGTTTAACTTGTCCGTACGCACCCGCGACTGGCCCGAGGCCATGGGGCAGTTGTTTCGCCTGGCGTTGGTGCCGCTTGGCCACCTGAGCGGGCGTCTGCCGTTAGGCAACCCGGGGCGGTCCACATTGAGCGCCTTCGAGCCGTTGCCTGTGCGTCCCGAGCTTGCTGAGCTGATAGCCCGTGCACGCGGCCATTGAAATGTCTGCCGCTTAAAATCCACATATGCGCGCTTTTGTGATCTTGTTCATGCTCACGTTGCTACCGCTGCAGTTTTCTGCTGCAGCGGCTGCGGCTTACTGCGGCCACGTTACTGCTACGCAGGGGCCGCAAGCTAAGCACCATCAGCCCGGCCATGAGCAGGCGGCAGGGGGTGTAAGAGACGGATCTGTTGAAGACAGCGGCTTTGATCTCGATTGCGGAACCTGCCACGCGAACTGCGCCGCCGCTGTCACGGCAACCAACGCGACCATGACGATCTCTGCAGGTACTGAACAGGTCGAACACCTCGCTAAACGTCGCTTGCCACCCTGGCATGAGCAACCGTATCGTCCCCAGTGGTTTACCCCGACAGGTTCGGGGTTGAACGCTATTGCCTGATGCGCGCACAGGTAAGACTTCCCCGATCCCCCAGGCTTTAAGTGGCCGCCGTCTCAGGCGGTGGCCGACCCGGATCGTTTTGGAAGGACTCTCTTATGACCGCTCGCTGGACCCAGCGAAATCCCAGATGGACGTGGCTCGCCGCCGTGGCTATCCTGCTCTTGCTGGATCAATTCACCAAGTCGTATTTCTCCAACATCCTCGAACTTGGTGAAGAAATTCAGGTGACCGACTGGCTTAACTTCGTGCATGTGCTCAACACGGGCGCTGCATTCTCTTTGTTGGCCGATGCCAGCGGCTGGCAAAGCTGGTTTTTCATCGGCCTATCGGTCCTGGTGGTGGGTATCGTTTCGGTCGTGTGCCTGGCGCGGCAAGTCGAGCCGATGGACCGTTGGGCGGGCGCCTTTGTGGCGGGCGGTGGTGGCGGAAACCTCATGGACCGCGTTCATATCGGCGCTGTGGTGGACTTTCTAGACTTTCACTGGCGCAGCATTCATTGGCCGGCCTTCAATCTGGCCGATGTTTTCATCGTCTGCGCCACGCTGACCTGGTGCCTCTTTTCACTTAGAGCACCAATCCGCAAGACGCCAGAGGAGCCTCGTTCATGAAACATGGCTGGCTTTTGATCATGGGTGCTTGGGCGTTCGCTCTGATGTCCACTCTCGGTGCGCTGTTCATCGGTGAAGTCATGGGCATGACGCCCTGTCTGCTCTGCTGGTATCAGCGCATTTTCATGTTCCCGTTGGCCATCATCTTGGGCATTGCCGCGTTCTCCGAGGATCGTCGCGGGGCCATCTATGCACTACCGCTGGCACTTGGTGGTGCAGCGGTTGCCGGATACCACACCGCTCTCATCGCCGGGTGGGTGCCCAAGTGGTGGGTGCCTTGCGGCACCGGGCCTTCGTGCAGCGAGCAGAGTCTCGAAATTCTTAATGGCATCCAGATTCCCTGGCTGTCCCTTCTGTCCTTCATCACCATCGTCTTCCTGCTTTTTGTTTACTTGAGAAAGTCCCGTTCATGAACGCCAAAAAATTCACCGTCATAGGGCTGGTGGCCATCACTGCCCTTTTCTTTTACATGGGTATGAACGCCTACACATCGCGTGTGCAGACCGCCCAGGAGGTGCAGGTCAAAGCCGAGCAGACCCGCCTGGTGCGCATGCATTCGCCGGTGTTCGGTCCGCAGAGCGCACCGGTCACCATCGTCGAGTTCTTTGACCCAGCCTGCGAGACATGCCGTGCGTTCTATCCCATCGTCAAGAACCTGATGGCCCAGTACCCCGAAGATGTCAGGCTTGTGATCCGTTATGCGCCGTTCCACAAGGGCTCGGATCAGGTGGTCAAGCTGCTCGAGGCCTCAAAGAGCCAGGGCAAGTACCAAACGGTGCTGGAAGCCGTGCTGGCTGCGCAGCCCACCTGGGCCGACCATGGACAGCCCAACATTGAGACCGCTTTCAAAGTTGCGGAACAGGCAGGTCTGGACATCATCAAGGCACGGCAGGACATCGAGAAACCCGGCATGCAGTCTTTGCTGCAGCAAGACATTGAAGACCTCTCCGCGCTGCAAGTCACCAAGACGCCCACCTTCTTTGTGAACGGCCGCAGCCTGCCCAGCTTCGGACCCGATCAACTGGCCGCGCTGGTAGCCGAGGAAGTGGCCAAGGTGAAGAAGTGACACAGATGGCCAACGCACTCACTTTCAACCGACGTCAGGCGCTGGCGATGAGCGTCTCATGGCTCGCAGCAGGTGGTCTCCTGGCGGGCTGTTCGCCCCAGGCGCCCACCTTCAAGAGCACCGACATCACAGGCGCTGCTTTTGCGCAGGACCTCAAGCTCACCGACCACACCGGGCAGGTGCGCACCATGGCCGATTTCCGCGGCAAGGCGGTCGTGGTGTTTTTCGGCTTCACGCAGTGCCCGGATGTCTGCCCCACCTCCATGACCACCTTGGCCGAGGTCAAACGCCACATGGGTGATCAGGGCAAGCAGCTTCAGGTGCTATTCATCACGGTGGACCCGGAGCGCGATACGTTGACGCTGCTCAAGGAGTACATGACCAATTTCGACCCGAGCTTTCTGGCGCTTCGCCCCGAGCCGGCCGAGCTCAAGGCTGTGGCAGACAGCT
>CAMAWD010000195.1 GCA_945861785.1 Rhodoferax sp. OV413 | reverse complement strand
GGCCACTGATGCAGGAGAGCACGAGTGGGCTCAGTTATGCAACCTTGCCCTCATATCGAGATGAACTCAAAAAAAAGCCGCACCAAGTGCGGCCCCTTCAATCCCCCGGGTATTGCAGGGGTCCCCATTTCTTTCTTCTTGCTTCTCATGCCATCGGCCTTCCGGGCCTCCGACACCCCCCCCTTTTAGAGCCAGTACACGAAGATGAACAGGAACAGCCACACGACGTCGACGAAGTGCCAGTACCAGGCGACGCCCTCGAAGGCAAAGTGATGATCGGGCTTGAAGTGGCCCTTGAGGCAGCGGAACCAGATCACGATCAGCATGATGGTTCCCACCGTGACGTGGAAGCCATGGAAACCGGTCAGCATGTAGAAGGTGGTTCCGTAGATCCCGCTCGTCAGCTTGAGGTTGAGGTCGGAATACGCGTGACTGTACTCATAGGCCTGAAAACAGAGGAACACGATCCCCAACAGAATGGTGAGCCCCAGCCACAAGTTGAGCTGGCCGCGCTTGTTCTGCAGCAGCCCGAAGTGCGCGATAGTCAGCGTGACACCCGAGGTGAGCAGCAGCAGGGTATTGATGGCCGGAATTCCCCACGCTCCCATCGGGGTGAAATTCGCCTCCGCACCGGGCCCGGCGTTGGGCCAGAGCGGGCTGAAATCCGGCCACAGCAGCTTGTGATCGATCGAGCTGAGTTCCGGCACGGAATACAGGCGCGCATAAAACAGGGCGCCGAAGAAACCCGCGAAGAACATGACCTCGGAAAAAATGAACCAGCTCATGGACCAGCGATAGGAGATGTCCACGCGTTTGGTATACAGCCCTGCCTCCGATTCACCGATGACTTTGCCGAACCACAACACCATCATGTAGACGAGAACCAGCAGTCCGGCCAGGCTGGACCACGGGCCGATGGCCACATCGTTGAACCACATGGCAAACCCGCCCAGCAGCAGCAGGATGCCCACCGAGCCGATAACCGGGTAAGCGGCCGGTTCCGGCAGGTAGTAGTTATGCGTCGGCGTCACGTTGCTCATGCTTCTTCTCCCTCTGGATACACTTGATCTGTCGCCTGCTGCTTCTCATCGGAGTCCCCGGCAATCTCGCCGGCCCGCTCCCCACCTCAAACCATCGCCCTGCCGAGGATGAACCTCACCAGCAGCATCAACCCGCCCACAAAACACAGTCCCGCAACAATCCCCGCCACGACGATCTGCACCGGCGTCAGCCGGACCGTTTCCGTTTCGTGATCGCCGCGCTTTCGAACGCCGAAGAATGCCGACAACACGGTCTTGGCAATGGCAACCGGCGTGCTCCTGCGCTTTCCCTTTTCGTCCACCCGCTAGCCAGGCCGCTTCTGCGTTCCAGCCACTTCAAAAAATGTGTACGACAGCGTGATCGTTCCAATGTCTTTCGGCAGGTCCGGGTCGATCACGAACACCACCGGCATACGCCGGACTTCACCCGGCGCAAGCGTCTGTTGCTGGAAGCAGAAGCACTCGAGCTTCCTGAAATACTGCCCTGCAAGTTGCGGCCCGTAGCTCGGCACGGCCTGTCCGGTGACCGGGCGATCCAGGGTATTGCGGATTTCGTACTCCACCTGCGTTACTGCACCCGGATGCGCCACCAGGCTTGACGCGAGTGGGCGAAACGTCCACGCCAGGCGCTGCGTATTCGAGTCGAA
The DNA here is from genome assembly GCA_945861785.1 of Rhodoferax sp. OV413. Lineage (GTDB taxonomy): Bacteria > Pseudomonadota > Gammaproteobacteria > Burkholderiales > Burkholderiaceae_C > CAISIP01. The sequence continues at coordinate 2,474 of CAMAWD010000195.1, read as the reverse complement.
CTCCACCGCCACGGAACGCGACAGGTCTACCTGTGTGTTCTTTGCGGCGACTTCGTCGGACCGGAAGATGTCGCGCAGTCCTGCAACTTCGCAGATCTTCTCGTAGAAAGGTACCAATGCAAACGCAAAGCCGAACATCAGCGCACTCACGACCAGCAGCTTTCGCAGCAGTTGCCGGTTGGCGCTATCGATTGCAGCCGAGGTGCTCATCGCGACAGAAACATCTTGGCGAGAAACCCCAGGAACGACGCCAACGCCAGCGCACCCAGCATCAGGCCGAGGCGAAGGTTGGCGCGTTTGCGAGCGTCATCCACGGCGGGATTCCCTGTTCCTGGCTACTTGACCGTCGGCGGGTTTTCGAAGGTATGGTACGGCGCCGGCGTGGGCAGATGCGTCCACTCCAGCGAATCCGCACCATCCCAGGGAAGCTGGGGGGCCTTCTCGCCGCTGCGAATGGCCTTGATGATGATATAGAGGAACAACAATTGCGACAGGCCAAATCCGAAGGCTCCAATCGAGGAGATCTGGTTGAACTCCGTGAACTGCAGGCTGTAGTCCGGGATCCGGCGCGGCATGCCGGCCAGCCCGAGGAAGTGTTGCACGAAGAATGTCAGGTTGAAGAAGATGATGGACAGCCAGAAATGCCACTTGCCCAGCGTCTCGTCATACATCTTGCCGGTCCACTTGGGGAGCCAGAAGTACACGCCCGCATATGCCGAGAACAGCGCCCCCGCCACCATCACGTAATGGAAGTGGGCCACCACGTAGTAAGTATCCTGTAGCTGCACATCCACCACCGTCATCGCCAGCACCAACCCGGTGAACCCACCCAGGGTAAACAGGAACAGGAAACCGAGCGCGAACAGCATCGGCGTCTCGAAGGTCAGCGAGCCCTTCCACATGGTCGCCACCCAGTTGAAGACCTTCACCCCCGTGGGGACGGCAATCAGCATGGTGGCGTACATGAAGTACAGCTGCCCTGCCACCGGCATGCCGACCACGTACATGTGGTGCGCCCACACCATGAAGGACAGGATCGCGATCGAGGAGGTCGCGTACACCATCGAGGCATAACCGAAGAGGGGCTTGCGCGAGAACGCCGGGATCACCTGCGAGATCACACCGAAAGCCGGTATCGCGATGATGTACACCTCGGGGTGGCCAAAGAACCAGAAGATGTGCTGGTACAGGACGGGATCGCCGCCACCGGCTGCATTGAAGAACGAGGTGCCGAAATGACGGTCGGTCAGGGTCATGGTGACCGCACCGGCCAGCACCGGCATCGAGGCCACCAGCAGGTAGGCGGTAATCAGCCAGGTCCAGACGAAGAGCGGCATCTTCATCAGAGTCATCCCCGGCGCACGCAGGTTGAGGATGGTGGTGATGATGTTGATCGAGCCCATGATGGAGCTCATGCCCAGGATGTGCACGGCGAAGATCGTCAGATCCATGCCCGGGCCCATCTGCGTCGTCAGCGGGGCATACATCGTCCAGCCCACGCCCGCACCGCCACCAGGAACGAGAAATGACGCGACCAGCAGGATCGCGGCCGGCGGCAACAGCCAGAAACTCCAGTTGTTCATGCGCGGAAACGCCATGTCGGGCGCGCCGATCATCATCGGAATCTGCCAGTTCGCGAAGCCGACGAAGGCCGGCATGATGGCGCCGAACACCATGATCAGGCCATGATAGGTCGTCATCGAATTGAAAAACTCCGGCGTGACGATCTGCATGCCGGGCTGGAACAATTCGGCACGGATGATCATTGCCATTACCCCGCCGAAGAGGAACATGGCAAAGCTGAACCACAGGTACATCGTGCCGATGTCCTTGTGGTTGGTCGTGGTGACCCAACGCATGATGCCGCCCGGGTAGTGGCCGTGATCGCCGTGGTCATCGTGCCCGTCGTGGGCCTTGCCGTGGGAATCGAGGACTGCGCTCATAGTGTTCTCCTGAATCCGTATCAGTGACTGCGCTTACTTGCGCGCCGCTTTGACATCCGAGGGCTGCACAAGTGTGCCGGTCTTGTTTCCCCAGCTGTTGCGCTCATAAGTGACGACCGCCGCGATCTCGGTATCCGACAACTGCTTGCCAAACGCCGCCATGGCGGTGCCGGCCTTGCCATTCAATACCTGATCGATATGGCCTTTGACCGGGCCGGTCGTGACCTTCCCTCCGTCCAGCCCGGGGAAAGTGCCCTTGATGCCCTGGCCATTGGCCTGGTGGCAGGCAACACAGTTGGCTGCATACACCTTTTCGCCGCGCGCCTTGAGATCAGCCAATTCCCATTTCTTGTCCGGGTCATCGGCGGCCGCAGCCATGGCCTTCTTCTGCTCACCCGCCCAGGCGCTGAACTTCTCCGCGGAAACAACTTCGACCACGATGGGCATGAACCCGTGGTCCTTGCCGCATAGCTCAGAACATTGGCCCCGATAGACGCCTTCCTTCTCGGCACGGAACCAGGTGTCGCGCAC
>CAMAWD010000194.1 GCA_945861785.1 Rhodoferax sp. OV413 | reverse complement strand
TCGTCAAGGTCGCGGCCGACGCGGATGCGGCCTACCGGCGCAATCCCAAGGCCTGGACGCCGGATTCCCCACATGTCCAGGCCAACGTCAAGCTGCTGAAAGCCGAAGCCGAAGACGTGGGCCCGGGTGTCGCGCTCTACAGCTACCCCACCATGGCCGAGCAGGCCTCTGCCACATGGCTGGGCGGGGGCGCGAACGGCGGCGCGGCCAAGGCCATGCGGGCCACCGCGGACTTTCTGAAGGCCCAGGGCAGAGTCGAGACGATTGCGCCCGACTACAGCAAGTTCGTGACATCCAGGTACGTGGAAGCGGCGATGAAGCTCAAGTAGGTGCCCCCGGCGCGGGCAGGTCGAGGGTGCAAGCCCTCGACACGCGTCCCGCCGACCGGCGACACTCGCGGCATGAGAGTGCCCGTCAACGTGCGCTTGGCCGTCCGGGCCGATGCGCCGCTGGTATCCAACATCCATGTGCTCAGCCGGGCATCGGCCTATCGTGGGCTGTTGCCTGATCAATACCTTGACAACGTCATGCCCGCTGAGAGTGCCGCGTTCTGGCCGGGCCGCATGGCGCGGTTGGAGGCGGGGGCTGGTGTCGCCTACTTGGCTGAGCGAGACGGCACGCCGATCGGCTTTGTCTGTCTTGAACGCCCTGATCAGCACGGCAGCGTCTGCGTCGACAACCTGCACGCCTTTCCTGAGCACAAGGGTCGCGGCGCAGGCAGCGCCTTGCTCGACGCGGCTCGAATCTGGGCGCTGGCGCGTGCAGCGACCCGGCTGCACCTGCTGGTCCTCGAAGGCAACACGCCGGCTGTCGGCTTTTACGAGTCACGTGGATGGCGGCTTGCGGCGCACCTGGACGACCGCATGGGTGGCATCCCCGTGGTCATGCTGCGCTACGAGCTGCCGCTTTGACCCCATGGCGAGGAGGCGCGTACGCTGAAGCGCAGCCTGCCCCGGAATGTGTCATTGCGGCTCGTGTGGTTGAACGGTTGCCCGACCTGCGCAGCTGGCGTAGCCGAGAAGAATCTGGCAGGCGCTGCCAAGTCCTCCGGTTCGATAACGGTAATCCTGCGGAACGTTCTTGAAGGCTCAAGCACCCCGGTCAGGTGCACCATCCGTACGCGCCAGGGACGCTGTCGCATTGCCTCTTCGAGTGCCTGTGCCGCGGCCCGGTGGCCGCCGCCCGCATTGAAATAGATCAAATCGACGGTCTTCATGTGGCCGAAGGCTAAATGGTCAGCATGACAGCTGCGTGAAGCCATCCCGAGCGCACACCGCACCGTGGCCGGGCATTTGGAGAGTTGGCTTACGCTGTCAGACGGCGGCGCACCTGGTGGACCATGCTTTTCCTCGCGCAAGAGCCAAGGCACCCGCCTCTGCCTCTGCGCGAATCGCTCATGGGTGAGCGGGCGGAAGTGACCAGGATTATTTCGCTGAACATTCGCGAAGCCCATCTGAAACGCCGCTTTCGGCTGGTGTTGTCCCCGATCACGACGGTGTGTGCGGCGAGGCACCAGCAGCAGTGCTAGCCCGACCGGCTTGTCACCGCGGCAACGCCGAACCGTTCTTTGTTGCGTCCCGGGGGCGCGTATTTGATAATCGCAACGGTTTCAGGTTGCCTGCGAGGAGACACTGTGAAGTTGATGAGTTTTCAGTTGCCCGACGACCAAAATTGCCGCTTCGGGGTCTTGTTGTCAAACCGACAGGTCCTCGATCTGTCGCAGTGCGAGGTGCCACGCCGGCTGCCTGCGTCCCTGATGGATTGCATCCGTGGAGGGGAGGATGCACTGGCCCGGGTTAGCGATGCGCTCGCAGCAGCCGAACACCGGCGCGCCGAAGGCAACCACCGGCATCTGCACGACCTCGCCGGCATTGCGCTATTGGCACCGCTCAGGCCGGGCAAGATCATGGCCATCGGCAAGAACTATGCGGCCCACGCGGCGGAGATCGGTGAGACCGGGTACACGCGACCAGGCGGCTTCATCAAGCATGTGGACGCTGTGATTGCCCACGGCCAGACCGTGCGCAAGCCGAACTGGACGGACAAACTGGACTACGAAAACGAGCTGGCGGTGGTGATCGCCGACACCTGTTCCGAGGTTTCGCCAGAGGATGCCTACAACCACGTGTTCGGCTACACGATCATGGTCGACATGTCTGCGCGCGACGTGCAATACGCGGAGCGCAAGGAGGGCAACATCATGATCGGCAAGAACTTTCCCACGGCTGCGCCACTGGGTCCATGGGTGGTGACAAAGGATGAGATCCCTGATCCGCACGCCCTGCGTCTGGTGACACGCGTGAACGGGGAAACACGCCAGGACGCCAGCACGGGCATGCAGATCTTCAAGATCCCGCAGCAGATCGCGTGGTATTCGCATGCCGGCCTGTACGCCGGCGACATCATCTCGACCGGCAGTCCTTCAGGCACGGGGGCCGGGTACCAGGGCTCTGGCTCGTGGTACCTCATGCCCGGAGACCTGCTCGAGTGCGAAATCGAAAAGATCGGCGTGCTGCGCAACCCCATCGGGGCGGCACCTTCCGGGCGCCGCTGAGCTCCCACTGGCGGATTGGCGCTACAGAGCCCGGGTTTCGCCGCCGTCGATATCGATGACCGTGCCCTGCATGAAGTCCGCATGGCTCGATGCCAGGTAGGCGCAAAGGGCGCCGATCTCCCGCGGCAAGCCGAAACGCTTGATGCCCACAGTGGCCAGATGCTGGCGCCCCGCTTCTTCACTGGTGATCCCCTGTTGTTGCGCCATGCGTTCGATGTTGCGGGTCAAGCGCTCAGTGGCGATGCGCCCGGGGTTGACCGCATTGACCCGGATGCCTTCGTGCCGGCCCCGGTCAGCCAGTGCCTTGGTGAGGTTGAGCAGCGCCACATTGACCGCGCCACCAATCGCGAACTCGGCAGACCCGACGCGCGAACCAACGCCGCTGATGTTGATGATCGACCCCTGGCTGCGGCCCAGTGCCGGCCATGCAGCGCGGGCCATGCGCACATACCCGTGGAATTTCAACTCGAAGCCGTCGTGCCAGTCTTCATCGGTCAGTTCGAGGAAGTCACCCCGCTTGGTGGCCCCGGCGTTGTTGACAAGCAGATCGAGTTTTCCGTATACCGACAGCGCGGCATCGACGACCTGCCTGGCGACGTCAGCATCGCGCATGTCGCACGCCTTCACATGGACCTTGCGGCCCGTCTGCGCCGCAATGTCTGCGGCCGTGCGGGCCAGTTCCGCCGCGTCGCGCGCCGTCAGGAAAAGGTCGACCCCTTCGCTGGCCAAAGCCAGGGCGACCGCTGCGCCGATACCGCGGTTGCCGCCGGTGACGATGGCCGTCTGGTTTACAAGTCCGAGATCCATGGAGCTATTCCTTCGCTTTCAGGCTGTTGGTGCGAATCTGCATTAGCGACAACAGCGGGGTTATGGCATCTGGATCGACCTGCAGTTCGATCAGCGCCGCCTTGCCAGCGCGGCGCGCGCGCTCGAAGGCAGCGGGGAACTCCGAGTACGTGGTGACCACCTCGCCGTGCGCCCCGAAGGAACGCGCGAACGCGGCGAAGTCGGGATTGGTAAGTGCGGTGGCAATCTCGCGAGCGGGATAGTGGCGCTCCTGGTGCATGCGGATGGTGCCGTACATGCCGTTGTTGATCACCAGGAAGATCGGCGCCACGCGGTAGTGCATGGCCGTTGCGAGCTCCTGGCCGTACATCAAGAAGCACCCGTCGCCATTGATCGACACGACCGTGCGATCGGGAAAGGCAATCGCCGCCGCGACACCTGCTGGGACCCCATACCCCATGGCACCGCTGGTCGGCGCGAGTTGGGTCCGCCAGCCGCTGTACTGGAAATAGCGGTGCAGCCAGGCGGTGTAGTTGCCAGCTCCGTTGGTCAGGATCGCATCATCGGGCAGCACTTGTTGCAGGTGGCCGATGACGCGGGCCATGTCGAGAGCAGCGCTGCTGGGCCGCGGCACCAGGGTGGCACGGTAGGCAGCCCGCAACTCGCTGGTCCAGGTGTCCCATGGGCAGAGCCCGCCTGGCTGCAGCGCGCGGGCCCGCTCGGCGAAAAGGGAGAGACCGGCGTTGATGGCCAGAGCCGGCTGATAGATATGGTTCAAGTCTTCGGAACCAGGGTGCACGTGGACCAACCGCTGCCGGGGCACCGGTATCGTGAACAGGGTGAATCCGGC
>CAMAWD010000193.1 GCA_945861785.1 Rhodoferax sp. OV413 | reverse complement strand
CGACAATTCAGAGGATGGAGCACTGCATGAATTCGACGCGGGTGAATATTTTTCGCGCAGTAGTGACGGTATCGCTTCTTCTATTGCTAGGGGCAGGCCATGTTGCGCAGGCCCAGCAAGCTGAAGTTGCGCGCGCCCAGGAGCTGTTGAACCAGGGCAAGCCTGCACAAGCCTACGACTACCTGCTGCCGTTCGAGGACAAGTTCGCCGGCAACGTGGAGTTCGACTATGCGCTGGGAGTGGCGGCGCTGGATTCCGGGAAGTCCGACAAGGCGACGCTCGCTTTTGAGCGCGTGCTGGCAGTGAACCCGAACTTTGCCGGTGCCCGCCTGGACATGGCGCGCGCCTACTTCCAGCTGGGTGATGCCGAGCGGGCCAAGACGGAATTCCTTGCCGTAAGGGAACAAAACCCGCCACAGCAGGCGCAGGCGGTGATCACGACCTATCTGGATGCCATCGACAAGATCGAGCGCGCCAAGAAGCGCACGCTGCGCGGCTATGTCGAGTTGCAGATCGGCAACGATACCAACGTGAACAACTCGGGCTCGCAGGCCAACATCGCGGTGCCGGCGCTGGGCGGACTGACCTTCACGCTGAACCCGACCAACCTGAAGCGCGGCGACAGCTTCAAGGCGGTGGGTGCGGGCGCGGAATATACCTACCAGTTCACGCCGGGCCTGGGGGCCTTTGTGGGCGGTGACTTTCGCCAGCGCATGAACTTCACCCAGGATACGTTCGACAACGGCAGCGTGGACATGCGCGGCGGGGTGTCTGTGGGCGAGGCGACCAACCAGTTGAAGATCGCCGGGCAAAGCGGTCGCTACACGCTGGACAATGACCTGAGCCGGCGCTCCGAGGGCATGTCGGGCGAGTGGAAGTACACCATCGACCCGGCCAACCAGCTGAATGCGTTCAGCCAGTTCTCGCGTAACCGCTTTACCAGTGCAGCCAACATGGTGAACAACTTCAATTCATCGACCACGGGCCTGGGCTACCTGCGGGTGCTGGGCGACGGGCAGGCGGTGCTGCTGGCCAACTACCTGTTCGGCAAGGAGCGCGACCCGTCGGGCCGCGCCGACGGCGCCAAGCGCTCGGAGGGATTCCGCATTGGCGGGCAGCTGGTGCTGCGCGAGGACATGGACCTGTTTGCGGTGGCGACCAACCAGCGCGCGCATTACGAGCGGCAGAACACGGCGTTCCTGGCCTTCCGGCGCGACGACCAGCGCGACCTCTCGCTGGGGGTGAATTGGCGCTTCGAGAAGGACTGGACGCTCAAGCCGCAGTGGACGTACTCGAAGAACATCTCGAGCATCCCGATCTACGCCTATGAGCGCAACGAGATCTCGCTCACCCTGCGCCGCGACCTCAGTTTGTAGGCATCGAGTCGTTTGGTCGCCATCATCCGGAGCCGTGACTTATGACCGCTCCCGCGCATGGCACCGATTGACCCCAGGGTGCGAAATGTCTAGCCTGAAAAAAAGAAACCCATTCCCCGATCGGGGTATCGCCTTGAAAGCCGGAGACACCATGTCGACATTCCTGAGAATTCTATCCGTGGCCGTATTCGCATTGGCGGCAGTGTCTGCGCGAGCGGAGATCGGCACCGTGCAATTCGCCATTGGCGATGTGCGATTGACTACGGCGCAGGGCACGCGCGTCATTGCCAAGGGCGACCAGGTGAACGAGGGTGACACGCTCATCGTCGGCAGCGGTTCGGCGCAGATCAAGATGGTGGACGGGGGGTACCTCGCGGTGCGTCCGGACACGCAGATGAAGTTCGATGAGTACAAGTGGGCGGGCAAGGAAGACGGCAGCGAACGCGGCCTGTTGTCGCTGGTGCGCGGCGGATTCCGCAGCATTACCGGCGCCCTTGGACGCATCAACAAGGGAAATTTCAAGATCAACACCCCAACGGCGACGGTGGGCATTCGGGGCACCGATCACGAGATTATCTACATTCCCCCCGGCACGGTTTCGCTGGCGCCCATGCCGGCAATGCTGGCGCAGGCCGGATTGCAGCTGGATGTCGCGCCGCTGTTCATCGGGCAGCAGGAAACGCTGGTGCCGATGCTGCTGGCGCAGGCGGGTCCTCCGGGTGGCGGATCGGGTGGCGGACTGTCGAGTTTCGCCAACACCACGTTGGTCAAGAACAACGTGGGTCAGTCCACGATCCAACAACGAGTCGGGGGCGTCGGCGTCGGCGTTCCTCTCCCCGTTAGCCCGAACCAGATCGGTGTCGTGCGGCTTGGGCAGGCCCCAAGCATCCTTCCTCCAGGCGTCGGGACCAACTTGGTCCGGGCGACACCACCGCCGGGGTCGAAGCCAGCGGCCCCGCCAGCAGGGGGGGCGGGCGGGCAGCAAGGCGGGCAACAAGGCGGGCAACAAGGGGGAGCGCAAGGCCAGCAGCAACAGCAACAGGGTGCTGCGCCCGCACAGGCTGGCGAATCGACGGCCACGGCCGCCGCGCCTGCCCAGCAGCAGGCTGCAGCACCAGCGCAGCAACAGGCCGAACCGCTCCGAGCCTCCGTCGTCGACAGCCCGACCCAGGTTGCCACCGCATCCCAGACAGCAACGCAGTCGTCGGTCACCTCCCCCATGGCCACGACTTCCGTCGTCACGGTCACCCCGGTCTCCGCCGGTGGCGGCAGTTCGTCTTCTTCATCGTCAACCAGCACCACCACGGCAACCACCACGCCGATCGTACTGACAAGCTCATCCGGATTGACCGTCAATACGACGTCGAACACCGTGGTGACCTCCACAGGGACCGCGGCGCCCATTTCCCAGGGCGCATTTGCCAGCCAGGCGGACACTGCCGCTGCGGCAGCTGCCGCTGCAGCAGCCTCCCTCAGCACGCTGGTGACGAATTCGGGCGGACTTGGATCGTTGAATCTGCCGACAGAAGTCACCGCAGCCTCGACCGCGGTGACGGCGGCGCAAACGGCATTCAACAGCGCCAATGCGCTGACGATCAATACCGCTACCCCGAACACGACGGCGGCCAGCGCGCTGGCAACGACCAATGCGGCCAATGCTGCATTCGCCGCCAACGGCGCTTTCGCCGATGCCACGCTGGCAACCCCGGCCAAGAACAATGTGATTAACGCCAACACGGCGGTGCAATCCGCGGCCAGCACCATCACCACGCTGGCGAACTCGCTGGGCGTCGCCAAGCTAGTGAGCGGCAGCACGCTGTCGCAAGTCAACTCCGCCATGACCGCGGCGAATACCGCGCTGACAACGTACACGCCGTTGGCGACCGCGCTGGGCGTCCCGACGACAACCCCGGCGCAGGGCCTGCTCACCATGGCGCAAAACGCTGCCACGGCGGCGGCCACTGCAGCAGCGCAGGCCAAGGTATTCCAGGACGCCGGCAACTTCACCAGCGCGCAGGCGCAACTGACCATCGCCCAGCAGCAGCAGACCATCGCGGTGAATGCGCTTGCCGCCGCCGCCCCCATCATCTCCGGAATTGGTTCCGCGCAGGCCGCCAAGGCGGGTGCCGGCGTTTCGACCGACACCACGGCTTCCCAAACCGTTTTTGGTTACGCCAATGATGCGCAGTCCTATGCTGCATCGGCCGCCACGGACACCACGGCGGTCAACACACAGGCGGCCATCGTTGCCGCCCAGGCGCCGATTGCGCAATACAGCAACCCGGCAGTGGCCGCGCCGCCCAATGGTTTTGGCTTCTTCATCGCGGGCAGGAAGACCAGCGGTGCCGGTGTGGAAAACGTGTTCGTGAACAACAAGAATACTGTTGCCGGCAGCAACCTTGTGCTTGACGGCGCCAAGAACCTGGTCAATGTTCGCGTCGCCGAAGAAATCGATGCCAAGGGCTTCAACTTCACCGACACCACCACCGACACCAAGACCACCCCGTTTCCGAGCCGCTACGTGAAATTTGCCGGGGGCACCGCCAATGAAACCTTCAAGGCAGCCGACAACAGCATCTACATCGGTCGCTGGCAGGGCGGTACCCTGGACATCTACTCTGACACTGGCACGTCGGGCGGCAATACGCTGCTTGAGTCCATTGCGCTCGGGTCGCGGAGTGCCAGCTGGATGGTGTTCCAGTATCCGGCACTGAATTTGGTCCAGAAGCTCATCGGCACGACCAACTATGCATTGGTCTCCGCAACCAAACCGAGCGACTCCTTTGGCAACGTCGGCACGCTCAATTCGGCGTCGATTGCGGCAGATTTTTCCGCGCAGACCGCGAGCGCGA
>CAMAWD010000192.1 GCA_945861785.1 Rhodoferax sp. OV413 | reverse complement strand
CTACCTGGTGCGTGAGTGTCTTGAGGGGCTGGCCTGCCGCCAACTGGCCGAAGACGGCGTCGACGCGCGCAGCGCTGAACAGTTGCGCGCTTGCCTGGCCGCCGGCGACCGCATCTTCGCCATTGGTTACCTGACAGAGCAAGGGGTGGAGCCCTGGCGCCAGGTGAATGACGGGTTCCACACCACGCTGCTGCATGCCACGGGCAAAGGTGCGACGCCACCGCAGGAGCGGTGCTCCAGGAGCACGCGGTAGACCGTGTAGGACATGCCGATGCCCTTGTCCGTGATGGGCGTCGGCTCACCGGTGCTGATGGCCAGCGTGCGGTTGAGCCACACCTCGCCACTGAGTTCGGGCCCCTGGAACGAGCCGCCCGTGATCTGCACGAAGCGCCGCTTTCCTTAGGGCGTCTGACCGAGATCGTTTGGCTGACCGGTCATGGCGAGTTTGAAAAGCAGTTCGAGTTCAGGCTTCATGTGGCGTATCCCCGGGCATTTTCATACGCCGGCGTCAAGCAGCTGCTTGCGCCGGCACCAATCGGTCAAGGCGTCGATGCACACACGCAGCTCCTCGGGCTGACCGACGTAATAGTGCGTTGCAGTCGGGATCGTGACCAGCTCCTTGTCGGGGGTGGCCAGCGCCTTGTAAATGGCCGGATTGTGGGTCGCGGGCACCGCATCGTCAGAGCCGTTCTCGATCTGCAGCACGGGCGTATGGTGGATGCGTGCAGCCGCCACCGGGCCCTTGGCCTGGGACCGGTCGATCGACCACTGGGACAGCCAGGAGCGCAGCGTCGAGAACCGTCCAATACCGGCCGGCGCGCTGTTGGCCACCTTCGGGTTGCCGAGAAAGCAGTGGTTGGGTTTGCGGCCATTCGGGTCCAAGCTGCTATCGATCCAGCGCACATCGCAATTGGTCCGATGCACCACGAAGCCGCGCTCCACCTCGCCGTCCTCCCGGGCCTTCAGGCGCGCCAGAGTGTCCTCGGCCCAACGCGTGATCCGCCGGCTGCGCGCCAGTTGGGCGGCGCGAAAACGCAGCACAAACTCGGGCGAGAACGGCGGCTTGTTCGGACAATTCGGGTCGTAGATGTCGAACTCGAGGTCGCGATCGTCCGGATCGAGTTCGTTCTTCACCGACGGGTCGAGCCACTCGGTCAGCGTCTCGGCCCGGCTCAGGTGTGCGGCGATGAACACGATGCCATCGGCCGGGATCAGGTGCGCCGCCGTCAGGTCGTATTCGTCGCCAGCCGGTGTGTGGGTGATCGACGGGCTCTCGGCCTGGCTTTGGTAGAAAAGCGACAGCGCGCCGCCACCCGACCAGCCCACCAGAACCACTTTGCGGTAGCCACAGACTTCCTTGGCCCACTTGACGTATTGGCCCAGGTCGTAGCAGACCTTTTCCATGATCAGGGCGCTGTCGTTCTTGGGGTAACGGCTGCCGGCGCAGATCACGTGCAGCCCCGCATTTGCCAGTGCGGCCGGCATCGGCAGTAGTTGCAGCGTCGACGACGGGTGCATGAAGACGAATACCGTCGCGTCGTCGCGACTCGCATGTGGCACGAAGCGCTGCCCCTCCAGCGCCACGAAGCCCTGGGATCCAACGAACCCGTAGGTCTCGGTGAACTTGGGGGTTTCCGGGAACTTCAGGATGATGGGGACGCGGTCGAACAGTTCATTGTCCATGGCCATAATTTGCTCCTTCTTGTGTTGACGGATCAGGCCAGGTAGCTGGCCCGGGTAAGTGGTATGCGCTGCGTGGACTCTACAACGGGGCGTCCGAACCGGGCGTTGGCCGCGTGATGACCCGCGCGCACCTGCGCTGCGTTGTCGTACGCCACCATCGCGGCGGCCCGCGCGGCGGGGCTGGGCCATGACATGAGCATCGCCGTCTTGGGCAGCGAGTCGCCGAACATCAGGTCGAAGCCTCCTTTCAGCGTGGCGCCGGCACGCTCCAGCACCGGCCGGTCGCAGCTCAGGAAGGTGCTGCGCGCCAAGGGGCCCTGCGTGGCTGCGACTTGCTGGATCCACAAGTCGTCGCAGGGGCTGGCAAGCGACACATCCGGAGCCGGGAGTTCAGGCCAGGGGCTCATCAGCGTGATGCTGGTGTGCAGCACAAACTCCTGGTCATGCACAGTGGTGGGGCGGAGTTCGCACCACCTCGGGTAGAGCGCGGCCCAGGCCGCCTGCCGATGCTCGAAGCTGTCCCAGCGGATCATCCACACCAGCAGCGGCGTGTCTGCGCCGGACGCAGCCTCCCAGATGCCGACCGGGCGCGGCACCCCCGATTGCTCAAAAAGCGGAAACAGCGTGTGCTGCATGCGCTCGTGCATCCAGCCCATGCATCCGGTTTGAATGCGGTAACGCCGCAATTCGTACAACATGGTGCGGCGCCTCGTTTGTGCTTGTCGCTATACCTGACAGTCCGGAAAGGTCACGGTCAGCCCGTGGAGCGACGCAAGCATCGGAATCTGGCAGGACAGGCGGCTGTTCGGGCGCCGCTCCGCGGCGACGTATTCCAGCATCTGCAACTCCTGCTCCGTCGCGGCGGGCAGCAGCGGCAGGAAACGCGCATCGACATACACGTGGCAAGTAGCGCAGGCCGCCGCGCCGCCGCACTCGGCCAGCACCCCGTCGAGCCCGCGGCTGACCGCTGCATGCATCACCGAAACGCCATCCTGGACGTCCACCTCGACGCGCTCCTGGGCCCGGGTCACAAACACCAATGTGGACATGCCGCGTTTCCCCCGCGCCCTAGGCCAGGGTGACTTTCAGCGGCAAGGCCGCCAGGGTGCGCAGTGCGTTGTTCGGGCGGTAGCTTGGCGGCGCCTCGCTGGCATCGAGCTCGACCGCCTTGACCAGTTTGGCGAAGGGCCCCACGACGGACTCGAACTCGAGCCGGGCGATCATCTGCCCGATGCAGTTGTGGATGCCATAACCCAGGGCCAGTTGCCCGGTGGTCTGGCGCGTGATGTCGAATTTGGTGGGGTTCTCCCAGCGCGACGGGTCGCGGTTGGCGGCACCGGGGTGGACCGCTACCTTCATGCCCTCGGGAAGTTCAACACCAGCCAGTACGGTGGGCGACTTGGCGGTGCGAAAGAATGTCTGGATCGGGGACTCCAGACGGATCGTCTCGTCAAACACGCCGCGCGCGCGGTTGGGCTCCCGGCGCAGCAATTCCCACTGCTCCTGGTTGCGGCTCAATAACCACAGGGCACTGCCGATGGCGCTGATGGTGGTGTCCATGCCGCCGCGCAACATGGACATGATCAGGCCAGAGGCCGTGCCCGGGTCCAGTTCGCCAGCATCTTCGGCCTGGAAGATCAACTCGCCAAAGCCGCCAGGAATCATGCTCTCGCGTTGCGTGATCTTCTGCCACCAGGGCAGGAACGGCGCCACCTCGGCAACCGACGCCTCAAAATAGGCGTTCATGGGCCCGAGCGCATTGAAATTCATGTTGCCTACCGCCACCGCCTGGTCACGGTTTATCTCCAGGCCCAGCACGTCCGGGAACACCTTGAGGACAAACGCCTCGGCCAGGTCGCGCACCCCATCAAAGCGGCCCCGCGCCACGACACTCTCGACCAGTTCGGCGCCCTCGGCCTTGAATTTTTCGCCCCAGTTGCGCACCACGATGGGCGACAGGATCTTGCCCAGCGCGCCGCGCGTCTTGGTGTGGCGCGGCGGGTCGACCTCGACGATCGGACCGCCGGCACGCCAGGCGCCCGGTTGGGTGATGTCGGACAGGCCCGCTCCGCGCGCCGAGGTGTAGGGGTCCCATTTCTCAAGCACTTCACGCACCTGCGCATACCCCGTGACCGCGTGTATGTTGTACCTGCTGATGTAGACCACCGGGCCCAGCGCACGCAGCAAGTCGTGGTAGGCGTAGGTATCGCGCAGGACCTCAGGAGCAAACGGGTCGATGTCAGTGGCGGGCGCTTTCCCGGGGGCATTTTCGGTGATGACAGCCTGAACCATTCGGGTCTCCGGGTAATTGAAATCGACTGCGGACGGGGGTCGGGGCCCCGCAACGCGCCCGCCGGCTCGCTGCATTCTATGGTCAATGTATGCAATGTTGCAAGCACAAGCCGATAGTGAAACGACAGGCTCAGAGGACCCAGTGCCCTCTGGCAGCTGGCGCCGACCCCGTGTATGCAAATCAAGCTCCCCCTCGCACGACGCCATTGCGCTGTCGGGCACGGACCGGGTCAGCGGGCGGGGCGGCCCGCGCTGGCACTGCGCTCAGGCACCATGCGCCACCGACAAGCCATCGGCTTTGTGTATGGCAATCCAGTTGGCCACCATGCCCGAGGATGTGGCCTGCTCGACGAACGCCTGCAGGTACGCCACGCTGGCCGCATGG
>CAMAWD010000191.1 GCA_945861785.1 Rhodoferax sp. OV413 | reverse complement strand
GATCGCATCATGAACGCTGGCCAAGTGTTTTCTGCCATGGACTGCGGCAGTGGCGCGCACGATGTCCATGACTTGGGTTTCACCATGCTGATACAGGTAGGCCAGTGTCTTGGCCTTGCTGACTCTGCCACTGTGGGTCTGCAGGCAGGGCAACTTGAGCAGGTCTGAGTGATGGCGCTTGAATTGAGCGAACAAGTAATCATCCAGTGTGTTTTGCTCCCGGATGAAGGCCCGCACCGTGTGGTCATTGAAGAAGCGATTTCGTTCATCCTTGTTCTTCAAGATATTCACCAAGGCCGGGTTGTTCCAAGTGCCCGTGTTGGCGCCGGTGTAAACCCGCCACTATTCGCCGGTGAGGTGTCGGATTTGCAATTGAGCCTGGCCTGACGAGGATTGATAGCGGCACCCCCAACGAGTCAGGGCCCGCGAGGGGCCCTGAAGTGATGGCGTCATCGTTGGCGGCAGATGGTGCCGCTGAGATGGTTTTTCAGAACGGTTCGTCGGGATCGAACTCGGGGCCATGCCCATCGGGCATCAGCTGATCACGCCAGGCTTGCTGCATCCGCGGCCCGTAGGCGGTCCATAGCGCTTGACGCATGGCCTGCAAGCACTCGGCGACCGCCAGCGCCTGCTCGGCTGTCCAATGCAGAGGAACCGCCGAGGCGGAAGAAGGCATCGGCATCGGCGCTGACGTTGACGTTGAGCGGGCGATCATTCGCCGCCCTTTTGCACGCGAGGCATTGCAGATTTGGCCTTGGCCGATCGCTCGACTTTGCGTTGCGCCTCGCGCTCCTTGGTTTCCTTGACGCGGTAGGACTCGCCGTCGATGCGCACCACCTCGGCACGGTGCATCAGCCTGTCGATCAGCGAGACCACGCAGGCCGCGTTGGGGAAGACCTCGCCCCAGTCGGCGAAGGCGCGGTTGGTGGTCACCACCGTGCTCTTGTTCTGGTAGCGCCGACTCACCAACTCGAACAGCAAGTCGGCGTGTCGGTTCGAGTACGACAGGTAGCCCACCTCGTCAATGATGAGCAGGTCGGGCGCCGCGTAGTGGCGCAGCTTGCGTCGCAGGGCCGCGTCGCTGTCGAGCGAGGCCAACTCGCCCAGCAACTGTCCGGCGGTGATGAACAGCGCGGTGTGGCCGGCCAGCACCGCTTGGTAGGCGATGTTGCATGCGCACATGGTCTTGCCCACCCCGTTGGGGCCGACGAGGACGATATTGTTGGCCTCCTTGAGGAAGTCCAGCGTCATCAGCTCCTCCATGGCGCCGCGGTCGCACTGCCGGGGCCAGGTCCAGTCGAAGTCGGCCAATGTTTTGAAGCGCCCGATGTGGGCATCGCGCAGGCGGCGCTCCAGGCTGCGTCGGCTGCGCTCGGCGTCCTCCCAGCCCAGCATCTGCGCCACCCAGCGCGCTTGGTCGGGTTGTGCCATCACCTCGCCCCAGTGTGCGAGCAGGCCGTGCAGCCTCAGATCGCTGGCGTGCTCGCGCAGCTCGGCCTGGGAAGGCTGGGGTTCATTCATCGGTTTTGTCCTTGTCGTCACGGTCATAAGAGCCCAGGTCGTGCGATCGAACCGGCGCATCGCGCTTGACCACGTGCTCGGGCAGCACCAGCGCGACCGGCGGGGGTTGGCCGGCCGCCTCGCGCACACGCTCGAGCGCCAGACGCACCGCGTTGGGATGCGGCACATCGCGTTCGATCGCATCCAGGATGGCCACCTGCAGCGCCGCGGCACCCCAGCGCTCGAGCAAGCGCAGCAGCGCGGCGGTGATCGAGCCCAGGTTGTGGCCTCGCGCGCCGGCGCGCTCGAGCAAGGTCGCACTGGCCGGGGCGGCCGCGCTCAAGCGGTCGCAAGCGCGGTGGACCCGGGCTGCGCGCTTGCGCTCGACCAGGCGCTGCACATGGGCGGGGTCCTCGATCTGGGCGTGGCTGTCCCAGCAGCGCGGATGTCGAGCCACCTCTGTGGCGCCGTCCAAGACGCGCACCCACTGCTCGTCAGCGAGCACCGTCAACGTGCGTCGGACATGGGTGTGAGGCACCGAGTAGTCGTTCAGATCGAAGCGCACATAGGGCGTCTTGCCCACCGACACGGGCAAGCGCTCGCCCAGCGCGAAGTCCTGCTGGGGCAGCGCCAGCAGGCTCGCGGCCTCTGCCTCGAAGGCCTGGCGCACGCTCAGCCGGTTGTCCTCGGGCCAGCGCCGATCAGCCGACGTCCCATCAGTCCAAGCTCGTGCCTGGACGTTGAGATCGGCCAAGTCGGTGAAGCTGCGTGCGGCGAAGAAGCTGTCGCGCACGTAGCGGATCGCGCGCTCAACGCGCCCCTTCTCGTTGCCGCGCGCCACCGCCACCGGGCGCGGCTCGAAGCGGTAATGGCTGGCCAGGGCCAGTAGCTCGGGGTTGAAGCGGATCGCATCACCCTGGCGCTCGAGCACCGCACTCTTCAAATTGTCGTACAGGACCACCCGGCTCGAGCCATTGAAGGCGGCGAAGGCCTCGACATGGCCACGCAAGAAGCTGTCCATCCGAGCGTTGAGGAAAAAGCGCAGGAAGATCTGACGAGATGAGCTCAGCACCATCACGAAGGCCATCAAGGGGCGCCGGGCACGCCCGATCTGCAGGTGCCCGAAGTGGCCCCAATCGCACTGCATCTGCTCGCCTGGCAGGGTGCGCAGTCTCAGGTAGGCCTCGGCCGCAGGGCGTGGGCGCAACCCGGCGATGAGGTGGCGGAAGTGCGAGCCAGCGCCCACGTAGCCGCGCTCGCCCACCATGGCGTGCAGCCGCGCCGCGGTGAGCGTGGGGAACTTGGTCAAGGTGGCCAGGATGAAGGGCCGGTACGGGTCGATTCGGCTGTGGCGCAGCGGCGACGGGTGCGCCGGCGCGCGGTTGCCCGAGAGCACGCGCCGCACGACATCGCGGTGTACGCGCAGTTGCCGGGCAATGGTGCCCACCCGCCACTTCTCGACGTCGCGCAGGCGCAGGATCTGCGCGACCAGGTTAGGGGCTATGGTCATGACGCGGCCCCATGGACACCGTCCTGCGCAGCACATGGCGAATGAAGCCTTGACGCAGCAAGGCGGGCTGTTGCCTGGCGCAACGCCGGCAGTACCAGTGCGGGGTCGTCGATGTGGCCGCGGTGGTCGGCGCAGTCTCGGGCTGTGTGTCGGGCACCGAGGTGTCGGGGCCTTGGTCGGATGGGGTGTTGGGAGGTGTGCATGCGCCCAGTGGAGCAAAGACCACCGCTGCAAGCCAACCCTGGTGCGTCACGTTCTCGTCTCGACCACCGGCCTGGCAGGCGATCTCGCCATCCCCGCCAGCAGCGCGGCGCGCACGCCAGCGCCGAGATCGCTCGGCATGGGCAAAGCGACCACGCCGAGAACGCTGGTAGCGGCTTGCGGCCGCGCGTCGAGCCATATCGCGTGCCTGGTGCCAGCAAGCCCGGCCGCAGTAACGGTTGCCGCGGTCGCAACGGCTGCAAAGCACCACCTGCACGCGGCACATCGCGCAAAGAAACATGCGGGCTGGACGGTCCATACGCACCCCGGTCGAACCGAAGGTGCTGGACGGATTCGTCCCAGCGAGCCACACTCGCGTGGCACCGCCTTCATCGGCACGGTGTAGGGCGCGGTACGGTTATCGAGCTTCCCGGCAGGACAGACCGCTGCCGCGCCCACCTTCTTCGGCAGCAGCGAGTTTGTACCCTTGATCGCTGCCCTCGGCACGGTCCCGTCTCGGGGCTGCTAGCCCGGCACCAAGGCCACACCCACCCCCATCACTGACGCGCCACTGGCGACATCGGCAGCGCCATGCAGGCCGCCCTGCAGGGCGGCCTGCATGGCAGGGCACACAACAGCCGATCAGCCCGGTAACTGCCTCACAGAAAGATCAGCCCAAAATCAAATCCGACACCTCACCGGCGAATAGACGCGGGTCTTGACCGGCGTTCACATGCCCGAACTGTCTTGCCACCCCGTAGATGCCAGTCGTGCGCCAAAGCTCATGGCTGTGAACGCCCGCTTGAGCAACTTCATCTGGAATTCGGCTGAGTCGGCGCCATGGTCATCAAACACATAAAGGCGCACCGTACGCATGAAGTCGCCTTTGTCCTCCAAGTAGTTCAAGGTGGCGGGGAATGTGGCTCGAATGTCTTGGCCACCGCTCAGTTCGGCTAGATAACTCGCCGCGAATCCCATCTTCCAGGCAATGACGCTGCTGCGTATGTCGTATTCCCAGCAGTTGCCCAGCATTGCTGCGCGCAGCGCCTTGTTGACGTTCTGCACGCTCACGCCCTCGTAATACATGCGGCCAAAAGGGCTGGGTTTCTTGCGCTGTAGATACCAGCCGTTGTAGGCAGATGAGCAGCCCAAGATGATTCTCGCTTGTCTGGTGGCGATATTTA
>CAMAWD010000190.1 GCA_945861785.1 Rhodoferax sp. OV413 | reverse complement strand
TCGATCAGCAGGCGCACGATCCGGTTCTGCTCGATGGGGAACAAATGCTCCCACACCTGGCTCATTTGGCGCATCGCCACCAGTACCGTCGGTTCGTCCATTTCCTGCCGCTCACGCAGCGCCATGCCGGCCTGCCAAACGCCAATGATAATCACGGGTTTCTGCAATGCCTTGTGGACCTGCGCTAGTACGGCGGCCTCAATTTCTGAAGCTGGCAGCAGTCCGATGTTGGGCCGGGTTGGGTCGTAGGTCGCGCCCGCCGATTGCCGCTTTTCCAGGTACGGAACGTAGTAGCGATACCGTTTGCCGTTCTTTTTCTGGGTGTAAGTCGGCAGCATGCGCTGGCCATCGGGCGCATACAGCAGGCCGCTCAACAGCGCTGGCTCCTTGTTGTACCGGGTCCGAGGGCCTTGCTTGCGACCTTCCACAAAAGCGTGCACCGCTGCCCATAACTCCGGTGTCACGATCGGCGCGTGCTGACCCTGGAAGGCTTTCCCCTTGTGCGTTATCTCGCCCAGATACAGGCGGTTGCGAATCATGGTGAAGATGCACTGCTGGTCGATGACATGGCCTTCATGGCGACGACCGTTTTGCGCAACCCACACCTTGGTGGTGTGGCCCTCGATCTGCAGCTCGCGCACCAATTGCGCCGCTGATCCGGTTTCCGCATACCGCGCGAAGATGTCCCGCACCAGTGCAGCCTCCGCTTCGTTGATGATGAGTTTGCGCTCCTGCACGTCATAGCCCAGCGGCGGCGTGCCGCCCATCCACATGCCCTTGGCCTTGCTGGCGGCAATCTTGTCGCGGATGCGCTCACCGGTCACCTCGCGTTCGAACTGAGCAAATGAGAGCAAGACGTTCAACATCAGCCGCCCCATGCTGGTCGTGGTGTTGAACTGCTGCGTGACCGAAACAAAGGTGACCCCGTGCGCGTCGAACAGGTCGACCATCTTGGCAAAGTCGGACAAGGAGCGTGACAAACGGTCGATCTTGTAGACCACCACCACATCGATGCGACCGTCTGCAACGTCATCGAGCAATCGCTTGAGCGACGGGCGGTTGGTGTTGCCACCGGAGAATCCGCCATCGTCGTAACCTTGGTCAATGGTAATCCAGCCTTCATGGCGCTGACTGCTGATGAAGGCCAGAGCCGAATCGCGCTGTGCCTCCAGACTGTTGTATTCCTGATCCAGGCCTTCGTCGGTGGACTTGCGGGTATAGATGGCACAGCGCTTTTTCGATGTCGCCGCCGGCAGGGGTTTCGTTGGCGTTTTCATATCCTGGTCGCCTTTCTTTCGCGGCTGGTGGGCTTCAGACCAAAGAACACCGGGCCTGAGTACACGGTCCCAGTGATCTCCCGGGCGACCTTGGACAGACTCTTGAAGGGGCGACCGTCGAATTCAAATCGACCATCGTTCATCACCGTCACGCGGTGCGTGATGCCGTTGAACTCACGGACCAAGGTCGTACCCGGGGCGAGTTCCCGTTCGGCGCGGCGTTTTTGGCTGGGTACCTCGCCGGTCTCACCAATTCTCTCGAGATTGGCACGCACGTGATTGGGCAGGCCGCCAAAGGCGCGCTCCTGCAGCTTGTAGGCGATGCGGCTCTCTAAGTAGGTGCGTTGGTGGTGGCCGGGTCGGCGATCAAACAGATCGTCCCAAAGGGACCAGAGGTTTTCCATCGACAAATTGGGCAGCTGCGCAATTTGCGCGATGGTGGTACTTGCGTGTGTCGTCATTTTTGAACTCCTTCTGTGTAAGACGGGTTCGCATTGACGCGCTGGTCAGCACTAAAGCCAAGGCCAACTTCGCTGTGTTCGATCTGTAGATTGGGGTGGTGTTGCGCACGCATGCGCACAATCGCAGCGGCGAGCAACTCCGCGATTTCACGGTGCGGGTGTCGGGGCTGGATTTCGTGCGTCAGGCGATGCGCGGCTGAGGGACGTTCGACTTCTGACATGGGTGGCACTCCTGTTGTAAAACTGCCATCCATGCTAGGGGCCGACCCCGTTCGGAGTAACTCGTTTTAGCGCGCTGTCGAGGAGGAATGCGGCGCAAGCGTCGGGTTCACTGGCTCAGTTGAACCTGCAGAATTTTCTGAACGAAATTCAGGACCGCGGGTTGCACCTCAATCATTTGACGCACCTGTGCTTTGATCTGCGGCTCGTCAAGCCCTGCGCCGAGCGCTGCTTGCATGACGGCGTCAAAGGCCGCGTGCACGTCAAACCCGGTGAGTTCATAGCCGTGGCCGCGGGCCATCCAATGCAGTGCCGTGAGTCCGGCGTCAATCGCAAACTCGGGTCGCTTGCTGGCGAAGTCCCTGGCTGCACGGGTCAGCGTGCGCGGGTCGGTCGGGCTGCGCCTGGCCAACTCGATGGCCACATCAAACAGGCCCGCATCTTTGGCCGCAGCAAACCACTTGCCCTCAGCGCCCGGCTCGCTCTTGACCAGATCGCGCAGAATGTCGGCCGCGTCCTTGTTGGGGTACTTTTTTGCGATGGCGCGAAACGTCGCGAGGTTGGTGGTGGTGCGGTTGGCTGCAATGGCATAGCGCTGGTAGGCGTCGTCGGCCAATCCCGAGGAGAGCAGTATTTCTTCACACACCTCTGCGATCTGGCCCTCGGGCGTGTTCAGCCCCCGGCTTTCTTCTGCATAGCGAACGGCCTCAGCTTTCTTTCCGAGCGCCACCAGTGCTTTGACACCCCAACGGCGGTTGTGCCAGCTCTTGTAGCGGGCTTTGGCCACCAGCGCGAGCAGTTCGTCGTGCCGACCGGCTACGTGCAGCGCAGACAGACACGCGTCGGTTCCCTTGAAATAGCCGTGCCCTGGTTCTGCCGGACTCCAGATGCGTTCAACGATTGGCAGGAATTGGTCGGCCCAAACGGATGCGACTTTCGCTTCGACGCACAGTTCGCCCCAGAAGTCTGCCAGGTACTCAATGTAGGGCATCTCATCTTCTTGAACTGCTTCCCACAGACGATCGAGCCAACGCGCGCGCGTGGCTGCATCGACATCCGCCTTGGTCAGGAGGGGCACCAAGGTCTCGATCGCGTGGTTGACCATCGACCCCAGCGCGCCGGAGGAACTGTCGACGTTCATCAGCGCAGGTGAGAGTTTTTCCAGCAACACGATGGCGCCTTCGGCGGCGAGGGTGGGTTCCTTGCGCGCGACCAGACGGATCTCGGAGAGCGCTTCTTTGATTCGCTTGATGGGTAGATCAGATCGCCAGCCAAAAGCGTTACGCCGAAAGCGTGGGGCAAATTCCCATTTGTAGGCGCTCATGAGTTTTGTGCTTTCAGCGAACCGGCAACTGCCCGTTGTCGATGAAGCGATCGAACGTATCGCGCGTTTCCTCATCCTCCCAGCCGCTCACCACGCCACTGCGCGGCGGTGCGGACTCCAGCATCAGCAACGACAGCACCCGATTGCCATCGGTGTAGGTGTGCTTCAGTTCGCGCAGCGTGATCTCATCGGCCTCGCTGGAGCACCATGCGTTGGCCGACATATCGATGCCATCCCATTCCTGCGCGATTTCATCGTCTGCAGCCAGCGTGCCCGGCAACGGCTCCTGCGGATCGCCGGTCCGTTTCAGGCGCACACGCGTTTTCCGCGCCTCGGCACTGCGCCACTGATATTTCTCGAAGCCGTGATCCCAGTACACCAGGACCACGCGCTCCTCGGTGTACTTCACGAGCCGGATGCACATCGATTCGAGCGACACGCCGAATTCCGTGGCCAACGCACCGAGCAGCCGGAAATCGATCCGCTTGCCGTGGATCCGATCGCGCAACAGGTCACCGGGCATCAGCAGGTGGCTGGCGAAGTCATCTGCCTCGCGCTCGATCTGCTTTAGCGTATCGATGCCGGCGTAGACGCTTTCCTTGTCGCAGTTGAAAACCGATTGCGAAGCACGATGGAGGATGAAGTGGCCGAGTTCATGGGCGACGGTGAAACGTTTTCTTTCTGGCCGCGCTTTCGGGTTGACGAAGATGCCCCACTCTTTGTCATTGTCGGGATTGCGAACGAGGGCGCCCTCGCTCCCGTTCCAGGTCAGGTCAGCGGGCGCCTTGATCACGACGCCGCGACCGAACGGGGTGTCCGGCAGCATCTGTCGCACCAGATCGAGGTCAATCGGCAACTTCCGACAGCCGATCGCTTCCAGCCACGTCAATATCTTGGCGGCAGCCTTGAAGCTGTTGAGGGCGGCCGCGTCGGTCAAGCCCCCTCCGAGCCGCTGCCTTTGCTGCCAAACATCAGCTTCATGGCGTCGCGGTAGCGCTTTTTCTCAGCCTCAGACATTCCGGCGTATTGGCGAAAGAAGGCGACATCGGTGCCGGTGGCCTCGGTGACCGACCCGATGGGCTCACCCAGCAAATCCTCGACGGTCACGCCCAGCAACTTGCCAATGGCGTTGAGCCGCTCGGCGGTAGGCCGCTGG
>CAMAWD010000189.1 GCA_945861785.1 Rhodoferax sp. OV413 | reverse complement strand
GGCTGCGTCCGATCTGGCCGCAGTGGTGCGCGCGCGGTCGGCGCAACTGCTGGAGCAGGCCGGTTTCCATGAGTATTTCGACCCGATCGCCGGTACCGGTCTGGGAGGCCAGAAGTTCTCCTGGACTGCCGCCACCTACCTGCACTGGGTATAGGAAATCCAACCACCCTAGCCCAGATATCGTCCCTGCAGCCACCCTCAAAACCCGCACTTTGCCTGCGCCGCCACGACCACTGGGCCGACCACTGGGCTTCACCTGTTCTTATGCTGCGCCTGCCGGGCCATTTGGGGGGACCGGGAGCGCGACCAGCACGGCCCGCCCCACGGCGCGTTCGCGTCGCCGGCCTGTCTGTCCACTCACCAATCGGTGCGTTGATCGGGCGCGTCATCGGGTGCTGCCTGGGCTGACTCGCCCCAGTCCGGGTCGATTGGCGCCTCCTGCCCGGCACCATCTGCACCCTGTGCGTCACACTCGTCCCAAAGCGGCGGCCCGCGCGCCGGGGCGATGGGCGGCGCCAGGGCGTCCACACCGATGTGCTCCAGGATCCGCCTGATCTGCACCCCCTCGGTGATGAACGCAAGGATGCGCATGTTGCCGCCACACCAGGGGCACACCAGCGGAAGAACCTCGTAGATGCGCGCGATCAGCACCGCCCACAGGCAGTGCGCCCGCTTTGCCCGACCCCGCCATGGGCCGGCCCCGACTGCGCCATGGCCGTCACCACAGCTCTGAGCGGTGCGTTCGGTGCCAGCACCCCGCAGTACCGGTGGCGGTGCGTGCGCGGCGGCGGCACCAGGGCGGCGATGCGCTCGATCAGCGCAAGCGACCTGAGCACCAGGTCGGCCTGTTTGCCGCCACTCTGCGGTTTGGGGCAGTGGTAGACCAGCTCGGCTCCCCGCTGGCGCAGCCGCTCCAGCGCAAACGGCAAACGCGCGCGGGATGCGGGTGCGCACCTGGGCCTGCACCTGGGCCACGGCCGCCTCGTCTATCCCGATCCCGCTGGCTGGGTGAAATACGATGCCCGGTGGCGTTGCCGGGTCGGCGGTGATGTCACCCCACAGCGCCTCAAACACCCCACCGATCGCACAAATATGGAAGTGCACATATCTCGCTCGCGCTCACGGTGCGTGCCGAGTTGGCTGCCAGAACGGCACCAATGGCACCCACGCCCCAGGTCAGGATAGGCTACCGCTTGCGCAATTCAGGGACTGGGTGACGAGCAAATGCACGCTGAAATAGCGGGCATTGCCCTCAGAGCCCACTTAGCTCCCATTCACCTCGCTCAATCACGGACCAATGGCCACTGGCGCGCAGTGTGGACCAAGGCCAGCATCCACACGGATTCGCCGCTGATTTCGTACACCAGGCGATAACTTTCATGCGGCACCAGCTCGCGGGTTCCTTGAATTTTTCCCGGCCGCCCCAGCTTCGGGTGATCGGTAAGCCTGGCGGCCGCATCGCTGAAAAGCTCATCCATACGGACGGCCGCTCGCGGGTTGTCGGCTGCGATGTAGTCCCAAACATCAGCGCGATCCTGCAGCGCTTCAGGCGTCCAAATGACCCTCACGCCTGGTTCGCCACGACTGAACGCCGAGCGGCGAACGTGGCTTCAACCTCATCATTTGAGTGGCCGACACCGGCGCGCATCGCGGCACGACCGGCATCAACCTTGCGGCCCAGGAACTCGTCATATTCCCTGGTCTCCCGCTGACGCTGGACGAACTCGCGCATCAACTCGCGCAGGACCTGCGAAGCCGGCCTGTGGGCGGCCGCCGCTTCGGCCATGAACTCGGCGCGTAACTCAGGCTCCAGCTTCATCGTGAAAACAGCTTCTTTGGACATGGTGCAGCCCCTATCAAAGGTACTTCTAAAGTGTATACGTTTTCAGTACCCCATGGCAACCGTGCACCACGCAAGCTGCCTGGGGGCGCCGCCGGGCCGATCACGCGGCTTGTGAACCCGGGCGACCTGGGTGAGATCTTGAAGCCGTTCGTATTTCTGGACCTCTTCCAACGCAGGCCTACACACGGGCAACGGCGTTTCGGCATGCACCCGCACTCGGGCATCGCGACGCTGACCCTCCTGATCGAAGGCGACACGGCCTTGGTGCTAGCCCAAGTTTGTCAATTTCCCGGCGATTTTTGGCGTAACCCCTTGTCAGGGTTGATCTTTTATTTGGCGACGAAATGTAGTGCCATAATATTTTAACTTTTTGGGTGACTCGGCCGATTTTTTGTGCAACATCGTGGCATGTTTATTCGTCGCACCCAGACCCGCAATCGCGTCTCGGGTGAGCCCTATGTCACCCACCGCCTGGTGCACAGCGTGCGAGCCGGCAATGCCATCAAGCAGACTACCTTGCTCAACTTGGGCAGCCACTTCGATCTGGCCCAGGAGCATTGGCCCGCGTTGGCCAGGCGCGTCGACGAATTGCTCTTGGGGCAGCGTTCGATGCGCGATGCGACGCTGCCTGAGCAGGTGCAAGCCTTCGCGCAACGCTTTGCAGCTCAGATCATCGCGCGCAAGCCCGCAGCGCCCGGCTCGGGCTCGGCACCCACTGTGCCCGCAGTTCTTGCTGCCCCAGCGCCTGCCAAGGTACCCAATCTGCGACCCAATAAACCGACCAATGGCCCCACCAGCAGCCCGAGCCGTAAAGCGGGCGAAGTTGATCGCTACCAAGAGGTCGATCTGGACTCGCTTGAGCTGGTCAACCCGCGCAGCGTGGGTGTGGAGCACGCTGCGCTCTCAGCGATGCGCCAATACGCCTTGCAGGACAAGCTCGCAGAGTTGGGCCTGAACCGCGCGCAGATCGCAGCCGCAGTGGGCAATATCGTCGCGCGCATGGCCCAGCCGTGCAGCGAGTTGGCCACGTACGCCTGGTTGAAGGACACCTCGGCCCTGGGCGAGCTCATTGGCTACGATTTTGAGAAGATGGACTTGAACCGCCTGTACCGCGCCTCAGACGCGCTGTACAAACACCGCGAGGCCTTGCAGGATCACCTGTTCGGGCGTGCCCGCTCGATGTTCGGCCTGGGCCAGACCATCACCCTGTACGACCTGACCAACACCTACTTCGAGGGCGTGGCCGCCGCAGTAACCAAGGCCAAACGCGGCCACAGCAAGGAGTGCCGCAGCGACTGCCCGCTGGTGACACTGGCCATGGCGCTGGATGCCAGCGGCTTCGTGCGCCGCGTGCAGTTCTTCGCCGGCAACGCCAGCGAGCCCACCACACTCAAAGGCATGCTCACGGGCCTGGATGCGGCCCCGGGGGCGACAGTGGTGATGGATGCGGGCATCGCCACCGAGGCCAACCTGAAATGGCTGCGCGAGCAGGGCTACCACTATGTGGTCGTCTCCAAACTGCGCGAGCGCCAGTTCGATCCGGCGCTCGCCACCGAGGTGCAATCGGCCGGCGAGGTGACGATCAAGCTCCAGCGCGTGCTCGATGCGCAGGGCCATGTGCTGCTGTACTGCCACTCAAGCGCGCGCGAAGAAAAGGACCGTGCCATCGACACGGCCAAGGCCAGCGGCCTGGAGGCCGCACTGGCCAAGTTGCAGGCCACTCTGACCAAGCCGCGCGGCACCCAGGATGTGGCCACCATCATGCAGCGCCTGGGCCGCGCCAAACAGCGCTTCGCACGCGCTGCGCAGCACTACGAGATCACGGTGGCAACCGACCCCGATGGCAAGCGCGTCACCGCCATCACCTGGGTCAAACGCATCAAGCCCGGCAGCGCGGCTGCGCATCCGGGCGTGTACTGCTTGCGCACCACCTTGGTCGACCAGGACAACGCCACGCTGTGGCGCACCTACATCATGCTCACCGAGTTGGAGTCGGTGTTTCGCTCGCTGAAGACCGACCTGGGGCTGCGCCCGGTGTTCCACCAAATTGATCGCCGCGTCGAAGGCCATTTGTTCATCAGCGTGCTGGCCTATCACTTCGTTCACACGCTGCGTTTGCAACTCAAGGCCCAAGGCATCCACGACAGCTGGAACACGCTGCGCCAGACCTTGTCCATCCAACGCCGTGTCACCGTCACCATGCAGCGGCGCGACGGCCGCGCCGTGCATGTGCGCAAGGCCACGCGTCCCAAGCCGCGGCATCAAACGCTGGGCGCCATCCTCAAGCTCGACCCCAACCCCGGGCAAACCCATCGTGTGCTGATCTGAACCAGCCGCTCCTGGCGCTTCGCCACCCAGTAGGCAACTGCAAAAATGTAGTGCCATACGCGCCAAAATACCGTTCTAAGTCGTTGATTTAATTAGAACTCGCTGACCAAATTGACAAACTTGGGCTAAGGCCCGTATTTCCTCATTTCTTGGCGTGGACGTCTTACAGATCATGCCTCCCAGACCGCATGAAATAAGCTTTTCCGACTTTTCTAAATCTGAGATACCCCCAAAAATACCCCCTGCACATTGCCGTCACCCTGCCTGACGCGTTCGTCTACCCAGTCTGCATCCACTGCCACATTGCCGCCAAGATAATCTCCGCCCCGTTGCGCGCCTGGCCCGTCATCCGGTATCGGGGATGCATCAGCAGTGTGTCGCGGTTCCTTCCTGAATCCCCGAGAGCGGCCCT
>CAMAWD010000188.1 GCA_945861785.1 Rhodoferax sp. OV413 | reverse complement strand
CCCGACGTGTTGCTGATGGAGCCGAAGGTCTTCGGCGACGAACGCGGCTTTTTCATGGAGAGTTTCAACCAGCGTAACTTCTGTGATGCCACCGGGCTGGACCTGCAGTTTGTGCAAGACAACCACTCCCGCTCCGCGCGCAATGTGCTGCGCGGCCTGCACTACCAGGCCATGCAGCCGCAGGGCAAACTGGTGCGGGTGGTGGCGGGTGAGGTGTTCGATGTGGCGGTCGATGTCCGGCCCGGTTCGCCGACCTTCGGCAAATGGGCCGGCGAGATCCTGTCGGGCGCCAACAAACGCCAGTTGTGGGTGCCACCCGGGCTGGCCCATGGGTTCCTGGTGTTGTCGGACACGGCGGACTTTCTGTACAAGACCACCGACTACTACGCGCCGGCCCATGAACGGTGCATAGCCTGGAACGACCCGACCCTGGCAATCGACTGGCCGCTGAACGGCCAAACCCCCTTGCTCTCGGCCAAGGACGTTGCCGGCACCGCATTTCTGGCGGCGAATTTTTCGGCCTGACCCAACCCACACACACCATGCCCACCATCTACCTGGTCGCCGGCGCGCGGCCGAACTTCATGAAGATCGCGCCGATCGTGCGGGCGCTGCAGGCCCACGGCGGCATGGCGTTCAAGATCATCCATACCGGCCAGCATTACGACCGGGAGATGAACGATGTGTTCTTCGAGGAACTCGGCATTCCGCAGCCCGATGTTTTCATGGCAGCCGGTGGCGGCAGCCACGCACAACAAACCGCCAAGATCATGGTGGCATTCGAGGAACTTTGCGTGGCCCAGGCGCCGGATGCGGTGCTGGTGGTGGGTGACGTCAACTCCACCCTGGCCTGCTCGATCGTGGCCAAGAAGCTCAAGATTCCGGTGGCCCATGTCGAAGCCGGCCTGCGCAGCGGCGACAGGACGATGCCCGAAGAGATCAACCGCCTGGTAACGGACAGCATCTCCGACTGGTTCTTCGTGACCGAGCCCAGCGGCGTGGAACACTTGCTGCGGGAGGGCCAGCCGCAGGATGCCATCCACTATGTCGGGCATGTGATGGTGGACAACGTGCTGTACCAGGCGCAGAAGCTGGAACACACAGACACCAGCGGCTTCGAGACCAGCGCCTACAAGGCGGCGCACTCTGGCACCGGCAAGGCTTACGGCGTGGTCACGCTGCACCGCCCGAGCAATGTGGACGACCCCGCCATGATGCAGCGCATCGGCGGCGCGTTGAAGGACATCGCGGCCGAGCTGCCCTTGATCTTTCCTGTGCATCCGCGCACACGCGCCAACCTGGCCAAGTTCGGCATCGATCTGGGGCCCAACGTCACGCTGGTGGGGCCGCAGGCTTACATGGCTTTCCTGAATTTGTGGAAAGACGCGGCCATGGTGCTGACCGACAGCGGCGGCATGCAGGAAGAAACCACCGCACTGGGTGTGCCGTGCATCACGATCCGCGAAAACACCGAGCGCCCGGTCACCGTGAGCGAGGGCACCAATGTGCTGGCCGGCACCGACCCGGCCGTGATCGTGTCCGAGGCACGCAAGGTGCTGCGCGGCGACGCCAAGGCCGGACGCAGGCCGCAGCTGTGGGACGGCCACGCGGCGGTGCGTATCGTCGACATACTGGCGGCGTACCTTTCACCACAGTGAGGCACACGTGATCTTTGTCACCGGAGGCGCGGGTTACATCGGCAGCCACACCTGCGTCGAACTGCTGCAGGCGGGCCTCGACGTGGCGGTGTTCGACAACTTCTGCAACAGCCAGCCCGAATCGCTGCTGCGGGTGCAGCGCATCACCGGGCGCACGTTGCGGGTGATTGAAGGCGACATCCGCGACCGCGCAGCGCTGGAGGCCGCCCTCAAAAACAGCGGCGCCACGGCCGTGGTCCATTTTGCCGGCCTCAAAGCGGTGGGCGAGTCTGTGGAGCAGCCTTTGGCCTACTACGACAACAACGTGCTGGGCACCTTGCGGCTGCTGGAGGCGATGGGCTCGTGCGGGGTCAAGTCGCTGGTGTTCAGCTCGTCGGCCACGGTGTACGGCGACCCGCAGCGCCTGCCCCTGACCGAAGACCACCCGCTGTCGGCCACCAACCCGTACGGCCGGACCAAACTGGTGATCGAGGACATGCTGCGCGACCTGCACCGCAGCGATCCGGCCTGGCGCATGTCCATCCTGCGTTATTTCAACCCGGTGGGGGCGCATGCCAGCGGCCTGATCGGGGAAGACCCGCAAGGCACACCCAACAACCTGCTGCCGTTTGTGGCCCAGGTGGCGGTGGGGCAGCGTGATGCGGTGAACGTGTGGGGCGACGACTACCAGACACCCGACGGCACCGGCGTGCGCGACTACATCCATGTGGTCGACCTGGCGCTGGGCCACCTGAAGGCGCTGGAACGGCTGCAAGCGCATGCCGAATGCCAGGCGATCAACCTGGGGACGGGGGTGGGTTACAGCGTGCTCGAGATGATCCAGGCGTTCAGCCAGGCCTGCGGCAAACCCGTGCCTTATCGGATCGCCGGCCGTCGTGCAGGTGACATCGCGTCCTGCTACGCTGATCCAACTCAAGCGGCGAACCTGCTGGGCTGGCGCGCAACACGAAATTTGCAAACAATGTGTTCCGACGCGTGGCGCTGGCAAAGCAACAACCCAACCGGTTACTGCGGCACCGATTCACACTGATCCGACGACCAACTGCAGCTGAGGAAGCACCAAGACATGGCAAAAGGAATGATTCTCGCGGCGGGCCAGGGCACCCGCGTGCGCCCGCTCACCAACGACCTGCCCAAGGCCATGGTGCCGATCCTGGGCAAGCCGGTGATGGAATACCTGATCGAACACCTCGCACGGTACGGCGTGAACGAGATCATGGTCAACGTGGCCTGGCACCATGACAAGATCGAGCAGTATTTTGGTGACGGGCACCGCTGGGGGGTGCAAATCGGATATTCCTACGAGGGTGTGCGTGACCACGGCGACATCCTGCCCAAACCCATGGGTTCGGCCGGGGGCATGCGCCGCATCCAGGATTTCGGCGGGTTTTTCGACGACACCACGATTGTGTTGTGCGGCGACGCGCTGATTGATCTGGACATCGGCGCGGCCTTGCACGAACACAAGAACAAGGGCGCCATTGCCAGTGTGGTCACACTGGACGTGCCACTGGCCGAGGTCAAGAACTACGGCATCGTGGTGGCCGAGCCCGATGGGCGCATCCTGTCGTTCCAGGAAAAGCCCGAGCCAGCCGACGCCAAATCCACGCTGGCCAGCACCGGCATCTACATCTTCGAGCCGGAGGTGCTGGAGCGCATTCCATCGGGCAAGGTGTATGACATCGGCTCGCAGTTGTTCCCGCAACTGGTGGCCGAAAAGTTGCCGTTTTTTGCCCAGAGCCGGTTTTTCAACTGGATCGATATCGGTCGGGTGAGCGACTACTGGTCGGTGCTGCAACGCGTGCTGCGCGGGGAAGTGGCGCAGCTGAACATGCCCGGGCGGGAAATACGCCCTGGCGTGTGGGTCGGGCTGAACACCTCGATCGACTGGGACGACGTGACGATCCAGGGGCCGGTGTACATCGGCTCGGGGGTGCGCATCGAGCCCGGCGTGCGCATCATCGGCCCGGCCTGGATTGGCCACGGCTGCACTTTGCGCGGCCGCTCCATGGTGACACGCAGCATATTGTTCGAATACACCCGCATTGGCGCCGGCATGCGATTTGACGAAATGATCGTGTCGCCGCAATACTGCGTGGACCGCCATGGGCAGACGCTGTACCAGGGTGACGACAGCGCGGTGCTGCGCTGGGGCGACGCACGCGGCTGACCGGCAAACACTTCCAACTCCCACAAGCAAACACTGAACATGCTGATTCAACCCGTCGTCCTCTCCGGTGGCTCCGGCACCCGCCTGTGGCCACTCTCGCGCGAAAAGTACCCCAAGCAACTGCTGCCTCTCATCGGCGACGACTCGCTCTTGCAGGCCACGGTGCGCCGCACCGAAGGCATCGCCGGGTTCGAGTTGGCACCGCCGATGGTGGTGTGCAACGAGGAATACCGCTTTGTCATCGCGGAGCAACTGCGCCTGATGGGCAAACCCGGCACCATGGTGCTCGAACCCGTCGGGCGCAACACCGCGCCGGCCCTCACACTGGCGGCACTGGCCGCCAGCCAGAATGCTGCCGACCCGATCCTGCTGGTCATGCCGGCCGACCATGTGATCACCGATGGCGCGGCGTTTCGCGACATCGTGCGCCAGGGTGCCGAATTGGCCGCCAGCGGCAAGGTGGTGACTTTCGGCATCAAACCCGACGCGCCCGAGACAGGTTATGGCTACATCCAGGCCGGCGCCGTGCTGGACGCGCCAGGCTCGGATGCACGCCAAATCGCGCGCTTCGTGGAAAAGCCGGATCTGGCCACGGCCCAGAGTTACCTGGCGCAAGGCTCCTACTTGTGGAACAGCGGCATCTTCATGATGCGCGCATCGGTGTGGCTGGCGGCGATCAGTGCTTGCCGCCCTGACATTTTGAGTGCGTGCACCGCGTCGTGGGAGCAAGGCAAGAGCGACGGTGAGTTTGTGCGGGTTGGCAAAGACGCCTTCGCCGCCTGCCCCAGCGACTCGATAGATTATGCGGTGATGGAGCGCATCACCAG
>CAMAWD010000187.1 GCA_945861785.1 Rhodoferax sp. OV413 | reverse complement strand
GCCAGCAAGGGGTTGGGTTGTTCTCCGGCCAGGATGGCGTTGCGGATGTGCAGCAGCGAGCGGCCATCCGCAGTGCGTGCGCCGGCAATGGTGGCGCCGCTGGCCGGGTCGACCACGTCGCCCAGCGCATTGACCGCGACGATCGCGCCCACCGTGACACCTTCAAGCGTGATCGACGCACCGCCGATGCCGCCTTTCATGGCGCGCGAGATGCCGAACAACTTGCCAACCAGCGCGCCTGCGCCGGCGCCCACGTTGCCGTCGGCCGGGCGCTGGCGGCTGGCCTGCATGCAAGCCGCGTAACCGGCCTCGGCATCGGGGCGGATGCGCCAGTCGCCCACTGGCAGGTCGAACAAGACGGCCGCCGGCACGATCGGCACCAGGCCGTAGGGCACCCGGTAGCCGTGGCCGTGTTCTTCCAGCCAGCGCATCACGCCGGCCGCGGCGTCCAGGCCCCAGGCGCTGCCACCGGCCAGCAGCACCGCGTGCGCCTTGTCGACCAGGTTGGACGGGTGCAGCAGGTCGGTCTCGCGGGTGCCGGGCGCGGCCCCGCGCACGTCGACCCCGGCCACCGCACCCTCCGGGGTGATCACCACCGTACAGCCGGTGGGGCGGCGGGTGTCGGTGAAGTGGCCGACCAGCAGGCCCTGCACGTCGGTGATGGAATCGGTGGGGTGCTCTGCGTGGGCCATTGGTGGGGATTATCTATGGCAGGACTATTGGCGGATCGGGGCAGGCCACCTTGCAGTCGGCACCGTCATGGGTGCCGATGCTGGTGGTGCGCATCCGGATAGTGGC
Source organism: Rhodoferax sp. OV413 (assembly GCA_945861785.1). Classification (GTDB taxonomy): domain Bacteria; phylum Pseudomonadota; class Gammaproteobacteria; order Burkholderiales; family Burkholderiaceae_C; genus CAISIP01. The sequence goes on along the minus strand of CAMAWD010000187.1, from coordinate 4,030 downwards.
TGTGTGAATGGGTCACCGGGTCATGCCGGTGCCAATGGACGTGGGGGTCGGTGATCGGCTGCTCGGGGCCGTGCCCATGCTGATGGTGTATCTCGTCGGGGCCATGCGAGTGCAGATGGCTGTGCTCCAGGGGCTCGTGCTGGTGCGGATGCGTGTGCTGCTCGGTCAGGTGCAGGGCCAGTCCCACCGCCATCAGCGCGCCGGCGGCCAGCCATTGGGCCGTCACGGGCTCCTTCAACAACCAGAAGGCCAGAACGGCGCCGAAGAACGGCGCGATCGAGAAGTAGGCGCCGGTGCGCGCCGTGCCCAGGTGGCGCAGGCCCACCACGAACAGGGCCAGGCTCGCGCCATAACTCGCGAACCCGAGTGCGCCGGCTGCCAGCACCACATGCCACGCCGGAAGCTCGGTGGCGGGGCCCAGCGCCAGGGCCAGGGCCAGGTTGGTGCCACCGGCCGCGAGGCCCTTGACCATCGCAATCCAGGACGCATCGTTGAGCGACACCTTGCGTGTCAGGTTGTTGTCGACGGCCCAGGCCAGGCACGCCGCCAGCACGGCCAATGCGGGCCACAACACGGCGGGCGTGAGCCCCGACAAACCATCGGCCGGCCACGAGAGCGCCACGCTGCCAGCCACGATGCAGGCCATGCCCAGTGCAATGCGCCGGTCAACGTTTTCGCGAAACACGAGCCATGCGATCAGGGCCGTCAGCACGCCTTCCATGTTGAGAAGCAAGGCAGCGCCCGAGGCCGGCATGTGCGCCAGCCCGGTCATCAGCAAGACCGGGCCGACCATGCCGCCTGCGACCACCGCGCCGGCCATCCAGGCCAGCTCCTGCCGGGTCAACTGCGCGCGCGGGGAGCGGCGCGCCAGGCGCATCAGCCACAAACCGGCGCCAGAACCGAGGTACAGCAACGCCGCCAGCATCCAGGGGTTGGTCTGCCCCAGCAGCAGCTTGGCAAATGGCGTGCCGGCCCCGAACAGCGCTGCGGCCCCAAGAGCCGCCATGATTCCAGATTTCATATTTTGATGCGATTCAAGTTGCGGTTGGCTGGCGAGGCCCGTCAGGGTGGGCCTTCGACCCGGCCGCACTGTCTTCGTCCCCGGGCCCCGTGGGCGGTCATTGCCCCTGGTCATTGTGGTCCTAACTGTAGCGGCGCCTTGCCGGGCGCTCGGTGTCGCTTAACATCGTGCCATGCGAGTGCTGCTGATTGTCCTCATGATCGCCCTGGCCCCTCTGCGCGGCTGGACTGGCGATGCCATGGCGATCACGATGGTGTCCCAGCAGGTGTCGGTGATGGCGCAGCATGGGCCTGCCGCTGCCCCGGTTTCGGACGCCACACTGACGACCGCGAATGCGCCCCGCGAAAACCACACCGACTGCATGGGCCATGGTGCGCCGGCACAGGTCGCCGTCACGCCGCCTTCCGACGGCGCGTCCGATGCCACAAACGCCTTGCACTGCCCGACCTGCAGCTTCTGCCAGGCCTGCTCATCACCGGGCTTGGTGGTGGTGGCCTCCTTGTTCGAGCCAGTCAATTTCGTCCATGGCGTGCCGCCGTTGGTTGGTACGCATTTCACCAGCGCGGAGCGCGCTCCCGGCTTCAAACCGCCGATCTCCTGACCCCAAAGCCCGTAGTACGTCCGTAGCTGCCTGGCGCTTGCCAGCGGCTTGCGATCTGTCCTCACCTCTGGAGTCTTTTCATGTCTATTGGCCATGCCCTTTCCGCGAGGCTGCTGGTTCCGCTGCTGGTGAGCGGGTCTGCAGCGTTTGCCCAAAACCTCCCGCCAGCTTCCAGCCCATCACCACCTGCCCCCGGTGCGCGCCCGGAGCTGGCGGTGGTCGATCCGGCCGCCACCGTACCTGCCGTGTTGTACCGCTCCGTGTTCGTCGACACCCCTGCTGGCGTGGAGATGGAGGAGGTCGACTGGAAAAAGGCCAACGCCGATGTCGGCCAGTTCAAGCGTGGCCATGTCGACATCCTGCAATGGGAAAACCGCAACCAGGCCAAACCATGAAGCAAGTCGCACAAAGAGGCGCCGTCCTGGTCGCCATTGCCGTTCTGGCGGGATGCGCGACGCTGTCGCCGGATGGCGGTTTGGCTGACGTCCAGGGCTTGACGCAAGGCAAGACATCGGTGTCGAGTCCGGCCCTGGGCCGTAGCCCGAGCCCACAGACCGACCAGGCGGTCGCAGGCCTGCTGGCGCTGCCGCTTACCGAAGAAGCATCCGTGCGCGTTGCACTGCTCAACAACCCGGGCCTGCACGGGGTCATGGCCACACTGGGCATCAGTGACGCCGACCGGGTGCAGGCCGGGCGCCTGCCCAATCCGCACTTCTCGCTGGGGCGTTTTGCCGAGGGCGACAAGGTCGAGATCGAACGCGTCTTGCGTTTTGACGTGATTGGCCTGCTGGCGCTGCCCTGGCGCGCCCAGTGGGCGGGTCAACAAACCGAACTGGCCAAGTTGGCCGCAGCGCAAGACGTCGTGCGGCTGGCGGCAGACACCCGCAAGGCCTGGATCAACGCGGTGGCGGCGCAACAAACGGCGCGTTACATGCGCGATGTGAAGGAGTCGGCCGAGGCCGGCGCCGAGTTGGCGCGCCGCATGGCCCGGGTCGGCAACTGGAGTCGCCTGAACCAGGCGCGCGAGCAGAGCTTCCTGGCCGACGCGACGGTGCAACTGGCGCGCTCCGAGCAGGCGGCGTTCGCGGCGCGTGAGCAACTGACCCGGCTGATGGGCCTGTGGGGTGCCCAGACCAACTACCGCATTCCCGAGCGGCTGCCCGATCTGCCCCGGGCAGCACGGGCGATTGCGGACGTGGAAGCGCAGGCCATCACACAAAGGCTGGACGTGCGCAGCGCCACCCTGGAGGCCGCCTTTGTGGCGGACGCATTGGGTCTGGTCAAGGCGAGTGGTTTCATCGACGCACTCGATGTCGGCTTCACGCGCGCCACTACCTTCGACAGCGCCGCCGGCACGCGGGAAACCCTGCGTGGTGTCGAAATCGAGTTGCCCCTGCCGATCTTCGACTGGGGCCAGGCACGCAGCGCCCGGGCGCAGGCGGTGTACATGCAATCGGTCTCCCGGGTGCGCGCAGTCGGGGTGCTGGCACGCAGCGAGGCACGCGAGGCCTACCACGGTTACCGCACGGCGTACGACCTGGCGCGTTATTACAGCGACGAGATCGTGCCCTTGCGCAAGTTCATCAACGACGAGCTGCTGCTGCGTTACAACGGCATGATCGTCGGCATCTTCGAGCTGCTCGCCGATGCCCGCGCCAACGTCATGGCCGTCAACGCCAGCATCGAGGCGCAGCGCGACTTCTGGCTGGCCGATACCGACCTGCAGACCACACTCACCGGCACCTCCACCGGTGGCCTCGGAGCGCTGAAATCCGCCGCCCCGTCCGGCACCGCTGAACCCAAAGGGCACTGAAATGGAACAGCCTTTGACCTGTGGCGCATTGGATGACTTGGCGGCAGTGACCGCTTTCGGCCCATTGCGGACGTTCTTGTTCTATTCCGAAATCATGACAACCCGGATACCGGCGGCATGGTGTAGGGTATCAGGCCGACGGCGCATTCGGCTCCGCGGCTGTCCCTCCGGCCTTCGGCCTCCTTCCTTTATGCCGCTGCGCCGAACGCACCGCCGACCTGATCCTGCGACCTGGTTGGAGTGCGGGCGTTGGGGCCCTATGAATACCGAACACCATAGGCCGTGGGGTCACAAGGCCGTGGGGTCACACAAGGCCGTGGGGTCAGGTCTTGTTTTGCAACAGGGGAAGGGGTCAGGTCTCAGGGGAAGCAGGGGAAGGGGTCACAGGGGAAGGGGTCAGGTCTCAATACTCGTAGTTTAAGAGATAACGTGGTCTCCTGGCTAAATCGGCGCCCCCATGGTCGGCTTGCCGGTCGCGCTGCCCGCAGGCGGCGGCTGTGACCGCGTCATCGTTGGCGTGCAGTCAATGGGTTCGTGTCTCTTTGCCTCTCGGTCGTACGGCTTGTACGGGGAGTTTCGCCTCTTCACCATGCGT
>CAMAWD010000186.1 GCA_945861785.1 Rhodoferax sp. OV413 | reverse complement strand
TGGTGAGGATACTTTTTCTCTGCGCCGTTCAGGCGCACCAGCTTGATGAAGTGGCGGATACGTTCTTCGCGCTGCTCGGGGGTGAAAGGTTTGCCTGGCGTGCCAAAGCGCAGGCCGAAGCCGACGTTCTGCTCCACGGTCTGCCAGGGCATGAGGGCGTAGTCCTGGAACATCACGCCGCGATCGGCGCCAGGGCCAGTCACGGGTGCGCCGTCTTTTTCAATGGCACCGGAGCTGGGTGTGTCAAGGCCGGCCACCATGTTAAGGATGGTGGACTTTCCACAGCCTGAAGGCCCGACGATACAGATGAACTCACCGCTGTCGATGTCCAGGTTGACGTCGGTCACGGCCAGAGTCTTCTCACCCGTGCGCGGTGCAATGAAGCTTTTGGAGACCCCCTGCAGGTGCAGCTTGCACGGGGATTGGGTCTGCTCTGTCATTATTAGTTTCTCCAGGGAAGCAGCCGGATCTCGGCGGCGCGAAAGATACGGTCGATCAGCAGGGCCACGAGGCCCACCACCACCATGCACACGACGATGGCGTTGAGATTGATGCTGTAGGCATAGAACACGAACATCATCTGCCCGATACCGCCGGACCCGCCGCCGCCCGACTTGGCGCCGACGGCAAGTTCCGCCGCGATGATGGCGGTCCAAGCCACACCCATGGCCAGGCGGGAGCCGAGCAGCACGCTTGGCAGCGCACCTGGCAGGATCACGCGTGTGAGCACGGTCAGGCGGGGCACGCCCATGGTTTGGGCCGCCAGAACCAGCTTGCGGTCGATGCGGCTGACGCCATGCACGGTGTTAACCAGCACGGGGAAGAATGCGGCGTAGCTCACGATGGCCAGAGCAGAAGAGGTTCCTGTACCGAACCACAAAATAGCAATGGGCAGGATGGCCATGGGTGCAATGGGCCGGAAGCTCTCGATGATGGGGTCGAGGCTTTCCCGGACAGCCCGGCTTGAGCCCATCAGGATGCCTATCACGACACCCAACACAAGGGCGATAAAAAACCCGGTCACCACACGGCCCAGGCTTTGAACCAGGGCCTGGACCAGCCCCCCTTTGCTGACAAGTTCGAAGGCGGTCAACACCACCTGCAGAGGCAGTGGTGCCGGGCTGCTGGCTGGCTGTCCCATGGCCCAAAGCTGCCAGACCACCAGCAGAATGAAGGGCAGTGTGCTGGCGCGCAGTATGGCCAGGCCGCGGGAGGTTTGGATGATCTTGTTCATTGGACTCCTGTACCTTCTGACCAAGGTGTGAGAAAGCGCTGTAGCGAACGCAGGCCAACGTCACAGAGATAGCCGACGACACCGATGACGAGAATGAAAGCGAACACCTTCGGGGTCATCAGGAGTTGGCGGTACCACTCGATGGCGAAACCCAGTCCGCTCGGCGAGCCGATCAGTTCTGCCGCAACAATGGCCGCCCACGAGGCCGCAAAGGCCAGGCGGACACCGACCATGACAGTGGGCAGAGCCCCGGGGATGAGCACGTAACGCAGCACCGCACCGCGGCTGATGCCCATGGTGCTTGCTGCCGAAAGCAGCTTGCGGTCAACCTGCCGCACGCCGGCCACCGTGTTCAGCAAAATGGGAAAGAAGCCCACGTAAACCATGATGAAGACGGGCAGCGTGTTGCCCACCCCGAAGATGAACAACGCCAGTGGCAGCCATGCGATACCCGATATGGGTCGGAGCAGCTCGACCAGAGGATCGACGAAAGAATTGACGGCTGGGCTGTGGCCCATCCAGAATCCCAGCGGGACTGCAAGAAGGATGGAAATGCACAGGGCGATCATCAGGCGCACCGTGCTGATCAGCGCGTGTTCGGCCAATTCGCCGCCCACCAGCAGCTCCCACACGGCTTCCACCACCACGACGGGCGAAGGCAGTTGCAGGGGATTGCCGTTCCAAGCATAGAACAGCCACCATAGAGCAGCAAAAATTGCGAAAGAACGCACGGCGACGGCCCATCGATTGGCAAGGGTACGGCGCAGCCAGCCATAGCCCCCACCCTGGGCAGTGGCTATGGCTTGCGGTAAAGGGACCGGCCCCTGGCCCTGGCGCTCTTGTGGTTTCATGGTGGTCTCCATGGCGCCAGCTTTCAGCGCGTCACCGACAGGAAGCCGCCGTCGATGTACAAGGTGTGTCCGTTGATATATGAACCGGCGTCCGAGGCGAGCAGCAGCGCTGCCCCGCAGATGTCCTCGGGACGGCCCCAGCGCTTGCAAGGGGTCCAATCGGACACGAAAGCATTGAACTCGACGTTGCTTGCCTGACTGAAGGGCGTGACGGTGTAGCCGGGCGCCAGGGTATTGACAGTAACGCCCGTGCCGGCCAGATCGGCGGCCATGGCGCGCGACAGACCCGACACACCACTCTTGGCCGCAACGTAAGGCACAAGGTTGGGCCGGGCCACGTGGTTCATGATGGAGCCCATATTGATGATGCGTCCGCTGCCCTGCTTAACCATGCGCCGCGCAGCCTGCTGAGCCACCAGGAAACAAGCGGTGAGGTCGGTGTCAATCACCTTCTGCCATTCAGAGGCAGTGAGCTCCAGAAACGGCGTGCGGGCAATGACCCCCGCGTTGTTAACAACGATGTCGATACGCCCGCAGAGATCGATCACGCTATTGATAGCGCCGACCACCGCTTCGGCATCGGTCACATCAAACACCAAACCATGCGCGTCGCAGCCGGCATTGCGAAACTCTTGCACCCGCTCATGCACGGCAGCGCTGAAGTCGGCAAGCACAATGCGCGCACCGGCAGCAGCAAATCCCTTGGCCAGACCGGAAGCAATGCCACCGGCGCCGCCAGTGATCAGGGCAACCTTGCCCTCGAGCGAAAAAAGGCGTGCCGGAGCCAAATCATTAAAGAGGTGATCAGCTTTGCCGCTCGAGCCCGGAATGGGGGTCGCGATGCTGGGAGAGGTGGAACCTGGCATGTTGTCTCTGCGTCCTGTATTTCTAGTGGGCTCATGCTAGGGCCGGTCCCGCCTTGCCGGAATAGGAACTTGGGCAACGGTGCCTATGCACAATCCGAAGGCTGGGGTTCGCAGGTTTCGAACCCCCGTTTGCCGCAATGCAGATAGCGTGAAGGCTCCAGCGCTCTTACGATCTCTGCATGAAAGTCACAACAACAGACTCTGCCCCGTCCAGCGCACCTGCTGGCCAACTGCGCCGCATCGGCACGCAGACCGATATCCTGGGCGAGAGTCCCCTTTGGGACGAGCGCCGCCAGTGTCTCTACTGGGTTGACATCCGACAGCCCGCCATCCGCAGGCTGGACCCGGCCACTGGCCATGTCCAAAGCTGGCCCATGCCAGACCTAGTCGGCTCCATCGCTATGACCGACGATGATCGCCTTCTGGTGGCGCTGTCGCAGTTCATTGCCGTATTCGACACCGCGAGTGGCTCCTTAGAGCCTTTCGTGCGCTCACCTGAACTCATTCCCGGCCACCGCTTCAATGACGGCCGCTGCGACCGTCAGGGGCGCTTCTGGGTCGGCAGCATGCACAACATCACCCGTGCGCCAGAAGGAGTGCTGTACAAGCTGCAGGGTCGCGGCGCGCTCGAACCGGTGCAGGACGGCATCTGCATACCCAATAGCTTGGCTTTCAGTCCCGACGGCCAGACCATGTACTTCGCAGATTCACTGCACTACACCCTGTACGCATACGACTACAACACCACCACCGGCGAGATGGGAACGCAGCGCGTGTTCGCCACCACGCAAGCACCCGGCTTTCCCGATGGCTCGACTGTGGATGCTGAAGGCTTTCTGTGGAACGCGCAGTTCGACGCTGGCCGCGTTGTGCGCTACGCAAGCGACGGCCGTATCGACCGCATTTTGGAACTGCCCGTGCAGCGACCCACCTGCTGCGCCTTCGGCGGCCCCGACTTGTCCACGCTTTACATCACCACGACCAGCCAGAAGATGACGCCCGCTGAGCTCAAAGTGCAGCCCCTAGCCGGCGCGCTGCTGGCCATCGACGTGGGCGTGCGCGGACTGCCCGAGCCCCGCTTCGCATTGAGCAGCCGACACAAAAGCAGAATCACTCCATTGCACTCCTCCCTATGACCATGAAGTCCCTACAGATCGCCTGCGTCGAGGCGTTTGCCTTCCGAGTTCCCGTGCAGACACCGATCAAGGTGGCGTTCGGTACATTTCGCGACCGCCCCTTCGTCCTGGTCAGGCTGACCGATGTCGACGGCAACCAGGGCTGGGGCGAGGTGTGGGCCAACTGGCCTGCCGTGGGCGCAGAGCATCGCGCACGGCTGACCGTGGACCTGGGCGAGCGCCTCATCGGCAAGCGCTTTGACAGCCCGGAAGATCTTTACCTGAAACTCACCGCTTCCCTTGAAGTGTTGGTGCTGCAAACACTCGAGGTAGGCCCCATTGCGCAGGTGGTAGCTGGCATCGACATTGCGGCTTGGGACCTCGTCGCGCGCCGAGAAGGCAAGCCCCTGCACAAGCTGCTGTCAGACCGTGCGGTGGATTCCGTCCCCGTCTACGCCACCGGCATCAACCCCGACGAGCCCGAGCACTTTGTCGCTGCACGTCAGGCCGAAGGGCACCGGGCCTTCAAGCTCAAGGTCGGCTTCGGACACGACTTGGACCTGCGCAACCTGCGCGCCATGCGAGAAGCACTGGGACCTGACGCCATTCTCACCTGCGATGCCAACCAGAACCACTCGCTCGATTCAGCCATCGCGTTTGCCGATGGCATTGCCCCACTGGGCTTGAGCTGGTTTGAGGAGCCGCTGCGCGTAGACGCACCGGCAGCAGACTGGCGGGCCCTTGCGCGCGCGTCCAGCACACCGCTGGCCGGTGGCGAGAATTTCCACGACGGCCAGTTTGACAGCGCACTGAAAGACGACGTGCTGCAGGTCATCCAGCCGGACGTCACCAAGTGGGGCGG
>CAMAWD010000185.1 GCA_945861785.1 Rhodoferax sp. OV413 | reverse complement strand
TGACCGCGGCCACCGCGCGGGCTACCTGCAGCAAGCGCGCGTCTTCGTACCGGCGCTGCACCAGTTGCATGCCGATGGGCAGGCCGTTCCTGCCGCGCATGCCCGGTATGCTGATGCAGGGCACGTGCAGGGCGGTCCAGATCCGGTTGAACGTGGCCATGCCCTGGGACGTTATGCCCGGGGTGGCCTCGCCCGGCGCACTGAGCGTGAGCAGCGCATCCAGGTTGTCGAACTCGCGGTCGAAATCGATGCGTCGCAGGGCAGCTGCGTCCAGCACCTCGCGCATCTGCGCGTTCGTCAGGTTGAACTGGTTCTCGACCTTCCTGCGAAAGTCTGGATGCAATGCCTCGGGGTGGGCCAGGTATTCGGGCAGGAAGGCGCCGCGCCCGCCATCCTGCATGATGCTGTCGTGCTGGTCCGTCAGCAGCGCGAACGGCGCCGACAGATCCAGGCGAACCAGCGTGGCGCCGGCGGCCGCCAGGCGGTGGCCAGCCGCATGCAGCGCTTGTTGCGCATCGGGGTCGGCCTGGCTCCACATGGGCGTTTCGCACAGGCCGATACGCAGGCCGGTGATGTCGCACGGCAGCAGTTCGTCCGGGCTGGCGATGCGGAACAGTTCGCCCATCAGAGCCAGGTCGGCCGCGCTGCGACCGTACAGGCCGATGGTGTCGAGGTGCGGAGAATAGTGCTTGGCACCTTCAAAGGAAATCCGTCCAAAGGTGGGCTTCATCCCATAGGTTCCGCAAAAGGATGCCGGCCGGATGGTCGAGCCGCCGGTCTGGGTGGCCAGCGCCAGAGGCACCATGCCGTCGGCAACGGCAGCGCCCGAACCACTGGACGAGCCGCCCGGCGTGCGCGCCAGATCGTGCGGATTGCGGGTGGGCGGCATCTGTCCGCCGCAGGCGAACTCGAGCGTCTCGGTCTTGCCCAGGATCACGGCGCCCGCTGCGCGCAGCACACCGACACAGTTGGCGTCGTCCGTGCTTTGGTGGTGTGCGTAGATCGGAGAGTTGTGCTGGGTCGGCAGATCACAGGTGTTGATCACGTCCTTCACGCCGACCGGTATGCCATGCACTGCACTGCGCCTCGGCTCGCGGTCGCGCGCGTGCGCCTGGGCCATCGCGTGGTCGGGGTCGATATAGGCCCACGCCCGCACCTGGGGATCGCGCTCGGCGATGCGCTCCAGCAGGGCCTGCGTGAGACGCGTGCTGGTCAGCCTTCCCTGGGCCATCAGGGCCGAGGCTTCGGTTGCACTCAGTTGCCACAACTCCATGGGAACATCCTTTTTGCAGATTCTGCAGACACTGGGAAATTGTATGCATAATTGTGAAGGGTCTTGGCAGGTTGACTCTGGATGCCTTGCCAATTGGCCTTATTTTGCATACAAAACTACAGTTTCCCCATGCCGACACCTTTAACCCGACTCTATGCCAGCTTCCTGGCTGCGGCCAGTGACACCCCGATTCCGCCGGCAGCCCTGGAGGTGGCGCGGCTGGGCTTCACCGATTGCATGGGTGTGATGCTGGCCGGTGCCGATGAAGAAGCGGTGCGGCGCCTGCGCACCCATGTGCTGGACCAGGGAGGACACCCTCGCTCACGCATGGCCGGAAGCACGCAGCGTGTCACGGCGGTGCAGGCGGCGCTGGTCAACGCGACAGCGGCGCATGCCATGGATTACGATGATTTCGCGTTTTCGAACCATCCCAGCGCGGTCCTGGTGCCCACCATCCTCGCCGTGGCCGATGCGCAAGGCGCAACCGGCGCACGCATGGCTGCGGCCTACATCGCCGGTTACGAGGTCTGGGCCGACCTGATGCTGCGTGAACGCGACCTGTTCTATGAGCGTGGCTGGCATCCCACCGCTGTCTTGGGCCCGATTGGCGCGGCCGCGGCGGCGGCCGTGGTGATGGGCTTGGACGAGACGACCGCGCGCCATGCGCTGGCCCTGTCAGCATCCGATTCGGGGGGCGTGTTCGAGAACTTTGGCACCATGGCCAAGCCCTGGCATGGCGGGCGCGCGGCGGCTGCGGGTGTCAATGCGGCGAGCCTGGCGGCCTGCGGCCTGGCGGCCAGTGCGACCGCGCTGGAGGGCCGCCACGGACTGCTGCGCGCCTTGTCGCCACAGGGCAACGTGGACCTAGACACCGCACCGGCGCTGGGCCAGACCTGGCGCAGCACCGTCTTTCGACTCAACATCAAGAAGTACCCGACGGTGGGCGCCTCGCAACGCGGCATCGATGCGGTGCTGGCGCTGGTGCAGCGCGAGACCGTGGAGCCTGCGCGCGTGCGACGCATCGTGGCCCATGTGAGCGAACGGCATGCTGCTGTCATGCCCTACCACCTGCCCCAAGACGCCTTGCAGGCCAAGTTCAGCCTGGAGTTCGCGCTGGCCTGCGCCCTGGTGCACAAGGCGGTTGGTTTTGCACAGTTGGTGGACGAGGTGGTGCGCGAGCCGCTGGTGCAGCAACTGATGGCGCGCGTCGAGATCCAGACCACGGCCGAGTTCGAGCCGGGTTGGCGCGATGCCGCCCCGTTTGATGTCATTCACTTCACGCTGGACGATGGCCGGGAGGTGTCCACGCCGCGTGTACGCCGCGCAACCGGCCACTCGGACACCCCGCTGGCGGAGCACGAATTGCGCGGCAAGTTTCTCGGGTGCACCCGCCATGCCCGGTTGCCGGACGCCGACGCCCAGCGTCTTTTTGACGCGATGCAGGGCATCGACAGGCTGCGCGGCGCCGAAGACATCGGCTGGCTGTCATGAAGTCGATCCAGGATTTCGTCCGTTACGCCCCGGTGACCACCCGGCCCAAGGTGCAATGGCCGCACGGCAAGCGGCTGGCGTTCTGGATTGTTCCCAACGTCGAGTTCTACGAATACACGCCGCCTGCGGCCTTGGGCCGCGAAACCTGGGACCGCGTGCCCTCCCATCCGGACGTGCGCGAATACGGATTTCGCGACTACGGCAACCGGGTCGGCATCTGGCGCATGACCGACCTGCTCGACCAGTACCCGGTGCGTCCGACCGCGTCGCTGAACCTCGCGCTGCTGGACCACTTTCCGGAAATCGCGCAATTGATCCGTGAGCGGGGCTGGGCCGTCATGAGCCACGGCATCTACAACACCCGGTTTCTGTACGGCATGGACGAGGCGCAGGAGCGTGCCTTCTACGCCGACAACGTGGCGTCTCTGCAGCGGCATACCGGCCAGCGCCTGCAGGGCATCCTCACGCCGGCCATCACCAACACCACGCGCACGCCCGAACTGATTGCCGAGGCCGGTCTGAGTTACCACGCCGATTGGGTCCACGACGACGTGCCGGTGCCGATCCTGGTGCCGGGTCGCCGCCTGGTGTCGATGCCGTATTCCTACGACCTGAACGACGCCCCGCTGTGGGATGGCCGCCCCTATGGCGGGCGCTATTTCGTCGATGCCTGCAAGGCCGCGTTCGACCGCCTGTATGCAGAGAGCGCCGATGGCGGGCGCGTGTTCTGCATCGCGCTGCATCCCTACCAGATCGGCCAGCCGCACCATATCGGGCACCTGCGCGAGATCCTCGAGCACATATGTGCCCATGACGGTGTATGGCACGCCACCGGGGACGACATCGCGGCGCACTTCCTGGAGCATGACTACGACGCGCATGTGCGCCACGCGGCCGAGGTCTCGGCGCAGGCGGCAGCCGTCGCCGCCGCGCGGCCCGCGGTGGTGGTGCGCGCGCGGACCACGTCGCCGGTGCCTGGTGGGCCGGTCCCGGCGCAACGCCAGCCGGGCATGGACCATGGCCACTACCCATGGAACCCGTTGCCCGGCCGCGCGCCGCTGCGATGGCCCGGCAACCGGGGGCTGGCGGTCGTGCCGCTGATCAACCTGGAGATGGTGGAAGACCCCTTGCCCGACGGGTGGCCGCAAATCCACAGCGTGGGTGGTGGCCTGGCGCGGGACTTTCCCAATATCTCGCGCGTTTCCACGCGTGAATACGGCCACCGGGTCGGCATTTTCCGCATTGTCGAGGCGTTGCGCCGACGCGGCATGCGTCCGACGGTGGCCATCGATGTACTCACGGCCGAGATGTACCCATCCCTGGTCGACTACCTGCGCGAAGCGGGCAGCGAGTTCGTGGCGCATGGGCTGTCGGTGTCCCGGCCGATCACCAGCGCGATGAACCTTGCGCAGGAGCGCGACACCATCGCCGAGACCCTGGATCGGCTGCAGGCCTGCGGCATTGTGCCCACCGGCTGGTTCGGCCCTGAATATGGCGAGTCCACCCGCACGCCGCAATTGCTGGGCGAGGCCGGCCTGGCCTACGTGTGCGACTGGGCCAACGACGAACAGCCCTATGCCATGACCACGCCGGGTGATCTGGTGGCGATGCCGTTGTGGGCTGATTTCGATGACCAGACGGTGTTGATCAACCGCATGTGCAACCTGGACATGTTCGAGGACCATTTCCGCAAGGCCCTGACACAGTTGCACCGGGACGGCAACGACACTGCCCGGTTGCTGCACTACTGCGTGCGGCCCTGGGTGTCGGGTGCACCATTGCGCATCGCGATGTTCGAGCGTGTGCTCGACCACCTGCAGTCCCTGGGCGAGGTCTGGACGCCGACCGCCTCGGAAGTGGTGTCCGCGTGGCACGCGGCTCGCAAAATCCCGGGTGGCACGGCGTGATCGAACTGCACCAGGTCTCCAAGCGCTTCCATTCGGGTGGCAAGGCCATCGACGCGCTGCTGCCGACCGACCTCACGATTCCATCGGGCGAGGTGTTCGGCCTGCTCGGCTTTTCGGGCGCGGGCAAGAGCACCCTGTTGCGCCTGATCAACCGGCTGGAGGAGCCCAGCACCGGATCGGTGCGCATCGACGGGCAGGAACTGGTGGGTCTGCCCGAACGCACCTTGCGCCAGGCGCGCCAGCGCATCGGCATGATTTTCCAGCAGTTCAACCTGCTGTCGCACC
>CAMAWD010000184.1 GCA_945861785.1 Rhodoferax sp. OV413 | reverse complement strand
CACGTCTCTACACGCTGCGTTGAAAGGCCCAATCTGCCCGGAGGAGCACGCAGGAGGAGGATGTCATCGAACTCATCGATGTCACGATCGGACAGCTTAATGCCAGTGCATATTCGCATGCTATGCGGGCGCTGACACTGCGGCAAACTGTCATCAAAAGGTGTAGCGGCCCAGCGTCACATCTCGAATCGAGCGCGAGACACGCTTGTCTGAAGTCCGCATCGACCTGTGCGATCCTGACAAGCTCCGTCCATACGCCTGGGTGCAACTCTGACACGTCATCGCGACCGTCGCATTCAACCAACAGCGTCTGTTGATATTCTGGTAAACCTGAAAATTTCGTGCGACGCGCGTTACCCATACTCGCCGCTTCGTCATCGAATCCATGTCGCAATCGGTGCCTTGAAGCAATGGATCTTCGACAACGAAGATCTCCTTCGCGCGCGTTGCCCATCGCAAACGAAAAATCCGGGGTTCAGTTCGGTGACTGTGCCATCGATTCCGTTTATCCGTTCACGAAGGTTTCGGATTCGAAGGGTTGCTCTCGGTTGCGATGGCTTTGCTGGCGCAATCCGTTCCGATGTCTACGGATTCGCTTACGAATCACGGGGCAGCAGACCTGGTGCGTCGCCGCCAATCGGAAGCTCGGTGTACTCCGCCCCCTTTCCCTTCGCAGCAGGGAGGCTGGTTACAAAGACCTTCAACATCACCGGCACTGCGTTGGCTAAGCTTGAGAGTGGCGGCGGTCTAAGCTTCGCCGTACAAAATGACACCATGGTAACGTCCGCCACATTGACACTGAGCGGTTGCTGCCTGTCCAGATAGAAAAAAACGAGGGGGTTTTAACAGCCCCGCGCCGGGTGCGGAGCTGGTCTACCACTGCCCCAAACCGCAGTTTCGACGCTGCGGCAACCTGCTGTAAACATGCGGGGACAAGTGGGGACAAATGGGGACGCTGCAGCACTAGCGTGTGATCTGCTCGTGCAAGTTCCTGCGATTTGTCCCCAGTTGTCCCCACTTGTCCCCAGGCGGTGAACGTCGAAAAGCTCAATGTTGGCGCGGTGTCCCCAGTGTCCCCAGTGTCCCCATCGAAAATGCGCAGGTTTCGGCGGCACCGTGCGCTACACGGCCGTGCGTGCAGGCCCAAACTTCCGGGAGATACTTTCTGTGCTGCCATTCACCGGCTTGTAATCCGGGCTCGTCCAACAAAGGGTTCAGATCGCAGCAAGCGCGATCCAACCTTTGCCTTTAGCCGTCACTGAGCCGCGACTTCCAGTAGCCCGGCCTCCGCCGAAAAGGCGCGACAGCCAGGACGATGACTTCAGCATCGGTTGCCACGTAGACCAATGAGAACTTGAACTTCTTTGGAATGAGCCGGCGAGTTCCATACTTGAAAGGCGACCCATTTCCGGAAACTCAGCTGCTCGCGCCTCGGCAGCTTGAATGGCCTTGTCGAACCGTTCGCCCAGGCGCTTGCTGATAGCCGAATAGAACCGTACCTCGTGAAGAAATTCTTCCCGAGCTTCTTCATGGTAGCGCAGTGCCTTCACCGGTAAATTTGGCGAGCGTCAGCGTGTACATCCTCGGCTGGAATCAGCCGTGCTGAACCCGCCCGGACTTGCTCCACCCGACGCTCGATCTCGCGGTCCCAAGCGGCCTCGACCTCTGACTGCGGCTCGTCTTGCAGGGAGGCCAGCAGGTTCTCAGCGAGGCGTGCCCGATCTTCGGGGGACAGTTCCTGCGCCTTGGCTGCCAGTTCTTCAACGGACGTGGACATTCAACGCTCCTTTGGGTGGGCAGCCTCAGTGTACTTCGGCGTTGCGCAGGATATGGATGAGGACTGTTTGTAACGGGTAACGCCGGAGGCTAACCGTAGCCGAAGTCTGGCGACGCTTACCAAGGCATTCATTGGTAGACGCCGGCCAGTGGTGGCCCGAAGGCCGGTTTTGGAGCCAACGCCCCAGTTCAGACCGTCAGGTTGTTGATCGGCGCCTACGATCCGCGGGGCGACGGCAGCGCCACTTTCACCGTCAAGCAGGCACGCGGCCGCGCAATGGAGTAGCAAGCACTTCACAGCGCTGGCGCGCGCGATCTTCGAGAGCACTTCGCACAGGAACTTTGCGACACCGAACAAGCCAAGGAAGACGCTCGGCACGCCGCCGAACTAGCGCGACGCACGGCGGAGGAAATCACGCAAGCCGATGAAATGGCCCAGCAACGACGCCTCACCATTCGCCAAGTGTTCGAACGATGGGCGGCGACCGAACTCGCGCCCCACATCGGCGGAGATGGCAAGCGCATCGGCCGCAAAGACGCGGGGCAGTACGTGCGGGAGCAGTTCGAGAGGCGCATCTTTCCTGGCCTGGGTCATACCGCCTTGGTAGATGTGCGCAAGGCTGATGTGTTGGCCATCCTTGATGCCGCCAAAGCCGAGGGCAAGCTCCGAACTGCCAACATGTTGCTGGCCGACCTGAAGCAGATGTTCCGCTTTGCCGCCGAGCGAGAAATCATTGAACACAGCCCGATCGAGTTGATAAAGAAGAAGAAGATCGGCGGCAAGGACATAAAGCGTGATCGCGTCCTGTCTGGCGACGAGTTGACGGCATTGGTCAAGAAATTGCCCACGGCAAACCTCAACCGGCGCACAGTGCTCGGTGTATGGCTGATATTGGCCACAGGGTGCCGAATTGGTGAATTGATGGGCGCCGCGTGGGCCAACGCAAAGCCTCACCAGAGAGAATTGAAGACGCTGGTTGATGCACACAACGTGGCACAGAAATCGGGCGCGGTGCAGTTGGGATTTGTTGACCCGAGCGCGCGCACCTGGTACTTGCCGACAACGAAGAACCAGCGCGATCACACGATCCACCTCAGCGACTTCGCCCTGAAGCAGTTTTCGGAGTTGGCCGCGCTGCGGGAAGCTGATCGCGAGACTGGCGCGCCATTGCCCTGGATATTTCCCAATAGCAACGGTAGCGGACCAGTGTGTATCAAGTCCTTTGGCAAGCAACTCGCCGACCGCCAACGAAGTGCGGACCGGCGCCTGGCAAACCGGACAAAGTCAGTCGATGTATTGGTGATGACCGGCGGCCGGTGGACAGCCCACGACCTGCGTCGCACTGCGTCAACGCTGATGAGCCAGCTCGGCATCTCCAACGATGTGATCAACGAATGCCAGAACCACATCAAGCAAGGCATGAGCGGCGTCTACATTCGGGACAGGCGCGAGTCGGAGCAAGCTCGCGCCTTCGACGCGCTCGGCGAGAGGCTGGACGGACTTGTCTCGGGCAAGACGCCGGCTTCAAACGTTGTTGCGATTAAAGCGGCGTGACCAGAAGGTGGCCGCCCGGGCGGAGCAAGTGCATCGGCGGCCATGCATGCCAGTCCTTGCGCGACACGCTGTGCAACCGGCGCCGCCACCCGGACAATGCGACCGTTCCACTTCGCGGGCGAGCCCCTGCCGGCCTCGCGCTGCTGCAGCGACAGTGTCGGGTCAACTGGTGCTGACCGGCGTCCAGCGTCATCAGCGCCTCATCAAGCCACTTCTGGGTGAATTCGGCCGGCCGCTGGCGATGCTTTTTCACCAGGTAGCCAGTCACTTCGACGTCGAAATGCAGAGGGACAGAAAAACGCACCTGCCCTGCCGCTGCCAGGGTTGTCAGGTGCCGGGAATAGCCCTCGCCCTCGGGAGTAAGCACAAACCAGTCGATGGCCGTGCTTGCGTCGAGTACCAGGTGAATCACACGCGGCCGCGACTCGCCCGCGTTCGGTTCAGGTCGGCGATCGTGTCGCCCTTACCCCTTGGCATATGCGCCAGGTTGCGGTTCAGGCGAGCAAACGCCTTCTTTGCGGCACCCAGATCGCCAGGCCTCTGCTCAATGACGCGCACTTGGTCCCGCACCATGTCGATGTGCAACGGCTCGGGCTTGACGGGAACGATGGATTTCATGGTGGCACCTCGCTGACACAGTTTACTTGACGGGCATGCGCGCTGCTGAGTGTTTGATGACCGGTGCGCGAGTCTGGCTCGATAAGCTGCAGGATTTCAAGCCGGTCGATCGTGAGCGTGAGAGTGGAACGCCCGCGATTCTCGGCATTGCGAGAACCCACGGTGATCCACGGCCCGATGCATGCGCCCCGCACTATTACGGGCGGATTGGGGGGTGGTAGCCGGGGTGCCGGTAGCCGAGTTCTTGAAGCTGGCAGGCCACCAGGTCGATCACGGACTCGCGATCGCGTTCGCTTGCGCGGCTGCTGTGGCGGTTGCACCGGCACAACTACTTCCGCTCATGGTTCAGGTTTCGCGTTCCTCGCTTCTCTGTTTCTCTTCCTCCTGTCGTTCAGTTGCCCCCGGGTATCCGTACGTTGTCGCTGGTGTGTTGATGTCAGATAAGTGTTTCTGTCCATCCCTAACGCCTGGGCGTTGCGGAAACTACAAGGGACACGGGACACCACTCCCGTTTTGTGCCGAGGTCTTCCTTCTCGCCGCCGCGGCACGCGGCATTGGCACCGATGGCGATTGCTGCTGCAAGTCGGTTCATCGGGTTGAGCCCTTGTCCCAGGGCTCGGGGTGCGCCAGATGGCGCTTCGGCTGACATGGCCTGCGATTGGCGGGCCTGGGCAGATCGCGTTGTACGGTCTGCAGTTTTGACGCACGGTGAGCCCGTCACTTGGGGCCATCACTTGCGCCAGCCGTCGCAAGTCGTTGTCGGCTGGGGCATGTCGCGCGTCGTCACGACCGGCTGGCGCCCGTAGTGACGACGCGAACTGTTGGCGCAGGGCATGACCAGAAAGACCTGCTGGCGCAGGATGTTTGACGTTGCCGATCGCTCGGCGGCTTTGGCGATTGCCACGGGGATCTCCGGCCCGAAGGCCGCCGGCAATCTGGAGATGTGGCCGGCTGGGGCGCCCGCTGAGCGGGCTGGGCGATGCACTGACGGGCATCAACCGGGCTGACACAGCCAACGTATGAGTTTCAACTATAGCGCCAGGATGATGGCTGGCGCAAGTGCAATGACGGTAGGCAGCTGGC
>CAMAWD010000183.1 GCA_945861785.1 Rhodoferax sp. OV413 | reverse complement strand
CCCCGACAAAACGCGCCGCTCTGCTGAGCCTGGACTCCTTCGAGGCCCCGGCGCAACTCGCCTCCAAACCCAAAAGACAACCGATGCTGGCTTCCGTGGAAGCGCTGGCGGCCCACCGACCGGTTGTGCTGGAGCAGCCGCTCAAGATCCAAGTCCCGGTAACGCATCCCGCGCCCCCTGAAGGGCGCGCACAACCGGCGACCGAACCCGCCGCGGCCAAGACCCAGGACAACGCTGCAGGGGTGACCGTGCCAATTGTCGCGAGCCAGACCCCGGCAAAGACCAGAAAGCGCAAGGTCGCCGGGCCGGCCAAGTTGTTCGTGCTCGACACCAACGTGTTGCTGCACGACCCGATGTGCCTGTTCAAGTTCGAGGAACACGACATCTTCCTGCCGATGATTGTTCTGGAGGAACTCGACGCCCACAAGAAGGGCATGACCGAAGTCGCCCGCAACGCGCGCCAGACCAGCCGGTCGCTCGACGCGCTGGCCGCGGCCAGCGGCGACGACATAGGCAACGGCCTGCGGCTGGATGCCACCGGACACCGGGACGCCAAGGGAAAGCTGTTCTTCCAGACCAAGGCACTGGGTTATTCCCTGCCAATGAGCCTGCCCCAGGGGAAAGCCGACAACCAGATCCTGGGCGTCGTGGAGGCCTTGAGGCAACACCATGCAAGCACCAAGGACGGCGCTGGCGGTAACCGGGAGGTCGTGCTGGTGTCCAAGGACATCAACATGCGCGTCAAGGCACGGGCCCTGGGGCTTGCCACCGACGACTACCAAAATGACAAGACCCTCGATGACGGCGACCTGTTGTACGCAGGCTCTTTTGCCCTCCCGGGTGATTTCTGGGCCACACATGGGCAAACCGTCGAAAGCTGGCAACAGGGTGTGCATACCTTCTACCGGGTCAACGGCCCGGTCGTGCCCAGCCTGTTGATCAACCAGTTCGTCTACTTCGAGTCACCGGGCGAGCCCAGCCTGTATGCGCGGGTGACGGAGATCCGTGGCAAGACAGCGGTGTTCAAAACCCTGAAGGACTACAACCACCTCAAGAACGCGGTCTGGGGCGTGACCACCCGCAACCGCGAGCAGAACTTCGCGATGAACCTGCTGATGGACCCGGAAGTGGACTTCGTCACGCTCACCGGCACGGCGGGCAGTGGCAAAACCCTGATGGCCCTGGCCGCAGGCCTTACCCAGGTGCTCGACGACCGGCGTTACACCGAGATCATCGTGACGCGCGCCACCGTCAGCGTGGGCGAGGACATCGGGTTCCTTCCCGGGACCGAAGAGGAAAAAATGGGGCCCTGGATGGGCGCACTGGACGACAACCTCGAAGTCCTCGGCAAAACCGACACCAGTGCCGGCGAATGGGGCCGGGCTGCCACGAGCGAGTTGATCCGAAGCCGCATCAAGATCAAGAGCATGAACTTCATGCGTGGGCGGACTTTCCTGAACAAATACGTCATCATCGACGAGGCCCAGAACCTGACTCCAAAGCAGATGAAAACCCTGGTGACGCGCGCAGGCCCCGGCACCAAAATCATCTGCATGGGAAATCTGGCCCAGATCGACACGCCTTACCTGACCGAAGGTTCTTCAGGCCTTACTTTCGCAGTCGATAAATTCAAGGGATGGCCCCACGGCGGGCATATCACCTTGGCCCGTGGCGAACGATCGCGGCTTGCAGATTTCGCCAGCGAAGTGTTATAGGCGGCTGCGGGTCAATAGTCGCCGCTGCCGCCGCTGGCCAGATTTTCGAACTTGGTGATCGGCTTTAGAAAAGCCAGCTTCACGACACCCGTCGGACCGTTGCGCTGCTTTGCAATGATGACCTCTGCAATACCGGGCTCCTTGCAGGCGTCCTTGGTGTAGTACTCGTCGCGGTAGATGAACATGATGATGTCGGCGTCCTGCTCGATCGCCCCTGATTCACGCAGGTCGCTCATCATTGGCCGTTTGTCCGGCCGCGTCTCGACACTTCGGTTCAGCTGTGAAAGTGCGATCACCGGGCATTTCAACTCCTTGGCCAGCATCTTCAGGCCACGCGAGATCTCGCCGAGTTCTGTCGCCCGGTTCTCGTCACCCGAAGCCGAACCGCTCATGAGCTGAAGGTAGTCGACGACGATCAGGCCGAGTTGTCCGCACTGCCGCGCAAGGCGCCGGGCATTGGCGCGGAGTTCGCTTGAGGTGAGGCCGGCGCTCTCATCGATGTGCAGCGAAATCGTGCGGAGTTTCTCGATCGCCTCCGTCAGGCGCGGCCACTCCTCGTCGGTCAGTTTGCCGGTACGCAGGTGACCCTGGTCAATGCGACCGATCGAGCCGACGATACGCACCGCCAACTGCGCCGCACCCATTTCCATCGAGAACACGGCGACCGGGAGGCCCTCCTGCAATGCCACGTTTTCCGCGATATTGATGGCCAGCGCTGTCTTTCCCATCGAGGGGCGCGCGGCCAGCACAATCAGGTCCCCTGCCTGAAACCCGGCCGTCATCCGGTCCAGGTCATAGAAACCTGTCGGGACACCGGTGACATCATTGGGGTTGTCAGCCATTTCCTGGACCCGGTCAAGCAGCTCAACGACCAGCGTGTCCATGCCCTGGAATCCGCGCTTCATGCGCGAGCCCTGCTCACCAATGTTGAATATCTTCTGCTCGGCTTCGTCGACGATGGATGCGACCGGGCGCCCCTTGGGATTGAAGGCGTTGGTTGCGATCTCGTCGCTGGCACTCACCAGCTTGCGCAGGATGGAACGCTCGCGCACGATCTCCGCATAACGGCGGATATTGCCGGCGCTTGGCACGTACTGCGCCAGGGAGTTCAGGTAGGAAAGACCACCGACTTCTTCGGCCTTGCCGAGACTGCGCAGCTGCTCAAACACCGTGATCACATCGGCTGGGCGGTTCCCGTTGACCAGGCCGCTGATCGCCTCGAAGACAAGGCGATGTTCATAACGATAGAAGTCTGATTCGCCAAGCAGATCGGCCACCCTGTCCCAGGCACCGTTGTCGAGCAGCAACCCACCGAGCACGCTGGATTCGGCCTCGATCGAGTGCGGGGGGATGCGCAGTTGCGCCACCTGGCGGTCCTGGCCATAGTCATCGACAGCAGAAAGTACAGCAGACATCGGGGTTCCTTGGATCGCTTGATGCTACGCGCAGGCAAGGCCTGCGTCGAGTGAAAAGCTGGGAATAAGCTGCCTGCAACCTGTGTGCAAGTTGTGCACAAGGCCAGGGAAACACGCCAGAAAAAACAAGAGCCACCCGGGGTTGCCCCTGGGCGGCTCGTTCACGGCCAGAAGCCGGTCAGCACAAGGCGGCGATCACCGCCCGCCTTGCGTTTGCCTGGGTCAGGTCGTTTCGCCGTAGACCGAAACGGTGATCTCCACCACCACATCGGTATGCAGTGCCACACTGACCGTGCTGTCACCGACAAGCTTGATCGGGCCGTTGGGCATACGCACCTGGGCTTTGACCACTTTGTAGCCTTGTTTGTTGAGCTCTTCGGCGATGTCCGAATTGGTCACGGAACCGAACAGGCGGCCGTCAACACCCGCCTTTTGGGTCAGCTTGCAGGTGGAACCAGCAAGTTTTTCACCCAGCGCCTGGGACTCGGCCAGCTTGCCTGCGGCAGCTTTTTCGAGTTCGACGCGCTTGGCTTCGAACTCCTGCTTTGCGGAAGCCGTGGCACGGCGGGCGCGGCCGGATGGGATCAGGAAGTTGCGGGCGTAGCCGTCCTTGACCTTGACGATTTCACCCAGGTTACCAAGGTTCACGACCTTGTCGAGCAGAATTATTTGCATGTTGTGGACTCCCTCAGATGCGGTGCTGGTCGCTGTACGGCAACATGGCAAGGAAGCGCGCGCGCTTGATGGCCGTGTTGAGCTGGCGCTGGAAAATCGCGCGGGTGCCGGTCAGGCGTGCTGGAATGATCTTGCCATTTTCGGCAATGAAGTCCCGCAGTGTGTCGATGTCCTTGTAGTCGATTTCTTCGACGCCGGTTACCGTGAAGCGGCAAAAGCGCTTGCGCTTGAAAAGCAGGTTCTGCGCCGGGCGCTTGGGGCGCTTGTCTTTGGTGAAACGTTTGGGTGATGGCATGTCAATGTCCTCTGATTTGGTGGATCCGATGGCCCCTGTGGGGAGCGGCTCCGAACTGCAATATGTCCGTCAATGGTCTGCCGAAATGTTCTGAATATGCAGGTAGACCTGTTTGCCATTGCGGGGTGATGCGAGATAACCGGAGAACTTCCAGGTGCTGCCTACTGCCTGCCCTGCAAGCCGTTCTGCCAGTGTCCCGAAAGCCTTGGCCTTCATGGCCGCTTTCACCTGCTGCTCCTGCCCTGCCTCCTGGATGCTCGACGCATGTTCGAGTTTGAGGTTCAGGGCCGGGATTCCGGCCGGGGTGTAGCGCAGGCTTTCCAGCTCGGCGATACAGGCGGTCAGAACACAGCTGTTGGCGGCTTCACTCACTCCCGCGCAATGTCTTATCGGTCGTTGTTGTTGTTGTGGAATTCAGCCTGTTGCGCCTTGCGGGCGTCTTCGCGCTCCACCGTGCGCATCATCGACGACGGGCCGGTGTCGGCTTTTTTGCGCGAGACCGTCAAATGGCGCAATACGGCGTCATTGAACTTGAAAGCGTGTTCGAGTTCGACCATCACGGCCTGGTCGGCTTCGATGTTGATACACAGGTAGTGGGCTTTTGCCAGCTTGTTGATCATGTAGATCAACTGGCGACGGCCCCAGTCCTCGACCCGGTGGATCTTGCCGCCCCCGGCAGTGATCATGCCCTTGTAACGTTCCAGCATGGCTGGAACTTGTTCGCTCTGATCCGGATGGATCATGAGGATGATTTCATAGTGACGCATGCATACTCCTTGTGGATGACCCGATGCCGGGTCGAAAAAGCCACCCCCAGCGTCTACATGGGGTGTGGCAAGGCGAAGCCCGCGATTATATGCCACGGAAAAAGCGCAAAGCCTGCCCGCTTGCGCGGCCAGGCTTTGCGGGGGCGGGGTGCATGCGCGGCGCACGCACCCCTCGGCGGTATCAGCTCGCCTTCAAATTGGGATAACGCACGAACT
>CAMAWD010000182.1 GCA_945861785.1 Rhodoferax sp. OV413 | reverse complement strand
GACCAGGTCGGCGGTGCGTTCGGCGCAGCGGCATAAAGGAGGAGCCCGCAGGGCGGGGGACAGCCGCGGAGCCGAATGCGCCGTCGACCTGGTCCCACACCAAGCCGCCGGTATCCAGGCTGTCATGTTTTCCGGAAAGACCAACAACGTCCGCAATGTGCCGACAGCGGCCGACGGGTCCTTGACGAAAGACCGCGAAACCGCAGGAATGGGACCACCCGCGTCAGGGCATGACAGCCTGGTCGCTCAGCAGCTTGAGAACGCGCTGCACGTGGTCCCCCTGCACCTCGATGACACCATCCTTGGCCGTGCCGCCGCTGCCGCAGGCTGCGCGCAACTGCTTCCCCAGCGCCGCCAGGGCCAATGGCTGCAGTGGCAGACCACGCACCACGGTCACGCTCTTGCCGCCGCGGCCCTTGGTTTCCAGGCGGACCTGCACCTTTCCGGTGGCCTTGGGGGCGGCCAGCAGCGCGGCGCACTGGCAGGCTGCCAAGGGATGGCGGCAGGCCGGGCACATGCGCCCGCCATCGGTCGAATACACCAGGGAACTGCTGCCGGATCGTGAGGCCATGGAAGGACTATAGTCAAATGCAAGGCAGCCGCCGCTGTCTGTCCTGGTGGCACCATCCGCTGCCTGAACCCTTACCGCATGCCCTCCCCGCCTCTTGACCCCAGCCCGTCGCCCGCCGAGAAATCCCTGTCGGCATTCGCACCACTCGCGCTGCCGGTTTTCCGCATGTTGTGGTTCACCTCGCTGGCGGCCAACCTGTCGATGTGGATGAACGACGTGGCCGCCGCCTGGATGATGACCTCGCTGACGGCCACGCCGATCTGGGTCGCGCTGGTGCAGACCGCTTCCACGCTGCCGGTGTTCCTGCTCGGCCTGCCCAGCGGCGCGATGGCCGACATCCTGGACCGCAAGCGCTTTTTCTTCTGGACCCAGCTCTGGGTGGCCACTGTGGCGATGTTGTTGTGCGCAGCGGTCCTGAGCGACATCATCACCCCGACCCTGCTGCTGGGCTTGATCTTTGCCAATGGAATCGGCCTGGCCTTGCGTTGGCCGGTGTTTTCGGCCATCGTGCCCGAACTGGTGCCCCGGGATCAGCTGCCGGCGGCACTTGCGCTCAATGGCGTGTCGATGAACGCGTCGCGTATCGCCGGCCCGTTGTTCGCCGGCGCCCTGATTGCCAGCCTGGGCAGCGCCTATGTGTTCATGCTCAACGCCGTCCTGTCGGTGCTTGCCGCATGGGTCATCTCGCGCTGGCGACGCACGCCCACGCCGCAGCCACTGGGGCGTGAGAGGTTTCTCAGCGCCATGCGTGTCGGCCTGCAATACGTCGGCCAGTCGCCGCACCTGCAGGGCGTGCTGGTCCGGGTGTCGCTGTTCTTCTTCTGCTCGACCGCCTCGGTCGCCATGTTGCCGCTGGTAGCGCGCGGGCTCGAGGGCGGCGGCGCCGGCACCTACACGCTGTTGCTGGCTTCCATGGGCGCAGGTGCGATCTCGGCCGCCCTGTTCCTGCCGCGTCTGCGCCAGCGCTGGTCGCGCGACGGGCTGGTGGCACGAGGCACCGGACTGTATTCGCTGGGCATGGCCACCGTGGCGCTGGCACCGTGGCCGGCGCTTGCCAGCCTGGCCATGTTCGTCTGCGGCATGGCCTGGATCACCACCGCCAACTCGCTGAGTGTGTCGGCGCAGTTGGGGCTGCCGGACTGGGTCCGGGCGCGTGGCATGTCGATGTACCAGATGGCGATCATGGGCGCGAGTGCATCAGGGGCGGCGCTGTGGGGCCAGGTGGCAACCTGGACCACCGTGCCGACCGCACTGCTGGTCGCCTCGGTGGTCGGGCTGCTGGCGGTGCTGGCCGCCAACCGCCTGATGGTCAATACCAGCGTCGAGGAGGACCAGACCCCGATGCGCCAATTGAGCCGCCCGGCGGCCAACTCCCCGCCACAAAGCGGCCACGTGGTGGTGAACATCGAGTACCAGATCGACCCGGCCCGCTCCGATGACTTCCGCGCCCTGATGCAACAAAGCCGCAGCAGCCGCCTGCGCCATGGTGTGTTGTCCTGGGAGTTGCTGCGCGACATCCACCAACCGGGCCGGTTTGTCGAGCAGTTCATCGATCCGTCATGGGTCGAACACCTGCGCCGTATTGAGCGGCTCACTGCCGCTGACGCCGCACTGCGCGACCGGCGCACGGCATTCCACATCGGCGAGTCCCCGCCGCGGGTCACGCGTTGTGTGGTGGAGTCGACGATCCGGAACTGAGCAGCGGGCGGATCAGGCTTTGGCGGGTTTGCCAGAGGCACCACTCCACGAGAGAAGCAAGGGGGTTTCACTCGCACTTGGCTTTTTGCGAGACCACGTGGATGCCGATGCCAGGTTGCTGGTAATACCGAAGGTTTTTGTGAACACCTTGACCCTCAAAATCCGCGATACGCTCGACACCGCGCTGCAGTTGGCAAGCGCCCGCCGCAACATGACCAAGTCAGCGGTGGTGCGTGAAGCCCTGGAGAAGGTGCTCGCCGACGAGCTCAGGCAGACCACACCGGCTGTTGGCTGGCTGGTCCAGTGGCGCGGGGCGTTGTCCGGCCAGGTCAGCAGCCAAGCCGTGAAAGCTGCTGGTGGCGCGGGCACTGGCGCTGCCACCATCTGGATGCCAGTGTTCGCCGACATGGGAGCCAGCCGGCTCATGGTGCCCAACCGCCTGCGCCTGCTGCGCGACGCTCCAGCATCTCCGCAACACTCCAAAGGGCATCGCCCAAGCCGCCGCTCCAAGGACGCGGGCCCGGCAAGAATACACCCATGACAGTACAAGAACTTCTTGATTTGATCGCCCTCTACGATAGCTGGGTCTATGGATTCTTGCTGGCCTATGCGATGGGAAAGACCGGCCCGATTCCCATGCTTGCAGGGTACATCAGCTTCTCTGGCGCGCTGGATCCTGCCGCGGTTCTTGCCACGGTGCTGACCGGAACCATGATCGGCACCCAATTGCGTTTTGCAGTAGGGCGGCGTTACGCGCCGTGGCTCTATGAGAAGTTTCCCCGATTCGCACCTTGGCTGGCCTTGGGCGCTGCAGGAGTCGAACGTTATGAGCGGCTGCTTCTGCCGCTGTACCGCTTCTCCAAAGGCACCTACACACTGATCGGCGTGGGCGCCGGTGCATCGCGGCTCGGGTGGGTCCGCTTCACCATATTCGACACGCTTGGCGCGGTGGGCTGGACATTCAGCTGGGTCTTGATCGGCGTGGCCATCGCTGCTGCTGGCGCCCATCTGGACCCACAGTGGGCCGCTTATGCCGGGCTGGGTATTTTGGCGGCGGGCATGTTGGTCGCAGCCGCGTTCGGCCGGCACCTGAAGCGCACCCTCTTGCCCCAGGCCAATGCAGCACTCGCCGAGGCGAAAGCCCGTCGCCAACATGCGACTGCACCGGTGCAGCCAGCAGCCCCGGCCACCTGACCACATGCTCCGGTATGGCCCGTATCGATGCCGTCCTGGGTCTGCGTCCGGCCCGGCAACCGGCGCGCGGCCTGCTCTTGCCTATCGCTCCCCGTCCTTGCCGGACCAGCGGCGCAGGTTGATGGCGTAACCATCGACCGTGCCCCGGAACGGCATCAGCAGCATACCGGGCAGGCGCGCCACCTCGCGTGGGTCGGAATGGCCATGGATACCAATGGTCATCCTGTCGTGGCCGGCACGCGGTTGGGCTCGGTAGGTGCCGAACAGGCGGTCCCACCAAGGCAGGTTGAAGCCGAAGTTGGAGTTGGTCTCGTCGTCCTCGACCGAGTGGTGCACGCGGTGCATGTCCGGTGTGACGATAAACCATCGCAACACACGGTCGAGCGCGACAGGCAGGCGGATGTTGCCGTGGTTGAACATCGCCGTGGCATTGAGCAGCACCTCGAAAACCACCACTGCCATCACCGGCGGGCCGAGCACGGTGATGGAGGCGAACTTGACCAGCATCGACAATACGATCTCAATCGGGTGGAAACGCGCGCCGGTGGTCAGGTCGTAGTCCGGGTCGGCGTGGTGCACCTGGTGCAACCGCCACAGCACCGGCACCGCATGCAGCATCACGTGTTGCAGCCAGATCACGAAATCCATGGTGATCACCGCCACCGGCAGCGCCACCACGAACGGCACCTGAAAGTGGTTCAGCAGGCCCCAGCCATTGGCTGCGCAAAAGGCCGCCATGCCGACTGCCGCCAACGGGAACATCAGCCGCAGCAGCACGGTGTTGAGCACCACCAGACCCAGGTTGCTGGCCCAGCGCACGGCCCTCGACACGGTCAACGCGCGCCGCGGCGCGAACACCTCCCAAAGGGCGACCAGTGCGAAGGTAACCAGGAAAAATCCCAGCCGGATGACGGGCT
The DNA here is from genome assembly GCA_945861785.1 of Rhodoferax sp. OV413. Classification (GTDB taxonomy): domain Bacteria; phylum Pseudomonadota; class Gammaproteobacteria; order Burkholderiales; family Burkholderiaceae_C; genus CAISIP01. The sequence continues at coordinate 715 of CAMAWD010000182.1, read as the reverse complement.
CGTGCAACAGGACATAAGGCTCGAAATTCATGCGGCTCTCCTCCCACAGCGACTGGCAGCGGCAGGCTGCTTGGTGCCATCCATGTCAAACGTCTTGCGATCATGCCTGACTGAGCGCCGGGCTGGCGCTGTACCGCGCTCAGGGCCACCCGGAAGTGCATCACCGAACGACAAGGAGTCCAGAGCCGTCGCCAGGCGCCACGGATAGCTGGCCTTGATTTCCTGCAGGACCAGCGCCCGCAGCGTATCCGGGTCGTGTTCAAGCAACAGCCGGCCATTTACACAGAAAGTCGGGGTCTTCTTGACCTGCAACACCGCAATGTCTTGGGCATCCTGCTTCAGGATGGCATCGAATCGGGGGTTGTCCATGTCGCGTTTCACCTTGTCAACATCCAGCCCCACGCTTTGCAGGATGCCCCAGACACGCTGGACCTGCGGGTTGCCGTGTTCGGCCCAATCCGGCTGCGCCTTCAGCACACCCCGAGCAAGCACACCCCGAGAGCACACCCCGAGGGTCAGGTCTTGTTTTGCCATATCGCAATGCAAGACCTGACCCCCACCCGTTGTCAACACCATATCGCAATGCAAGACCTGACCCCCACCCGGTGTGACCCGCTTTGCAGGATGCCCCAGACACGCTGGACCTGCGGGTTGCCGTGTTCGGCCCAATCCGGCTGCGCCTTCAGCACACCCCGAGCAAGCACACCCCGAGCAA
>CAMAWD010000181.1 GCA_945861785.1 Rhodoferax sp. OV413 | reverse complement strand
ATGATCTTGTCGAGCAGGCCCGCCAATTCATCGCCGGTGGGCGCACGCGCCTGCTGGAAGACCGGGACGCCCTCGGTGCGCCGATACACGCCATCGAGCACCAGGCAATGCAGATGGATGTTCAGGTTGGCGGCAGAACCAAATCTCTGTATCAGCGTGACCGCGCCGGTGTCGGCAGAGGCACGTTTCAGGCCTGCCTGCTTGAGCAAAAACCCCGCGATGACGCGGTGGATGATGCGCAGCACCGGCATGAGCAGTTCGGGGTGCGCCGCGATGAGGATGCGCAGCGGGATCGGAAACGACAGCACCCATTGCCTGACCGGCACCCGCGGGATGATCTCGTCGACCAGGGCCGCGGCGCGCAACACGGCTTTGCGCTCCAGTCCCATCCGGAAGCCAACGCGCCAACCACGGTCGCGCTGCATCGCGACCTGGCAAGTGAGAAAAGAAGCCCGCGTCCGTGCTGTTCGACCGCATCGCCCGGCGCGGCAAGCCGCTGGCATTTGAGGCGTTGCAAGGGCTGGCGGTGGCGAAGAAGCGGGGCAAGGCATGATCGCCCTGGATACCAACGTTCTTGCCCGTGCCATTGCGGCCGAAGTCGATGCCGACGCCACGACCAAGGCACAAAGAGAACGCGCCCAGGCGTTGTTGTCGTCGGGCCGCCAGCTGTTTGTGCCGATCACCGTAGTCGAGGAACTCGAAGGGGTGCTGCGCGGCGCCTACGGCATGCCGCCGGATGAAATTGCCGCCTTGTTCGAGGACATGCTCGCGGTCGAGAATCTGACCGTCGATCGCCTCGGCGCGGTCAGCCAGGCCATCGCCTGGTATCGCCGCGGGATGGGCTTCTCCGATGCGCTGCAGCTGGCCCAATCCGGCCTGTGCTCCGGCCTGGCCACTTTCGACAAGCAGTTCTCAAAGGCCGCTCGGCGTCTCGGTCTGAAGCCGGCGGTGTCGGCGCCAAGCTGATTTCAGTACGGCCAGTCGTCAAACAGTGGTGCCACGGCATCGGTAATGGCCTCGCTGCCCATGTCGCCGGCGTAGACCATGGCGATCTGCAGGATGGGCAGCAGGTGTGATCGCCTGACGCCGTAATGCCGGGCCTGGTAAGCCGCGCGCCGCATGGCGGCAGGCTCTCCGCGCACGGCGGCCGCATTGAACATCATCAATGGCACGATCTGTTTCGGCAGGGTGACGATGCACGACTCGAAGCGATTGCGCATCGCCTTCAATCCATCCGGGCTCCATTGGGCGAGGAAGCGGATGTGCCGCGGCACTTCGCCCTGGTGCGTTTCGTACCAGTCGAAGACTTGCTGCTTCTCCGCATCGCTCAGGCCCGGGCTGCCCAGGTCGATCCCACTGCGCAAGGCATCGGGGTCCGCAGCCCAGCCTTGCGGCCATGCGGCTGGCTGCTCAGCCTGGTCACCTCCGCGTTCGTCCCATTTTTTCAGGTAGGCATCGCACGCGGGCGCGACGCGCCCCATACCCATCGGTCCCGCATGAATGAAGGCGAACGCCATGGCCTCCAGCACCTGCGCGCGGCTGGCACCGTACTTCAGCGCGGCGATCAGTTCGTACTGCGCGCCTGACTCCCAGCCGAGCACAGTGTAGGTGTGCAGCATGACCAACGCGGTGACGCTATTGGGCACGCCGGTGACGGCGGCCTGCACCCAGCGCCGGTAATGCTTGGCGATGGCGCTGTCATGGTCGAGCCAGAATGCCATGAAGCGCGCCTGGTCGAGATTGCCGTCGCCATGATGTTCCGCATACCAGCGGGTCATGGCCTCGCGCTCTGCGGGTGTCATGGGGCCCGGGCGCAACCAGTCGACTGCGATACGGTGTGATGCCGGCAGGCCGGCAATGTCGGAAGGCATGCCAGCTGGGTGGGCTTGCGTGCCGGGGTCAGTCAAACTTCAGGCCGAGCTTGTTGATGACGGGGGCGTTGGCGGTGATGTCGGCGCGGATTTTCTGCGCGAAGGCCTCGGGCGAGCCGCCCACCGGATCGAAGCCCTGCTGTGCCAGCAGGCGGATGACATCGGGCGACCTCAGGCCCGCGTTGAAGGCTGCACTGAGTTTCGCCATGATGTCCGCGGGTGTTCCCGCCGGCGCCACCAACCCGAACCAGCTGGTCAGGGTGAGTCCCTTGTAGCCGGACTCCTCCAGCGTGGGTAGGTTGAGGAGTTCCTGCATGCGCTTGGGGCCGGTGGTGGCCAGCGCCACCAGCTTGCCGGCATCGATGTGCGGTTTGAAGCCCGCCGCGTTGATGCCGATCTCGACGATGCCGCCCAGCCGGTCGGGCAGCGATGCCGCGTCGCCCTTGTAGGGCACGTTGGTCAGGCGCGCGCCGGTGGTGGCCTGGATGCGTTCGAGCAGGAAGTGCCGCACTCCGCCGGGCTCGGATCCGGCGAAGTTGAGCTTGCCGGGATTGGCCTTGGCATAGGCCACCAGTCCCTGGAAGTCGCGGAATGGCATCGACGGGTGCGTGGTGATGATGAAGAAGTACTCGATCATCTGCATCAGCGGCAGGTAGTCGCGCCCGGCCTCGGCCTTGAAGGTGGAACTGGTGAGTGGCAGCACCGTGAGCACCACATCGGGGGCGGCGGCCAGCGTGTAGCCGTCGGGCTTGGCCTTCATGATGTCGGTGACGCCGAAGCGGTTGCCGGCGCCGGGCTTGTACTCCACCACGATGGGCTGCCCGAGCACCTTGGAGGCTTCCTGGAACAGGGCGTTGAAGGCCACCGGCGATCCCGCGGGCGGATAGGGGTACACCAGCGTGATGGGGCGGTTGGGGTAGGCCTGCGCCGTGGCGTGACCCGGCAGGAATAATTGCGCTGTTGCGATCCCGGTCGCCAGGAGCATGGCGCGAAGCTTGTTGAGCGCTCCCTGATTCCGGCCTGTCCGTGCAGTGGCAGTACTTTGCATGCTCATTCCCCTGCAGTGCATTTCATGGTGTCTGCCCGTAGATGCAGACTCGCTGGGCTGCAATTTGCGCCTGCACAAGAGCACTGTCAAGAGCCGGCGATCCGGCCCCAGATAAAGAATTCAATAATGATCAAAATCGTATATCGATATCCGGCTGACGTAGCTGTGGGAATAAATTGTGATCACGGCCTTCCCCAGGAAAGTTCACTGCATGCCAGGCCCTTACTTCTTATGTCATCGCTCAACGCGTTCCCGCGATACGTCGCTGCCCCTGTCGAGCAGGCAATGACCGAAAACCAGAACCCGGAACAACAAGCACGCGACAACATCGACGGGCTGCCAAGGCAGGCGGGGTGGGTCATTCAGTCGATAAAGACCATCAACCCGAAAGATGGTTTGGGGTAGGCGGTGCGCGAGTACCCCACCGATACCGGCCCCGCTGACTACGTGCTGTTCGTGAACAAGAAGTCGGCTGGCGCCTGGAAGTGTGGCGAGAGGCGGGGGATTTAGGCCGGGGACGTTGCTGTTCGCTACCAAATAAGATATTGATTTATAATAGCTTATATAGATAGTCACAGTCTCTGCTACGATCCACATATATCAAATATATTCGACACATTGATCTAAGGAGGTGTCTCATGGCCCAGCTCCACTGTTATGTCCCCGATAACGTCGCCGAGCAGGCGCAGAAGAAGGCAAAGGATTCGGGCCTGAGCCTGTCGCGCTACCTCGCCGAACTGGTTAAGCGCGACGCCGGCGCCAGCGAGGCCTGGCCCGAGGGCTACTTCGAGATCTTCGGCTGCTGGCAGGGTGCCCCGCTGGAACGCGCGCCGCAGGGCGACTTCGAACAACGAGTTGAACTGAAGTGATCTACCTGTTCGACACCAACGTCTGTATCCATCTGCTCAACGCCAGGCACCCGGTCATCCTCGACAATTTTCGCAGCCACAGCCCGGCCAACATTGCGCTGTGCAGCGTGGTCAAGGCCGAGCTGCTGTCGGGTGCGCGGCGCAGCCAGCGAGTGGAAGCCAATCTGCAGTTGCTGAAAGCGTTCTTCGCGCCGCTGCAAAGCCTGGCATTCGATGATGTCAGCGCCGAACACTACGGGCAGATTCACGCTGACCTGCTTGCGCAGGGCAAGCCCATCGGGCCCAACGACACGCTCATCGCCGCGATTGCGCGCGCGCACGATGCCACGCTCGTCACGCATAACACTGGCGAGTTCGGGCGTGTGCCGGGGTTGAAGATGGAAGATTGGGAAGTGGCGTAATGCCTCATGTGAACCAGGCGTTGGTCGCGTGATGGCAGATCACGTTGAAGTGAGTGAGCAACCGAGTTCTGGGTGCCGCACGACCATTGCCGAAATCACAATGGTCAATCCGACTCTGGACAAGAAGAGTGTGCCTGATGATATGAACGTTTCATTTGTGCCGATTCCCACAGTTAGCGCGGGCACAGTCGTCGTTGATACGATCGCCACGCGCAAAGCATCGGAAGTGAAAAAGGGTTGCACCCCGTTCCGTGAAAGTGACGTTCTGTTCGCCAAAACAGTGGCTGGTGCGCCACATCGAGCCCTGGTGGGACGCCCGCTTTATCGACGACAAGCTACGCCAACCGCAAGGGCCGCGGCACCCAGGCCGCCATCGCGCGCCTGCAACAGTTCATGCGCCAGCCCGGCCACCGCTGCTAATGCAAGCTCGACATCCGGGCTTTTTTTCCCACCATCAACCGGCACCTTTTGCTCGCGCTTTGGCAAAAGAGTGTCCCGCGCCAGCCGTTTGACGAGCAGACGCGCGCCCGGCTCGACCAGGTGGCCAGCGCCATCCTGCTGCAATCGCCCCTCGATCCGCCGCCCATTGCCAGCGGCAGGCGCGACTTGCTCGCACAAGTGCCACCGCACAAATCGCTCTACCACGCCCGGCCCGGTATCGGCCTGCCCATTGGCAGCCTCACCAGCCAGTTCTTTGCCAACGTGTATCTCAACGAGCTCGACCAGTTCGTCAAACACAGCCTCAAGGTGCGCGCCTACCTGCACTATGTGGATGACTTCGTGCTGCTGGGCGATAACACCGCCACCCCTCAACCGCCAGCGCCTGGCGATTGAGGCGTTTTTACGCGAGCGCCGGGGCCTCGCCTTGCACCCCGATAAAACCGTCCTGCAACGCTGCAATCAGGGCATCGACTTTCTGGGTGTGCCTTCCTGGGCAGCATCGTCTACCCCGATCACCGCCCAATCCGCCAGCGCAGCGTTCGCTGGGTCCCGATCAGGTCGCTGGACGTTCTGGGCAATCAGGCAGCAAACAGCACCGGGTCCGTGACTTTCAGCTGGCGCAGGTACGCGTCCCACTCGCGCTGCTGGAAACCGTT
>CAMAWD010000180.1 GCA_945861785.1 Rhodoferax sp. OV413 | reverse complement strand
AATTTTCAACCCTGGAACCATCGAAAACCGAAAACCGTATAAACTGTTCAATCTGTTTACCAACCAAGGATTGACACATGGCCACAACAAAGAAGACCGCAGCAACTGCCGCAACTGCCGCAACCACCGAGGCCGGCGCACCAGTTGCTGCGACAGCCCCAAAGGCTGCCGCGAAAGCGTCCACCGCGAAAGCCGCTCCGGCAAAAACCGAGGCGGCTCCGAAGGCCAAACCAGCCGTACCAGCCAAACCAGCCAAGCCAGCCAAGCCAGCCAAGCCAGCCAAACCAGCCAAACCAGCCAAGCCAGCTAAACCAGCCGCACCTGCAGCCAGCCCAAGCGCAGCCGCTGCCCCTGCCAAGGCCAAGAAGCCCAAGCTGGTGCGCGACGGCTTCACGATTCCCAAGGCCGAATTCATGGTGCTTGAAGCCCTCAAGCTGCGTGCATCCGATCTGAAGCGTCCAACCAAGAAGAGCGAACTGCTGCGCGCAGGCATCAAGGCGCTGGCCGCGATGGAAGGTGCGGCTTTCCTGGCTGCGCTGAACGCCGTCCCGGCGATCAAGACCGGCAGGCCCAGCAAGGACTGAGCTCCCACGCAGCGGCACAAGCAGCCCCGCTGCAGGCCACCCGAGCCGCCCTCGGGCCTTCACCCCGGACGCAGCAGCCAGCCTGGCAATCCGGTGGCGAGAATCGGCAACCACGAGATGGCGAGAGTGCCCAAAAAGATGGCCGCCACAGCGGGCAACACGGCGCGCGCCACATAACGGATCGATTTTCCGAACATGGCCGACGCAAAATAGATGTTCATTCCCGCCGGGGGACACAGGAAGCCCATTTCCATGTTGGCCAGGAAGATGATGCCGAAATGCACCGGGTCGATGCCATAACTCATCGCCACCGGGAGCAGCAGCGGCACCAGCACCACGATGGCGGCAAAAATCTCCATCAAGGCGCCGGCGGCAAACAAAAACACATTGAGCACCAGCAAGAAGATGAACTTGTTCGGGATCAGTTCCTGCACCCAGCTGATGGCCGCATCGGGAACACCCGCGTCCACCAGGTAATTGGTCAGGCCCAGCGCCATGCCCAGGATCAGCATGACACCACCGATGACCTGCGCGCAATGCGACAGGCATGCAGCCAACATGCGCGGCCCCAGTTCCCGGTGCGCCAGTGCTTGTGTCGCAATCGCGTAGACGGCCGTGAGCGCGGCGCTTTCGGTGGGTGTCGCCAGACCGCTGACCAGTGAACCGATGGCCACCACGGGTGCCATGATTTCCCACTTGGCGCGCCACGCCGCTGCTGCGGCCAGCCTGAAGTTCGACCCCGCCAGCGCTGCACCCTGCGGCTGCGCCATGCCCATGCCGGGTTTCAGGTAACCGCCAAACACCAGCAGGAACGCGACCATCACGACGGCCGGCACCAGCCCGGCCAGGAACATCGCATTGATGGGCACACGGGCAATGATGGCGTACATGATCAAGGGCACGGACGGCGCCAGCAAGACCCCCAGTGCGCTGGCGCTCGTCACCAGGCCAATGCCCCGCTGCTCGGGAAAACCGGCGTTGCGCAACAGTGGCAGCAGCAGCCCGCCCAGGGCAAGAATGGTCACGCCGCTGCCACCGGTGAAAGCCGTGAAAACCGAACACAACACGGCGGCGGCCACCACGGTCCCGGTCATGCCGCCCCCGAACAGCGCGACAAACACGCCACCCAGACGTTGCGCCGCACCGGTGCGGGCAAATACCAGGCCCGCCAGCGTGAACAGCGGCAAAGCCGGCAAGGACGGGTTGACGGTGATCTGGTAGTGCGACAAGGGCACCGACGCCAACGGTTGCCCGTCCTGCCAGAACAAGGCCATCGCCAGGCCGCCCAGAACAGCGAAGACCGGCGCACCCGCCAGCAGCATGGCCAGCAGACCGATGCCAGCGGGCCAGAAGACCACGCTCGCACCTTCGAAACGGTCTGCCACCAGCCAGCCGGCAAACGGCAGCACCAGCGCGCAAACCCATTGCAGCCCTGCGTGTGCGGCGCAGCGCCGGCCCAGTTGCAGGCCGATCAACGCAAACCCCAGCGGCATCGCCGCCTGGACCCACCAGACCGGAACGCCGTAGGCCAGAATCTGCGCGGCCTGCATCTCGCTGTGCACGAAGCGCCAGCTGGCCAGTGCGAGTGCGCCGCACACGAAAGCCGCGCTGCCGCGGGCAAAACCCAGCACCCGGCCCTGGAACCGGGTTTTGCCCGGGCCGGCAACACCACCGCCCAGCGTGCTCAGGTGCCCATGCCGCTCAGCGGCCACTGCCCCCAGCATGGCCAGCACCAGGCCCAGGTGCTGCACCAGGACCGCCGAGTTGTCGATGCCCCGGCCCAGGAACGGGCGCAGCGCGATTTCGACCACCGGGACCACCACCATCAGCGCCAGCGCAGCGCCGGACACCAACTCGTCGGGACGGAACTTCATGCGTGGGACCGTCCCTTCACTGCCGGCTGGTCGATTGCCCGATGGCAGGCTCATTTGCCCACCGAGGCGCGGTACGCCTTGAGGTGCGCGACGACCTCGTCGAACGTATCGGCAGGCACCATCGAGCCGCGGATGCGCGGGTACAGGCTCGCCGCCAGCGCATCCCATTCGCGCATCTGCTCTGGCGTCGGCCGGTGCACGATCAGGCCACGTTTCTTCATGGCATCGACCGCGTCGTCCACCTCCTGGCGCGCCTTGGCCCGGATCTGCACGCCGGCCTTGTCGCTGGCCGAGCGAACCGCCGCCTGCACGTCGGGCGACATGTCATCCCAGGCCTTTCGGGTGATCACCAGCGCGCCAACGATGGGGGCCCAGTTGATTTCGAGCATGTGCGGGGCGTTGCTGAAAACCTGGCCGGCCAGGGCGAAATAGGGCGTGGACGGAACCACGTTGATCATGCCGGTCTGGATGGCGGGCAGGATGTCGGCAGTCTCGAGCGGGATCGGTGTGTAACCCAGGCTCTTCATGATTTCCTGCTGCTCCGGTTCGGAGCCCCAGGCGAAAAATTTCATCTTCTTGTAGTCGTCCGGGCGCACCGCTGCGTCCCGGGAGAAAAAGCGCACCCAACCAGCGTCTCCCCAGGCCAACACCACGAAACCTTTGTCGTAAAACTTTTTCTCCATCGCCGGGCGCATCTTTTCCCGGACATGGTCCACCTCTTCCCAGTTGCGAAAAAGCAGCGGCATGTTCTGCAGGGCTGCCACGGTGGGCTCGATCTCGCGCAGCCCGACGACGGACAACAAGGCGCCTTGCAGTTGTCCGATACGCACACGCCGGGCCATTTCTGCTTCGCCGCCCTGGCTGCCGTCCGGGTACACCAGGTAGCGGGCCTTGCCGCCTTGCGCGGCACGCCAGACTTCGCCGATTTCCATCAATTGCCGGTGGTACAGCGAATTCTTGGGCACCAGGGTGCCGATGCGCAGCTGCTTGTCGGCAGCAAAGGCCGCCGCGCTGGCACCGGCCGCGCATCCGACCACGAGAACGTGCAAGAGCCTGCGCCTTGCGCTGTCGAGGCTGGGTGTCATGGTGTGGTTTCCTTAAAACAAATCATCCGCAGAGGCGAGCAGCCACAAAGCACGCTCGCGCATGACGGCATTGGCCAGGTCGCGCCGTGCATCGCTGGCGACCAGAGCCGCACGCAGCAGGGCCTCGAAAGCCGGCCTGTCGCCGTCCGACAAAGCCAAACCTTCCGCCTTGGCCACCAGCACACCGGCGTTGCGGCCGCCACCGGCGACGATCGCACGGTCGAAATACACCAGTGCCTGCTGCCTGGACCCGCCCGGGCGCGCAAGCTCGAAGCTGCCCATGAGGCTTGACAGTGCACCGTCACCATAGTCAGGCTGCCGCTCCCAGGCCAGCCGCGCCAGGCGGATCGCCAGTGGCAGGTCGGCGACAGTCTCCGGATCGTCCTTCGACAATGCGATGAACCCGCCCCAGGAGGCGGCCGCCCAATAGGCCAGGGCCACCTGCCCGTCTGCCAGGCGTGGCCAGAGTGCGGGCTGTGCGCCGGCCAGCGCCTTCGAGAAACCCGGCTGCCCGTGCTCCAGCGCAGCCATCGCATGGCGGTGGGCACGCAGGTACAAACGTGCGGCACGCTCGCGCAGCCTGTGCGCCGCTTTCGCGTCCCTGGTTTCGATCTGCTCGGCGTCGAACGCCACGAACGCAAACGCATACTGTGTGAACCCGGCGCTGACAGCCTCGGCGAGTGCCCTGTGGCCCGGCGCCTCAACCAGCAGCGCCTCGGACAGCTTGAGATAGAACGCACTGGCGTCACGCGCCAGTTGCAAGTCGTCCTCCGCCATCTGGCCCTGGTTCGCCAGTTCGCTCGCAACACCTTGCAAGATCAGGTGCCGGGGTGAACAGGCGGCCAGCCCGAGCAATACGAGCAAGGCGCCCAACCACGCGAAACCGCGCCCTTCAGTGTGGCGTGCGAAAGTCAATGGGGGTCCATCATGGGCATGTGGCGGCCAAGCCGTTCATCCAGTTGTTGGTTCAGCGTGCAATCTATCGGCGGCATGTGAAAGCGCCATGACAGGCCGCAACGCAGCGCGCGCCATCAGGGCAGCCGCATGAGGCGGTGCCCCATCGAAACGCGCCGGCCATCCTGGATGTCTTCGCACAAGGTGAACCCGCGAGGCGCGAGAACGATGATGGTCGATCCGTGTTCGAACCAGCCGAGTTCCTGCCCCTTGGATGCCTGGGCATCGCAGTCGATCCGGTTCGGTCCTTTGTAGCGCAGATGCAGCAGCACGTTGGCAAAATGCAGGCGAATGCTGGCGACCAGGATGGCTGCCACCGGCACCAGCGCGATGCGGTGAGCGGTGCCAGCGAGCCGGGCGTGGATGACCGCCCGTTCGTTCCTGCAAAACAGCCGCTCGACCCGCTTGAGCGCGATCGGGTTCACGTTCCAGGTGTCGCCGCTGATGTAGTTGACGCGGTCGATGGCCAGGTCGCCAGGTGCATGAAAGCGGTGGTACATCGCCGAAGTAAGGCGCAGGGTGACGAACGCGCCGTCGGCGAAGAACGCCGCATCCTGCTCGGAGCCCAGCAGGTCGGCCAGCGAGTAGGCGAGGCCCTTGGCCTGGAACACCTGCCCGCGCACCACCGTGCCACAGGCGCCCACGATGCCGTCGCTGGGGCTGGTCATCGTGTTCGGTGTGGGGTCGATCGGGCGGGCGCCAGGGCGCAGCGCGCGGGTGAAGCATGCATGCAGGCTGTCGAATTTCGAACTGGCGGCGTCACCAAGGTCCAGGTCGGTGAACCAGCGCCAGACCGCGATCGAGGC
>CAMAWD010000179.1 GCA_945861785.1 Rhodoferax sp. OV413 | reverse complement strand
ACAGGATCGGGCGCTGGCGCGCGAGAAATTCCTGTACGAGCGCCTGCTGGACGGGTTGCAAGCCCACGTGCCCGGCCTGACCCGGGTCGCACGCGCCCTGGCAACGCTGGACGCCTTGTGCTGCCTCACTGAGCGCTCCCTCACGCTGGCCTGGTGCGCGCCGCAATTCGTGAACGAACCCTGTATCGAGATCCGTGGCGGGCGGCATCCGGTGGTGGAGTCACGCCTGGCCGAAACCAGCAGCGGCAATTTCATCGCCAACCACACCAGCCTGCACGGTCGCCAACGCATGCAGGTCATCACCGGCCCCAACATGGGCGGCAAATCCACCTACATGCGCCAGGTGGCCATCATCGTGCTGCTGGCGGCGGTGGGCAGCTACGTGCCGGCCGAAAGTTGCCGCCTGGGGCCGATCGACGCCATCCACACCCGCATTGGTGCGGCCGACGACCTGGCCAACGCCCAGTCCACCTTCATGATGGAGATGACCGAAGCGGCCCAGATCCTGCACACTGCCACGCCGCATTCACTGGTGCTGATGGACGAGATCGGGCGCGGCACGTCCACCTTCGACGGGCTGGCGCTGGCCTCGGCCATCGCCACGCAGCTGCACAACAAGTCGCAGGCCTTCACGCTGTTTGCAACGCACTATTTCGAGCTGACCGGGTTCCCGGCCACGCACCACGGCGCCATGAACGTGCATGTCAGCGCCGCTGAGTCCGGCCGCGACATCGTCTTTCTGCACGAAGTGCAGAGCGGCCCGGCGAGCCGCAGCTATGGCATCCAGGTGGCGCGGCTGGCCGGCATGCCGGCGGCGGTGCTCAACCACGCGCAACACGCACTCGATGCGCTGGAGCACAGCGCCAACGCGAGCCAGGCGCAGGTGGACCTGTTTGCGGCACCACCAGAAACACGCCAGGCTGCACCCAGCGCCCTGGAGGCGGCGCTGGCGGCGGTCAACCCGGATGTGCTCAGCCCGCGTGAGGCGCTCGATGTGCTGTACCAGTTGAAGAAGCTCGGTGGCACAGGCCCGCGGGTCACCTAGACTGACCCCAAGGTTGGTGCCTTGGCCGTTGTGCCCAATGTTCCCATCCCCAACGCGAGTTCGCACCAGCCTGAGGAGTATCGGATGAGAAGACGCGATGCGGCACCGGGAACGACCCCGAGCGGGGACACCAGCAATGGTGTGCAGGTGCCAGACAAATCCTCGCACCGGACGACGTTGCAGCCCACCGAAGCGGGGTTTCGATGAACCGACGCCGCAGCATTCTTGCCAGCGCGGCGGCCATCGCATTCGCTCCGGTGCTCGCGCAAACCACCCGCGAGCCGTTGCGTATAGGTTGGCTGGGGGCCAGCTCCCGCGAAGTTTCCTTGCCGTTCATCGCGGCGTTCAAGACCGCGATGCTAGCCATGGGCCGCAAGGACGGTGAACACTATGTGCTGGTCGAGCGCTGGGCCGACAACCAGGGCGCCGAGCGAACTGCGGTGCTGGCGGCAGAGGTCGCCGTAACCAGGCCGGCGGTCATCGTAGCCTTTCCGAACGGCGCGGTTCGCGCTGCCGTCAAGGCGGCGCCAGACACGCCGATCGTGATGGCAACCGGAACCGACCCTGTCGGCTGGGGATTCGCAGCAAGCCTCGCCCGCCCTGGCGGAATGGTCACAGGCAATGCCAACATGTTGGAAGATCTGAGCACCAAGTACGCCGAATTGCTGCTCGCCACCGCCCCGGGTATTCGCCGCGTCGGCTTCCTGCAGCAGCACCAGGGTCAACAGAACCAGGCGCAAATCGACAGCACACAGCGCATCGTGAAAGTCCATGCACTTGACGCACGCCTGGGTGAAGTAACAGCAGCATCCGACATTGAACCCGCGCTGGCCCGGTTCGCCAGCGAACGGGTGCAGGGACTGATCGTGACTGTCGGCCCGCAGCTGCTGGCCCAACGCGCGCTGATCGTGCAGACTGCACTGCAACGCAAATGGCCCATGATCGCGTTCACCAGACAGTTCGCCGACGACGGTGCACTGATGAGTTACGGGCCCAACTTCGCGGCGCAGTTTCAACGCGCAGCGTATTTTGTCGACCGCATTCTCAAAGGTGCCAAACCGCCCGATCTGCCGTTCGAGCAACCCACAGTGTTTGAATTTGTGGTCAATCGCAACACCGCGAAGGCGATTGGCATCAATCTCCCACGGTCGCTGTTGCTGCGTGCAGACGAGGTGATCGGGTGAACGTCTCAAGCATCTCGGGTTCGGCAATACATGCGTTTGGCCAAGCTGGACGAGCGGGCATGTTTGGCGCATCGCACTCCAACCAAATTGCCCGATCAGGTCGGCGGTGGGTTCGGCGCAGCGGCATCAAGGAGGAGCCCGCAGGGCGGGGGACAGCCGCGGAGCCGAATGCGCCGGCGGCCTGATCCCACACGGGACTACGACTATCCTGCTTCTCATGCCTCGGTTGAATACCGGTAGTTGCGCCGCGTCTTAAACTCGACCCTTTGCCCCAACGATTCCCATGACCTACTGCGTCGCCATCAAACTCAATGCCGGTCTGGTCTTCCTCTCCGACTCCCGCACCAATGCCGGGCTGGACCAGATCAGCACCTTCCGCAAGATGATCGTCTACGAACGCACCGACGACCGCTTCATGGTGCTGCTGTCGGCGGGCAACCTGAGCATTTCGCAATCGGTGCGCGAGATCCTGCAGATCGAACAGCTCAAGGAAGCCCCCGAAAGCGAACCCATCACCATCTGGAACGCCAAGAGCATGTTCGACGCCGCCCGGGTGCTGGGGTCGGCCATTCGCCATGTGCACACGCGGGACGCAGAATCGCTGAAGCAGGCCGGGGTCGATTTCAACGTCTCGCTGATTTTTGGCGGCCAGATCAAGGGCGAGGGCATGCGCCTGTTCCAGGTGTATTCGGCCGGCAATTTCATCGAAGCCACGCCCGAGACACCGTACTTCCAGGTTGGCGAATCGAAGTATGGCAAGCCCGTGCTCGACCGCGTGCTCACACCCGAAACGCCACTGGACGAAGCCGCCAAATGCGCGCTGGTGTCGATGGATTCCACGCTCAAGTCGAACCTGTCGGTCGGCCTGCCGCTGGACCTGGTGGTGTACGAGGCCAACAGCTTCCAGACCGACAAGGTGGTGTGTATCGACGAGAACAACCCCTACTTCAAAATGATGCACAACAACTGGGGCAAAAAGCTGCGCGAGGTGTTCGACAGCATCGAGGACCCGATGTGGAAAGGTGAACAGACCGACGTGCCGCTGATGGCCGAAGGCCAGCGCAACAAGCCGCTGCGCAAGATCACCACGCCGCAGGAAAAACTGATCTGACGATGGCGCTGGTCGTCTTCTCGCACGCCAACAGTTTCGCGGCAAGCACCTACCGGGTGCTGTTCAAGCTGCTGCGCGCGCGCGGCTTCAAGGTCCGCGCGGTCGAGAAGTTCGGCCATGCGCCGCACTACGCGCCCACCAACAACTGGCCCAACCTGGTGCAGCAACTGGTGGACTTTGCCGAGGTCGAAACCCGCAAGGCCGGTGAGCCCGCATTTCTGGTGGGCCATTCGCTGGGCGGATTCCTCAGCGTGATGGCCGCCGCCCGGCACCCGGAACTGGCACGCGGTGTGTTGTTGCTCGACGCACCGCTGCTGGGTGGCTGGCGGGCCACCACGCTGGGTGTGATCAAGACCACGCAGATGGTGGGTGAGGTGTCGCCCGGCGCAGTCAGCCGGCGCAGGCGCAACACCTGGCCCAGTGCGGCTGCGGCGCTGGAGTATTTTCAGCACAAGAAGGCCTTCGCCCGCTGGGACCCGCAAGTGCTGCAGGACTACATCGACCACGGCACCCATGACGACGAACAGGGCCAGCGCGTGCTGAGTTTCGACCGCGACATCGAAACGACGATCTACAACACCCTGCCCGACAACCTCGACCGGCTGCTCAAGCGCCATCCTCTCAAATGCCCGGTCGCCTTCATTGGTGGCCTGTATTCACGCGAGATGAAACAGGTCGGCATGGCGATGACCGAGCAACTCACACGGGGCCGCATCGCCATGGTCGACGGCAGCCACCTGTTTCCGATGGAAAAGCCTCAGGCGACCGCTGCGGCAATCGAAGCGGCACTGCTCAATCTGCAAACCATCCCCTGAGGCCCGGCCCGGGTCAGGCCGCCCAGGTGACCAGGCCGCTCCAGTCGGTGACCAGCACCACGATACCGAACGCGATGCGGTACCAGGCAAAACCGTTGAAGGTATGCGAGGCGATGTACTTCAACAACCAGCGTATGCACAACCAGGCGCTCACGAACGAAAAGAACAAACCCACGCCGAACATCGGCAGGTCGGCCAGCGACAACAGCGCACGCTCCTTGTACAGGCTGTAGACACCGGCGCCGATCAGCGTGGGAATGGCCAGGTAGAAGGAAAAGTCAGTGGCTGCCTTGCGCGACAGGCCGAGCAACATGCCGCCAATGATCGTGGCGCCGCTGCGGCTGGTGCCAGGGATCATGGCCAGGCACTGCACCAGACCCACCTTGAGTGCGTCCAGACCCGACATCTCGTCCACATCGCGAATACGCGGCGCGGTGGCCGCCTGGCCATGCCGCTTTTCGGCCCACAGAATGATGAACCCTCCGACGATGAAGGCGCTGGCCACCACCACCGGCGTGAACAGGTGCTCCTTGATGGCCTTGCCGAACAACAAGCCCAGTACCACGGCGGGGAAAAATGCGACCAACACGTTGGCTGCGAAGCGCTGAGCACGCCGCTGGGTCGGCAAGGACACCACGGTCTCACGGATCTTCTGCCAATACACGATGACCACCGCCAGAATCGCGCCGGTCTGGATCGCGATATCGAACACCTTGCCCTTGGCATCGTCCATTCCGAGCAACGCGCCGGCAAGGATCAGGTGTCCGGTAGATGAAATCGGCAAGAACTCGGTCAAGCCCTCGACGATACCCATGATCGCTGCCTTGGCCAGCAAAACTAAATCCACACACACTCCTTTGATGCGCGCGGATTATCGCCGCCCGGCCGGGAGCTTCATTCGTACCGCAGAGCCTGGATCGGCAACAACCGCGAGGCGCGGTGGGCCGGATAAAAGCCGAATATCACCCCGACGAAGCCCGAGAAACCCGCCGCCAGCAACACGCTGGACGCCGTCATGCTGACCTGCCAGCCCGCAAAACTGCCCACGGCCCAGGTCGCACCTGCGCCCAGCACCACCCCGATGGCGCCACCGATCAGGCTCAGGGTCACGGCCTCGATCAGGAACTGGGTCAGGATGTCGCGGCCGCGGGCGCCGACGGCCATG
>CAMAWD010000178.1 GCA_945861785.1 Rhodoferax sp. OV413 | reverse complement strand
CCAGTTCATCCGCCTTGACGCCGTGGTCGCTCTCCTGGTCGAGCAAGTAGGTGCTGTTGCACGACATGCGCATGTTCTGCAGGGCGCAGGTGAGCCGGCGCTGGTCCTGGTCGGACAGAAACTTCATCCTGCGCCAGCGCTGCACGATCTTCGCCACGATGTCCGCGTTCTCCGCGTGGTGCAGCATCTGCATCTCGGTCATCGGCACCAGCAGGTTCTGGTCGGTGCGGCTGGGCAGCTGCTGCAGCACCTCGGACTTGCGCCGCCGGATCATGACCGGCGCCAGGGTCTGCCCTATTCTGTCGAGCCCGGTGTAACCCGTTACGCGGCCGCCCTCGTCCTTGAGCTGGTGCTCGTGCAGCAGCTTCCAGGTCGGCCCCAGGCGGTGCTGGTCGACGAACTGAACGATCGAGATGAGCTCCTCCAGCTTGTTCTCCAGCGGCGTTCCTGTCAGCACGATGGCATAGGTGCTGTTGATGCGTTTGAGCGCCTTGGCCGCGATCGTGTTCCAGTTCTTGACGCGCTGCGCTTCGTCCACGATCACCAGGTCCGGTGCCCAGGCGGAGATCAGGTCAAGGTCGGACTTGAGCTTTTCGTAGTTGGTGATCTTGCAAAAATCATCCTCCACATATTCCTTTTGCCGCTGGGCGCGGCCACTGGCGATCACCCTGGACGCACGACCCGAGAAGCGCAGCATTTCACTTTGCCACTGGTATTTCAGCGAGGTCGGGCAGACCACCAGCACCTTGGCTGCGCCGAAATGCCGCGCCAGGATTTCCGCTGCGGCGATCGCCTGGGCCGTCTTGCCCAGACCCATCTCGTCACCGATCAACGCGCGCCCGGCGCGCAGGGCAAACAGCGCGCCTTCGGCCTGGTAGGGATACAGCGGCACCTTGAGCAGCTTCTTCCAGCGAGAGTCGGCGGCGCCATCCGGGAACAGGTCGGCAAGCGCTGCGGTGCGCCGCGCCGCATCGCTCCGGCCGGCGACGAAGTCGAGCGCGTCGTCGTAGGCACGCAGTTCATGGCCCGCGCTCGCCGCAAGCGCGACAAAACGCCCGATTTTGGCGAAACGGTTCTCCGGCAGACGCCAGCCTTTTGCGGCATCGAACAGCGCGGCCGCCGAACGCGCCAGCGCCGCCGGGCAATCCGTGCCGGCACGGAAATGGACCGTGCGTGCGCCGTCGTTGCGCAGGTACAGCTCGGAAAACGCGGGCTGGTAACCCCGCGCGAACGCCGGCTTGGCACCGCGCCTTGTTGCCAGTTTGGCAAGCGTGAATTCGACGTGTTTGCAGGTGCCCAGTTCGTTGGTCGCAAAGTCTGGGCAGGCGCAGAAGTTGTCGCCCGGCTGCGCTCCGCGAATAGCCACGTAGTAGCTGGATTTCGACTCCGGGTTGCTGACGCGGAACTCGGAGAAGAACGGCTCCGAGCCTGTGTTCTCCAGCCCGAACACCTGCTCGCGCCCGAATTGGCGGCGCAGGGCGCGTTGCCACTCGATCGGCGCCAGCCCGGGTGGGGCATGGGTTCGGGACAGCTTGGGTTCGGGGGGCAACTTGACGGGCTTTTTCGGGTGCTTCATGGCATCGGGTGGTTCAGGTGGGGTAGTGGCTGCATTTTGCCAAGCTGAAGCCGTCCGCGCCGTTGGCGCTCCTGGAATGCACAAAAACCCGTCACAGACCTGCAAGTAAACTGCCTCGTGTTCATCCATCCCCCGGAACGCTGGCTTGCGACATACGCACCGCCGGCCTCCTTCTGCGCGTCGATCGAGGTCTTCAGGCCGAAAAACGCCGGGCCAGACCATTTTGTGCCGGAAATGTCGTTGGCGATGGCAGTCAAGCTGCTGCAGGGCTTGCCCTTGTATTCGAACTGACCGTTGGGCATCGCGACCACCCGGTGCGTAACGCCACTGAACTCGGGCGTGAGCATCGTGCCCGGCACCAGCTTGACGACCTCGCCGCGTCCCGCTTTGGCCTTGGGCTTCGTGGCGTCCAGCAGTTTGTCGATGCGCGCCTTGTGCCGTTCCAGGGCACCAGGCCCGCGCTTGGCCAGATCGATCTCCTGGATCCGGTAGGCGATGCGCCTTTCCAGGTACTGGCGGTTGTGCGTGGGCATGGGGACATCGAACAACAGCTTCCACAGTGATTTGATGTTCAAATTGACTGAGAGTGCGCTGACATGACTGATATCGATAAAAAGAGGGGGCTGGAATGGGCAAAAGCAAACCACCGCAAATTCCCAAAAAAAACGAGGTTTCACTTGTCCGTTCATCAGCGGCTGAATACCTGACCTTTGTGGCCGCAACTGGCAACGCGCAAAGCAGCGTGGAAATGCGCTACGAGGATGAAAACCTCTGGCTCACGCAGAAGATGATGGCCACGCTCTACGATGTGTCGGTGCCAGCCGTCAGCCAGCATTTGAAGCGCATATATGCCGACAACGAGTTGGAGCGCGAGGCAACTGTTAAGCAGTACTTAATGGTTCAAACCGAGGGCGACCGGGAGGTTCAGCGCAACGTCGACCACTACAGCCTGCAGGCAATCATTGCCGTCGGCTTCAAAATCGAAAACGAGCGTGCGGTGCAGTTTCGCAAGTGGGCCAACCAGATCGTCAAGGATTACACAATTCAAGGCTGGGTCATGGATGCCGAACGCCTTAAAGGGGGCGGCAGCGTCCTGACGGATGAGTTTTTTGAGCGCCAGCTCGAAAAGGTCCGGGAAATCCGCCTTTCCGAGCGCAAGTTCTACCAGAAGATCACCGATATTTACGCGACGGCACTGGATTACGACACGTCGGCCACGGCGACCAAGCGTTTTTTTGCAGCAGTGCAGAACAAGCTGCATTACGCCATTCACGGCCAGACAGCTGCAGAAATCATTGTGGATCGGGCTGACCACAGACAAGAAAACATGGGCCTGACCAGTTGGGAGGGCGCGCCCCAAGGGAAGATCCACAAATACGACGTCACCATTGCCAAAAACTACCTGTCAGATTTCGAACTGGCACAGATGCAGCGGATTGTCTCGGCCTATCTCGATATGGCAGAACTTCAAGCCATGCGCCGCGTGCCCATGACCATGGCGGACTGGGAAGAGCGCCTTGGCGGCTTCTTGAAACTCTGGGACCGGGAGGTGTTGCAGGACGCTGGCAAGGTGACAGCGGAAATCGCCAAAGTCCACGCCGAGAGCGAATTCGAAAAATACCGCATCGTGCAAGACCGATTGTTTGAGAGTGATTTCGATCGGGTGATCAGGCAGAGCAGGCCTTAAAAACCAACGTCAGTTTGGCCGACGCGAAACGCCAGCCCTTATGGGACAGGCTGGATACCGTGCGCAGCACCTGTCACAACTTCGGCTATGGCGTGGGTGATGAGATGGACGACCTGCTTGCCGAGTACGGGTCCGATGATTGAACGCGATCCACTGGCCGCGCTGCAAGCCGAGACCGCCCGCCTGATCGCGCTGCTGGACGGTCACGGTATCGAATGGCGCATGCCACCCGAGCCAATCCCGCCGGAGCCAGCGGTGTGAGGTGCGACGCACGGGTCAACTCAGAGGCTCAGGTCTTTGTCTTCGAGGACTTCAAGCCGATATCCAGTTATCGCCAATTTATCCGGTATACAGCTATTTGATAAATAGCCGAAATGCAGCTAAGATTGAAATAGCCGAAATTCAGCTACTACAAGGTCTGCCATGCCGCCAATCGCAAACAGTCAGTCTCTTGTCACAGCCCTGCAACTCGGGCAATTGCTTCGGGCTGCCCGCAAGCGGAGCAAGCTCAGCCAGAAGGCGGTCGCCAGCAGATTGGGACTGAGTCAGAACCGAGTGTCTTACCTGGAACTGCACCCCGACGAAATAAGCTTCAGACAGCTCCTCTCCTGGTGTGCCGCTGTCTCGCTCGAGCTCAGGCTGGGGGAGCGCGACACACGCGCACCCGAAGTGCAGAAGACGGAGTGGTGAGATGGGACGCAAATCGCACAGCCAGTCTCTCGTCCTCTGGGCCAACGGAGAGCGCGTCGGCACTTGGACAACGATGGCCCGGGGGGACATGGAGTTGCAGTACGAGCCCTCTTGGCAGGCCTCTGCGCTCGGCCGCCCATTGTCCTTGTCGCTGCCCTTCAACCTGAACAACGAGCCACTCAGGGGCGAGATGGTCGCCAACTACTTCGACAACCTGCTGCCCGACAGCACGAACATCCGCAAACGTGTTGCCACCAGGTTCAAGACCGGCTCCATAGAGCCGTTCAACCTGCTGCAGGCCGTGGGGCGCGACTGCGTGGGGGCCATCCAGCTCCTGAACGAGGGGGAAGCGCCTCAAGGGTTGGACAACGTCGACGGCGTCGAAGTCAACGAAGAAGCCATAGAACGGCACTTGCTCGAAGTGGTTTCGCCTGAGCGCTTTGCAGGTGGCAAGAGCCCCGACGACGACTTTCGAATCTCCTTGGCAGGGGCGCAGGAGAAGGACGCGTTCCTGAAGTGGAACGGCAAGTGGCTCAAGCCGCGGGGCGCAACCCCGACGACGCACATTTTCAAGATGCCCCTGGGACTGGTGGGGGGCCGCCAAGCCGACTTCAGCACTTCAGTGGACAACGAATGGCTGTGCCTGAAACTGCTGCATGCATTTGGATTGCCCGTTGCACAAGCGGAAATTCAAACCTTTGGAAAGCAACGGGTGCTCGTGGTCGAGCGCTTCGACAGGTTGGTCTCAGTAACAGGCACACGTCTGTTGCGGCTTCCCCAGGAGGACTTTTGTCAGGCCACAGGGACTTCCCCGCTGCGGAAATACGAAGCCGACGGCGGGCCCGGCATCAAGAAGATTTTCGAGATTCTGCAGCAATCAGTGGCCCCTCAGGAAGACCTGCGCACGTTCATGGCTTCGCAAATCCTGTTCTGGATGTTGCGCGCACCGGACGGGCACGCAAAGAACTTCAGCATCCAGCTCCTTGCAGGCGGTGCGAATCGGTTTCGACTGACGCAGATGTACGACGTGATGTCCGCCTACCCAGCCATGGGCCCGGGGTCGAACCAGTGGGCCGGGCAGGAAGTCAAGCTGGCCATGGCGCTGTTGGGAAAGAACCGCCATCTCCACATGTACAACATCCAGCGGCGCCACTTCAACAGTACCGCCAAGCTGGTTGGCTACGCCGAGAACGCGGAAGAACTCCTCCAGGAATTCGTGGAGTGCACGCCTGCGGTGGTGGAACAGGTGCGGCAGGTCCTACCCAAGGGATTTTCGGAAAAGGTGGCAGACAGCGTACTCGGCGGGCTGCAGAAGGCCGCAAGAACACTCGAAGCGATGGCGCCCATGTAGCGGAACTTCCGAGACCATTTGAAAAGACCAAGTGTGAAATTCGTGAACATCAAGGTGGGCGAGGCGGCCTCCCTGGACATCCGCTCGGAAGTCCGCGCCCTTGGTGCTGCTGGAATGCGCAAAAACCGTCACAGGCCTGCAAGTAAACTGCCTCCTGTTCATCCACGATCGGCAGGGCATTTTGACAGTAGAACCGGGCCCATCGCCCAACCACCGAAACTCTGTGGCTGCGACATCCGACGGATTTGACCCAGCCTCACGCAACTCCGGGCTGGCCGATCTGTTCCGGCATGTCAGCGCCGAAAAAGCGGCGCTCTACCGCAGCGTGATGGAGACATTCGCTGCGGCCAAACGCCAATTCCGCCTGCACATGCGGCCCGACGAAGTGCTGTCCGAAGGCCGGTGGGATGCGCCGGCGCCCGGCATCGAGGCAGTCCAGGCGGCATTGGCCCAGCTCACCGAATGGGGCAACCTGGAGTCGCAGCCCGACACGGCCCGGGTGGCGAGCATCAGCGACTTTTACCGTGCGCGTTTCCTGTACCGCCTGTCGCAGGGTGGCGAAGCGGTCGAAGAGGCGCTGATGACCTTCGAACGCATCCTGCGCCGGCGTGC
>CAMAWD010000177.1 GCA_945861785.1 Rhodoferax sp. OV413 | reverse complement strand
TCGGTCGAGTTCACCCCGACCCTGACCGACAGCCCGCTGGCGCGTATCCACTACATCGTGCGCGCCCGCGGGGCCGCGCCGCCGCTTGCCCATGCCGACGCGCTGGAGGCCCGTATTGCCCGGCTGGCGCAGCGCTGGGAAGACGAATGCGCCAGCCAGATGCTGCG
The DNA here is from genome assembly GCA_945861785.1 of Rhodoferax sp. OV413. Classification (GTDB taxonomy): domain Bacteria; phylum Pseudomonadota; class Gammaproteobacteria; order Burkholderiales; family Burkholderiaceae_C; genus CAISIP01. Next base: position 5,842 of record CAMAWD010000177.1, on the reverse strand, counting down.
CGCGCACGGCGAGGGCCCGGGCTTGGCCCTGGCGCACCGGTTCGCCAACGCCTTCCCGACCAGCTACCGGGAGAACTTCTCCGCAGCGGCTGCGGCCGAAGACGCCGACATCCTGGCCGGGCTGAACGCTGCCTCGCCGCTGGCCGTCAAGCTGTACCGCCCGCTCCACGCCGAGCCGGGCATGCTGCGCTTCAAGATCTACAACACCGCCAAGGTCGCCTTGTCCGACTCGCTGCCGGTGCTGGAGAAGATGGGTGCGCGGGTGCTCGACGAACACCCCTACCGCATTGGCGACGATGCCTGCTGGATCCATGACCTCGGCCTGCAGGTGCCGCCAGACACCGACCTGGCCCGCATCATGGCGCGTTTCGAAAACCTGTTCATGCTGGTATGGAGTGGCCAGGTCGAGAGCGACGACCTCAACCAACTGGTGCTGCGCACTGCTCTCGATGGCACCGGCATCGTGGTTCTGCGCGCCTATGCGCGGTACTTCAAGCAACTCGGATTCGCCTTCAGCCAGAGCTACATCGAAATCACGCTGAACCGCCATGCCGGTCTGGCGCAGGACATCGTGGCGCTTTTCCATGCGCGCCTGGACCCCGACCTTGCGGGGGACCGTGAGTTGCAGCAGTCCGCCATCAAGGCCCGGATCGAGGAGCACCTGGCGCAGGTTGCCAGCCTCGACGAAGACCGCATCCTGCGCCAGTTCCATGCCACCGTGCTCGCCACATCGCGCACCAACCTGTGGCAAACCGACCCGCAAGGCCGGCGCAAGCCCTACCTGTCGTTCAAGCTCAAGCCGCGCAAGGTGCCGGGTGTGCCCGAACCCAAACCCCTGTTTGAAATCTGGGTCTACTCGCCGCGCGTCGAGGGTGTGCACCTGCGCGGCGGCAAGGTGGCGCGTGGCGGACTGCGCTGGTCGGACCGGCGCGAAGATTTCCGCACCGAGATCCTGGGCCTGGTCAAGGCCCAGCAGGTCAAGAACACGGTGATCGTGCCGGTGGGCTCCAAGGGCGGCTTCGTGCTCAAGAATGCGCCCGCGCCGAGCGATCGCGATGCCACCATGGCCGAAGGCATCGCCTGTTACCGGCTCTTCCTGGCCGGCATGCTCGACATCACCGACAACGTCGTGCAGGGTGTTGTCGTGCCGCCGCCGCGGGTGGTGCGCCACGACGAGGACGACCCCTACCTGGTGGTCGCAGCCGACAAAGGCACGGCAACGTTCTCGGACATCGCCAACAGCGTGTCGGCCGACTATGGTTTCTGGCTCGGTGACGCCTTTGCCAGCGGCGGGTCGGTCGGTTATGACCACAAGAAGATGGGCATCACCGCCCGCGGTGCCTGGGAGTCTGTCAAGCGGCACTTCCGGGCGCTCGGCGTCAACACCCAGACGACCGATTTCACCGTGGCAGGCATCGGCGACATGTCGGGCGACGTGTTTGGCAATGGCATGCTGCTGTCGCCCCACATCCGGCTGATGCTGGCCTTTGACCACCGCCATATCTTCATCGACCCGGCGCCCGACACGGCGCGCTCGTTCGCCGAGCGCCAGCGCCTGTTCGCATTGCCGCGATCGGGCTGGGACGATTACGACAAGGCCCTGATCTCGGAAGGCGGCGGCGTGTACGCGCGTTCTGCCAAGTCGATCCGCCCAAGCCCGCAGGCCTGCGCCATGCTGGGCATCGCCGACGCCGAACTCACACCGGTCGAGCTGCTGCGCGCCATCCTGCTGGCCCCGGTAGACCTGCTGTACAACGGTGGCATTGGCACCTATGTCAAGGCCAGCTTCGAAAGCCATGCCCAGGTCGGGGACAAGTCGGGTGACGCGTTTCGCGTCAACGGCAGTGAACTTCGCTGCAAGGTGCTGGCCGAAGGCGGCAACCTGGGCTGCACCCAGAACGGACGTGTCGAGTACGCACAAAAGGGCGGTCTGGTCTACACCGACGCCATCGACAACTCGGCCGGGGTGGACTGCTCCGACCATGAGGTCAACATCAAGATCCTGCTCGGCCAGATTGTCGAGGCCGGCGACCTGACCCTCAAGCAGCGCAACGACCTGCTCGCCTCCATGACCGACGAAGTCGGGCAACTGGTGCTGGCCGACAACTACTACCAGACACAGGCGCTGGAAGTCGCGGCCCACCGCGCGTTGTACCTGCTCGACGGGCAGCAGCGCCTGATGCAGTGGCTCGAGGGCGCCGGCCGCCTGAACCGTGCGATCGAATTCCTGCCCGCAGACGAGGAGATCGCCCGCCGGCGTGCCCGCAAAGCGGGACTGACCGCACCTGAGAGCGCCGTGCTGATGGCCTACGCCAAGATGTCTGTGTTTGACGAACTGCTGGCCAGCAACCTGCCGGATGACCCGTTCTTCGGGCGCGCGTTGCAAGCCTATTTCCCGCCAATCCTGAGCGCGCGTTTCGGCCCGGCGGTGGCCGGCCACGCGCTCAAACGTGAAATCATCGCCACCTGCATCACGAATACGGTGGTCAACCGCACCGGGGCCACGTTTGTCAACTTCATCGCTGCCGAGGCCGGCGCAACCGCCGCCGACGTGGTGCGCGCCTTCACCCTGGCACGCGAAGTGTTCGGGCTGGAACTGCTCTGGGACCAGATCGACAAGATGGACGAACTGGTGCCCGCGCCGCTGCAACTCGACCTGCTGGGCAAGCTGATCGCCATGTCGCAACGGGCAGCGCGCTGGATGCTGCGTGCACGCACCGACAACAGCGACCTGCCAAGCCTGATCGCACGTTACCAGCCGGCGGCGCAGGCCCTGCGCAGCCAGCTCACCGGGTGGCTTCCAGAGGCAACGCAGGCAGACTGGCAACAAGCCTGGGAGGCGCTGGCCCAAGCCGGTGTCGACCCGGAACTGGCGCGCGGACTCACTGCGCTGGAGTTCACCTTCCCGGCGCTGGACCTGGCCGATCTGGCCCAGCAGTCGGACACATCGCTCGAAGTCGCGGCGCGCGCCTACTTCGGCATCGACGCGGTGCTGGCGCTGGGCCTGTGGCGCGCGCAGATCAACCGTCTTCCCACCGACACGCTGTGGCAGACACAGGCGCGCGGCAGCGCCCGCGACGACATCTACCTGATTGCCGGTCAGGTCACCAAGGCCTTGCTGAACCGCAAGGAGTCGCTGGAGCCGTGGTGCGAACGCAACAACCGACCGATCCAGCGGCTGCGCCGCCTGCTTTCCACCATCAGCGCCCAAACCCCTGATCTGGCGCCGGTGTCGGTGGCCCTGCGTGAATTGCGGCACCTGGCATAGTCCAGCCGCACACCCCCCAGCCACCCCGCATGAAGAACAACCACACCCCCAAGGCCCCTACCATGCCGGACGCGGACATTGCGCCGTTTTTCGCCGTGCTGCGGGCCGCCAATCCGATGCCGGTGACTGAACTGGAATACACCAGCGTGTTCGAACTGCTGGTGGCGGTGCTGCTCAGTGCACAAGCCACCGACGTGGGTGTGAACAAGGCCACGCGCCGCCTGTTTGCGGTGGCCAACACGCCGGCGAAGATGCTTGCGCTGGGGCAGGAGGCTCTCGAATCCCACATCCGCACCATCGGCCTGTACCGCAGCAAGGCCCGCCACCTGGTCCAGACCTGCACGATCCTGGTGCAACAGCACGGGGGCATTGTGCCGCGGCAGCGCGAGCAGCTCGAGGCCCTGCCAGGTGTCGGGCGCAAGACCGCCAATGTCGTCCTCAACAGCGCGTTCGGCGAACCCACGGTGGCGGTCGACACCCATATCTTCCGCGTCGGAAACCGTACCGGCCTGGCGCCCGGAAAAAATCCGCTGCAGGTCGAACACCAGTTGCTGCGCAGGGTGCCCGCGCAGTACCTGGTGGATGCCCACCACTGGCTGATCCTGCTCGGACGCTACATCTGCCAGGCCCGCAAGCCACGGTGCCACCAGTGTGCCGTGCGGCAGTTTTGCGTCTTCCAGCCCAAGAACGACGCGCCGTCATGATCGGTGCCATGGATTCCGAACACGCCGCTCCGTTCATCGATCCACGCACCATCGTCTTTTTTTCGGGAATCATGGGTGGGCTGATGGCGGTCGTTCTGGCTTTCTTGCGGCGCAGCGAGAAGTTTGTGGTGCTGCTGGCGCGCGCGGATGCCGCCATGTACCGGGCCAGGGAAATGGGCCGCAACCAGGTCGTCCTGGGCTGACCCAGTCCCTGGCGTACCATGCCCAACACATCCAGGGCCACCATGCCAAACCAGATCGACCGCCGCCTGTTCCTGAATTCTGCCGCCGCGACCGGCCTGACTTTGGCCGTCACCAGCGGCCTGCCGCTTTCCGCCCAGGCCCAGCAGGACTACCCCAGCCGCCCGGTGCGCATCGTGATCGGGTTCCCGGCCGGCGGCGGAACGGACGTGTTTGCACGTGCGCTGGCCCAGGCCTTGTCGGCCTTGGTCGGGCAACAGTTCGTTGTCGACAACAAGGCTGGCGCCGGCGGCATCGTCGCCAGCCAGTCGATGTTGCAAACGCCTGCCGATGGTTACACGCTGCTGATGGGGCCCACCAGCACATTCCTGGTCCACATCCCTTACCGCGGCTCGGCCCCGGCCCTGGCCGATGTCATCGCCGGTCAGATTCCCCTGATGTTCGACTCGATTGCGGCCAGCGGTCCGCAGGTTCGCTCCGGCAAGGTGAAGGCCTGCCGGCGCCGGTTGTTACCCGATTGCAGACCGCCATTGCCCAGGCAATGGCATCGGCCGATGTCGCCCAGCGCTTCAACAGCGCAGGCGCCACTCCACGCTACATGGATGCCGCCACCTTGACGGCCTGCGAGCAGGCCGAGACCCGCAAGTGGGGCGAGGCTGTCGCCTACAGCGGCGCGCGGCTCGACTGACCCATCAGGCAAGCACGGTGCGCCTGATGCTCGTGGAAGACGACTCCCTGCTGGGAGAAGGCTTGCGCGACTTCCTGCGTGCCGAAGGCCATGTGGTGGAATGGTTCACCGGCCTGCGTGACGCCCAGATGGTGGTGGATGAGCCCTTCGATGCGCTGCTCGTCGACTGGCAACTGCCCGACGGGTCGGGCATCGAGTGGATCCGACGGCTGCGCGCCCGCAAGGTCGCGACGCCAATTTTGGTGCTGACCGCACGCGACCTCCTTAGCGACCGCATCCACGGCCTGGACAGCGGCGCCGACGACTACCTGGTGAAACCGTTCGAGCCCGAAGAACTGGTGGCCCGTATCCGTGCCGTACGCCGGCGCCTGACCGGGCAGGGAGCCCCTCGACTGCAGTTCGGCGCAGTCGAGATCGATGCCACCGCACGCACCGCGTACCTGGACCACCAGCAGGTTGACCTCACTCCCAGGGAGTGGGCCATTTTGGACGCCCTGGCAACCCGGGCCGGGCGCATCGTGTCGAAACACGACCTCGAAACCCTCGTGACGGGCATGGACAACGACATCAGCAGCAACACACTCGAGGTGCACATCTTCAACCTGCGCCGCAAACTCGGGCGCGGCCTGGTGGAAAACGTGCGCGGACACGGTTACCGGATCGCGGGATGAGCGCCGCGCCGGGCCGCCCCAAGCAAGCTCGCACCGCAGTGCACAGCACGGAGGTACTCCAATGAGCGCCGCGCCGGGCCGCCCCAAGCAAGCTCGCACCGCAGCCGGTCAGGGCGAAGGTACTCCGGTCAGCACCGGGCGGCAGACCGGGGTGTCTGAGCGCCGCAGTGCGCAAAGGGGTTCGTCACCACGCGCTGGTGGCGAGTCGCTGGTACCGTCCTTGCGGCGCGAACTCGCACGCAGCCTGACCCTGATCAGCGGCGTCTGGCTGCTGGCGGTGTTCCTGGTGATGGCGTTTGGCATCCGCCAC
>CAMAWD010000176.1 GCA_945861785.1 Rhodoferax sp. OV413 | reverse complement strand
AAGGTGCGCGGCATGTACATCATGGGCGAGAACCCTGCCATGAGCGACCCCGACCTGAACCACGCACGCCATGCACTGGCCTCGCTCGAACACCTGGTGGTGCAGGACATCTTCATGACCGAGACCGCCTGGCTGGCCGACGTGGTGCTGCCGGCAACCGCCTGGCCGGAGAAGACCGGCACCGTCAGCAATACCGACCGCATGGTGCAACTGGGCAAACAGGCGATTGACCCGCCGGGCCAGGCCCGGCCCGACCTGTGGATCATCCAGCAGATCGCGCAGAGAGTGGGCCCCCACGCTCCGCACTGCGTGTCGTCGCTGCCCCCCGAGGGGGCTGGCTCCACCTTGGGGCGGCCCGGCAGTGGAGCGGGTGTGGTGTGGAACTACCCCGGTGAACACAGTGGCGTCGCGGCGGTCTACGAGGAAATGCGCCAGGCGATGCACACCGCGATTGCCGGCATCACCTGGGAACGGCTGCAACGCGAATCCAGCGTGACCTACCCCTGCCTGGACGCGGACGATCCGGGGTCGCCGACGGTGTTCATCGACTCCTTTCCGACGCCCGACGGCCGCGTCCAGTTGGTGCCGGCCGACATCATTCCCGCCAACGAACGGCCCGACAGCGCCTACCCGTTCGTACTCATCACCGGGCGGCAGCTCGAGCACTGGCACACTGGCAGCATGACGCGCCGGGCCACTGTGCTCGACGCCATCGAGCCGATGGCCACGGCGTCGATGTGCGGCGCCGACATGGCCAGCCTGGGTGTTGCGCCCGGCGACGTCGTGACGGTGCGCTCGCGCCGTGGCGCGGTCGCCATCCACCTGCGCCGCGACGACGGCACGCCCCAGGGGGCGGTGTTCATCCCCTTCGCCTATTACGAGGCCGCCGCCAACCTGATGACCAACGCGGCGCTCGATCCGGTGGGCAAGATCCCGGAGTTCAAGTATTGCGCAGTGGCGGTGGCGCCGGGGGGCGAGCTGCTGCCGTCGGCCGGCTACGGCACCGGCTCGTTGCCGCTTTCCGATCGGGCCAGCCCCATGCGATGATGCAGGCCATGCCTGCCTTGCACCCCTCGCTGGATGTCGCCGTCGTGATGCGCCGCGAGCGCGTCGAGGGCGCGGCCAGCCGCTGGCAATCGTGGCGGTCGAGACGCAGGGGTTCGACCTGCTGGAATGAGCCTTTGGCGGGCGCGCCGGCTCAGGGGGCGTGCTGCAGTTGCTGCAGTTCCTGCAGGGTGTTGGCGTTGGCGAAGGCCAGCGCGTCTTCGAACGGCACCACGGCGCAGCGGTGCTGGGCCGTCCAGCGGTCGATCTTGCGCTGGCCGCCCTGGGTGAAGCGCACCAGGCTTTCCATCAGCTCGGCCTTCATCAGGCAGAACACCGGCTGCACCTGCAACCCGTCCTGGTCGTGCGTGGCTGCCATTGCGATGTCGGCATCTTCCAGGACCAGCGCGTGTGCCAGCCGGTCCACCAGGTTCAGCGGAAACAACGGCGAGTCGCACGGTACGGTGACCAGGTAGGGCGTCTCGCAGCGCTCCAGGCCGGTCAGGAAGCCGGCCAGCGGTCCGGCGTAGTCGGCCAGTGTGTCGGGCCATACCGCAGCGCCCATGGATTCGTAGGCGCTCAGGTTGCGGTTGGCATTGACCATGGTCGTGCCCACCTGCGGTGCCAGGCGCAGCAGCGCATGCAGGGCCATCGGCATGCCCTTGTAGTTCTGCAGGCCCTTGTCGACACCGCCCATGCGGCTGCCGCGGCCGCCCGCCAGGACCAGCCCGGTGATGTGTGAGGTGTCGATCATGTTCGGAGCTGCGTTGGACAAGTGTGGATTCTCGCCGCTTGTATCGCCCCGCCTGGCGCGTGGGGTGGTGCCGGGCATCGGCCGCCGGCCAATTGGCGGCCGGGGGACCTGGCGTGGCTGGCGCGGGGCGGCGGGATGTTGTCGGGCAAGGAGATGCCGTCGCATCGCTTCAACGCCGGCGAAAAGGTGATCTTCTGGGCCGGGGTTTTCGCGCTCGGTCTCGTGGTGCTCGGCTCCGGCCTCGTGATGGACCAACTGGTTCCCGGCCTGGAGCGCCAAGGTCGACAACTACCTGCTGTGCAAGTCGCAGGACAAGGTGGCCACAACTTACACCCAGTCCGCCCAGCACCAAACAGCGCGATGCGGTGACCAATCCCGCCAAGAAATCCTGACCGGCGACCCGTGCCATCAGGCCGGCGCGCAGTGGGCCGGCCCTTTTTGCGGTAGCCTCGGACCATGACCGCAAGCCCTTTGCCCACGCTGACCCATGCCCAGGTGCCGCTGACCTGTGCGATCTCGGCGGTCAACCAGTACGGCGAGCCGCAGCAGGTGGCGATCCCGGCCGAGCGCGCGCTGACGCTGTACGTCGATCGGCGCGAACTCGTCACGCTCATGACGCTCGGTGCACGTCCCGAACTGCTGGTGCTGGGGTATCTCTACAACCAGCGCCTGATCGGGTCGGTGGGCGACGTGGAATCGGTCACGGTGGATTGGGATGTCGGAGCGGCCGCCGTCAAGACCCGCCACGGCATTGCCGACATCGAGGCGCGCACCGCCACCCGGGTCGTCACCACCGGGTGTGGTCAAGGCAGTGTGTTTGGCGAGCTGATGGGAGACATCGACAACGTCGTCCTGCCGCCGGGCAGGGTGACGCAGGCCCAGCTGTACAGCATCGTCAACAGCATCCGGCTGCAGGACAGCACCTACAAGTCCGCCGGCTCGGTGCACGCCTGCGCCTTGTTCCAGGGCGAACGGATGCTGGTCTTCGTCGAGGACGTCGGGCGCCACAACGCCATCGACACGATCGCCGGCTGGATGGGCATGCAGGCCGGCCAGTCCATCGCCGGCGGCGACAAGGTGTTTTACACCACCGGGCGCCTGACCAGCGAGATGGTGATCAAGTCGGCGCAGATGGGCGTGCCGGTCGTGGTCTCGCGCAGCGGCATCACGCAGATGGGCCATGCGGTGGCGCAACGCATCGGGCTGTGTGCCATCGGCCGCGCGACCAACCGGCATTTCCTGTGTTATTCGGGCGCCGACCGCCTGCTGCTGCAGCCCGAACTCGCTGGTGCCAAGCTGCGCGCCGTGGCCTGATACCGATTTGCTTTGGGCATCCAGAATGCGTCCGGCCGGGGCTGGACTGCGGTGTTGGCTGCGGCATCACAAGCGCTTCGCGCAATTGTGGGCCTCGCCGCAATGTTGGTTGTCCCGCACGGGTCGGGGTGTTTTGGGCCAGCGCGGCGGGCCGGCATGCCGGATGCGCTAAGGTCGGGGCATGCAAACATCCTTTCTTGGCCTGGGCCTGCGCAGCCTCTGGCGCGACCTGCGTTCGGGTGAGCTGCGCCTGTTGATCGTCGCGGTCACGCTGGCGGTGGCGGCGTTGACGGCAGTCGGGTTCTTTGCCGACCGCCTCAAGGGCGGCCTGCAACGTGACGCGCGGCAACTGCTCGGCGGCGACGCCGTGGTGTCGAGCGACCGGCCCACGCCGCAATCCTTCATTGACCGCGCCCGCGCCGAAGGCCTTCAGACATCGTCCGCGATCAGTTTCCCGACCATGGGGCGTGCTGAGGAAGACCGTGGCGGCGCCAGCAAACTGGTCGCGCTGAAGGTGATCGACCGGGCCTACCCACTGCGTGGCCGACTCACTGTGACCCGGTCGCCCGACAGTCCTGGCGCACCCACGCGCGACGTCCCGGCACCTGGTGAGGTCTGGGTCGATCCCCAACTGCTCGATGCCCTGGCATTGTCCGTTGGTGATGGTTTGCTGCTGGGTGATTCGCGTTTGCGTATCGGGCGCATCATCGTGCTCGAACCCGACCGTGGCGGCGGGTTCATGAATTTTGCGCCACGCGTCCTGCTCAACCAGGCCGATCTCGCCGGGACCCGACTGGTACAACCAGCGAGCCGCCTTACCTACCGTTTTGCTGTGGCAGGCGAGGATGTGCAGGCGCAGCGGTTTGCGCAATGGGCCACGCGGGAAGTCGAAAAACCGGAGGTCCGTGGCGTGCGGGTGGAGTCGCTGGAAACCGGGCGCCCGGAAATGCGCCAGACCATGGACCGGGCGGAGAAGTTTCTCAACCTGGTCGCTCTGCTGGCGGCGATGCTCAGCGCCGTGGCAGTGGCCCTCGCGGCACGCGGATTTGCCGCCAACCACCTGGACGATTGCGCCATGTTGCGCGTGCTGGGCCAGAGCCAACGCACGATCGCCTTGAGTTACACGCTCGAGTTCATGCTGATCGGCCTCGGTGCCAGCGCGCTCGGCCTGTTGATCGGTTTCGCGGTGCACCATGTCTTTGTGTTGCTGCTGGCGGGCCTGGTCGACGCGGCGCTTCCGGCGGCCAGCCTGTGGCCAGTGGCCTTCGGCATGGGGATGGGACTGACCCTGTTGTTCGCTTTCGGCCTGCCCCCGGTGCTGCAACTTGCGCAGGTGCCGCCCCTGCGCGTGATCCGGCGCGATGTGGGCAACCTCAAACCCGCCTCGCTGGCCGTGCTGGGCATCGGTGTGGCGGGTTTCGCGGCCCTCTTGCTGGCCGCCAGCAGCGACATCACTCTGGGGCTGATCGCGGTCGGCGGTTTTGCCGCTGCCGTGCTGGTGTTCGCGGCACTGAGCTGGTTGGCCGTGCAACTGCTGCGACGCAGCGTCAACGAAGCCACGGCGCCGCGCTGGATGGTGCTGGCAACGCGCCAGATATCGGCCCGGCCGGCGTATGCGGTGGTGCAGGTCAGCGCACTGGCGGTTGGCTTGCTGGCCCTGGTGTTGCTGGTGTTGTTGCGCACCGACCTGATCAGCAGCTGGCGCAAAGCCACGCCACCCAACGCGCCCAACCGCTTCATCATCAACGTCATGCCGGACCAGGGAACGGCATTCCGCAAGGTGTTGCAGGAGGCCGGGGTGGCCAGCTACGACTGGTTCCCGATGATCCGTGGCAGGCTGGTGGCGATCAATGGCAAGGCGATGTCGCCCGACGATTTCGTGGATGACCGCGCAAAACGCATGGTGGACCGTGAGTTCAACCTGTCCAACAGCGCAAGCCTGCCGCAACACAACCATGTGGTGGCCGGCAAGTGGGCCGACAACGAGCCCGGCACCATCAGCGTCGAGGAGAGCATCGCCACCACCTTGAACCTCAAACTTGGCGACAGCCTGCGGTTTGACATCGGCGGCATTCCTTTCGATGCCCGCATTACCTCGTTGCGCAAGGTGGACTGGGGCTCGATGCGTGCCAATTTCTACGTCCTCTACCCGGTGGCGAACCTGCCCGACCTGCCGACCACCTACATGTCGGCATTCAAGGCACCCGCAGTCAAGGGTTTCGACAACGCACTGGTGCGAGACTTCCCCAATATCACCAGCGTTGACGTGAGCGCCACGCTGCAGCAGATACAGCGCGTGCTCGACCAGGTGATCCGTGCCGTGGAGTTCCTGTTCGGCTTCACGCTGGCAGCGGGGCTCGTGGTGCTGTTTGCCGCGATCACCGCCACGCGCGAGGAGCGCGCCCGCGAGTTCGCCATCATGCGCGCGGTGGGCGCCCAGGGGCGCCTGTTGCGCCAGGTGCAACGCGCCGAGCTGGCAGGCGTCGGCCTGCTTGCGGGCCTGCTTGCCAGTCTGGTGGCCATGGCCGTTGGCTGGGGCCTGGCCAAGTATGTGTTTGGTTTTGAATGGACCGCCTCGGCCTGGGTGCCGCTGGCGGGCGCGGTGACCGGCGCAGTGCTGGCCATGGGCGCAGGCTGGTGGGGGCTGCGTGACGTGTTGCGCCGCCCGGTCATTGAAACGCTGCGCCGCGCATCCCAATGACGGTTGACGCGTCGCCGGCGTTCGAGACACCGTTTGCCTGGATCGGCGGCGAAGACAAGGTGCGCGCCCTGACCGAGCGCTTCTACGACCTGATGGATCTGGAGCCCGGTTATGGCACCCTGCGCGCTGTGCACGGAACGGACCTGGACAATGCGCGGCAGCGCTTGTTCTGGTTCCTGTGCGGATGGCTGGGCGGGCCACAACATTACACCGACCGGTTCGGCCATCCGCGGCTGCG
>CAMAWD010000175.1 GCA_945861785.1 Rhodoferax sp. OV413 | reverse complement strand
ACCGGGCTGCGCCTGCCGCGACGCTGGGTCTTCGGTGTTCGGGATGTCGGGGCCCGGACTTCCCCGCACCCGACCATGCATGCAGGCGGGGACAGGGGTCAGGTCTTGTTTTGCCATATCGCAAAGGCGGGGACAGGGGTCAGGTCTTGTTTTGCCATATCGCAATGCAAGACCTGACCCCCGCCCCTGGGTGCGCGGCGTTCCAACGACTTTGCAGGATCAGGTCGGCGGTGCGTTCGGCGCAGCGGCATAAAGGAGGAGCCCGAAGGGCGGGGGACAGCCGCGGAGCCGAATGCGCCGTCGGCCTGGTCCCACACCAAGCCGCCGGTATCCAGGCTTTCATGTTTTCCGGACAGACCAACAACGTCCGCAATGGGCCGAAAGCGGGCAGCGAAGAAGCCAGACACTCCCGGGCACGGGTTGTTGCAACGGCATAGGGTAAATTCGCAGCCATCATGCAAGCCGTCCATCCGTCCAAACCCCTCAAACCGCTGCGTGGCATCCGCATCCTCAGCCTGGCGCTGAACATTCCCGGCCCGATGGCCCTGGTGCGGCTGGCCGCCATGGGGGCGCGTTGCAGCAAGATCGAACCGCCAGCCGGCGACCCGATGCGCCACTACAACGCAGCGGCCTACGACGACATGCACTCCCGGGTCAAGGTGCTGCAGGCCGACCTGCGCACCGAGAATGGCCAGAAATTGCTGGAGCGGCAACTGGCCCGCACCGACGTGTTGTTGACTTCGTTCCGCCCCTCCGGACTGGCCAAACTCGGACTCGGCTGGAAGCCACTGCAAAAAAGGCATCCGGCCCTGTGCCAGGTGGCCATCGTCGGCGCCCACGGCGCGCGCGCCGAGCAACCGGGGCACGATCTGACCTACATGGCCGAAAACGACCAGGTGACCGGCCTGAACCTGCCACCCACGCTGTACGCCGACATGGGCGGCTCGCTGATGGCGTCGGAGGCGGTACTGCAGGTCGTGCTGCAGCGCCAACGCAGCGGCAAGGGCGTGTTCGTGGAGGTGGCTCTGGCCAGTGCATCGGCCTACCTGGGGCTGCCGCGCAATTGGGGCATGACCCTGCCCACTGGCGCTGTCGGAGGCGCCCACGCCGGCTACCGCATGTACCCGTGCATGGACGGCCGGGTCGCGGTGGCCGCGCTGGAGCCGCATTTCGCCGCCGGCCTTTGCCAGCTGGCGGGAGTGGCCACGAGCGACCTGAAAAGCATGTTCGCAGCAGCGACGCACGAAGCGGTGGCACGGTGTTTCGCCAGCCGAACCTGCGCCGAGCTTGACGCGCTGGGACAATCCCGGGACATTCCGATACACACCCTGAAAGAAGCCTCGCCATGACCGACTGGTACACCATCTCCAACGCCGCCGCGATTCCCTCACCTGCGGTGCTCGTCTACCCTGACCGCATCCAGGCCAACCTGCAGCGCATGATCAGCATGGCGGGGAGCGCAGAGCGCCTGCGTCCGCACGTCAAGACGCACAAGCTGCCGCAGATCATCGAGATGAAACTCGCCGCCGGCATCCGCAAGTTCAAGGCCTCCACCATTGCCGAGGTCGAGATGACACTCACCGCCGGGGGCCGCGATGTCCTGCTGGCCTACCAGCCCGTGGGGCCCAATGTACGCCGCCTGGCGACGTTGATGCGTCGGTTCCCCGACGCGAAGCTGTCGTCACTGGTCGACGACACGCGCAACCTGGCCACCATCAGCCGCACGGCCGTGGCCGAGAACGTCGTCCTCCCACTGTATGTGGACATCAACGTCGGCATGAACCGCAGCGGCATCCTGCCTGGCCCGGCGGCGCTGCAGTTGTACCGCGAGCTGTGCAAGGCACCCGGCGTGCAACCGGCCGGCCTGCATGGTTACGACGGCCACCTGCGCGCTGCCGATCAGAAACACCTGGAGGCCGAGGCCGACAAGGCATTCGCCCCGGTCTGGGCCATGCGCGAGCAAATGCTGGGCGAAGGCCTGCCCGTGCCCAACATGGTGGTCAGCGGCACCCCGACCTTCGCACTGATGGCGCGCAAAGGTGGCGTCGAGGTGGGCGCCGGCACCACGGTGTTGTGGGATTTCAGCCAGGAGGGTGTCTGCCCCGACCACCACTTCGAAAACGCCGCGCTGTTGATGACCCGCGTGCTCAGCAAGCCGGCACCCGGGCTGCTGTGTTTCGACCTGGGCCACAAGGCGGTGGGTTCCGAGATGCCGCATCCCCGCGTGCGCCTGATCGGGCTCGAGGATGCGGAAGCCACCACACACAGCGAGGAGCACCTGGTAGTGAAGACTGCCCGCGCCGACGACTACCAGGTCGGCGACGTGGTGTACGGCATTCCACGCCACATCTGCCCCACCATGGCGCTGCACAGCGACGTGTGGGCGGTGCGCGACGGCGCCGCTGCCGAGTCCTGGCCGGTCGTCGCCCGCGCACGCAGGATCACCGTCTGAGCGTGGCGGCCCATCCCCGATGAACGACGCGGCACTGGCGGTGGCGCAGGCATCGGGTGCCGACTGGCACGGCCCCGACATGGCCGCGCGCAGCGACTGGGTCGAACACCTCAGCGCCGGGGAACTGGATGAACTTGGCCAGTTGGCCGCGCGGCTGTGCGACAGCGGAGCCGACCTCACGGAGCTGCACGCCGCTGATGTGCCGCTGCCCCTGCTCGCGCCGCGCCTGCAGACAGTGCTGGCGGAGGTGCTCGACGGCCGCGGATTTGCCTTGCTGCGCGGCCTGCCGGTGCGGGAATGGGGCCGCCGCCGGGCGGCGGTCGCCTTCATGGCGCTGGGCGCGCATCTGGGCGCGGCCCGACCACAAAACGCGCAGGGCCACCTGCTTGGCCATGTGCGCGACATGGGCCTGAGCTCCACCGATCCGAACGTGCGTATCTACCAGACCCACGAGCGCCAGACCTTCCACACCGACTCCTGCGACATCGTGGCACTGCTGTGCCTGCACACAGCGCGCAGCGGCGGGCGCTCCGCCCTGGTTTCGTCGACCACCCTGTTCAAGGAGATACACCGGCGCCGCCCCGATCTGGCCGCCGCGTTGTTCGAGCCCGTGGCCACCGACCGGCGGGGTGAGGTCGGTCCCGGGCAGGCACCGTTCTTCACGATCCCGGTGCTGACCTGGTGGCCGCCAGGCCCGCAGGGCCAGCTGTCGGCGATCTACCAGCGCCAGTACATCGACTCGGCACAACGCCACCCGGGCGCACCGCGTCTGAGCGCCCTGCAGGTCGAGGCGCTGGACCTGTTCGACGCCCTGTCCAACGACTCCGCGCTGCATTTCCTGATGGACCTGGCGCCGGGCGACATCCAGCTGGTGCACAACCACACCCTGCTGCATGACCGCACGGCATTCGAGGACTGGGAAGAGCCCAGCCAACGCCGCCATCTGCTGCGCCTGTGGCTGGCACCCGCCACGGCCCGCGCACTGGCGCCGGTGTTTGCGCAACGCTACGGCAGCACGCTGCCCGGCGCGCGCGGCGGCGTGCACCTGCCCATGGCGCGGCTGCACGTTCCATTGGAAGGCCTGCAGGCATGAACGCCCGCCGTGCAAGCATCGACCATCAAGGGAACAGGCCATGAGACCACCCCTGACGCCGGGCCAGATCACCCGGGCGCGCTTCGAGCGCGACGGTTATCTTTGCCCCATCGATGCACTCACGCCAGCACAGGCCGCCCACTACCGTACGCTTTACCTCGATTTTCACCAGCGGCACAAGAGCCGACTCGATGCCCTGCGCGCCGGCGAGCGCTGGCAGATCAACACCGACACCCATTTCGTGCTCGAATGGGTTGACGCACTGACCCGCGAGCCGGCCATCCTGGACGCGGTGGAGCGGGTGCTCGGCCCCGACCTGCTGGCCTGGAACACCAGCTGGTTCGTCAAGTTCCCCGGTGACAAGGCGTTTGTCAGCTGGCACCAGGACGGCGCTTACTGGGGTCTGTCGCCGATGGACGTGGCCACCGCGTGGGTCGCGCTGGGCCCGGTCACCCCCGAAAACGGCTGCATGCGCGTGGTCCCGGGTTCACACAAGCAAACCCACCTGCCCCAGCGCGACACCTTTGCCGACAACAACGTGTTGTCGCGCGGGCAGGAGATCAGCGTCGCAGTAGACGAGGCGCAGGCGGTGGACCTGGCCCTGCAGCCGGGCCAGATCTCGCTGCACCACCTGTGGACCGTGCATGGCTCCAACACGAACACGTCCGACACGCCGCGCATCGGCATCGCGATCCGCTACGTGTCGACGCGGGTCCGCCAGGAAGGCGCTGTCAAGCCGATCGCCATGCTGGTGCGCGGGCGGGACGACTTCCAACACTTCCGGCTGGTGGACCGGCCCCGCGGCAACGACGCCATGGCAGGTGAAGGCCTGCACGCACAATTGCTGCAACGGGTGCATGTGGCCCTGGCGGGGGCCGCGAAGCCACTATGGCGCGCGGCGACCTGGGGTTCACCCCGGCGCCGGTAACCGAAGCAGCGTTCAATTGAGACCAGACCCGATACGCCCTCCGAAACCACTACAACCCAAGGAGACACACGATGACAAGACGCCAATTTCTGGCGATAAGCGTGGCCAGCGCAGCACTGACAGCCTGGCCACGGGCCTGGGGCCAGGCATGGCCGGCCAAACCGATCAAGCTGATCGTGCCCTTCATCCCCGGCAGCGCCCCGGATGTCATTGCGCGGGGTCTGAGCGAACGCCTCACGGCCGCACTGGGTCAGGCCGTGGTGATCGACAACAAGCCGGGCGCTGGCGGCAACATCGGGCTGGATGCCATCGCCAAGTCGCCGGCCGACGGTTACACCATCGGCCTGGGCACCAGCAGTCTGTCGATCAATCCCTCCCTGTACCGCAAGGTGGCGTTCGACCCGCTCGAAGATTTCACCCCGATCAACCTGACCTATGCCATGCCGCACGCGCTGATCGTGCAGGCAGACGCGCCGCTCAAATCGGTCGCTGACCTGGTGCGCGAGCTCAAGGCCAGCCCGGGCAAGTACAACTACGCGTCCGGGGGCAATGGCAGTGGCGCCCACCTCTGCGCGGAGTTGTTCAAGGCCATGGCCGGCCTGGATGTGGTTCACGTGCCCTACCGTGGGGCGCCGGAGATCATCACGTCGGTGATGGGTGGCTCCGCACTTTTTGGTTTCCCGACACTTTCCACTGCGGTGCCTCTGGTGAAAGCTGGCAAGGTCCGGTGCCTCGGCGTGACCGGCCCGAAACGCAATCCGGCCATCCCGGATGCGCCACCGGTGGCTGAATCGGTGCCAGGTTTCGAGGTCGTGTCATGGTTCGGCATCCTGGCACCTGGCAAGTTTCCACCCGAACTCGCCGCCCGCATCGACTCCGAGATCCAGAAGGCGCTGGCTGACCCCGTCTTCCGGCAGAAGGTGCAGTCCGACGGCACCGAGATCGTGGGCATCGGCCACAAGGAGTTTCCGGCCTATTTGCGCCAGGACCTGCAAAAGTGGAAACGCGCGGTCGAACTGAGCGGCGCCAAGGTGGATTGAGACCCGGCCCAATTGGGTCGAGAATGCCGCCATGTGTCAAAGCGTGTGACACCAGCACAAGTGCAAACACATGGCATCTTCTGCGCGCCAACTCGTCGTTTTCTGCGACATCGCCGAAGACTTTGCCACCTGGACCGTCATCACACTGGTCAACAACCAACTGCTCGCGCTCGCCACCCTCGCAGGCGTGGTGATGGCCGTGGCTGCGCTGCTGAAGTTTGTCGGCCTGGCCGGGGTGCCGGTGCTGTGCTGTCTGCCGGCGCGCCGCTGACCGCTCCCGGCCGCGCCCGGCCGCTCCCCGGGTCAACGGTATGTCCACGCCGAGCCACCCGGCGCGGCACTTTTGCCATCGATTGGGTCGAACATTTCGACCAGCCGGGGCGGCATGGGCGTGTCCACCAACAGGCAGGCGATGCGAAGCGCGTCGGCCATGGCGGCTGACATCGGCCCCTCCGGCTGGCTGGCAATCCACTGCTTTGCCAGGGCCGGCGACTGTGTGATGGCAAGCCGGCGCAATCGCGCGATCGCGTTCCCGACCGAGGCGCTGCTCCCCGCACCGGCGCCAGGCACGGGGTCGGGCAGGCCCAGCCCCCCC
>CAMAWD010000174.1 GCA_945861785.1 Rhodoferax sp. OV413 | reverse complement strand
GGCTGGCCTGCATGGACCAGGCGATGCTGGAGACCGGCGTCGACGAGGCGCTGCGCTTGCGTCTGCGCGAGAGCTTTTTCAAAACCGCCGACTGGATGCGCAACCAGGGCGTGTGAGGCTCCTGGCCGGTTGACCGCGCGCTTCATCGCGCGGTGGTGGACGACCCGATTTCCTTTTGCAGCACATGAAAGCCGCGCCAGGCGACCAGGCCCAATACCGCGGACAGCAAGAACAACCAGGGGCCCAGTCCGGTGCTGCCCGGAACATACCCACTGGCATCCCAGCCCAGGTACAGCGCCATGCCCAGAAATGGCGCGAAAGCTCCGCGCACACCGGTGAGCGTCACATGGATGCCCATGTAGGCTGACAACTGGTCACGTGGCGCGAAATCGTTGTGGCCAAGCTGCCAGGCCAGTGAACCGCCTCCATTGGTGATGCCGGTGATGATGCGCCCCAGCGCCAGCCAGCCCAGCGACAACGTCACTGCCCCCCAGAACATCACCACGATGCCAATCACCCACAGTAAATTTTGGCGCGCCCGGAACTCGGCCACATGGACACGGTCCAGGTACCGCGCCCACAATGGCATGGTGGTGAGGTTGAGCAGAAACGGGATCAGCATCACGATGCCGATGCTCGCCACGTAACTGGCGCCGATCTGCTTGGTGACCAGGTACACAAGTGGTGGCTCCAGCATCATGCTCGCCGCGCCCGAGACGAACTGGTGCCACTGGTAACGCGCGTACTGCGGGTCAGCGCGCAGGATGGCCAGAAATGTATTGCGGTTCGACGGGTCGCGCTGCCCACGCCGCTCCAGCACCTGGTGGCGCTTTTCGCCCACCACCCGCACGCCCCGAAATGCCCATACGCCAAGGCCGCCAAAAAGTGTGCCGGCGGCGTACAGCCAGCGAAAGTTCTCCGGGTGCGCGTCCATCACCAGTCCGGCGATGCTGGTGCTTACCACGACCATCAGGCTGGCAAGCGCCTGCAGGCGTGCGGTGACCGTGGCGCGCAGGCCGCGTTCGTAGTTCAGGCTCCAGGTCACGCTGCGCACCGTCAGGATGCCGGCGATCAGGATGCGCCCCAGGATCACGCTGGCCAGCAGGATCCAGGTGGCGGCGCCGGAGCGCGGGCTGACAGCGATCGCGGCGATGCACAGCAACACCAGCACCTGCAGCGCCGTCACCATCGGCACCTTCGGCCGCGCGGTGGCGAGCCGGTTCCAGAAGAAGCTCGACAGGTTGCCGAACATCGGCGCGGCGGATATGACGGCGATCACCCACGGCGGCACATCGAATGCCTTGGCCGCCACGACCGCCACAAAGCCGCCCTCCATCAGGCTCAGTGCAATCGGAAGTGTCAATTCCGTGAGTTGTTCGCGGCGGTAACTCCCCTGGACGGCGGGATCGAGGCCGGGCACCCGGAAAAATGCTGTGATAGGGGACATCGGCCGCTGATTGTCTGTCGGTAAGTTCAGGTCAGGGGCATTGTTTCACCAGCCGAACCCAGGTGAAAGGGCATGGGTCAGGTCCGCGCCGACGCCTGCAGCAGCACCACCAGCGCTCCCGCGCCACCCTCGGCCGGCCGCGCCTGCACGAAGGCCAGGATCTCGCACTTCTGCACCAGCCAGCCATGCACCTTGTGTTTGAGCACTGGCGCCTTGCCAGGCGAACCCAGGCCCTTGCCGTGCACGATGCGTACGCAGCGGATGCCCTGCTGGCAGGCTTCGCGGATGAACCCGGTCAGTGCAGTGCGCGCATCGTCGGTGCGCAGGCCGTGCAGGTCGAGTTGGCGCTGGATGCTCCAGTCGCCCTTGCGCAGCTTGCGCGTCACGTCGCTGCCGATGCCGGGTCGGCGAAAACTCAGCTGATCGTCCACGTCGAGCAGCGTACTGACATCGAACTCGTCGCTGATGGCTTCGTGCAGTACTGCCTGCTGGTCGCGCAGATGCTGGCGCGGAATGGGTTCGGGCGGTAGTTTGGTTGTTGCCGCGTGGCGCTTGTCCGGAAGCGTCTGCACCGCGCCGGCGGCCCGCACGAACAATTCGCGTGCGCTGGCATTGCGCTTGCGGGCTTCGGCGCGTTGGGCTTCGGCCTGGGCGGCCTGGCGCGCCTGGTCATCGATGGCCTGCTTGACCTGTTTGAGGTCGGTGAGGGAGCGTAGGCGGGGGCTTGCGGATTTCATGGATCGGTCTGGGCGTGCGGGCCGCTGGCCATGCCAAACCTGTGCTGTCGCCTGAAGCGGCAGCGGCGCCCGGTGCAAACCATACCACGGCGCGGCCAACCACGTGGCCTGTGACCCCGACCCGCGGGCTGATGCTGCCTTACAACAGCCCGCGCTCGGCCATCGACAACGTATCGCCGGCCCCGACGATCACGTGGTCCAGCACGCGCACGTCGACCAGTGCCAGTGCCGCCTTGAGGGTCTGTGTGAGCGCTTCATCGGCGCGCGACGGCTGCACCGACCCGCTGGGGTGGTTGTGCGCCAGCACGACGGCAGCGCACTGGTGGTGCAGGGCGCGCAACACGACTTCGCGCGGGTACACACTGGTCTGCGTGAGCGTCCCGCGAAACAGTTCCTCCATGGCCACAAGACGGTTTTGGACGTCGAGGAACAAGACTGCGAACACCTCGTGGTCGCGCATTGCCAGGTGCAGTTGCAGGTAATGCTTGACGGCACCCGGCGAGGCGAAAACCTCGCGCGCGCGCAGTTGCTGCGCCATGGCGCGGCGCGACAGCTCGAGCACGGCCAGCAGTTCGGCGCGTTTGGCTGGCCCCAGGCCCTTGATGCGCCGCAGATCGTCGCCAGTGGCGTTCAGCAGTCCGGCGACACCGTCGAAACCGGGTGTTCCATCGGCATTCGGTTTGAGATGCAGCAACTCGTGGGCCATCTGCAGCACCCCCTTGCCGCGGATGCCGGTGCGCAGCAGCAAGGCCAGCAGTTCCGCGTCGGCCAGGGCGGCTGCGCCGCGGGCGAGCAGCTTTTCGCGCGGCCGGGCGTCGGGTGGCAAGTCCTGGAGGTGCATGGGGTGGAAGGATGGATCTGCAGGGGCGGGGAGGGCGGCTTCCTACAATAGCGGCAGTTCACAGAAAGTCCCATGACATCCACTGCACCCACTGTCGAGCCAGGCTCATTCTTGACGCTGCATTACCGTTTGGGCGGGCCGTCGGGCGACATCATCAACACTTTTGGTGACAAACCGGCCACTTTGTCGCTGGGCACCGGCGAGTTGTCGCCGGCCGTTGAACAATGCCTGATCGGCATGGCCGAGGGGGGTCATGCGGTGTTCGAATTGCCCCCCGGCGCCGCTTTTGGCGAACGCAAGGACGAGATGCAACAATGGGTCGCGCGCAAATTGCTCGACCAGCTCGGTGACCCGGCGGAGACCTACCGCGTGGGCGATGTGGTCCAGTTCCCCACGCCCGACGGACAAGGCAGTTATGCCGGCGCAGTGGTGCGGGTGGGCAACGCCGGGAACGACCGTGCGTTGCTGGTTGATTTCAACCACCCGCTGGCCGGCCAGCCAGTGGTGTTCGAAGTGCACTTGGTGGGGGTCCTGTGAACCTTTTCGTGTCTCCCAAGGAAATTCTGCTGGCCGAGCCGCGCGGCTTTTGCGCCGGCGTGGACCGCGCCATCGAGATCGTCGAGCGCGCCTTGCAGAAATTCGGCGCACCGATCTACGTGCGCCATGAAATCGTGCACAACACCTACGTGGTCAATGACCTCAAGGCCAAGGGGGCCATATTCATCGAGGACCTCAACGACGTGCCGCCCGGGGCCACGCTGGTCTTTTCCGCCCATGGCGTCAGCCGCGCGATCCAGCTGGACGCACACAAACGCGGGTTCCGGATTTTCGATGCGACCTGCCCGCTGGTGACCAAGGTCCATGTCGAGGTCGCCAAGCTGCACAAGGAGGGTTACGAGTTCATCATGATCGGGCACAAGGGGCACCCCGAGGTCGAAGGCACGATGGGCCAGCTCGACGGCGGCATCCATCTGGTGGAAGACGTGGCCGATGTCGCGCGGGTGCGGCCACTGCAGGTGGAGAAGCTGGCGGTGGTCACGCAGACCACCCTCAGCGTGGACGACGCGGCCGAGATCGCGGCCGCCGTGAAGGCCCGCTTCCCGACGGTGCGCGAGCCCAAGCAGCAGGACATCTGTTATGCCACGCAGAACCGCCAGGATGCGGTCAAGGTGCTGAGCCCGCAGGTCGATGTGGTGATCGTGGTGGGCAGCCCGACGAGTTCCAACAGCAACCGCCTGCGCGAGGTGGCCCGCAAGCTGGGCACCGAGAGTTACATGGTCGACAGCGCCGATGAGTTGCTGCCTGAATGGTTCGAAGGCCGGCAGCGGGTGGGCCTGACCGCCGGCGCGTCGGCGCCAGAAGTCCTGGTGCAGCAGGTGGCAGGCCGCCTGAAGGCGCTTGGAGTGGTGTCGGTGCGCAAGCTCGCCGGCATCGAGGAAACGGTCAAATTCCCGCTGCCCAAGGGTCTGCGCCTGTGAGCGTTGGGCCCCCCACTAAAATCGCCGCATGTTAGACATCAATCTTCTGCGCAAGGATCTCGACGGGGCAGTTGCCCGCCTCGAGACCCGCAAGTCGCCCCAGGCATTCCTGGACGTCGCCCGATTCACCCAGCTCGAATCGGAGCGCAAGTCCATCCAGACCCGCACCGAAGAGCTGCAAAACCAGCGCAACACGCTGAGCCGGCAAATCGGCCATCTGAAGTCCAAGGGTGCGTCGGCGCAGCCTGAGGTGGACGCGGTCATGGCAGAAGTGGCCGGGCTCAAGGGGGAGTTGGAGGCATCGGCGGCGCGCCTCGAGCTGATCCAGCTTGAGCTGCACGCGATGTTGCTGGCGGTGCCCAACCTGCCGCACGCCAGCGTGCCGGTGGGTGCCGATGAACATGCCAATGTGGTGCTGCGCAGCTGGGGCACGCCTCGCCCGATGGATTTCACGGTGCGCGACCATGTGGACATCGGCACGCCGCTGGGCCTGGATTTCGACATGGGTGTGAAGCTGGCCGGGGCGCGTTTCACGGTCATGAAAGGGCCGATCGCCCGCATGCACCGGGCACTGGCGCAGTTCATGCTCGATGTGCAGACCCAGGAGCATGGTTACACCGAGTGTTACACCCCCTACATCGTGAACGCCGAGACGCTGCGAGGCACCGGGCAATTGCCCAAGTTCGAGGGTGATCTATTTGCGGCCAAGAAGGGCGGGCAGGATGCGGCTGAAGTTGCCGATGCCGCAGCGCTTTATCTGATCCCCACCAGCGAGGTGACGCTGACCAACTTCGTGCGCAACGTGGTGGTTGCCGAGTCGGAACTGCCGATCCGCCTGACCGCCCACACGCCGTGTTTCCGCTCCGAGGCCGGCAGTCATGGCCGCGACACCCGCGGCATGATCCGCCAGCACCAGTTCGACAAGGTCGAGATGGTGCAGATCGTGCACCCGGATCGCAGTTACGAAGCTCTGGAAGCCATGACCGGGCATGCCGAAGCCCTGTTGCAGAAGCTCGGGCTGCCCTACCGCGTGATGGCGCTGTGCACCGGCGACATGGGCCCGTCGGCAGCACGCACCCACGACCTCGAGGTCTGGTTGCCGGCGCAGAACACCTACCGCGAGATCAGTTCGGTGTCCAATTGCGAAGCCTACCAGGCGCGCCGCTTGCAGGCGCGCTTCAAGAACGCCCAGGGAAAGAACGAACTGGTTCACACCCTCAACGGTTCGGGCCTGGCAGTGGGCCGCACCCTGGTCGCGGTTCTCGAGAACTACCAGAACGCTGACGGTTCCGTCACGGTGCCCGAAGTGCTTCGGCCTTATATGGGCGGTGTGGATCGCCTGCTGTCTGGACGCACTGGCAACTGACATGCGCTGCGCCTTGCCTGGGCGGTTTGTTCACAGGCTGGCGCGATGGACTGGTTTCGGCCAATTGCGGTCGTTCGCTATCTGGTCTGCGTTGGCGTTGGCATGGGCATGCGCGTTGGCGTTGGCGCGCGTCGCGGCAGGCGCAGCCCGGCGGGGGCTCATACTGGAGCGGTCGGGCGCTGAACGCGCCGACTGCCCTGTGGTGCTCGCCCGAGGGTCGGGCCGCAGAACTCACTGCGTTCACTTCGTTCTCTCCGTTCG
>CAMAWD010000173.1 GCA_945861785.1 Rhodoferax sp. OV413 | reverse complement strand
AATCCGTCGCAGCGTCATCACCAAGATGGGACTGCGGGATCAGCCGATCCTCGACAAATATCAGGATGAGATTTTTCGCTTACCGCTCGACAAGCGCCTCTTGATCTTGGGCCCGCCCGGAACGGGCAAGACCACGACCCTGATACGTCGCCTCGGCCAAAAGCTGGACCCAACCTTCCTGGAGGAAGAGGAAAAGAGCCTTGTGGAGAGTTTGGGCGCCGGAAACGGCGCCTTACATGCGAGCAGTTGGTTGATGTTCACACCGACCGAGTTGTTGAAACAGTACCTGAAAGAGGCGTTTGCGCGAGAGGGTGTGCCTGCCTCCGATCTGCGCATTACAACCTGGTCCGATTACCGCAGGGATCTTGCCAGAAATACCTTTAGCGTACTCAGGACGGCTGCAGGCGGCGGATCCTTCGTCCTTAAGGAGAATGCGGAAATTCTGATGCGGGACGTCCTTGACCATGCAATTGCCTGGTTCTCGGATTTCAACGATTGGCAGAGCACGGCCTTTGTCAATGAGGTACGCCAGTCGGCCCAGGGATTGAGCGAGAACCCCACAACCTACATCGCCGCAGTCGGCCAGCGCCTGCTGGCGATTGTCCAACGTGCAGGCGGTGATTCACTCGCGCCGACATTCTCCTCCCTGGTGTCGGAAGTCGCCGGCATCCAAACCCTTGTGGCCGACTTGAAGGAGGTCACTGACAAGGCGATTCACGGTGCGCTCAACCTCCAGCTGAACCGCAATAAAGCGTTCATCGACGAACTGGTTGCTTTCATGGACGGCTTACAGCAGGTACCCGATGCTGAAGGGGATGACCTGGATGATCAGGACGGCGATGAGGATGAAGCGACTATTCCTCGTACTGGGCGTGCCGCGGCGGCCTCGGCCTATATGCAAGCTATTCGCGCGCAAGCCAGGGCACATGCCAGCAAGCGGACCCTGGGGAAAAACACACGGAACGGAAAGATCGTCGAGTGGCTAGGCGATCGTGGCCTGGGTGAAGGCGCGCGCGGCGAGGTCGGCACCAGCCTTCTGGTCCAAGGCAGCGCCCGGCGCTTTGTGAACCCGGTAAGACGCTATCTCGGCGGCATTCCCCGACGCTATCGTGCCTTCCGGCGTCTTCGCCAGGAGGAGGGTAGGTGGTATCGCAAAGAGGGCTTCAGCTCAACAGACCTGCACCCGCTCGAACTGGATGTCGTGTTGTTGGGCATCCTGAAAGGTGCGAGTGACCTACTCAACAGGCCAGCAATCTTGCGGGATATCGATAATCCCGTTTGGTCTTCGCTCCGGCCGGCGCTCGATCTCTATAAAAACCAGATTCTGGTAGACGAGGCCACGGATTTTTCTCCGCTGCAGATCGCCTGCATGGCTACTCTATGCCACCCGCGCATCCGTTCGTTTTTCGCTTGTGGCGACTTCAACCAACGCCTGACCACCTGGGGAAGCCGGTCTCTTGATGAAATGAAATGGGTGTTTCCGGAGATCGAGGTCAAAGAAATCACCGTGTCCTATCGCCAGAGCCGTCAGCTCAACGAGCTCGCGCGAGCGATCATCCTGGCCGCCGGGGGCACGGACCCGCGAGTCACGCTGCCCGAGCACGTCAAGAACGAAGGGGTCGCGCCCGCGCTATTGGAGGGGCTGTCGGATCTCAACTCAGTAGTCGACTGGTTAGCACACCGCATTCGGGAGATTGAACGCTTCGTAGGGCAATTACCGTCGATCGCGATCTTTGTCAACAACGAATCGGAGGTTCAGCCTGTCGCCGACGCCTTGAACGAGGCCCTGGCCGGCGAGAACACTCAGGTTGTCGCTTGCCCGAAGGGGCAAGTCATGGGCCAGGACAACGACGTGCGCGTATTCGATCTGCAGCACATCAAGGGGTTGGAGTTCGAGGCCGTGTTCTTCATTGCAATTGACCGCCTCGCCGCCCTGCATCCACAACTGTTCGACAAATATCTCTACGTTGGCACGACGCGCGCCGCGACTTACCTGGGCGTCACCTGCGAGAACGCCCTTCCTGCGGCCATTGCGTCGCTGAGTCCGATGTTCGTGGCCGACTGGAAGACTGCGTAACGATTTACCAGGATCTATACGATGGCCTTCGATCAACCTACCCGTAACCGCCTGCAGCGCCTGGTCAACGACGTGCGACGCGTGCTGGAAGAGGAATTCACCCGCCAGCTGCAGAACGACTATGGCATGGACCCGAATTCTGGCACTGTGGCGGAGCTGGCCAGTCTGCGCCACATCAACGATGCGCAGCGTGAAACCGCCCGCATTCTGCGCGATACCCTGGCGCACTACTGTGCCGGTGGCGACATGAACGCCACCCAGGGTCTGGATCGCATAGTGCGTGAGCAGGCCTTTACCGTGCTCAACCGCTTGGCCGCGTTGCGTATGGCCGAGGCGCGCGGGCTGTTGGTCGAGTCGGTGGGCAACGGCTTTCAAACCAAGGGCTTTCAACTCTATGCACGCCTAGCCGGGACTGGCTTGGGGGAAACCGGTGATGCCTATCGTGGTTACCTGTTCAGCGTGTTCGACGAACTCGCTCAAGACCTGCCGGGTCTGTTTGATCGCTACTCACCGCAAGGGCGCCTCTTCCCGCGCGAAGCTGCATTGTTGCAAGTGCTGAACCTGCTTAACGACTCAGGCATCGCTCCACTGTGGAGCGAGGACGAAACCATCGGCTGGATCTACCAGTACTTCAATTCCAAAGAAGAGCGCAAGGCCATGCGCGATGCCTCACAGGCGCCTCGCAACAGCCGCGAGCTGGCCGTGCGCAACCAGTTCTTCACGCCGCGCTACGTGGTCGAGTTTCTGGTGGACAACACCCTGGGTCGGCTGTGGTTCAACGCCACTGGGGGCGATACCCATCTGCGCGAGCGTTGCCAGTATCTGCTGGTGAAACCTGACGAAACGCCCCAGGCCGCTACCAAGCTGCGCGACCCGCGCACGCTGAAGTTGTTGGACCCGGCCTGCGGCTCCATGCACTTTGGCCTGTATGCCTTCGATCTGTTTGCCGAGATCTATCGCGAAGCCTGGGCCTGGGAGCAACAGCATGGCCCTGGCTCGCTCGATGTTTCAACGCAGCCCCAAGCAGCGTTCACGCCGCTGAGCCAGACCTATGAGGACGAAGCAGCATTTCTGCGCGATGTGCCGCGCCTGATCATCGAGCACAACATCTATGGCGTGGACATCGACCCGCGCGCCGCGCAGATCGCCTCCTTGGCACTGTGGCTACGAGCGCAGCGTGCTTGGCACGATTCAGGCGTGAAGGCGAAGGACCGTCCAATGATCGGGCGGGGCCATGTTGTCGCGGCCGTTGCACCGCCTGCAGAGCGTGAGTTGCGCCAGCAGTTTGCGGCCAACCTCGATCAGCGCGATGCCGAACTGTTCGAGAAAACCCTGCAATTGCTGAAGGGCCTGCCGGAGATGGGCGTGCTGCTCCAGGTCGAACGCGAGCTCCCGCACTTGATCCGTCAGGTCTATGTGGGCAAAGGCACGGGCTTGTTTGCCCAGCAGGAGCAAGAGAACTGGCAACAGGCGGAGGCACGGCTGCGTACGGCGCTCACCGAGTTCGCCCAAGCAGCGAAATCCACATATCAAGGCCGTTTGTTTGCCCAGGATGCACTGCAGGGCTTGCGGCTCATCGATCTGTGCCGTGAAGTATTCGACGTGGTGGTTATGAACCCGCCGTTTGGCGCTCTTGCTTCAAACACAAAAGATCAGCTCGCCAAAGCCTATCCGCGCAGCAAGAACGATCTACTGGCCATCATGGTGGAGCGAGGTATTGAGTTGCTGCGCCCAGGAGGGCGCATTGGCGCCATCACGTCTCGCACTTGCTTCTTCCTCTCCAGCTTTCAGAAATGGCGTGAAGATGTGGTGTTGGGCATCGCCCGGCCAGAGGTTATGGCTGATCTGGGGCATGGCGTGATGGACGACGCAATGGTGGAAGCCGCCGGCTATGTTTTGGAGAAGCACGCATGACGACCTTTTTGCGCCTTCTTGCGGATAAGGACAAAGCCGAAAATCTGTTGACCACTTGCACGGCGTTGCGGTCGGGCATGAATGATGCGCGGGTGTTTCAGGTCGCTCCAGAGTCTTTTAGGGTGGTGCCGGGAGCCCCGTTTGCGTACTGGGTTAGCGAAGGCGTTCGAGGACTATTCACAAAACTGCCAAAGTTCGAATCTGATGATCGATTGGTTCGCCAAGGGGGTGTGACAGGAAATGACGAGCGATATCTAAGACTCTGGTGGGAGGTGTCGAACTGCCAGGTGCCACGAAGAGGTTGGCAATGGAAGCCTTTTGCGAAGGGAGGATCAGTTTCAAGATGGTACAGCGATATTTCTACGGTGGTCATCTGGGATTTCTCGCGTGGAACATTTGGTGGTTACACCGGCCTCCTGCATCGCCCGTCAGAGAAGCCATCCTCCGCAGAGCATTATTTTAAGGGTGGGCTTACATGGCCGCTGAGAGCTGGGCACTTTGCCCCGGTTCCACTTCCCAAAGAGAGTATCTTTAGTATCAGAGGCTATGCAATCCTCGCTTCGTCGTCGGAATTGCTGCCTTTGGCAGCTCTCTGCAATTCCGCGCCATTTGATTATATTTTTAAGGTCGCCCTCGGTCGCTTTGGATTTCCTGAGTTTGTCGTTGGCATACTCCAAATTCTTCCGTTGCCGAAAATAGGGGAGCGCTCGCGTAAATTTCTGTCTCAATTTATGGTGCGAGCTTGGTCATTGAAACGCACGCTAGCCACTGTCGAAGAAACCTCACATGCCTTTGCGCTGCCCGCCGTGCTGCGTACTCGCCTGGGCGACTACGATCCGCCCGCGATCGAAGCGGAGCTCGCACGCATCCAGGCAGAGATCGACGCAGTCGCCTTTGACCTCTATGGCTTTAACGAGGTCGACCGCGCCGCAGTGCAGGCCAGCCTGGGCGCGGCAAACGAGGGCGATACCGAAACCACTCCAGACGACGAGGGTGACGACGAAGACAACGCTGTGCCCATCGACCAGACGGCCGGCCTATTAAGCTGGGCAGTCGGCGTGGCCTTTGGTCGTTACGACTGGCGCTTGGCCACGGGTGAGCGCGCGGTGCCCGCCGAGCCGGAACCCTTCGATCCGCTGCCCGCCAAGAGCCCAGGCATGCTGCCCGACGGCGTCGAGCCGTTCTACGTGCATGCGAGCATTCTGGTCGACGACCAAGGGCATCCACACGACCTCGCACGCTTGATTGAGGAGGTTCTTGTTCGCGTCGAGGTCCTCGTACCGGAAGATGTGCGCCGCTGGCTGCAACGGGACTTCTTCCCCTTCCACCTGCAGCGCTATTCCAAGAGCCGCCGCAAAGCACCCATTTACTGGCCGCTGAGCACGGCGTCCGGTAGCTACACGCTATGGGTCTACTGCCCCAGTTTCACCAGCCAGACGCCGTACACCGCCATTAATGACTTCGTTGAACCCAAAGTCCAACAAGTCGGTGCTGACGTGACGGCACTGCGCAACAAGGGATCTGCCCGCACGCGTGACGACGAGAAGCAATTCGAGGCACTGCAAGCCTTCGAGTTGGAGTTGATCGAGCTGCGCGACACGCTGCTCAAGATCGCGCCGACCTACAAGCCCAACCACGACGATGGCGTGCAGATCACCGCCGCGCCGCTGTGGCCGCTGTTCCGACACAAGCCTTGGCAGAAGGTGCTCAAAGACACATGGGCCAAGCTTGAGAAAGGGGACTACGACTGGGCCCATTTGGCCATGAGCTTTTGGCCCGATCGCGTGCGCCAGAAGTGCAAGACCGACAAGTCGCTGGCAATCGCGCATGGCTTGGAAGCTCTGTACATCGAGCCCGAGGCCAAGCCGAGAAAGACGCGCGGCAGAAAGAGAATCGGAGGTAATGAATGAGTATTTCCGAGTTCATTCGCGATGGCGTGCTTCGCCCGCGCCTGCAGCAGGCGGGTTGCTTGGTGGTGTACGACGCCGAAAGGCGCTACCGGGATCAGTGCTTCGACCTGGGCACCGAAAAGGTCCGTGTAGTGGATGCCTCTGAAAGCAGCATCGAGAGCCGTGAGGCCGCACTGGCGGCACTGCGGGAGGTGGGCCACCCGAAAGCCTCGCTCGAAGGGGTTCTCATCTACGTGCCAACAAGACGGCCCGAGACGGACGAGCAAAAGCAGGCAGACCCGTTTGCTCTTTATGCGGAATGCGGTGCTGTGTTTCCTCAGGACGACGGAGATGAATACCTGAGTCTGTGTTTGCGCGCAAAACCCGACCACTCCACGGCAGTTCGCCAGTTATTTGCCAGGGAGCCCGCAGGCCCCACCTATGCCGTAATTGATGCGGTTGGCGGTGGGGTGAGTTGGCCGCAGTTGCGCGCAACGCTCAAAGTCGAGTCGGGCCGAGAGATCCTTACCGCGCTGTTGGCGCCCTCGGATGAACAAAAAGACGC
>CAMAWD010000172.1 GCA_945861785.1 Rhodoferax sp. OV413 | reverse complement strand
GCCAACCCAGGCACCGCTCCTCCAGTGGGAGGTGGCCCGACCGCGGCGCTGAACCTGGCCAACACCTACAACAAGGCCTCGATCTTCTTCGACTTCGGGGTGGGCAACGGCGGCAGCGGCCCGCTGCCGGCCGACCGCGTCTACTACGCCGATGATCTGACCTTCGTCAACTGACCGCGCAAATTCCTCAGCAGGGGCCATCCGGCTCGCCTTGACCGGCGGACGGGTGGCCTTTCTTCATTTGATCAATGATCCAGACTGACTTCCCCCGCCTGCTCGGCGACATAGGCGGCACCAACGCCCGCTTTGCCTGGCAAGCCCACGCCGCAGCCCAACCATCCGAAGTTGTCGCTTACGCATCCGCGAACCATGCATCGCTCTTGCTGGCAATGCGCCACTACCTGGAGATGCACGACAAGCCTCAACCGGTGGCCTGCGCCATTGGCCTTGCCAATCCGATCCTCGGCGACCGTGTGCAGATGACCAACCACCACTGGTCGTTCTCGATCTCCGAACTGCAGTCGGCCCTGGGCCTGCAGCGCCTGATCGTGATCAACGACTTCACCGCGCTGGCCCTGTCACTGCCGGCGCTGACCCGCGCCGACCTGCGCCAGATTGGTGGCGGGATGGCCGTCGAGGGCGCACCGATGGCGGTCCTGGGCCCGGGCACCGGGCTCGGGGTATCCGGGCTGTTTTCCGTTGGCACTCAGGCTGGCTTTCTTCCGATCAACGGTGAAGGCGGCCATGTCTCACTGTCGCCCGCCGATGACCAGGAGGTGGCGGTCATCCAGCGTCTACAAAGCCGATTCGGCCACGCATCAGCCGAACGTGCGCTGTCCGGGCCAGGGCTGGTCAACCTGTATGAAGCGGCGTGCAGCATGGCCAGCGCCGCAGCCGACAGGCTGGCGCCGTCCGACGTACTGGAGCGCGCCTTGTCCAGTTCGGATCGGCACTGCACAACGGCGTTGGAATTGTTCTGCAGTTTTCTGGGTGGTGTCGCGGGCAACCTGGCCTTGACGCTCGGTGCGCGCGGCGGCGTCTACATCGGCGGCGGCATCGCACCCCGGGTCGTCGGCGAAATCGAACGCTCCAAGTTTCGCACGCGTTTCGAAGCCAAGGGACGTTTTGCCGACTACCTGGCGGTCATCCCGACCTTCGTCATTGACGCGCAGATGTCGCCGGCCCTGCTCGGTGCGGCCAAGGCGCTCAACCAGGCCGACAGCAAGGGCCGATAAGCCAGCCGAGTTTCTGGCTTGGTCAGCAAGTGGTTCGTTCGTTCGCACACGCCGGTTTGCCCGTAACATGACCGGCTGGGAGTATCCATGCACAAACTGCTTGCCACATTCCTTTTGCTGTCCTTGTCGCTGCCTGCGCAGGTTTTTGCCGGCCCCGCTGCGGACGCCGACGCCGCATATGCCCGGGGCGACCATGTCGGCGCCCTGAAGATCTACCAGGCCCTGGCCGCCGACGGCCTGGCCACGGCCAAATTCAACCTCGGCGTGATGTACGACTTTGGGCAGGGCGTTGCCAAGGACCCGGCGCAAGCGGTTCGCTGGTACCGTGCTGCCGCAGCGCAAGGGCACGGCGGGGCGCAGTTCAATCTCGGGGGCATGTACTTCGATGGGGTTGGTGTTGCACAGGACCATGTGCGTTCGTATGCCTGGTTCACGCTGGCTGCTGCAGCCGGCGCGCCGGGCGCCAGCCGCAACCGCAGCGCCCTTGCCAAGCTGCTTGATGTGGCACAAATGGAGCAGGCGCAGCGCCTGGTGCGCGATTGCCTGGCCCGCAATTTCGCGGGCTGCGAATAGGCCCGGCGCATACCCGACGCCAGCCGGGAAAACGGCAGGTTTTGGAGCCACGGGCTGCTGGGCCGGTCCGGCGTGCCGAAAACGGACCTTCGTCGAGGTCTTTGCCTGGTGTCGATGCGGATCAGCGCATCGCGCCCAACTCACGATCGAGCTGGTCGGCGTCACCCAGGTTCAACTGCACCAGCCGGCGCAAATGTGTCATGCTGTCGAGGTCGATATGCTCCCAGAACAGCCCGATGCGGTCGGGCTCGCTGTGCGCGACCTTGACGTTGACGCGGATGTGCTCGTTGTCCGCCAGGGCGAGTTCCAGCGCAAGCTGTGTTCCCGGCTCGATGGCCCAGCCGTCCGGCCGCGACACCAGGGCGCCCCTGAGCGAGATGTTGAGCAGTTGCACCGCGGTGCTGCCATCGGGGCCGATCAATCGCACCGGTGTGACGAACGGTACGCGGCTGAAATGGCGCTGGTTGCTTGCAGGTCCGGTCATGGCGCGACTCCTTCAAAGTTATTCATCGGCTTCTTCGAACTTGGGGACGCAGTTGGGCACCACCGCGTCAGAGCGGAACATCCACCACTGGCGGCGGTTGGAATAACCCACCACCGTGACCTTGTTGCGGTCCACACAGGCTTTGACCGCCTCGCGCAAGCCGAAGATCCAGCGTACGTCCGGTGCCTGCGCCTGCCAGGCGACGGCCTCGGTGAATTGCAATCCGGTCGGCTTGCGGAAACCAAAGTCGCTGACCGGGCGCTCTGCCATGAGCAGATTCTGCTCCTTCCAGCCGACCATGCCAATTTGTCCTCCAGGCCCGGCGATCTGCCCAGCCTTGCGCATGACACCGACGGCAGAATTCGCGTCATTCAGCAGGGGCGAGGCCCACAGGCCCCAGGCGAGCCAGAAACACGCCGTTCCACCCAGCAACGCCTGCACGCCGCGCCGCGGCCGGAACACCAGCGCGCACACCAGAAAAAGCGCACCCATGGCGATGAACATGAACCACAACCAGCGCCCGCCCTGTGCCAGTTCACGCTCGATGACCATGGTGTTCATGCTGGCCCATTTGCCCTGCAGGGCCCACCAGCCGGCGCCGATGAAACCGAGGCCCAGGGCCAGCGCAGCAGCGAACGCCGTCAGGCGCAACCAGCGCGCATCGCCAATACGCACCAGCGTCGGGCCCAGGGCCAGCGCCAGGATTGGCAACATTGGCATCAGGTAGACCTCGCGTTTGCCCCCGGCGACGCTGAAAAACACGAACACCAGCGCGCACCAGACCAGCAGCAACAGCAGCCGGGCATCCTTGTGGCGCCAGCCCTCGCGCCATTCGCGCAAGGCACTGACGTAGGCCAGAGACATCGGGAAAAAATGGAACAGCAGCACCGGCACGAAATACCACACCGGCTGTGCGTGGCCGCCCACCGAGCCGCCGTAACGCTTGGCGGTCTGGTGCAAAAGGATGTCGTTGACGTATTCCAGGTACTCCGGCGTGCCGCGCCAATACGCCACCGCCACCATAGGCACCAGCCACAACAGGATGGCGGCGAAAAATGCGGCGACACCGCCGGCCCAGCGCAAGCCCGCCCCCTCGGTCTGCAGCGCGCCGGCCCATTGGCCGCGCCGCGCCAGCATGTAGGGCAGCACCATGAGGAGCGCAAGCACCCCAACGCCCTTCGTGATCACCCCCAGGCCGGCCGCAAAACAGCCCAGCCAGTAGGCGCGCCAGTTCGGGCCGCGCAGGAAATGCAGCAGCAATCCCCAATTGGCCAAGGTGATGAGGGCCATGACCAGCGGGTCGATCTGGGCGCGTTTGACCTGATAGGCAAACTGGAAGGTCGCCAGCATCGCCACTGCGGCAAACAGGCCTACACGCGGGTTCCACAGCCGCCGACCCATGTCCCAGGTGAGGGCCAGCGTGGCCAGGCCCGCCAGCAGGGACGGCAACAGAAACGCAATGCGCCAGTTGCCGGTGAGCAGGTAGAACACCGCCTCGATCCACATCAGCATCGGTGGCTTGTCCGAATACAACTCGCTGCCCCGGTGGGGGAACAACCAGTCACCGGACGCGATCATCTGCTTGGCCACGAGCGTGAACCGGGGTTCGTCCGACGGCCAGGGGTCGCGCAGTCCGATGCCCGCCCCCAGCACCACCAGGGCAACCAGCATCAGCAGCCAGAAATGGCGACGGTCCTGGCTGGACGCCGCCAACGTGGAGCCAGGCGCTAAGGTGTCCGTCATCGCGCTGCGCCCAACATCACTCCGAGGCCGTCCGGGCCTTCTTGCGATCGCGCCACAAGAACTGCAGGTTGCGGAAGTAGATGAACAGGCCGGTTCCTTGTCCGATGATGAAAACCGGGTCGCGGCGGTGGATCGCATAGGCCAGCAAGGTCATGCCACCGGCCATGCTGAAGTACCAGAAAGCAGCGGGAATGACGCTCTTCTTGACCTTTTCACTTTGCAGCCACTGGACGAAAAATCGGGCTGAAAAAAGTCCCTGCCCGATCAGGCCGATTGCCAGCCAGGTCTTGTCGATATCGATGTCCATCAGAGTTCCTTGGTACTCAGCCGCTCTACAAGCGGCACGCGGGCCCGACGCTGCAGCCACATCACACCCAGCATGTCCACCAGCCCCACCCACAGGCGGTTGTGGATGCCGTAGTGCGACTGCCCGTGCGCGCGTGCGCGGTGGGCCACATGCACGGATTCGACATGCCCGCCGCAACGGCGCACCAGCGCCGGCAGAAACCGGTGCATGTGGTCGAAATACGGCAGGGCCAGAAAATCATCCCGCCCGAACAATTTGAGCCCGCAACCGGTGTCAGGGGTTGCGTCACGCAGCAGCCGCGCCCGCACACCATTGGCGATGCGCGACGACATGCGTCGGACCCAGGTGTCCTGGCGCTTGGCGCGCCAACCGGCGATCAGCACCGGCCGAGTCGGGTTTGCCGTACGCAAAGCGCGCCAATGCACCAGCATGGCGGGGATGTCCGCCGGGTCGTTCTGCCCATCGCCGTCGAGTGTGGCGATCACCTCGCCACGGGCCTCGGTCACACCGGTGCGCACGGCCGTGCTCTGCCCGCAATTGTTGCGGTGGCGCACCACCACCAGCCAGGGATGCGCACTGGAATATTCGGTCAGGACGGCCGCCGTGTCGTCACTGCTGCAATCGTCGACGAATATGGCTTCGAACACGGCCACACCGCTGAGCGCGGCCCCGATCTGGTCAAGCAG
The DNA here is from genome assembly GCA_945861785.1 of Rhodoferax sp. OV413. Taxonomy (GTDB): domain Bacteria; phylum Pseudomonadota; class Gammaproteobacteria; order Burkholderiales; family Burkholderiaceae_C; genus CAISIP01. The sequence goes on along the minus strand of CAMAWD010000172.1, from coordinate 1,429 downwards.
CGGGACGACGTTGCGTGACTCGTTGTGGACAGGAACAACAATGGAGATTTCGGGAGCCGTCAGGGACATCGCAAATCGGGTGGGGGGTGTACAACGGCGGATTGTCGCACCGCCCAATCAGGCAAACGGCGCCCCATACTGGGTTTCAACCGACATGCTCAGCGGCAAGCCGTCGGCGGCAGCCTTGGCGCGTTCGACGTAGTACCCCATGCCTGGCAAAGCACGCAGGTTGAAGGCAATGTCGGCTTGGGCGCAATGCTCCAGGATGACCCACAACGTGGACCCCCTGGCGCTGTGGTTCGAATGCCCGCTGGCGTCAAAGTTCTGGCACAACAGGCGGGCTTGTGCACGCGTCACTGTCGCAGGGCGCGTGCCGGAAAACTGGCTCAAGGGTTGAAGGATTTCCTCTTCGTCACCATTGAAACGCTCGGAGGTGCGGAAATCCAGCCCGTCGTGACCGTCACCCCGCTCCGACTTGCGAAGATGCTTTTCGCGAACCGGCCGCACACGTGTGGTTGCCGGCTCCACCTGGGTGCACGACATGTAGGCAACCGAGCCGGAAAAAAACAAGGCCAGGGCTTTTTCACGCGCTTCGTCTTCGGACTGCGCGTCGACCGTCAACGTCTGGTACTGCTCCTGTACGAGTCGCTCGACGAATACAAAGAACTTGCCCGGGACGATGGGGCTGTTGGCTGCGGCTGGTTTCTTCATTTCTGTGCCTCCTGCTTGTTGTTCCCGGAACCCGGCCTGCAGCGCGAACGTCGTTGATCCGGGTCTGCTTTCGGCCCTGTGCGGTCGTTGTTGGTCTTTCCGGAAAACCTGACAGCCTGGAACCCGGCGGCTTGGTGTGGGACCAGGCCGACGGCGCATTCGGCTCTGCGGCTGTCCCCCGCCCTGCGGGCTCCTCCTTTATGCCGCTGCGCCGAACGCACCGCCGACCTGATCCTGCAAAGTCGTTGGAACGCCGCGCACCAAAAACCCCCGCCAGAGCGGAAGGGGTCAGAGCAGAAGGGGTCAGGTCTTGTTTTGCAATATCGCAATGCAAGACCTGACCCCCGCCCCCCAGCGTTGTCAGCTTGCGGCCCATTGCGGACGTTGTTGGTCTTTCCGGAAAACATGACAGCCTGGAACCCGGCGGCTTGGGGTGGGACCCGGCCGACGGCGCATTCGGCTCCGCGGCTGTCCCCCGCCCTGCGGGCTCCTCCTTTATGCCGCTGCGCCGAACGCACCGCCGACCTGATCCGGCAAAGTCGCGAGGGTCGGGGTCAGGTCTTGCGAGGGTCGGGGTCATGCGAGGGTCGGGGTCAGGTCTTGCATTGCGATATCAGCAGCAGGGGTGGGGTCACAGCAGGGGTGGGGTCACACAGAGGGGTGGGGTCAGGTCTTGCATTGCAGCAGGGGTGGGGTCAGGTCTTGCATTGCGACATTG
>CAMAWD010000171.1 GCA_945861785.1 Rhodoferax sp. OV413 | reverse complement strand
ATCACGCGGGTATTCGCAGCCTGCGCCATCCATGCCAGCCCGTCGGCGAAGTCCACGTCGGCCTGGTTGCCCGTAGTCGCCCACAGGTCCAGGCCGAGCCCGCGCTCGCGCATCAGCGCGAGGCAGTGCGAGCCAAAGGCGCCGCTCTGGCTAATGACGCTGATATGGCCGATGCGGTCTGCCCCGCCATCCACCAGGCTGGTGAAACTGGCGACCAGGCCGATGCGCAGGTTGAGCAGCCCCATGCAGTTTGGGCCCATCAGGCGGATACCGGCAATGCGTGCGGACTTGCGGATGCGCTCCTGCAGCGCGGCCCCTGCCTCATCCACTTCGGCGAAGCCCGCGCTCAGCATGATCGCGGCCTTGACACCGGATTGAGCGCATTGCGCGATGGCGGCTTCGCACTGCCCGGCCGGCAGTGCAATGACCGCCAGATCGATAGCCTGACCGATTGCCATCACATCGGGATAGCAGCGCAGGCCCTGTACTTGGGTTCGAGACGGATTCACTGGATACAGGCCGCCCGCATAACCCGACGCCATGCAACCGGCAATGGGCCGGCCCCCGATGCGCCCGGGGTTGTCCGACGCGCCGATCACCGCGATGCTGCGCGGCTCGAACAGTTGAGCAAGGGCCGTGGGTTCTAAGGATCGCACCACCACAGTCAGGCTGGCTGGTAGTTGATCAGCCTGGCTGCCTCGTCAAGCGAACGCTGGTCGTTGCCGATGGCCTTTAGAAGGGCGTCGGGCGCTCCTCCGAACGTGACAGCGGCGAGCTTCTCGACAAATGCGGCCTTGACGGCAGGGCGTGTGAGGAACTCGTTGTAGGCGAGGTTGAGGCGGCGCGTCACTTCCCTGGGCGTGCCGCGCGGAACCCAGACACCATTCGTTGACGCCGTGACGAGGTTGGGTACGCCTACCTCGGCCAGGGTGGGCACATCAGGTACCACGGCAGAGCGCTCGGCGGTGCTGACGGCCAGGGCCTTGAACTTGCCTTCCTTGATGAACGGCAAGAACGCGGCGATGGATGTGAAGGTCATCTGAACCTCATTGCTGAGGAGTGCGGTCAGCGCCGGCGCATTGCCCTTGTAGGGGATGTTGGTGATGTCCGCGCCCACGCGGTACTTGAGCAGCTCGGTCCAGAGCAGGTCATTGGGCGCCACAGAAGCGTAATTGAGCTTGCCGGGGCTGCGCCTGGCCATGGCAAAGAGCTCCTGGGCGGTGTTGACGCCCAACTGCGCGGGAACGATCAAGGCCAGCGGGGTCTGACAGACCAGCGAGACGGGCTCGCAATCGGTCAGCACATTGAACTTCAGGTTCCTGACCTGCGCGGGAGTCCACGCCGACCCCCCTGCGGCAAGGAGCGTGTACCCGTCGGCGGGCTGCTGCAGGAAGTGTTCCACGCCGATGATGCCGTTGGCCCCCGCCCGGTTGTCGACGATCACGGGTTGCTTCAGAATGCCCTGCAATTCGGCCGCCGTAATCCGCCCGATGAGATCTGACGCCCCGCCGGCCGGAAACGGCACGATCAGCCGGATCTGCCTGTTCGGGTATTCCTGGGCCTGTGCGGACCCGGCCGTCAGCGAAAGGACGCCGCCGCCCACAAGCGCCATGACTTTTCTGCGTTTCATCAACATGGTCATCTCCTGAAAAGTTTGCTTACGAACTAGGCCGCCCTTGCCACCAAAACTACTGGAATAGTTTACTTGTTAAGTCTCATTATGAGGTATTTTTAAATTTTTAAATAGGATGTATGAATAAATTTACCTATGAAGATAACAAATTGACACTAATCTCGCATTAAGGCACTATCTGTTCGCTCATGACCGAAGATGTCCTCGAACACTTTCACGAGGGCGTGACGACGCTCACGCTCAACCGCCCCAGCCGGCTGAATGCGCTGTCGCCGGAGATGCTGGCGCAGTTGCGCGACGCGCTGCATCGCATCGACGCCGACCGCGCCGTTGGAGCCGTTATCCTCACTGGCGCGGGCCGGGGCTTTTGCGCCGGTGGCGACGTCAAGCGCATGAGTGGCGGCGAGATCGACCACGATGCGGCCGACGCGGAGGCAGTGCTGCGCGGGAAGATGGAGCTGGCGAGCCAGCTCCATGCACTGTGCAAGCCCACGATCGCGATGGTGAACGGACCTGCGGCCGGCGCCGGGCTGGCACTGGCCCTTGCGTGCGACCTGCGCATTGCCGGCAGTTCCGCGAGTTTCACCACGGCATTTGCCAAGGTGGGGCTTCCTGGTGACTTTGGCGGCAGTTTCTTCTTGTCGCAGCTAGTCGGCCCGGCCAAAGCGCGCGAACTTTACTTCACGTCGGGCACGCTTGATGCAAGCGAGGCGCTGGCGCTGGGCCTGGTCAACCGCGTCGTGCCGGATGCCGATCTCTATTCGGTGGCGAGTGGACTGGCCCAGCGGCTTGCCGGCGGCCCCATGCTCTCCTTTGCGCAGATGAAGCGCAATCTCAATGCGGCGCAAGGCAACACTCTGGCAGCGGTGCTGGATTTGGAAGCGCGGCACCAGGTGGCCGCAAGCCGGACAGCGGATCATCGGGAAGCCGCGCTGGCGTTTGTGGAAAAGCGTGCGCCTGTGTTCAGGGTCACGCCGGCTGATCTGAAGGACAGCATTTGACGTTTTACGGTGTCGCTCTTGGCTCGTTTTGGCGACATTTTCACGGCCATTTTGTAGCAGAGTGGTGGCAAATATCCAAGTTATTGATTTTATTGGAGTCCATGCGATTGCAAATCCGATCAGCCCGGTTCGACTCCGGGTCGCGCCTCCAAAGTACATGAATGCAATCAAAGACTTGAATCTTCTGCATCACCCAGAGCTTATGCATGCAAAGCCAGCGAACCTGGAAAATCTTTCTCCTGCTACCGGCAAATAATAGCGTCGCTACTTGACTACGGACAGGGTTGTGCGTCAATGCCAGTCAATCAAGTAAACGGGTCGCGAGGAAATGCTCCCGGTTGACTGTCATGCCTGCGGCTCGTCGATCGGTGACAGGCGCATAGTCGGCGTCTATGCCTTCCCGTGCACCGAGGATGTGGGCGTGCAGCGCGTGTACCGCATCACGGGCTGATGAAGTATTTTTGGATTACGGCAACCCTTGATTCGGAGCCGGCTTGTGCAAAACCTCAATTGGTCAGATTCAGAGAAGAAGCTAGCGCGCCGGGTGTTTGAGGCTGCTCTGAAAACTGAGCTGGCCGAAATCATGACGGCGTTCAAGGTACAGGTGGCTGCGCTCGCTACACCAGATGAGATGTGGGCCATTCAGGGTGTACTCGCTCGCAAGCAGCGTGAAATTGAAGAGAAATACGACTACCGGTACTCTCAGTTAATCATGGTCTTCGGTCGGCTGGTGAACGAGGGGCGCGTCACCCGGGAGCAACTCCGGGGGCTTTCTGATGAAAAGCGTTCGTTCGTAGAACGTCTTCTGTTACTTTGAGCGTCATACCAGGCACTGGCCCGCACACAATCGATTCAAACTCCACGCCATTCGTTTGACGGGTGGCCGGCGAGTTCAGCCCAACAGATTCAGGACAATTGCCGCATGCAAAAACCATCAATTGACGTGGACAACCTTCATTTTTACCAAGACCTCTTGGCCACCGTAATTCGGTCTCGCTTGCAAATTGATGCTGCGTCTGCGCGTGCGGATCTCCTGCTGGATATCTTCCTCATTCGCGTCGAGCAGTTTGGCACCGAAGCCAGCTTCGTGGAGCGCACCATCAGCCACCTCGAACTTGACCTGCTTGATGCCCGGGATGCTCCCGAGCATCTGCGAGACGCAACAGCCGACACAGCTCGGGCCATATGGGCGTACCACACAGAACCCACTGCCGCCGCGGATCAGGTTGTCAGGGATGCGTTCACACGCTGGGAAGCCGTGTATCTGCACGCGATCGGCGAGCCGCCATCCGAGACCTATATGGACATTGAGAATGCCCGGTGCATAGCGGAATCGGACTATTACTCGAAGCCGCCCCTTCCGTTTCCAAGCAGGGCGCATCTGAAGTTTGCCAATCAGAACTAACCTGCACAAGCCACTGCCGCAATTGATGGGCCCAAATTCAATCCGACTTCTTCTGGGGCGACCATTGAGCAGGCTTTCATCGCCAAGTGGCCTCGACTACAACGTAGTCGAGGTGGGTTCCGCCGGATGCCTGCTGGCGAACCGTCCGTCGGCCGAGTCGGCGGAATCGGACTTCTGCGTGGTGTTGCTTGAAGCCAGTGGGTCTGATCGGAATTGCTGACGCCGCGTGCCGATTGGCTATTTCAAGACCATATACGGCGAACGATTCTCCAGCATCTCCCAGACGGCGTGCGCAATTCGACACTCCAACGCGCCAGTGTCGGCTCGGCGTTATTCTCCGGCTGACCTGTTGGCGCGTGTGGCAACCTCTGCGCATGCCAGCATCAATTGGTCGAAGGGCAGGGCACTCCCCACCATGACCTCGTCTGCCAGCATGTTTGCGTAGTCGGCGGCTAACGCGTCGCGCGCCGCGCCATCGGGCACGACTTGAAGGCGTCCTGCGACTGCCTGGAAGTAGTCGATGACGCCACCTGAGGCGTCCTTTTCGCTGAAGAAGTGAGACTTGTGTTCGGCTACGGTTCGGGCGAGCGCACGATCGCCTATCGCCGCGTCAAAGTAGGCGCTGCGCGCAATGGCAGCCAAGTCATGCCAATGCCGCACATATCGCTCACCGCGAAGCCGCCCTTGCGCACAGTAGACATGGGTCGCTGTCGCCTTCTCCCAGAAAGTCCGTGTCACGCTCATGACCAGCGGCGACGCCACGGGAAACACAACGCCATCGATGTGCCCATCCATGTCACAAGCGACCGGGATGATGTGGTGTGGTTCGCCAGTGGCGCGCCCCCCGAATTCGAGGGTGATGACGGGTGACACATAGCCGGTGCCATGCTTGATTGCTGGGTAGTGCAACAGCAGCTTGTCGCGCTCCACTCCACCGATCTCCAGCTTGGCATCCAGCCGTTCGCGCACCAGCGCCGCCGCGAGAACCGGCTTCGCGTTCATCTCAATCCATTCCGGAAGGCGTTCGCGGACGGCCTTCGTCCATTTGCTGGCCTGGCTGCGGTTCGCCGGCAGGAAGTCTTCTCCGCCGGTCATGTCCGCAATGAGCTTGCGGATGTCGTAAGTGAGGTCGATGTCCTCGGAGAATCGCTCGATGATCTTGTAGGCCTTTGACAGCGACGTTCCGCCCTTGAAGGTGAGGTCGGCAGAGAGGGGTGACTCAAAGAGTGTGCCCAGCGCCCAGACTACCCACACGTCCTTTTCAAGAAGATGCGTCGGGCGATCGATCTTGGCTCGGACCTGTTCCAGCACCTCGCGCTGGTCGTCCCTGGTCAGGGACATGAACCGCTCAGCCACGAACGGCTTCTTCGCCGATGGCCCGTGCCATCCAGGATGGCAAGCTTGCACGTGCAGATGTCAGCGCGTGCCATTCTGAGGGCGACAGCGTGCGCCTCAAGGTGGCGAGCGATTTGGTGGCATGCGCAGGCCCCATCCAGGCCAAGGCACGCACTGCCGTCCCAGCTGGTCCAGTGCCCAGAGCCAGCATCCAGCGCGGTACATGGTTGACTGCGACTTCAGAACGCCCGAGTTTCAACTTGCGCGAACGTCCAGATGTCAGGTAAACCTCCCTGATCGGTACCTGCTGAGTGAGGCCTAGCGCATTCGCGGCATTGGCACCGTGGGGCGTCACAACTTCGCCAGATTGCGCTGCCATAGCGTGGACCACCTTCTCGGGCGCCGGCGGACGCGTTCCAAACCGGCTCGAAACCGGCATGACATAGGTGCCGCGCGCGACGCGAAGCAGCCGCTCCTCCCTGGCCAGGCGCGAAAGTGCCTGATCCACGGCCGCGCGGCTCCCAAGGTGCAGGAACTCCTTGGGAGAAAGCACACCGCCCTCAGGCAGCGACTGCGCGTGCAACAGGATGGATTCGGGCAGCTTGGACATAGGGAGGGAGAGAGTCAGATTTTCAGAATCTTACTTCAGTTTCTGACATTTTGCAGTCTCGACAGCAAGAGCTTTTAATTCCAGGGAGGAGGGAGGGAGGAGCGGCGCGCCGCCCTAATGCTTGAAATTGATTCTGCTGCCGGCTTCCGCGGTCGTTTAGCCAGCAGTTTGCTGCGGCGCCTGGTTTTCGGCGAACTTTGTAGCAAAGTTCGTAGCGTATTCGTAAGTTGTTGAATTAATTGACTGCACAGGGATTGCAAATTCGATCAGCCCGGTTCGACTCCGGGTCGCGCCTCCAAAAAATACCAATAAAATCAATGGGTTAAAAGGGTCGCATTACGCGGCCCGTGCAAGCGCGCGGTGAACCCGTCTTGCGCCGGCAGAAGTGGCTCCGCAAAATTGAACAGTGCGATAAGTGGAAACTCCGGAGCCCCATGGCCGATCGGGATCCAGGCCGACGAGTTCAACGAGTTGATCGG
>CAMAWD010000170.1 GCA_945861785.1 Rhodoferax sp. OV413 | reverse complement strand
CTGGACGGCGTGTACCGGCGCAGCGCCGAAGGTGCAGTTCGTCGAAGCCCCCGCGCCAACCGACGAAGCGCTGCAAACGGTGTTGCACAGGATCATCACCCGATTGACGCAAGCTGCTCACCCGTCGGGAGGTGCTGACGGTGCAGGGCACCATGCCCAGGCAGACGGAGTTCAAGCAGACGCTGTGCGCCGACATCAATGGATTCAGCCTGCACGCAGCCGTGGAGGCGAACTGTGTGCACCACCGAGCGGTGCGGCTGAGCTGGGCCCGGCTGCTCAAGCGGGTGTTCAATATCGATATGCAGCACTGCCCGAAATGCGGCGCCGGGGAGCTCAAGATCATCGCGGCGATCCTGGAACAGCCGGTCCTCGAAAAGATCCTCACGCACTTGGGTCTGCAGGCCCGGGCGCCGCCTCGGGCACCAGCCCGCGGCCAGGCGCTGCAAACGGCCTGACGCGGCCCACCCGTGACAGGTCAAGCGACCCGGCGACCAGGGCCGCTGCGGTCGGCTGCGTCCAAAGACAGATTCAAGCGCGTCGGGCGCTGTGTGCTGCCCCTGTTCTGCCGTATTCGGGGTGCCGTGGGCAAGGAAAAGGGGCGTTTGAAAACCTATTCGGCCAACAATCGACGCTCGACCGCCACCCGCGAAGTCATTCACTCTGACGCGACGATCCCCGCGACGCTGCGAAGTTGCTTCGCCTGCATCTTTGCGATGTCGAATTCGGCACGTCGGCGGGCGATGTCCTCGGGCGTCAGGCGCGCGACGTTGCAGTAGTCGAGCTTCCAGTCCGGGCACGCACTCCATTGCAGTGGAGACTGCACCGTCGTGCGTGCCGCCGGCGCCGTCTCGAGAACCTTCAGCGCCAGCGCGAGCGTGAATGCCTGCGAGCTGTGATCGTTCGGCCGACCGGCCGCGTTGCCGAGCGGGAAGTCGGAGAAGAGCAATCTCGGCACGCCCGCATGCTCGACGATGTCCTTGGCGCAGCCCATCACGACTGTTGCGATGCCGGCCTCCTCCAATAGGCGCGCGACCAGGCTCGTCGTCTGGTGGCAGACCGGGCAGTTGGGCACGAGGATCGCGGCATCGGCGGCGTCAGCGACGCAGCGTGCGACGATCTCCGGGCCATCGACCCCAAGCGTGACCCGATGGCTTCGGTTGGTGGGCGCGCCATGGAACCGCGCGGCCACCGCTCCGATGCGACCCGAGCGCTCGAACTCGCGCAGCATCGGCAGCGGGAAGTAGCTTGCGGGATCCTCCGCCGTGGTGTGCTTGCGGTCGATCGCGACGTGCGAGATCCGCAGATCGTGATCCAGCGCCGCGTCGCCGGAGTACGCTGTGTAGAACTTCGCCCTCGCGTTGTACGGCGCTCCCGGACCCTGGTCGCCATTGTCCGTTTGATAGGGCGCAGCAGTCGTGATGAGGACGATCCGACAGGCAGCGAGCGGCTTTGTCAGCGGTTGAAATGGGACCTGGGCGTAGTGCGCCCACTCGTACGGTGCACCGTAGCCCAAGGCCTGGTAGTAGTCGCGGACGCGCTGCATGTACGGCACCGGCACGTCATGCGCGACGGCAATTTCGTGACCGGCGGCCCCGTTGCGCGTCATCGCGATGGCTCCGATGGGCTCGCATCGCCCGTGGCAAGGGAGCGCATTTGTACCTTGTCCACCTTTCCGACGCTCGTGACCGGGAGTGACGTCACGCCCTGCACGCGGCGTGGCAGCTTGAAGCAAGCCAGGCGCTGCAGCGAGGGTGCCATCGGGCTGTCTGAATCGACACGATCTCGCCGAGCTTCGTTCGACCTGCCAAGTCCATCGCCGTCCTCCGGAGTGAGCCACACACAACATCGTATGGACTTGCGACTGGCGCGTCAATCTGACTGCTTTGCAGCAGCGACGGTCCATACGCCCGCCTACTGGCGGCGCGATCTGACATCTCGAACGTCAGGTCCGGGTCACCAAGAGCCCGTCATGAATGACCGTGGACTGGAAGTCAATTGGGTTGCCGGCAGGCGGTCGTTCAGCGATAAACTGATTCTGCACTGGCTTCATCGGATACTTCGCTCTGTGATGCCCACGCCCAGTGTTGTCATACGGCGAGTATAGGGTCCCAATGAACATCCGGCCGCAGACCATTTATTGCCAGCGGCATCACGCTATCCGCAGCACCTTGCGCCGTCTTTGCGCAACCGCAGGGGAAGGTCTGGCGCGTTGGTTACCTCTGTGCCATCTCCAGCCCGGACGAAGCGGTCGACACCCTTCTGGAGCAACTGCGCAAACTGGGATATGTCGAAGGGCGCAACATCGCTTACGAGTACCGCTGGGCGGCCGGGCGCGAAGAGCGCGACCGCCGCCATTCCCATTGTCATGGACAGCACACAAAACCCGGTTGGGGGTGGTGTGATCGCCAGCCTTGCCCGCCCCGGTGGCAATGTCACGGGTGTGACGCAGCACACCACGGAGACCGACGGCAAGCGCCTGGAGATCCTGCACGAGATCATTCCAAAGGCGACACGTTTCGCTTCGCTTGTCAGGGAAAAATCACTCACCAAAGCTGGCGATCTGCCGGTGGAGGAGCCGACCAAATATGAATTGATCATCAACCAGAAGGCGGCAAAGGCCCTGGGGATCACGATTCCGCAGTCTGTGCTGCTGCGGGCTGACGAGGTGATTCAGTGCGTCGTATCGACGAGACCTGACGCTTCGCCGGCACCCGGGCTGAGGATCAGCCGCCCTTCACCCAAAGGAGACCGAAATGCGATTCACCAAGGCCGAAGGCCATTTCATCACCAAGGACCAAGCCCTGGCGGAAATCGCCAGCGTCGGATGGCATGCTATTGAAATGACCTTCTCTGCAGAAGAAGAGTTGCATTGGCATGACTTCGATGCCGTGGCCTATGTGCTGAAGGGAACTGCCAGCGCCGAATTCGAAGACGGCACGGTCGAACACGCGCAAGTGGGTTGCCGCGTCGCGGCACCCGCGGGCATCGTGCATCGCAACGTCGGCCCGAACTGGCACGGGATCATCGCCTTCGCCGTGCACCCGTCCAAGCTCACACAGCCGGTGAACAAACCAATGGTGCGCCGCGCATGACCATTCCCGATACACACTATGCCAGGGTGGTGGCGGTCTGCGCATCGCCTACCACAAATGGGGCGTCGGGCCACCGTGTCTGATCGTGCCGCAACTCATCTCGAACGTCGAGATTAGCTGGGAGCATGAGCTGTTTCGGCGTACCCTGGAACGCCTGGGAAAGTTCATGACGTGCGTGATGTTCGACAAGCGCGGCATCGGTCTGTCGCCGTTTTGACGGCGTGCCAACCCTGGAGGAGCGCATCGAGGACATGATCTGTGTGATGGACGCCGTCGGATGGAAGCAGGCGCACGTGCAAGGCAGCTCCGAGGGTGGGCTGATGGCGCATGTTCGCGGCCAACCATCCCCACTACCAAGGAGACAATAAAAGCGAAATGCCCCGAACCCGTTGGCGTCATGGGGATGCTCTTCGACATGGCAGTTGCTGGCCTGGCACCGTGCCAATGCGCAAGACCATCGACCAAAACCCGACCATCGACAGGTAGCCGCCATATTCGCTCACGGAACCATGGGACCCTGCCAGCCAAACCGCACTGGCCGTACCCAGCGTGAGGCACAGAAACGAAACGCGACCGATGATCCTGTGCCAGGCCGCGTTGCTGCCAGTGCCCGGGCGCCACAGTTGCACGTGCATCAGTACGAAGACGATGGAGTTGAAAGACAAATGCGCGTAAAGCAGATTGGAGCGCAGTTCTGCGCCGTTCGAGAAACGCGCATGAAACGCCGTGCCCCATGCGGGGTGAATGAGGCAGGTATCGCCCCAGACGCTGCAGGCGTTGTTCGGGCAGGTGGCGAGTGCTGCCGCTCCTTCACCGGCCTGCAGGCCAAGGTTATCCAGCACATCGTAGATGCCGATGAAAAACGCAGTCGCCTCAGGTGCGCCCTCGATCAGATAACGCACGTTCATCAAGACCAGAAACACAATGCCGAACAAGACGAACGGACCAAAAGAGCGGCGCTTGAAGCCAACCGCCAGCAAGACAAAGCAGACCACTAGGGCCGAGAAGAAGACAAAAAGTCCCACCGGCATATGCATCCAATAGCCCTGTCTTGTCGAGAGTGAATAAGAAGTTCAGCCGGCCTTCTTGCCGCCATCCGTTCCACGACAAAGCCGCCCTTATATGGATGCCTCCCGGATAGCAAGCAGAATTTGCGTTGTTTTGTGAAGAAGTCGGTTGCGTCCTTATATTCGGCCTTGTTTGTGGGTTGGTCGGGTTACCCCGACTTTGCACTGGCCCCGATGCATATTCGCTGACGTGCTCCTCATCTATCCGACGGACTCTTTATGTCCCCGGCTTTTCTCAGGTTTAGCTCGCCACCGGTCTGACCTGTTTCACATCACTTCGCTCTTTGCCACCTGCTGGCCTTCCAAGGCTAAAACCATAGTCCTTTCATTTGTCTGTTGCTCGGGTCGTTGCTCTGTCTGTTCTTGCGCGACTTCAGCTTCACGCCGCCTGGGGCCTGACGCTCTTGAAGCCTTTGTCGTAATCCTGTGCTTTGGCTGTTATGGCCCAGATCGTTCTGGCCATCTTGGCCGCCTGCGCTACAAAGACCACGTTGGAGGGGCGCCGAGCCTTGATGCTGTGCAGCCACGGTCCCGGCTCTTTGGTGTGCGCAATCACACTTCGGGCACCGTGGATGAGCAGGCAGCGCAAGTAGGCGTCCCCGCGTTTGGAGATACCCAGCAACTTCACCTTGCCCCCACTGCCTGTCTGTTTGGGCACTAAACCCAGCCAGGCGCAGAACTCGCGACCTGACTTGAATGCACTGGCTTCCCCCATGGTGGCAATGGCTGCGGTGGCCGTGAGGAGCCCCACACCAGGAATCTGGGCAATGCGCTGCATCTGGGGATCTTCCTTGAGGTGGAGTTGCAGGCGCACCTCAATGGCATGCATATCCACCGCAATCGCTTTGATGCGCGCCACCTGCTCGTGCAGGCTGTCACGCACCGGTTGCGGCAATCTATGCGCCAGTCCTTCAAGGGTCGCCTCAATTTCCTTGAACAAGGCCCTTTTGCCCTTGGCAAAGGTGGCCCCAAACTCGTAGAGCAGACTGCGCAGGGCGTTGGTCTGCATGATGCGCATTTTCATGAGCAGCTCGCGCTGGCGGTGCAGGGTCAGCGTTGCTTGCTGCGCGGCCGTCTTGGTGCCCAAAAACTTCACTCCTGGCTGTTGCACGGCCAGCCAGATGGCTCGGGCATCGGTGGCATCGGTCTTGTTGCCGCTGACAAAGGGACGCACGATCTTGGCGTGCAACAGTCGCACCGTGTGCCCGAGCTTGCTCAGTTCACGTGCCCAGTGGTGCGCACCACCGCAGGCCTCTATGGCCACCAGGCAAGGGGCGAGATTGGCAAAGTGCTCCGGTACCTTGGCGCGCTTGATCTGCACGTTGACGATCTCTCCCGTACCCATGTTCACGGTGGGCATCTGAAACACGTGTTTGGCAATGTCCAAACCAACAACTTGCTGGCCGTTCATGGTGCCGATGATTTGTCCGGCGTTCATTCCTGTATTACGATTCATGGCGGATCCTCTGTGGTTTAGTGAAGACCTTGGTCTATCACACCCTGGGCACTTTGATGCCGTATCCATCAGAGGATCCACCATGAGCCAGCGTTTTTCTTGATAAACGGCTGTTTCATTTTGGTGCTCCGATCCTCGGGCCGGTGTTGGCATCCACCGTCCGGCTGCTGGTCGTGGCGGGCGTTGGTGCCTGGATGATCACCTGGGTCGAGCAGCCCTGGCCTCTCTTTGCATTGGTCGGTGCTGCCATGGTCGTGTATGGCCTGGCCAACGCGGTGGCCGTAGGGTTTACCCGATGGGCAAGGACTAAACACTGCTTGAGCCTGTGCGGGCTTCCGTGCTATGCTGGTTTGCGATATCAAAACCAAGGAGCGAGACATGGCCAAACGGGCACTTTTGTCACTGGCGATTGCGGCGGCACTGACGCTATCGTCGATGGTCAACGCGCAACCCGCGCTACCCAGGGGCGAAGCGGAGGCTGCGGCGTTCCGCGACGCATTTCTGGCCGGCAACGTGAGTTGGAACGATGTCCTGGCGCGCGCACGGAAGGAAGGCAAGGTCAACTGGTTCTACTGGGGTGGCAACGATGTTCTCAACGGCTGGGTGGACCGCTTTGTGGCGCCGGAAATGGCCAAGCTCGGTGTAACGCTGAAGTCGTCGCGCATTCCGAATACACGTGATGCGGTGGATCTGGTGGTCGCCGACAACGCGGCAGGGCGCGGTGTCGGCCAGGGTACGGTGGACGCGATCTGGATCAACGGCGCCAACACGCTGACCTTGGGCGAGCAAGGTGCATTGTTCGGCGCGTTTGCACAGAAGCTGCCGAACTCCAAATACTTCGACTTCGATCCCAACAGCACAACAGCGAGGCTCAATCTGTT
>CAMAWD010000169.1 GCA_945861785.1 Rhodoferax sp. OV413 | reverse complement strand
GTTTCTCTGTTTCTCTTCCTCCTGTCGTTCAGTTGCCCCCGGGTATCCGTACGTTGTCGCTGGTGTGTTGATGTCAGATAAGTGTTTCTGTCCGTACCGAACGCCTGGGCGTTGCGGAAACTACAAGGGACACGGGACACCACTCCCGTCTTGTGCCGAGGTCTTCCTTCTCGCCGCCGCGGCACGCGGCATTGGCACCGATGGCGATTGCTGCTGCAAGTCGGTTCATCGGGTTGAGCCCTTGTCCCAGGGCTCGGGGTGCGCCAGATGGCGCCTCGGCTGGCATGGCCTGCGATTGGCGGGCCTGGGCAGATCGCGTTGCGCGGTCTGCGGCTTTGACGCGCGGTAAGCCCGTCACTTGGGGCCATCAATTGCGCCAGCCCGGGCTAAGCACAGGTGCGCTGGGGCAATTTGCGCGTCGTCACTACTGGCTCGCGCCGCGTAGTGACGACGCGGTTGGCGCAGGGTTTGGCTTGAGGCAGGGCGCTGCGGGACTGCAGCGGTTTGACTTCGGTCGTCGCCGCTTCGGCCCGGAGGGCCGGATCGATGGCGCAGTTGGCCCTCGGGACCGGCTGTGATGCCGGCTGGGGCAGGTTGGGCGCATGTCGTGCCCGATGGTTGACAACTATCTCGTGCCTTTCGGCTGCCGGTTTTCAGGAGATGAGGCCGGCAAGGGCGCCCGCGTGAGCGGGCATGGGCGATGCGGTGACGGGCATCAGCCGGGCTGACTCAGCCAGTGGGGAAATTGAACTGCGCCGATGCTGCGCCAACTTCTTTTGCTTTGCAAGGCAGTGGATGTCGAAGTATTTTCTCGCGGCCGGACTGGCAGAGGGTTTGCGCCGGGGCCGTCAGCATTGCTGACGGTGCAGGGCGCCATGCCCAGGCAGACGGAGTTCAAGCAGACGCTGTGCGCCGACATCAATGGATTCAGTCTGCACGCAGCCGTGCGCTGCGCGGCCGATGACCGCGATGCGCTGGAGCAACTGTGCCGCACCATCACCCGCCCGGCGCTGGCCAACGAGCGCGTTCAGACCAACGCCGCCGGCCAGGTGGTGCTCAAGCTCAAGACCGCCTGGCGTGACGGCACCACGCACCTGGTGATGTCGCCGCTGGAGTTCATGCAGCGGCTGGCAGCGCTGGTGCCACGGCCACGGCTGCATCTGATCCGCTTCCATGGCGTGCTGGCCCCCAACGCCAAGCTGCGCGCGCTGGTGGTGCTGCTGGAGGTGCCGCAGGAGGTGCTGCAAGTGCCCGAGACGCCAGCCCAACAAGCAAAGCCTGCCGCGTGCGAGGCGAACTGTGCGCACCACCGAGCGGTGCGGCTGAGCTGGGCCAAGTTGCTCAAGCGGGTGTTCGACCTTGACCTGCAGCACTGCCCGAACTGCGGTGGCGATCTGAGGATCATCGCGGCGATCCTGCAGCCGCCGGTGATCGAGAAGATCCTTACGCGCCGGGGATTGCAGGCGCGTGCGCCGCCCCGGGGCGCCGGCCCGTGGCCAGGCCCTGCAAGGGGCCTGAGGCCACCCAACCGTGACAGTTCAGGCGACCCGGCGACCAGGGCCGCCGGGTCGCCTGCGTCCGAGTGGTTGGGGGACCGATGGAAGCGGCCCGAAGGCAAGGGATAACCCGTAGACGGCGCCAGAGGGAGACGCATTTTGGCTGGGCCATCAACGCACAACAGCTCGCCAGCAGATCTCAGCCTGTAGATTCAAGCACGTCGGGCGCTGCGTCCCGCCCCTGTTCCCCTGTTCTGCCGTATTCGGGGTGCCGTGGGGAAGAAAAAGGGGCGTTTGAAAAGCCTATCCGCCCGTATCTGAGCCAGGAAAGCCTGGTCCAGGAGCGCGCCAACGGTGCGGTGGCGCAGATGGGCAACCTCGGGTCTACCACCGGGCCGCCGCTGTTCGCGGCTTTGTCCTCCTGGCTGGGTGTTGCCGGGCTGGCCCTGCCAGTACTGGCCTTTGCGCTGGCGACCTGGACCATCCGGCACCGGCCGTGAAGCTGGGGTCGCCGGGTTGAGGGGTTTTCTATACCACCCCTTGCCCGCGCAGCACGCCGATATCCGCGGAATCCATCTGCAGTTCCTGCTGGAGCACTTCGTCCGTGTGTTGCCCCAATTGGGGGAGCACACCGTGTATCACGGGCGTTTCCGAATAACGAAGCGGACTGCGCACCATCGGCAGCTTCCCGTGGACGGGATCGTCGACCTCGATGCGGATCTGCCGGTGCTGCACCTGGGGATGCTCGAACGCCTCGGCAATCGAGTTCACCGGCGCGCACGCAACGCCAGCGTCTCCCAGCAGCGTGGCGAGCGCATGCAGGTCCCAATGTGACAAGGCTGCGTTCAACATCCCGTTCAACTCGGCGCTGTGTTTCAGGCGTTCGGGATTGCTGGCGAATCGCGCATCCTGCTTCCAGTCGTCGCGGCCCAGCGCAGCGCACAGCCGCGTCCACTGCAGGTCATTGCCGACCTGCACCAGGATGAAGCGGCCTCCCGCGCACGTGTAGCAATTCGACGGCGCGAAGAGCACGCTGGTATTGCCGGATCGCCCGGTAACCTTGCCGGTCGACAGGTACGTCTGGGCATAGGGCATCATCGCCGCCATCGCCACGTCGATCAGCGCCAGGTCGATGTGCTGGCCGCCGTGGCCGCCGCGCTGATGAAGCAGCGCAGCCAGGACCGCGGTGGTGGCGACCATGCCGGTCATCACATCGGTAAACGGCACGGTGGTGCGCTGCGGACCGGCGCCCGGTTGGCCGTCCGGCACCCCGCAGGTGCTCATCATCCCGCTGATCGCCTGGAACACCGGGTCGTACCCAGGCCGAGCGGCCAGCGGTCCGTCCTGCCCATAGCCGGTGATGGAACAGTAGATCAGGTCGGCATGGGTCGGGCGCAGGCTGCCGTAGTCGAGGCCATAACGCGCCAGGTCACCCGCCTTGTAGTTCTCGACCAGAATCTCGCAGCGCAATGCCAGCTTGCGGATGATGGCCTGGCCGGCTTCGGTGCTGATGTCGATGGTGATCGATTTCTTGCCGCGATTGAGCGCTGCGTAAGAAGTGGATGTCGGGCCGCCGCTGCCCGATGCTCCCGGGAGCTGCGGCAGGATATGGCGCATGTCGTCGCCAACGCCCGGGCGCTCGATCTTGTAGACGGTGGCGCCGAGGTCTGCGAGCCATTGGGTGCACAAGGGCCCTGCCATGACGCGCGACAGGTCGAGAACCTTCACGCCGTGCAGGATCGATTTCATCTTTTCGTTCATTTCAATCCCCGTGGATGCCCAGGAGTTCCTCGGTGTGCTCGCCCTCGGTGGGAGCGCGCGCGACGCGCCCCCGCTCGTGGAAGATGTGGCCGAAAGCACGCCCCGGCAGGGCCACCACCGACACCTGCGCGCCGGCGGCATCTTCGGCCACTGCGAGCATGTGTCTTTCGAGGAACTGGGGTTCGGCGAGTACCTCCGCCGGCCCGTGCACAACGGAGTACGGCACATCCCATTTGACGAAACGCTCCTGCCATTCAGCCAGCGTGCGCGACCCAACCGCTTCGACCAGCGCCTGTTGCAGCGCGCGTTTTCCCTGCACACCCGGGCGATGAATCAGCGCACGCATCAGCGGCCGGTCGGCGGCGGCACAGAAGTTGTTCCAGAAGTGCACCTCAATGAGCCCGAGCGCGATTCCACGGCCATCCGCGGTAGTAAAGACGTCGTTCGCCGGATGCACATGCGCCCAGGGATCGTCCCGGACATGGGGCTGGAAGTCGCCGAACCGGGTATTGCTCCAGTGCAGGACGCTTTCGGCGATCGCCACGTCGATGGAGGCGCCGCCTTGGCCCGCGTCGCGGTTGCGCAGCGCCGCCAGGACGTTGATCACGGCATACAGCGACGAGGCCAGATCGGCCAGCGGGGTGCCGTTGCGCCGCGCCGGTTGCCCCCAATGTCCCGGAATGGACAATGCGCCCGCCAGCGCCAGGTAGTTGATGTCGTGGCCGGGTTGCTGAGCCAGTGGTCCGGTCTGCCCGAAGCCGCTCAGCGAGACGTAGACCAGCTCGGGACGCAATGCGCGCAGGCTGTCCGCGTCGATGCCGAGCCGCTTGGCAACGCCGGGACGGAACGACTCCAGGAGCACGTCGGCCTTGGCCGCAAGCGCCAGGAACTTGTCCAGGTCTTCCTTCTGCTTCAGATCCAGCGTGACGCTGCGCTTGCCCGCGTTGATCTTCGTGAACAAGGCGGGTGATAGTTCACGCAGGTAGTCACCGCCGCCGGGGCGCTCGATCTTGATCACATCGGCGCCGAGGTCCGACAGGATGGCACTCGCGAACGGTGCCGGCAACAACCAGCCCAGGTCCAGCACGCGCACGCCGCGCAAAGGCAGCGCCGAGGCGGGCACCGTCATTGAGGCTCCACGCCGGACTCTCGCACCTTCTGCGCGTATACCGCGATCTGCCGCTGGATGTACGACGCGAACTCATGCTGTGTGGTGGTGGAGACCTCGCAACCGATCGACAGCAACTTGTCGGCGACATCCTTGCGCGTGAGGATGCGGTTCATCTCGGCGTTGAGCTGCGCCGCGATATCAGGCGGCATGGTCGCCCGCCCGACCAGGGACGCCCAACCGGTCACCTCGAAACCACCCATCGTGGGCAGGTCGGGCAACAGCACGCTGCGCTTCTCCGCGGCGATGGCTATCGGGCGGATGCGGCCGGACTGGATCAAGCCCTGGCTTGCCGGCAGGTCGGCGAACATGAAGGAAAGCTGCCCACCGGCCAGGTTGGTGAGTCCGTCCGGCGTACTCTTGTATCCGACGCCGGTGGCGTCCGCCAGCTTGTTCAATTTGACGAACGCGGCACCTGCGATCTGCGCGGTGCTGCTGCCGTAGCCGTAGTTGAGCGGCTTGCTGCGGCCGTAGGCGATCAGCTCCGCGACCGAGTTCACGGGCAGCTTGGCGTCGACCAGCATCACGGTCGGCACGGTGCAGATCAGGCCGATCGGCATGAAGTCCTTGCCCGGGTCGTAGGCGAGCTTCTTGAACAGGCTGGGATTTGCGGCGAGCACCGTGCTGGGGGCCATCATCAGGGTGTAGCCGTCGGCGGGTTGCCTCTCCAGTTCCTGCACCGAGATCACGCCGGCGGCACCGGGCTTGGGGTCCACCACGAACGGTTGCTTGAGCGATGTCTGCAGCTCCGCCGCCAGGATACGCGCGATCTGGTCGCTGCCACTGCCCACACCGAACGAATGGACCATGCGCACTGTCTTGGAAGGATAGGCCTGGGCCGCAGCGACGGCCGATACGCAGGCCGTGATGCAGGCGAGTGCGGCACGGATGACAAGTTTTCGCATAAAGAATCTCCTATGAATGTTCATGAAACGGGAAGATGATCAGCACCTTTTCGGAATTTCTGCGATGCCAATCAACAAGGACAAAAAGCGGCGCCCGTCTGCGGCGCCACGGGGGATAGGCCGGCTGCTGCAAGTCCTGCGCGCCATGGCGGTGGCGCGCAAGCCGCTTTCGCTGGCCGAATTGGCGACCCTTGTCGACATGCCGCGCAGCAGTCTTTTCGTGCTGCTCAAGGGAATGGAACAGAAGGGCTATCTCGTCTTCGAGGACAACGCCTACACACTCGGCCCCGAAGCCTTCAAGCTGGGGCACGCGATCGCCCACAGCGCGTCCTTTCCGGGCACGGCCCTGCCCATACTGCGCCGGCTCGGCCGCGAGACTGGCGAGACAGCCATCCTCAGCAAGCTCAGCGACGACAGAAAACACGTCATCTACGTGACCGTGCTCGAAGGCTCCAACTTGCTGCGTTTCACGGTGACACCCGGTGTGCTGCGCCCGCTCAGCGCGACCGCCAGCGGGCAGGTGGTGCTTGCCTATATGGCCGGCACCGAGCGCGACGCGTACATCGCGAGCGGGTCGTTCGAGAAATTCACCGCCAGCACTGTCTCGACCGGTTCGGCATTGCGCAGGGCGATCGCCACGGCGAAGGGCCGCCGGTGGGCGATGACCGTCGATGGCACGGTCGTGGGCGTTGTCGGCATCGCGGCGGCCTGGTTCGATGCCGATGGGAGCGCCGCGGGCGCGGTAAGCATCGCTGCACCGTCGGCGCGCGTGCTCGACCGGCAACACGACATTGCTGGTGTGGTGCTGCGCGCCGCCGAGGAGGTTTCGCGCGTGATGGGGTACGCCGGTCACTATCCGCCCAAAGAGTCTCATTGATCGAAGGCGATTCCGGTTGCCCGGACCGCCACATCCGCTGCCATTCAGCATACTGAATGGCGTTCAGAAAACTTAAACTGCGAGTCTACGGCGTGCGCTCGCAAGCGTCAACAACCAGCCTTGTCCAACGAGGTATGAGCGGAGTAATCGGCCGCGCCCGCAAATCGTCCGAAAGTCACTCTGAAAATCCCCCTTCAAATCAACGACTTGGAGGGAGTGACTGAATAGCCTGAAGGAGGCGCGTATTTCCAACGAGAAATGAGCCTGAGCGCAGACTCGGGGGCCACGGCGGCGCCGTCACGCTGATCCAGCGTTTTGGCTCTGCCGCCAACATCCACCTGCATTGCCTGGTGCTGGACGGCGTGTACCGGCGCAGTGCCGAAGGCACGCCGACCTTCGTCGATGCCGGTGCGCCCACCGAAGACGAACTGCACGCGCTGCTGCACACGGTCATCGCCCGGCTGATGAAGATGCTCGCGCGCCGGGGCGTGCTGATCGAGGAGATGGGGCAGACCTGGCTGGCCGAGCCGGACGCCGACGGGGACGAAGCGCGCACGCTGCGGCCACTGCAGGTGGCAGCCATCACTTACCGCATCGCCTTCGGGCCGCGCGCCGGGCAGAAGGTCTTGACGCTGCGCGGCGCG
>CAMAWD010000168.1 GCA_945861785.1 Rhodoferax sp. OV413 | reverse complement strand
TCTTCATCCTGCAGCTCTGGCGCCTGCTCACCCTTGGGCACGACCGACACCAGCATCTGCCCTGGTGCCAGCACGGTGCCGCGTACCTCACCAAAAAACTCAGGGTTGGCCTTGAATAGGGCTGCATCAAACCTGAAACCATTGGAATTACCGATGGAAGTGCTCTTGCCGCTAAACGATTGGTGGTTCATCCGTCACTCCGTAAGTACATTTGCCCACTAGGCAAAACGTTTATCGCTCGTTGAAAGCCCCGCTGAAAGCCTTGTAAACCGGCTTCGCCAAATACTTGAGAACTGAGCGTTGACCGGTTCGGATGTCGACCGTCGCGGTCATGCCGGGCTTCAATGCTATGTTCGCGAGTTTTGGATTGGGATGCGTCTTTGCTCGCTCTGCGTCGATGCGAACCTGCGCACGATAGTAGGTGCTGGTCTGCCCGTTCGCTCCTTGCTCCGCCAGCGTATCCGAACTCAGATACGTCAGCGTGCCTTCAAGACTACCGTAGATTGAGTAATCAAACGCATCGAGCTTGATCGACACTGGCAGGCCGGTGCTCAACTGGCCGATGTCGGCCGGGTTGATCTTCACCTCGAACACCATCTCGCCCTCGGTCGGCGAGATTTGCATCAACTCATCACCGGCTCGCAGCACGCCGCCAATGGTGGTGAGCTTCAGATATTTAACAACACCGGTAATCGGTGCCGTCAGCACCGTCTTGCCCAGAATACTCTGCCGCTCATCGAGTTTGTAACGGTTCGAAGCAAGGTCTTCAGACACCTTGGTAGCCTCGGTGCGCGCTTCTTGCAGGTATTTATTGCGCAAGGCGTTGATCTTGCCCTCGAGTTCGCCGACCTGCCGCTTGGCACGCATCACCTCAAGCTGACTGGTGTCGCCGGTTTTCAGCAAACCCTCGTTCATGCGCAGCTCTTCGTTGGCCATGCCGAGTGCTTCTTTAAGCGTCGTCAGTTCTTCCTGCAGGCCGCGCTTACGTTGCTCATACAGCGCCTGCTGAACCGCAATAAATTCCGGGAAGCGTTGCAGCTTCGCACCGAAGTCCGGCGTGCGCTCACTGGCCTCGGCCTGCGCCCGTATCAGCGCCGCGGTGAGTGCGGCCTCCTTGGCGCGGCTTTCATCATAGGCTGCGGTCGAGCGTTCGCGCTCCAGCACTGCGAGTTGCTGGCCAGCTTTAACGCGCTGACCTTCCTGCACCAGCAGCTTCTCCAGCACACCGCCATCGGCCGACTGAATCACCTGCGTGCGCGCAATCGGAATGATTTGCCCCTGCGCCCGCACCGTCTGATCAATCTCAAACAATGCCGCCCACAACAAGAACGCGGTCAGCGCCACAAACAATAAAACCGTCATCGAAATCGCGCCGCGGCATGGCTGCGGGTAAACGCCTCGTATCTGCATCATGCGGCCCTTGTGCTGGGTGCGGCTCCCGGCGGGGTTTGCAGTTTCTGCAAGACCTGCGCCTTCGGCCCGTCGAGCACCACCTGCTGATTGGCGATGACGATAACGCGCTCGACCAGTTCGAGCATTTCGCCCTTGTGCGTCACCAGCACCAGCGTGTCAGTTGGGCGAATCGCGGCTTTTAGCGCCAGCGTCACTTGCAGCTCCAGCCCGCGATCCATCGAGGCAGTCGGTTCATCAAGCAACCACAAGGTCGGCCGGCGTAAAAATGCACGCGTCAGATTCACCAACTGCCGCTGACCGCCCGAGAGACCACTGCCACCTTCAAAGATCTCCTGTTGCAAGCCCTTGGGATGCACGGCAATCACCGCCTGCAGCAAACCGGTCTGGCGGGCGGCAGCAAGGATCGGTTCATCACCCGGATCGAGTTGGCCCAGGATCAGGTTGTCTCGCAGGGTACCGGCAAACAAGCGCCCCTCCTGCTGCACATAGCCCATGTGCTCGGCCAGCACCGGTTTGGAGAGGTGCCCGAGATCGATGTCATCGAGCAAGATGCGCCCCTCTTGCGGCTTGTACATCCCGGACAACAAGCGCAGCAGCGTGGTCTTGCCCGCCCCGATCGGCCCCAACACGCCGACTTTTTCTCCGGGTCGAATAATCAAACTCGGCAGCGCCAGCGCCTTCTTTGTGCCGTAGCTCGCCACCACCCCCTCAAACCGATAGTCACCACGGATGCTTGCCACCACGATAGGTTGTTCCTGGCCGTAGTGGTCGTCCTGCAAGGCCCACAGGCGGTCGAGCCCCTGCAGCGCTGCCTTTGCATGGGCCCATTGCACCAGCTGCCCGGGGATCATCGACACCGGTGTGAGCACCCGCCCCGACAAGATCGAGCAGGCAATCAAGCCGCCCATCGTCATCTCACCCCGACTCACCAGCAAGGCTCCGGCGGCGATCATCAAGGTGTACGAAATCTGCTGCAGCGCGCTGGCAAGATGCTGCGAGTGTTCGCTGATGTTGCGCATCTGCAGATCAAAGTCGCGCGCCTCATCGGTGGTCTTCATCCATCGGGCAAGCATGCGCCAGCCGCCCTGGCCCGATTTGATGCTCTCGGCGCCTTCGATGGTCTCCACCAGCAGGCCGGTTTTTTGATTGCTGGCGGCGTTTGATTTGCCGGCGAAGGCGTCTACCTGTTTGCGGTAATACAAGCCCACCACCACGCACAGCACAAAAAATAGTAACGGGATCAGCGCCAGCCAGCCACCGATCAAGCCGATGATCAATAAGAAGAGCAGCGCAAACGGCGCATCGACCAGAAAGTTGGTGGTGATCGCTGTAAAGAACCCGCGCACCGTTTCATAGCCGCGCATCTGGGCGGCCAGCCCGCCGACACTTTGCGGCAACTGGTCCAGCCGGATCGCCAGAAAGCGCAAATAAATGGTGCGTGACAAGCGCTGATCCACGGCGTCGATCAGGCGCTCATACAAGCCGCTGCGCACGCGCTTGGCCACCAACTCAAACACGATCGCGACCAGCACGCCCAGCGTCAGCACCAGCAGCGTCTGCGCGGCGTTGGTCGGTATCACCCGGTCATACACTTGCATGCTGTAGAACGAGGTGGCCAGCGCCACCACATTGATCATCAAGCCGCCGAGCACCGCCTCACGCAAGAGTTTGCTATGGGCAAAGATTTCGTCGCGAATCAACTGGTACACCGGACTCCGGCTAGCCAAATAGGGGCGGCTCAGCTTGAAGGTGGCCACCGCATGATCGGGCAGGCTCGCATCGGCGCGCTCTTGCCAGCGTTGTGAGGCAGCATCCCACCACTCGCTGATCCACTGACCCTGCGCATTTTGTCCGCGCAGCACGCCCCATTGCCCGACCCACTCGCCGTGCAGCGCATAGACCAGCGCCGGCATGCGCGCCGCGTCGGGCGCCGGCAACCAGCGGGGCGCCGCCACTTGCAACTGCGCGGCCACCGTCTTGAGCTGCCCCTTGGGGTCATTGGCACATTGCGTTAACGCCGCCTCAGCGGCCGCCTGCACCGCAAGCCGGTCAACACTCTCGTGCTGCAATTGCGCCAGCCGCGCAAGACAGGGCAGCAGATCAGGTGCGGTGGCTATCGTCACCGGCTCATGCTGGCTCTCAGGACTCAAGCCACTCATTTTTTCTGCTCGCTCACCGTGTCGATGCCGCGCGTATAAGCGTCAAGGCGCCAGGTCACCACCAACTGCGTTGATTGCAGGTCAGCCAATTGGGTTTCAGTCTGCGCAAGTTCACGCGCCGCGTTCATCACGTCGAGCCATGATTTGCGCCCCGCCAGAAACTGCCGGTCATAGGATGCGGACACATCTTCGGCCGCCTTTAAAGATGCATGAATTGATGTCATACGGCTGGCCACTGAAAGAGCCAACGAATAATCTGACAACACCTGCTCGCCCACCGTGCGCGACTGCGCCTCGATCTCGGTCAACGCGGCGGCATATTGGCTGCGCGCCGCCTCAACATTCGACAGCGACGACAACCCCGCCCCAAAGCGGCTGGTGAGCCCAATGAAGAGCCGGTTTTGCGGTTCGCCGTTGGCAAAATTGTAATTACCGTATTGGCGCTCAATTCGCGCATACACCTCCGGCATTAAATCCGCGCGACGCTCGCCGACTACCGCCTCCTGCACCCGGGCCTGGGCCTGCGCCTTGGCCACAGTCGGGTTGATGCCGAGCGCTGCCGCGAGCAGTGCCTGCACGCCAGTGCGCCCCGCGTTGGCGGGATCACGCGGCGCAGCCACTGCTTGCGCCAGCAGCGCTCCATCCACCGGACTACCCAGCAACTGCCCCAGCCGTGCCAGTGCAACCTCGGCCTGTGCGCGTGCAGCGGTGACGTCCGCAGCGATCGACTCCAGACGCGTCACCGCCAGGGTCACATCACTTTCCGCCGAAGCGCCTGCAGTCAAACGGCGTTTCACCTGCTCACGCAAGCGCACGTGCGTGGCAAGACTTTTCTCGTTAGCGAGTATCTTTAAATACGCTGACAACCAATCGCCATAAGCCTGCACCACGCGCAAACCCAATTGCAAGCGCACTTCTTCAAGTGCAGCCTGGCTCACCACCAACCCCGCCGACGCCTTGTCCATACCGGCCGTCAAACGTCCGCCCGTCCACAACGGTTGTTGCAACCGAACGGTGGCCACGCGGTTATCTCCCTGATAGAGGCGATCCGTCGCACTGGCATTGGCGGTTTCAATCGACACCGACGGTGTGGGATAAAACTGCCAGCTCGCGCTATCCACACTGGCTGCGGCCGATTGCACCAAGGCGCGCTGGCCTTGTGCTGAAGGATGGGAGGCCAGTGCTGAGGCAATCAATTGCTCGAGAACCTGGGCGGGCGCGGACAGTGGCAACAGCGCTGTTAGGCATAAACAGCAGAGCCGACGGTACAGTGAATGGAGATGGTTCATGGCCTTGTTGGGTTGGCCAGGCACTTTGTCCACAAATGTTGCTCCCATGGGTTCTGTCTCCGGAGCAACGCCTCACAACACCTGAAAGGCAACGTAACCGGTGAAAGAGTCAGCTCCACCTGAACTACGGACATCAGTGTTTAGGTGAACAAAGTCGTGAGTATTCGAACTGTACTGCGTCGAGGACCAGTAATAATTGTCAACCCAGTTCGCAGGCAGATTGCTTACCGCTGTGTCACTGTATAACGCCAGCAACTCAGTCGCAGTCGGCAGAACGAGGGTGTAGCCCCCCACGATTACCGTTCTTGCATCATTCACACCCTTGACCGCGCCCGTTGTTTGCGTATCGACGGTATCGCTACCACCATTGAGAAGGTTGTCCAGCAGGGTGTGAGTGATGTCATCCGCTCCGCTGCTTGTGCCGTTAGCCGAGTGGTCAAGATAGTAGTAATACTTGCCACCGCTCGTTGTCCGGTTAATGAGGTTAAGGTTGACCCCGCTGACGGTACCCAATGCGAGCGTTGTTAGGGGCATATCTGTTACCGTGATCGCCACCGCTTGCGCGGCCGAAGTGTGGACCCCGTCATTGGCCGTCACCGTGATGTCGTAGACATTGTTGGCGCCGGCGTCGGTCGGAGCCTCAAAGTCCGGCGCCGTCTTGAAGCTCACCACCCCGGTTGCGGCGTTGATGTTGAACAACAACCCATCCGTACCGCCCACAGCAAAAGTCAGACTACCCCCTGCATCCGCATCGGTGGCGACGGCTGTGTATACCGTGTTCGTGCCGTTCTCTGCAAAACTTACCGTGGGCTTACTCGTAATTGTAGGGGTTGCGGCATTGGTGAGCCCAGCGACCAAATTCCAGCCCATCACATCGAATGCGATCAGGTCCAGACTGGTGATATTCATTAGTTCACCAAGGGCCGCCGTGGGGTCCAAGCTGCCCAAACCCAGGCTATCCTTCCAATGAGATGACTGTTGTCCATCACCATAGGAACTTCCTGTGGAAAACGATGCGATCTTGGTTGTGCCGTTATTGAGTGAAAAATATTTGTCGGTCGTGCTCGCCGTCCAGTCAATGATGCCAAGTGCCGAGCTGGCGGCCGAGTAACGGAACAGGTCGAGTGGGCTCACAAATGTGTAGTACGAATCGACCTGTCCGGGGACTAGAGCCAACAGATCGACACCACTTTTAAAGCCAAGCGCATGACCAATTTCGTGGATCGCAATTCCCAAAAAATCGTACTTTCCCGCAGCAATGCCATCGCTGCGGTCGTAGTCGAATTCTCCAGCCGTAGCGCTGGCGCGGCTGAAGGTGATCGTCGCATCGGAGTCTGCGCTCGCGCTGAGCAGCCCCGCGGCCTTCGCATTAGCTCTGGTGCCCAAGATGGTCTGGTTATTTGCGTCAGCATCGTTGTCGGTATAGGCGTTCGCTGAGCTAGCCCCGTTAGGATTGTTAGAGGTGCGATT
Organism: Rhodoferax sp. OV413; assembly: GCA_945861785.1. Classification (GTDB taxonomy): domain Bacteria; phylum Pseudomonadota; class Gammaproteobacteria; order Burkholderiales; family Burkholderiaceae_C; genus CAISIP01. Next base: position 564 of record CAMAWD010000168.1, on the reverse strand, counting down.
GAGCAGCATGCCGAAGGATGCGCCACTGGCGAGAGAGGCCACGGCCAAGTTGTCGTTCGCGCTGCTCGCATCGGCTATCAAGGCTGCGCGGACCGCTGCGTAGGTGCCTGATATTTGTTGAGACACCGCACCGCCGAGTATGCCATCGGCCAAGTCAGCAAGCCCTACATTGAGATTCACCGTAATGTTGTCTTTGAGTAGCGAGGACCAGAAGTTCGCGGCAGCGAGGAAGGTTGCTTGCACATTAGCTGTTGTGCCAGTTGTGTAGGTCAGATTAAACTCCAGGGAATCAACCACATTGGTCACCGTGATCGCCACCGCCTTTGTGGCCGATAACAAGCCACTCCCGTTATCAGTAGCCGTGACCGTAATGTCATAAACATTGTTAGCGCCTGAGTCTGTTGGCGCCTCGTAGTTACTCAAGAGTGCGTAGTTCTCGGCTAGACGTATGGCCGAGCCTTGGGCTTTTTTACGCTAGCCCTTTTTGAGCTTGATCTTCAGTTTGGAGTGCTCAATGCCCAAAGCCACCCATTTAGCGCACAGCTCCTTGAAGCGCTTGTAGTT
>CAMAWD010000167.1 GCA_945861785.1 Rhodoferax sp. OV413 | reverse complement strand
GAACGCAGTGAGTTCTGCGGCCCGACCCTCGGGCGAGCACCACAGGGCAGTCGGCGCGTTCAGCGCCCGACCGCTCCAGTATGAGCCCCCGCCGGGCTGCGCCTGCCGCGACGCGCGCCAACGCCAACGCCAACGCCCATGCCCATGCCCATGCCCATGCCCATGCCCATGCCAACGCCAACGCCAACGCCAACGCCAACGCCCATGCCAATGCCAATGCCAACGCAGACCAAGCAACGAACGCCCGCAATGGGCCGAAAGCGGGCGTTACCGCCCGCTCGTTACAGCGCCGCCCTGGAAACACGGGATTCTCCAGGGAGGTCGCCGCATTGCACATCGGGAGGCCTATTTGCCGTACACGTCCATCTTGAAGTACTTGTCGTTGATCTTCTTGTAGGTGCCGTTGGACCGGATCGCCTTGATGGCGCCGTTGAGTTCGGTCTTCAGGGCGGTGTCGCCCTTGCGCAGGGCGAAACCGGCGCCGGAGCCGAAGTATTTCGGGATGAACAACTCGGGCCCGACCAGGACGTAGTCCTTGCCTTCGGGTTTGCTCAGGAAACCGCCCGTGACCTCCAGCACGTCGGCCACGGTGCCGTCGAGGCGGCCGGACTTGATGTCCAGGTAGACCTGGTCCTGCGCCTCGTAGGGGGTGACGACCACGCCGGCTTTCTTCAGTTCGCCATTGGCATATTTTTCCTGGGTGCTGCCCTTGAGCACGCCGATCTTCTTGCCCTTGAGCGAGGACTCGTCGGTGAACTTGATGTCCTTCTTGACGACGATCTTGCTCGGCGTGTTGTAGTACTTGTCGGTGAAGTCCACCACCTTCAGGCGGTCTTCGGTGATCGACATCGAGCTGATGATGGTGTCGTACTTCTTGGCCTGCAGCCCCGGGATCATGCTGTCCCAGACCTGCTCCACGAACACACATTTGCGCTTGATGTGTTCGCACACGGCGTTGGCAATGTCCACGTCGAAACCGGTGGGTTTTCCGTCGGCGGTCTTGAAGGTGAACGGTTCGTAGGTTGGATCGATTGCGACCTTGAGCTCCTTGCCTTGGGCCAGGACGGTGATGGACAAGGAACTGATCGCGAAGGCAACAAGAAATTTCTTCATGGATGCATCCTGGAGGTGCGCCAGGCGGGGCGCCGACGCTGGTTGAACGGAAAAGCAATTTTATGGCCAGTGCGTGGCGCCTGGCCCTAGTGTTTGCCCTCGTTCCGGGGCACGGAACAGGGACTTGCGGCGGGGTTCGGCCACTGGAACACCGCGCCCGATAAAATCGCCACATGAATGCCCCCGTGGATGTCTCTTTTTTTGCACGGGCAGCCAAGCCGATCACCAGTTACCGCAGGTACTGGGCGTCCCGTTTCGGCAACGCCCCGTTCTTGCCGATGAGCCGCACCGAGATGGACAAGCTCGGCTGGGACAGTTGCGACATCATCCTGGTGACAGGCGACGCCTATGTGGACCACCCCAGCTTTGGCATGGCCGTGGTCGGGCGTGCGCTGGAGGCGCAGGGTTTCCGTGTCGGCATCATCGCCCAGCCCGACTGGATGAGCGCCGACCCTTTCCGCGTGCTGGGCAAGCCCAACCTGTTCTGGGGTGTGACCGCCGGCAACATGGATTCCATGATCAACCGTTATACGGCAGACCGCAAGATCCGCAGCGATGACGCCTACACCCCCGGCGATGTGGGCGGCAAGCGCCCCGACCGTGCCGCCATCGTCTACAGCCAGCGCTGCCGCGAGGCCTACAAGGATGTGCCCATCATCCTGGGCGGCATCGAAGGCAGCCTGCGCCGCATCGCGCACTACGACTACTGGAGCGACAAGGTCCGCCGCTCGATCGTGGTCGATGCCAAGTGCGACCTGCTGCTGTACGGCAATGCCGAACGCGCCCTGATCGAGGTGGCGCACCGCATTGCCGCCCGCGAGCCGGTGCAGTTGATCACCGATGTGCGCGGCACCGCCTTTGTGCGCCGCTCCGACGATCCGACAGGCAAGGGCTGGTTCGAGATCGACTCCACCGACGTCGATGCACCGGGGCGGGTCGAGAGCCACGTCAACCCCTACCTGACCACCAGCGAACAGGCGGCCTCCCAGGGCAGCAGTTGCAGCAAGGACGATCCCGGCGCCGCTGCCGCGCAGGCCAGTCCCGCCATCCAGACCATCAGCTTCGTGCCCAACCCGGCCTTGAAGGGCAAACTCAAGGTGCCCCCGCGCGAGCGCAGTGTGATCCGTCTTCCGAGTTACGAGCAGGTCCGGGCCGACCCGGTGCTCTACGCCCATGCCAACCGCGTGTTGCACCTGGAGACCAACCCCGGCAATGCGCGCGCGCTGGTGCAGGCGCACGGCGAGGGGGTCACCGCCCGCGATGTGTGGATCAACCCGCCGCCGATCCCGCTCACCACGGCCGAGATGGACCACGTGTTCGACCTGCCCTACGCGCGCAGCCCGCATTCGGCCTACGCCGATGAAAAGGGTGGGCACGACGGCGCTACCAAGATCCCGGCCTGGGAGATGATCCGTTTCAGCGTCAACATCATGCGTGGCTGTTTTGGCGGCTGCACCTTCTGCTCGATCACCGAACACGAAGGCCGCATCATCCAGAGCCGCAGCGAGGACTCGGTCATCCGCGAGGTGGAAGACATCCGCGACAAGGTGAAAGGTTTCACCGGGGTCATCTCCGACCTCGGCGGGCCCACCGCCAACATGTACCGCATCGGCTGCAAAAGCCCTGAGATCGAGGCCGCCTGCCGCAAGCCGAGTTGTGTCTACCCTGGCATCTGCAGCAACCTGAACACCGACCACAGCGCGCTGATCCACATGTACCGGCGCGCGCGCTCCCTCAAGGGCATCAAGAAGATCCTGATCGGCTCCGGCCTGCGGTATGACCTGGCGGTGGAAAGCCCGGAATACGTGAAAGAGCTGGTGCAGCACCATGTTGGCGGATACCTCAAGATCGCCCCCGAGCACACCGAGGGCGGGCCGCTCACCAAGATGATGAAGCCGGGCATTGGCAGCTACGACAAGTTCAAGCAGATGTTCGACCGCTTTTCCGCCGAGGCCGGCAAGAAGCAGTTCCTGATCCCGTATTTCATCGCCGCGCATCCGGGCACCAGCGACACCGACATGATGCACCTGGCCCTGTGGCTCAAGAAGAACGGCTTTCGCGCCGACCAGGTGCAGACCTTCTATCCCAGCCCGATGGCCACGGCGACGGCCATGTACCACAGCAACCGCAACCCGTTGCGCAAGATCACGCGCGAGAGCGAAACCGTGGACATCGTGCGCGGCGAAAAGCGACGCCGCCTGCACAAGGCCTTTTTGCGTTACCACGACCCGAACAACTGGCCGTTGCTGCGCGAGGCGCTCAAGGCCATGGGCCGGGCCGACCTTGTCGGCAACGGCAAGCAGCACCTGATTCCGACCTGGCAACCGCTGGGAGACGGCAGCTACCAGAGCGCGCGCAAGAAAAACTCGACCGCGCCGAACGCCAAACCGCTGGCCCCCGTCAAGGGCCGCATGCTGACGCAGCACACGGGGCTGCCCCCGCGCGAGACCGGCGTGGAGCGCGCACCGCGCAAAGCGCGAACCTGAGACGCTGATGCCGTACTTGCCCCCGGCATTGGCCAGTGAACGTGTCGAACTCGACACCCCTGCCGGGCGGGTTTCCGTGTACCGGTCCGTGCCGCCCGGTACGCAGAATTCAGTCGACCTGGCCGATGCCTTGCCGCCTTTGCTGCTGGTGCACAGCGTTAATGCCGCTGCGTCGGCCGCCGAGGTTGCGCCGCTGTTCCGCCATTGCTGCGCACAGCGTCTTGTCTATGCGATCGACCTCCCTGGTTACGGTTTTTCCGAGCGCAGCGACCGCTCCTACACGCCACGCCTGATGACCGACGCCGTGCTGGCGGTCGTCTCGTACATGTGCTCGGAGCAGGGTGCCGCAGCGGTGGACGTGCTGGCCGTGTCGCTGTCCTGTGAATTCGTGGCACGCGCCCAATGCGAGGCCCCGGCCAGCATCCGGCGCCTGGCACTGGTCAGTCCGACCGGATTCAGCGGAAGCAAGCGACATCACGGTGCGCCCGGTTCGACACGGGGTGTGCGGTGGTTGTACGGGCTGTTCACCTGGCCATTCTGGGCCGAGGGCATCTTTCGCAACCTGACCCGACCCGGCGTGATCCGCTACTTCCTGCAGCGTACCTGGGGTTCCCGCAACATCGACGAAGACCTGTGGCGCTACGACGTCATCACGACACGCCAGCCAGGCGCACGGCATGCGCCATTGCGGTTTGTGTCGGCCTATCTTTTCAGCGGCGACATCAATTCGGTCTACGAGGCCGTCGGCTGTCCTGTCTGGGTCTCCATGGCCACCCGTGGCGATTTCACGGATTACCGGGGGCGCAAGTCGGTGCAAGGCCGACCGAACTGGCAGTTCCACGTGGTCCCGGGTGGCGCCTTGCCCTATTTCGAATCGGGCAATCGCGTCATGCCCATGCTTGACGATTTCTGGCGCGCGCCTTGACCCGGCGCGCAGGCACGGCGCACAGTGCTGTCCTTGGCGTTTCGGTAGCTGCGTGCGTCTGGGCCAGCCGGCGCGCAAGCCGTCATCGCCTAAACTGCGCCAGGGCAGGGTGCTTCCCAAACCATGGCAAGGAGCGATATGGGCACGACGACAATCATCTTTCTGGCGATTCTTGTCGCACTGGCTGTCTTCGCGACAGTGCTCTACAACCGGCTGGTCACGCTGCGCAATGCCATCGGCAATGCCTTTGCACAGATCGACGTGCAGCTCAAGCGGCGTTATGACCTGATTCCCAACCTGTTGGAAACCGTGCGCAAGTACCTCCAGCATGAGCGCGAGACGCTGGAGGCGGTCACCGCAGCGAGGTCGGCGGCGCAGACCGCTGCCGGAGTGGCGCGCCAGAATCCGGCCTCCGCCGGCGCAGTGTCGGCACTGGGCACCGCAGAGGGCCTGCTCGGCGGTGTGCTGGGGCGGCTGATGGCAGTCACCGAGGCCTATCCCGAGCTCAAGGCCGACCAGACGATGCGCGAACTCGCGGAGGAACTCACATCCACCGAGAACCGCGTCGGATTTGCCCGCCAGTCGTACAACGACACCGTTCTGGACTACAACAATGCGGCCGGGCAGTTCCCCGCCAATCTGGTGGCCCGCCTGTTCGGGTTCGAGCCTGCGGCCATGTTGCAGTCCACCCAGTCGGTCGCCGAGCGCCAGGCGCCGCGGGTGCAGTTCTAGTCGCCGGCGGCCACCGCAGGCACTGTGCGTTTTCGCCAGCACCAGGACGACGCGCGCAGCGCCACGCGCCGGCTGCTGGCCCTGTTCGTCCTGATCGTCCTGCTCTCCGTCCTGTGCACCAACGGCGCGCTGGCGCTGGCCTGGCGCCTGATGTCCGGCGGCCTGTTCGGCTACCCCCGCTGGTTTTTCGAGACCAACACCCTGGTCGCGCTGGTCTTCATCCTCGGGGGGTGCTGGATCGAGACCCAACGCCTGCGTGGCGGCGGGGCGCACGTGGCGGGCATGGTGGGTGGGCGCGAGGTGGTGGAACCCCGTGCGCTGGTGGAGCGGCGGCTGCGCAACGTCGTCGATGAAGTGGCCATCGCCTCGGGCCTCAAGTCACCGCGCGTTTTTGTACTGGAGCGCGAGGAAGCCATCAATGCCTTTGCCGCCGGCTGGGAGCAGCAGGACAGTGTGGTGGCGGTGACGCGCGGGGCGCTGGAGCGGCTCACCCGGGACGAACTCCAGGGCGTGGTGGCGCATGAGTTCGGCCACATCCTCAACGGCGATACGCGGCTCAACATGCGGCTGATCGGTTATGTCTTCGGCCTGCAGATGATCTTCAATTTTGGGCGCGGGCTGGCCCAGGCCACGGATGCCCGCGGCCGGCGCAGTTTTGCCGTGTTGGTGGGCCTGGCGCTGATGGCGGCGGGTTTCATCGGCTGGATGGCCGGGCGTGCGCTCCAGGCTGCGGTATCGCGCCAGCGCGAGTTTCTTGCGGACGCCCACGCGGTGCAACTCACGCGCCTGGCGGACGGCATCGGCGGCGCCCTGCGCAAGATCGCCCACCAGGTCTCCCAAGGCCAGGCGCAGATGCGCCACGCCAATACCGAAGTCGTATCCCACCTTTTGTTGTCTGGCGCGGATGCCGGCGCGCACAGGTGGTTGGCAACGCACCCGCCGCTGGCGGCCCGTGTGCAGCGCATATTCGGTCGACCGATGGCGCCGGTTCCCGCGCTGGTGGTCGACTCTGCAGCCGAACCGGGGTCTCCCACATCCATGCCGTTGCCTTTCGTTCCGGTGCAAGGAGTGCAAAGTCCATCGGAAACCGAAGCTGCGGCTGCGCGCTCTTTGCCCGCTGGAGGCGCACAATCTGCCGATACTGTGGCGCTCGCCATGGCCACGGCCGAGGCCACGGCCGAGACGACACTCCACGCACTGCGGGAGTTCACGCCACCGGAGCTGCTGCAAGCCGCCACGCTGGCGTTCCTGGTGCCGGCGCCCGGCACGCCGGAGCACAGGGTCTGGCGCAGCTTTGCGGCCGGCATTTCCGGGGCCGATGCGGTGCTCGATGCGGTAGCTTGCCTGCCGGTGCGCCGGCGTCAGCCGTGGCTCGAGCGCCTGATGGTGCAGGCCGCCTGCCTCGCGCCCGCGCAACGCCGTACGCTGCGCGAGCAGACGGTGCGGATCGTGCGCGCAGACGGCAAGCTGGCTGTGCACGAGTTGCTGATCGCGTTGTGGATGCAGCACGACCTGTCGCCCGGCGGTGAGCGCCTGGCCCGCGAGCCCCGGCACCTGCCGCTTTCGGCCCTTGGGGGGGAGGTGGCGCTGGTCACGGCGGCGCTGGGCGGACTGCTTGCGCCCGGCCAGGCGTCGGAGTGGTCGC
>CAMAWD010000166.1 GCA_945861785.1 Rhodoferax sp. OV413 | reverse complement strand
GCAGCCCGAGGGTCGGTGCGCGCAGCGCACTTCGTCATCATTCTGGCCGCGGTTGTCCGAACGAAGCGCCTGCAGGGCGCGCAGTGAGTTCTGCGGCCCGACCCTCGGGCGAGCACCACAGGGCAGTCGGCGCGTTCAGCGCCCGACCGCTCCAGTATGAGCCCCCGCCGGGCTGCGCCTGCCGCGACGCGCGCCAACGCCAACGCCCATGCCCATGCCAACGCAGACCAGGCAACGAACGACCGCAAAGGGCCGCAAGCGGACATTGGCGCATCGGCAGGCCATCATGCATCCGCAGTGGCGCGTGGCGCCAGGGAATAGCTGACATGCAGCGTACCAGTTGCTGGCTCTTGATCGCACTGGCCCTGGCCAGCGCCCATGCGGCCGACCCGCTGGTTATCCCGCGCTTCATCGAGGAGACCGACAGTGCCGGCCTGCAAAGCCGTTTCGAAGGTGACAACGAATTCCAGGTGGGTGGCGGTGTCGCTGCGTTTGACTGCGACGGCGATGGCCTGCCCGAGGTCTATGTCACTGGCGGCGTCAACAAGGCCCGCTTCTACCTCAACCGCAGCACGCGGGGCGGGCCGATCAAGCTGCAGGAGCAACGCTCTGGCCTTGAACTCACCAGCGCCAACGGCGCCTATCCGCTGGACCTCGATGGCGACGGCAACACCGACCTGGTCGTGCTGCGGGTTGGTGAAGTGCAGGTGTTTCGCGGCCTGGGCGGCTGCAAGTTCGAGCGCGCCACAGACAAGTGGGCGCTGCAAACCGGCAATTTGTTGCACAGCGCGTTCTCGGCCACCTGGGAGCGTGGCCAGGACTGGCCGACCGTGGCCATCGGAACCTACGTGGACCGCAGCAAACCCGAATTTCCCTGGGGCAGTTGCACGCCGGCCATCCTGCTGCGGCCCGCGACTGGTGGCAAGAAATTTGCGACACCCGTCGAACTCAGCCCGGGCCACTGCGCTTTGTCCATGTTGTTTTCGGACTGGGGCCGCAACGGCCAGGCCGGCTTGCGGGTCAGCAACGACCGCGAGTTTTACAAGGGCGGGCAGGAACAAATGTGGAGAGTCAGCCCCGGCGAGGCACCTGGCCTTTACACCGCCGACAAAGGCTGGAAACCGCTGCAGATCTGGGGCATGGGTATTGCCAGCCATGATCTCGACGGTGACGGCCGACCCGAAGTGTTCCTGACCAGCATGGCGGACAACAAGTTGCAGAAATTGGATGGCGACGGCCGCCAACCCAGCTACAGCGATATCGCTTACAAGCGCGGCGTCACGGCGCATCGGCCGTATGTCGGCGGCGACATCCACCCCTCCACGGCCTGGCACGCACAGTTTGCCGACGTCAACCACGATGGCCTGTTCGATCTTTTCATCGTCAAGGGCAATGTGTCGACCATGCCCGATTTCGCCACACTGGACCCCAACAACCTGTTGCTGCAGCAAGGCGACGGGCGATTCACCGAGGTGGGCCAGCAGGCAGGTGTGGCCAGTTACCGGCGCGGGCGTGGCGGGCTGCTGGTGGACCTCAACGGCGACGGCATGCTCGACATGCTGGTGGTCAACCGCTGGGACAAGGCACAGCTGTGGCGCAACCTCGGCACCGGAACGGCCGGCAAACCGCAAGACCTCGGGCCCTGGGTGCAACTGCGCCTGCGCCAACCTGGTGGCAACCGGGATGCAATCGGGGCCTGGGTCGAGGTCGACCTGGGCACACGCACCGTGCGCCAGGAATTGACTGTGGGCGGCGGACACGCCAGCGGGCATCTGGGCTGGATGCATTTCGGTCTGGGCCAGTCCCAAAAGGCCAAACTTCGCGTCCAGTGGCCGCATGGCGGCTGGGGGCCCTGGCAAGAGGTGGCCGCCAACAATTTCTACATCGTGGACCGTCAATCCGGCGCAAGCCTCTGGAAGGCACCATGATGCGCCGCAGGCACTGGTTCCTGACACTGGCTCTGGCGGTCGCCTCTCAGCTCGCGGCCTCGACAACACAGGCCCAGACCAGCACGCCACCGGCCAATAAACCGACCAGCGCCTACAGCGCAGGCCTGGTGAACGACTGGTTCAGCCTGGCCCTTCAGCTGGTGCAGCAGACACCCGGCTTCAGCCCGCCCGTGGCCGCCCGAGCCTTCGGGTACCTGGGCCTCACCCTGTACGAATCTGTGGTGCCGGGCATGCCGGACCACATCAGCCTGGCCGGGCAACTGAATGAACTCAGTTCCCTGCCCTGGGCGCAGCCTGACGAGCCACTGCACTGGCCGACTGTGGCCAACGCCGCGCTCGCCACCATGACGCGCATGATGCTCAGCAACGCCAGCACCGAGAACAAGGCGCGCATCGACCTGCTCGAACGCAACATGGCGCTCAAGTACGGTCAGGATTTCGACCCGGGCAACCTCACGCCTGACATCAGCAACCGGTCGGAGACCTTTGGCCGGCTGATGGCCATGGCCATCATGACCTGGGCCCGCACCGATGGCGGGCACGAAGCCTGGGGCCCGCTGCGCCGCGACCAGGCGCGTTACGTGCCGCCCGGCGGCACCGGGCAATGGAGCGCCACGCCCCCGGCCTTCGCACCGGCGCTGCTGCCGCGCTGGGGTGGCAACCGGCCCTTCGTGCTCAAGGCCGCCGCTGACTGCCCGGCCCCGGTGCCTCCGGCCTATTCGGAAGATGCCAACTCGGAATTCCACCGCAGCGCGCAGGAGGTCTACCGCATCAGCAACCAGGCGACGCAGGAACAGCGCCAGTTTGCGCTGTATTGGGCCGACGATCCGGGCAAGACGCCCACCCCGGCAGGGCACTGGGTGTTCATCACCAACGACCTGCTCAAGGCGCGCAAGGCCAGCCTTGCCGACGCCGCGCAGACCTTCGCCCTGCTGAACATTGCCATGTCGGACGCTTTCGTCGCCGGCTGGGCCACCAAGTACAGCCTGAACGTGTTGCGCCCGGTCAGCTACGTGCAGTTGGTCATCGACAGCGCCTGGGTTCCTGCGCTGCTGGACACTCCGCCGTTTCCGGAGTACCCGTCAGGCCATTCGGTGCAGTCGAGCGCGGCGGCAGGGGTGCTGGCACAGATGTTCGGCGCACAGACCGGGTTCACCGACAACACCCACAACGACCGCGGCTGGGGGCCGCGCAACTTCAAGGATTTTCAGTCGGCAGCCGACGAAGCCGCACGCTCGCGCCTGTATGCAGGCATCCATTTCGGGTTCGGCGTCACCGGTGGGCAGGTGCAGGGGCGCTGCGTGGCCGCGAAGGTTCTGGCCCTGAAATACCGCAGGTAATTGGTCAAGCGCTGATTTGTGCCAGCATCCGGCCCATGAGTCTGCTCAACCGATCGCTGGCCGAAGGCATCCGAAAGGTCGGATTTCGCAAATGGTACGAACGCGAACTGCTGAGCAGCCATGCCCACATGTTGCTGGCCTTCCTGTGCGTGATTGCCCTGATGGCCAGCCTGGAGGCGTTCCAGGGCGCCAGCACCGGGCAAAAACTGGCCGATGTGGGGTTTGTGATCGTCAGCGCGGCCATCGGCCTGTGGGCGCTGCGCCGCTACCTGTACCTGCTGATGCACGCCGAGGAGGTCGCCAACCAGGCAAATTGCCCGAAATGCACCGCCTACGGAAGGCTGACGCTGGTCGAAGAAGATCGGCGCAACGGCGATGCCCTGGTGTGTTGCAAGAAATGCGACCACACCTGGACGATCAGCCCCTGAGTTGTCATTGCGCAGGTCAGCGCACCAGCGCCAATGCTGCGTAGTCGCCGACCTTCTCGCCCAGGCCGGCCGCACAAAGGTCGAAGCCGTGGGTCAACGCCGCCAGCTTGCCGTCGATGTGGCTTCGGACCTTTGGCAGCAGGAAATCGCGGTGGTGCCAGAACACGCTGCCCCCCATACTGATGCGCTGCAGGTCGAGCGTGACCACCAGGTTGTAGAGCGTGCGTCCCATGACCCTACACAGGTCGTCCACCAGGAGGGCAGCGGCCGGTTCGCCGGAGCGGGCAGCACCAAGCAAGGCGGCCGCGTCGGTATGACCCTGCTCCGCAAACCGACGCGGAATGGCATTGCCGGCAATCAGGCCCTCGACGTCACCGATGTTGCCGCAGCCGCACAAGGCATCGGTGTTGTCGCTGACAAACATGTGCCCGGCGTGGCCCGCATTGCCGTTCTTGCCACGCAACACATGCCCGTCGACACACAGGCCCACGCCGATCCCGGTGCTCCAGGTCACATAGGCGCAGTGGTCCAGCCCCTGCAATGCGCCCCAGCGGCGTTCTGCCTCGAGTGCCGCAATGCCGTCATTGGCGACCCGCACATGGGGAAAGGCGGCCCGCAGCGGCGCTTCGAGGATGGCGCTCATCCAGCTGTTGGGCAGGCCACGTGCCGGTCCGGCCAGGCCGCCGCAGATATTCGGCGCGGCCAACTCGACACAGCCATCGCGAATCAGGAACGGCCCACAGGAGGACACACCCACCGAAGTCACGTCCGCCACCGCGAGGCCGGCGGCGGCGCAACTGGCCGCAATCATGCGCAGCACCTGTTGCCCCAAGGCATCGGACGACCCCTCCTTGGCGGTCGGCTCGAACACACGGCCATGCAGGCCGCTCTTGTCTGCCACACTCACCGCGACCTTGGTACCGCCCACGTCGACGCAGGCTTTCACCCCGTCGAATCCGGCGAACAAAATCGAGAACCCTGGGTCCATGTTTGCTTGCTGTTTCAATTTGCCACCTGTTGAAGACGCGCGCCCCGCAGGCCATGCGCGATTGACACCGGATTGTCGCCTGTCGAACGGGCAAATCAATCCCGGCCGTAATCGTCCTGCAGCCGCACGATGTCGTGATCGCCCAGGTAGTCGCCGAACTGCACCTCGATGACCTCCATCGGGTTCGAGGTGGCGTTGCTCAGCCGGTGCCCGGCGCCCCAGTTCACCGCAAGTGCGAGCGGGCCCAGCGGACGATATCTGCCGCCCCCATGGCTCCTGGCTGGCGCGCAATCTCGCGCCCACCACGGAACAGCGCAAGCGTCGGGATGCTGCGAATATTGAACCGCGCACCCAAGGCCTGCGCCTCTTCGGTATTGACCTTGGCCAACTGCACATGCGGTTCGAGCTGGGCTGCGGCCTGTTCGAAAGCCGGCGCCATCTGCCGGCACGGGCCGCACCAAGGGGCCCAGAAATCGACCAGCACCGGTATGTCGCTGCGGCCGATGTGGCGATCAAACGCCGCTTCGTCCAGTGCCACCGAATGCGCGGTGAACAACGGTTGGTGGCATTTGCCGCAGTCGGCCTCGTTGTCGAGGTCATCGACGGCGAGCCGGTTGGTGGTGTGGCAGTGGGGGCAGACGATGTGTTGCAGGGTGCTCATGGTGGATTCCCGTGGTGGTGCGGCGATGCGTCCCGAACCCGGTCCGCCAAAGCCCGATACACATCAGAATGAGGACGAAACCGAGGTGTTCAAGACCCGCCGCATGGGGGCCTGGCAGGTTCAGGTGACCCGGTCCAGCTGCCACGACAGCAAGAGCAGCAACAAGACGGCCAGCAACACCACCGGCATGATGACCGACAGCCCCCACTGCGCGCCCAGCAAGCCCAGCGTGGCTGGCCCGATAGCGCCTCCGACATAGGCAAACGCAACCTGGCGTCCCACCACATGGCGCGCGGTCACCGCATCGAAGCGGCGCGTGGTCTCGTGCATCAGGCTCGGGTAGATGGGCGCACAACCCAGGCCCAGCAATACGAGTCCCGCCAAGGACAGCGGCGCAGGCAGGCCCTTGACCGAAAACACCAGCGCCCCTGCCATCGCCACCAAAAGGCCCAACCGCACCAGACGGCGGTTGCCCAGCCGGGCAGCCACAAGGCCGACGGCAAATCGCCCGCCCATGATGGCGCCAAAAAAACACGACACCCACAAACCCGCTGTCGGTGCATCCAGGCCCCGGTCATCGACCAGGATACTGGCCGTCCACAGGCCAGTGCCCACTTCGACCGTGGCATAGGCCAGGTAAAGCGCGGGCGCCAACCACGCCGCCCAGGGCGGCACATCCCGCCGCGGGCCGGCGCCATCGGCCACCGTCTCCTGATGCGATGGCACTGCCTGCTCCTGCCGCCACAAGCGCAAACTGAGCAGGAACACCAGTGCCAATGCGAGTTGTATGGCCGCGATGGTGCGGTAGCCCGACTGCCAGCCGCCGGCCCCGGCCAATGCCGAGCCCATCAGCACCGGGCCGATGGTGGCACCCACGCCCCAGCAGCCGTGCAGCCAGTTCATGTGGCGCGACGAATAGTGGTCGGCCACAAAATGGTTCAGGCCGGCATCCACCGACCCCGCACCCAGGCCCAGGGGAACCGCAAACAGCAGCACCCACGCCATCGAGGGCGCAAATGCAAATCCAAACAGTCCAAACCCGGTGAGAAAACCGCTGACCATGACCACCGGGCCGGTGCCCAGACGCTTGAGCACCGACGCGCTGGCCAGGCTCGACAGCGCAGAACAGACCGTGATGATGAGCGTCACCAGCCCGGCAGCCGCCAACGGCTGGTCCAGGCTCAGCCGCATCGACGGCCACGCCACCCCCAGAACGCTGTCCGGCAGGCCGAGGCTGATGAAAGCCAAGTAGATGATTGCGAGCAGCGTGATGTGTGCCATGTCAATCACGCTGGCACATTCTGGCGCACCGCAGTCGGAAAATGCCCGATGTCAGCCCCGAAGGCCGCTTTCGGCCCATTGCGGTCATTCGTTGCCTGGTCTGCGTTGGCGTTGGCGTTGGCGTTGGCGTTGGCGCGCGTCGCGGCAGGCGCAGCCCGGCGGGGGCTCATACTGGAGCGGTCGGGCGCTGAACGCGCCGACTGCCCTGTGGTGCTCGCCCAAGGGTCGGGCCGCAGAACTCACTGCGTTCACTTCGTTCTCTGCGT
>CAMAWD010000165.1 GCA_945861785.1 Rhodoferax sp. OV413 | reverse complement strand
CGCTCAACACTGGTGACGTATTGCATGGCGGTTTCTCCTTCAATCTGTTGAACATCTTGCCATAGTTTTTGCTCGAGTATGTCGGGCAGGCGCATCATCCAGTCGAGTACGGCAAACAGGTTCAGGATGCGTTGGCGATCCCAGCCGTGAATGTAGAGTTGGTGCAGCAGGCCTCGCTTGGCCTGGTAACGGGCTTGCGGATCATTTTTGGTTTGTCGGGTTTGCAGGTGGGCCGCGGTGACGATGGCGAAAGGGTTGGGGTCACCCGGGTTGGCGTCACTCTTGGGGTTTTCAACCCTGGCGGCCAGTTCGGTCAATTTGACGACCGGGAATGTCAGGCTGTGGCGGCAACCAAACACCTCAAACTCAAAGTTGTCAGGTCGCCAACCGGGCTCGTCGTCGGCCAGGATCGCTAGGCTGGCGATGGGGCAGTCATAACGGTCGTACAGGCGGTAGTTGTAGGTGAACATGCGATTGGCAAAGCCGGTATCGCGCTGGCCCTGTACTTCGATGTGGATGTAGATCCAGCGTTCGGTGCCGGTCTTGAGGGTCACGCGGACCAGCGCATCGGCAAATCGTTTCCCGAGTTCGGCGTCGCGCACCACCTGGCGCAGTTCTGTGTTCTTGAACTCGTAGCCCTTGTCCCACTCGATCTCGGCGTGAATCTGCGGGAAAAAATACACCAACAATTCCGCGAAGGCGTGCTCGACGATGTCTTTCCACGGGCTGTCGTAGTCGTCGGGTTCGGTGGTTGTGGCCATGGGGAAATCCTTTGCAACTGCATTGTTGTTGTTGTGGGTCTGGTGTGGGCCGGGGGTCAGGTCTTGTATTGCATGTGGGCCGGGGGTCAGGTCTTGTATTGCAACTTTGTCCCTCATCTTGGGTATGCGGCGAAGCCGGCGTTGAAGGCTGGCATGTTGTTTTGGGGCGCGCGGCCTAAAATTTGGCAACAGGCGACCACTTGCCGGCCCGAAGGTGATCCATGGGTTGCAGCAACCGCAAGCCGGTGCGCGCGTACCTGTGCTATTCTTTTCCGGCATCTAAAACGAGTGACCCTCATGTACGCCGTCGACGACATCAAACAAATGACTGACCGCATCAAGGCCGGGTTGAAATGCCGGGTCGTTGTTTTCGGTTCGTACGCCTGGGGGCAGCCGAATGCTTGCAGCGACGTGGATGTTGCGGTGATCATCCCTGACGACTTGGACATAAAACATCCAGCAAGAATGGCGGCAAAACTGTCCTTGCACGGACTCATCCCAATTGACGTCATTGCGCTTCGAGAATCCACTCTGGCCCGAGCTGTTTCGGGCAGTCTGTCGTATGAGATCCGTACGAAAGGAGTTGAGTTTTGAATAAGGAAATGGCCTTCAGATGGATATGGAAGGCGGATCCCGATTTCTTGCTGGCGACGCAGGTAGAGGAAACCTTCTCGGATATGGCGGCATATCACTATCAGCAGGCTGCAGAAAAATACCTCAAGGCATTTCTATCGTTTCACCAAATCGGCCTCAAAAAGATACATAACATTGGAACCCCCCCGCGTCACAATAGTTGTCGCCTTCATAGAACCAAGAACCCCGGGGGCGGCGATGAAGGAAATCAGTGGCTCGATATGGACAGACATTCAAGGACCGTGCGGTTGCCCGGTTGCTGCCGCCCGAGGGCGCCGCAGCAGAAGTTGTTGCCAAGGAAGTTGGCATAGAGGTTGGCACTCTCAAGCGCTGGCGGGAAGATGCGCTGTCCAGGCCCGCCCGAGGGCGGGCCTGGACAGCGCCGGCGCGATTGGATGCGGTGATCACCACGGCGGCCATGTCGCAGGCCGACAAGAGCGCATGGTGCCGCGAGCATGGCCTGTACCCCGGCGAGTTGGAGAAATGGCTGTCCAGCGCGACAGCGTCGCTGGCCGATCCCGAGGAGGTGCGGGCCAGCCCGCAGGCCACGCGCAAGGACCGCAAGCGCATCAAGGAGTTGGAGCGCGAGTTGCACCGCAAGGACCGGGCACTGGCGGAGACGGCAGCGTTGCTGGTGCTGTCAAAAAAAGTAGAGGCGATCTTCCGCAGGGGCGAGGACGAATGATCGGCCTCGAAGATCGCCGTAACCTGGCCCATGACATTGACACGGCCCACGACGCCGGAGCCCGGCTGCACCTGGCCTGCGAGATCGCGGGCATCGACGAGCGCACGCTGCAGCGCTGGAAGGCCCATGCGGCCGGTATCCAGGCTGATGGCAGGCCCCAGGCGGAACGACCGACACCGAGCCATGCCCTGAGCGCGGATGAGCGTGCGAAGCTGCTGAGCGTGGCCAATGAGCCGCGCTTTGCGTCAGTGCCACCGGCGCGCATCGTGCCCATGCTGGCCGACGAGGGTGTGTACCTGGCAAGCGAATCGAGCTTTGCTCGGGTGTTGCGTGCCCACGGCCAGAGCAAACATCGGGGACGCGCCAAGGTACCCCGCCCGGTGCGTCCGCCCACCACCCACATTGCCGCCGCGGTGCGGGAGGTGTGGTGCTGGGACATGACCTACCTGCCGGCGGTCGTGATGGGGCGCTGGTATCACCTGTACCTGATCCTGGACCTGTACAGCCGCAAGATCGTGGGCTGGGAGGTGCATGACAGCGACGACTCCGTACACGCCATCCATCTGGTCAAGCGCACGGCGCTGGCCGAGGGCATCGCAACGATGGCGACAAAGCCGGTGCTCCATGGTGACAACGGCTCCACCCTGAAGGCCACCACGGTGATTGCCATGCTCCACTGGCTGGGTGTGAAGCCGTCGTACTCGCGCCCCCGGGTGAGCGACGACAACGCCTAATATGTTGCGGTCAAAGATATGTTGCGGGAACTTTCAGTTGAGACGCAAGTAGGTTGGATTTGGCGTTCTTGACACCACATATTAATTGGAGTGTTCTGGTGGTCCATCCATTAATAGGAGGTTCACCATGTTTGAGAAACTATTTTCGTCCGCGGCTGCTTTACAGCGCCATCAAGATGGACCGCTCGCTGCGGAGCGTGAGCGATATCTTCAGCACTGCTCCGATAGCGGTGCCACGTACTGGTCGATGCGGATCAAATGCAATGAGTTGCTGCGAGCTGCGATGCTGCTTGATGCCAATGTCAAACACGACATCGACATGGATGGATTGGGGGCGCTTGCCGAGCGCCGGATGGTCGTTCAGAATGCACCGACAACCAGGTCTTGGTTTATCGCTGTCACCCGTCCATGGTTTCGGTTTCTCGGTTGGTGGAACGAACCTATTGTTGCTTACGAATTTCAGGACAGGCTTGATCAGTACTGCTTGTGGATGCGTAACGAGCGTGGGTTTAGCGAGTCAACCATTGCCAGTTGGCGACCTCGCGTGCGGGATTTCCTGATCTGGTGCAGCGCGGGTGAGCGTGAACTGCAATTGCTTCGTCCAAGCGACATTGATGCCTATTTCATCGATGACGTCGCCCATCATTGGGTCCGGCGGACAGTCGCGACCGTAGCTGCCTTATTGAGGAACTTCTTTCGCTATGCTGCATCGCAGGGATGGTGTAGTTCTCGGCTGGCCGATTCCATACGCGGTCCGCGCATCTTTGCACAAGAGTCATTGCCTTATGCCCCCAGTTGGAGCGATGTGCAAAGACTATTGGCTAGCACCTCTACCGATGCGCCACAGGATATACGCGACCGGGCAATCCTCATGTTATTGGCCATCTATGGCATGCGTGCAACCGAGGTCGCGACACTGCGGCTTGACCAAGTAGATTGGCAACAGCGCGTCATCCGGATATTTCGGCTTAAACGGCGCCAACCGCAGGCGTACCAGCTGCTGCCGTCCGTTGCTGAGGCGTTAGCGCGCTACATCGACATCAGTCGCCCGACATCACCATATTCAGAAGTATTCGTCGGGTTGCACTCGCCGCACCGTCCATTGTCGCGTGCGGCCATTTACAAGGTCGTGAGTCCGAGGATTCTGGCACTGGGCATCAAGGTTATGCATCACGGCCCCCATGCCCTTCGACATGCGTGCGCGACGCGGCTTGTTGCCGATGGCCTTACGCTCAAGGAAATCGGCGATCACCTCGGCCATCGCAGCGCCGAGGCAACCCGCACTTATGCCAAGGTGAACCTGGCGGCACTTCGCGAAGTTGGGGACTTCGACTTGGGAGAACTGCTATGAAACTCGCTACGGTCATTGAAGCCTATATCGCATTACAACAGTCCATTGGTTTGCGCTCAAAAACCGCCAAGCGAACGCTACGTCGATTCGGCCGTCAGATGGGTGACGTCCAGATCAGCGACATTCAACCAGAACTCGTCCTGGAATTTCTACAAGGTACAAGGCCCGTCAGTTCAACTTGGAGAGTCAAGTACAGATTGCTGTCCGGTTTATACCGATTCGCTATCAGCCGAGGACACGTGGCGACATCGCCTTTGCCCCCGACCCTGCCTAAGTTCCCTCCGCAGCAGACACCATACATCTACTCGAAGGAGGAACTTCAGCGACTGATCGACGCCACATCCGTTCTAGAGAGTGTTTGCTCCCGCCTGCAGGCACCGATGTTCCGAACCCTGATCCTGCTTTTGTATGGCAGCGGACTACGCGTCAGCGAGGCACTGGGACTGACCATGCACGACATTGACCTTGAGCAGAGAATTATTACGGTTCGCAACTCCAAATTCCACAAGACGCGTCTAGTGCCGATAGGCCCGAAACTGGCCTTGGAATTGACGAGGCTTGGCGATCGTCGTCGCCTAACTCCAATGCCAGCCGGTGAAGATTCACGTTTTTTTGCATCTCGTACCGGAGCGCTCTGGAACTATCCGCGTGTGATCACACTGTTTCAGCGCGTTCGGCGCGCTGCTGGCATTGGATGCCCGCCGGGGGAACTGCGTCCACCAAGAATGCATGACCTTCGGCACACGGCAGCGGTTCACAGGGTGATTGCTTGGTACCGGTCGGGCCAGGATGTGCAACGTCTATTGCCGCAACTGGCTACCTATCTCGGGCACATTGAGATCAGTTCCACTCAGCGCTATCTGCAAATGACACCAGAGTTGCTCCAGGAAGCCAACCGGCGCTTCGCCACCTACGCGAACTGCGGAGACCATCATGATTGATAAAAATTTGCTCGGCCCATGGGTCCGCCGCTTCCTACTCGAGTACCTGATTGGGGAACGCAATTTTGCCCGCAATACGCAGGTGAGCTATCGCGATACGTTGACTCTGCTATTGCCATTTGCAAGTAAGCGTAACGGCATCGCCATCGACAAGATGGTTGTTACAGACATCTCACCCGCGATCGTGCGGCAGTTCCTGGATCATCTGGAACAGGACCGGCACTGTACGGGTGTGACACGCAACCAACGCCTGGGCACCATCCACTCTCTGGCCCGTTTCATCGGCATGCGCTCGCCGGTGCATCTGTCTTGGTGCACCGAGGTTCGGCTTGTGCCATTCAAGAAGACAGACAAGACCCTGATCACTTACCTTGACAAGGTCGAGATGGATGCACTGCTTCGCCAGCCAGACCGGCATACCGTGCTTGGCATGCGTGACTATGTCTTGCTTTTGTTTCTTTACAACAGCGGCGCCCGGGCAGATGAGGTTGCACGTCTGACCATAAAGCATCTCCGTCTCGAGGATCCTCCATCGGTGCGGATCCATGGGAAAGGCAATAAGATTCGGATGTGTCCACTCTGGCCGATGATGGCGCCCATGCTCGAAAGGCTGGTCAATGCACGGAATACTGACGAGGTGGTATTCCTAGGTCGTGCAAATAAGCCGATGACGCGATTCGGCATTCACCGTCTCGTCACCCATTACGCGCAGATGGCAAGTGAAGATGTTCCATCTATGCAAGCCAAGCGGGTCAGTCCGCATAACATCAGGCACACGACAGCCGTCCATTTGCTGCGAAGCGGCGTCGACATCAATACGATTCGAGCCTGGCTGGGACATGTCTCGCTAGACACGACGAATATCTACGCGGAGGTGGACCTGGAAATGAAGGCTAAAGCACTGGCAAGCGTCGATGTTTCCGGCCAACCGGCTGAACCTTTGAGGCAACGAGCATTACCGTCTTTGATGACATTCCTTCAAGGGATCTAGCATAAAGCTCCTAAAAATATGTGTCAGCCGCAAGTACTGATCTCTTCTGTAGATCAGTGCGTTGTGCTGATCACGCAACATATCCTTGACCGCAACATATTAGGCGATATGTGATCAATCACATATCGCCTATGCCGAGAGTCTGTTTCGCACCGCCAAGTACCGCCCGGAGTTTCCGGCCAAAGGATTTGCCGATCTGGCTGCGGCGCGCTCCTGGGCGGCGGCATTCGTGCGTTGGTACAACCATGACCACCGCCACAGCGGCATTCGCTACGTGTCACCGGCGCAGCGCCACACGGGCGAGGATCACGCCATCCTGGCGGCACGACACGCGCTGTACCTGCAGGCCCGCGCCTTGAAGCCGGCACGCTGGTCAGGAAAAACACGCAACTGGGATCCCATTGGCGCCGTCACGCTCAACCCCGAGCGCGATTGCGTCATCAAGGCCCATTTGGAGAAAGTTATTCAGCCGATGGCTGCATAAATGAGGCGACAACTACCTTGACGCGCGCCGGAACGCTCACCCTTCTCGCTAGCAACATTGATGCTGGATTCACCAGCCTTGTAACGGTCGCGGACGTCGACACGATCACTGAATTTGCGACCCTATTCCGATATCCCAATGAGGAAGAGGTCGACTTCCCGGATTCGGCCGATTTGCAGTCCGCGAGAAAGTTTTGCGAAGCGACCAAACAAATGGTCTTGGAACGAATATCTGTGGTTCCGGATACAACTGGGAAACGCGACGGGGCGTAGCGAAAGTCCTGGGTGAAATTCAGTTCAGGATCGTGGGGTCAAGATCTTGGCAAGATCTTGGGGTCAGCAAGATCTTGGGGTCAGGTCTCAATACTCGTAGTTTAATGCATGATGCGTCATAATTCACTCCATCTAAACGATGGAGGCTGCGATGGCGCGAACCAAAGCTGTGCTTGGTACTGGTGTTCGACTGGCTGACCACGTGAGTGCCGGCCTCTTGGCCC
>CAMAWD010000164.1 GCA_945861785.1 Rhodoferax sp. OV413 | reverse complement strand
CATAGGCTGGTCTCACTTGTTTCGTGGTGGTCTTGATAATCTCCCACGATAACAAAGGAGTACTGGCCTATCTTGCTGGTGCTTCGTCCCAGACTACAACCGGCTCCGTTACGGCCAACGCCCTCAAAAATACCGGGATGTCAGGGGGGGGCTGACCCTTGGATTTCGACAGACGTAACAGCCGACCATCACCACCATTTTCAAGCTATCGCAGGCCCTGGGCCTCAGGGCGTCCGATCTGGTCGCAGAGGCAGAGCAGGAAATGCGTTCCAAACCAAGGTCACGCCGCTCGACTTGAACGCGCCCATCCACGGCTCCCGCTGCTGCCGCTGGCCGCGATGGCATAGCATCAGCATCCTGTAACGACCTTGCCCAACTCCAATCCCTGCGCCTTGTGCTGCCCAGCCCGTTGTACATCGCTGGCGCGGTCCTGTTTGGCATCGTAGGTCTTTTGGCCTTCCGGCGAGGGCGCAAGGCATCGCGCGCGGCGATGACCTGGGCCGGGGTGGCGCTGATGTTTTATCCCTATGTTGTTTGGGAGCCATGGCTGCTGTGGGCGGTCGGTACTGCATTGACTGCATGGGTCTATTCCATGTGGAACTGACTTTTCGCCCGGCGGGGATGCCATCCCGACTACCATGGCGACCAGCATCCTTGATCGCACATGAACCAACAATCCCTCTCCGCCTTCATCTGGTCTGTCGCCGACCTCCTGCGTGGCGACTACAAGCAATCAGACTACGGCAAGGTCATCCTGCCCTTCACTGTGCTGCGCCGCCTCGACTGCGTGCTGGAGGCCACCAAGCCCGCCGTGCTGGCCGAGCTTGCCAAGCAGCAGGCCGCTGGCGTCAACCCCGAGCCGTTCATCCTGCGCAAGGCCGGCCAGACCTTCTACAACACGTCGCCGCTGGACATGAAGAAACTCATGGGCGACCCGGACAACATCGCGCAGAACCTGTTCAGCTATGTGCAGGCGTTCGCCCCTGCCGTGCGCGACGTGTTTGACCGCTTCGAGTTCCAGGTGCAGGTGGAGCGCCTTGCCAAGGCGGGGCTGTTGTACCAAGTGAGCGAGAAGTTCGCCCAGGTCGACCTGCACCCCGAGGCGGTCAGCAACATGCAGATGGGGCTGGTGTTCGAGGAACTGATCCGCAAGTTTGCAGAAATCAGCAACGAAACCGCAGGTGAGCATTTCACCCCGCGCGAAGTCATCCGGCTGATGGTGAACCTGATCTTCATCGAGGACGACGACATCCTGAGCAAGCCCGGGGTCGTACGCACACTCTATGACCCCACCGCAGGCACCGGCGGCATGTTGAGTGTGGCGGGCGAGTATCTGGCCGAGCACAACCCCCAGGCCCGGCTTGTCATGTACGGGCAGGAACTCAACCCCGAGTCCTACGCCATCTGCAAGGCCGACCTGCTAATTAAGGGGCAGGAAATCGCCAACATCATCTTCGGAAACACACTGTCGGCGGACGGCCTGAGCGGCAAGCTGTTCGACTACGGCCTGTCCAATCCGCCGTTTGGCGTCGAGTGGAAGAAGATCGAGGCCGCTATCCGCAAGGAGTTCGAGCAGATGGGCTTCAACGGCCGCTTCGGCCCGGGTTTGCCCCGCGTGTCGGATGGGTCTCTGTTGTTCCTGCTGCACTTGCTGGCAAAGATGCGCCCTGCCGTAGAGGGAGGTAGCCGCTTCGGCATCGTGCTCAACGGCTCACCGCTGTTCACGGGCGGGGCCGGCAGTGGTGAAAGCGAAATCCGGCGCTACGTTCTGGAGAACGACTTGGTGGAGGCCATCGTCGGCCTACCCACGGACATGTTCTACAACACCGGCATCAGTACCTACGTGTGGATCGTCAGCAACCGCAAACCCGCACTGCGCAAGGGTAAGGTGCAGTTGATCGACGCCAGCGGCTTCTGGCAGAAGATGCGCAAAAGCCTGGGCAGCAAGCGCAAGGAACTTAGCGACGAGCACATCGACAAGATCACGCGACTGTTCGGTGACTTCGTGGAAGCCGGGCAGGATGGCAAGCCCATCAGCCGCATCTTCAAGAATGAGGACTTCGGGTACAGCACCATTACGGTCGAACGACCGCTGCGCGATGCGGATGGCAAGGTCATCCTGGGCGAGAAGGGCAAGCTCAAGGGCAAGCCTCTGGCGGACTCCGCGCTGCGCGATACCGAAAATGTGCCGCTGCATGAGGATGTGGCGACCTATTTCAAGCGCGAGGTGCTGTCCCATGCGCCCGATGCCTGGATCGACCATGAGAAGACCAAGGTGGGCTATGAAATCCCGTTCAACCGGCACTTCTATGTGTTCAAGCCGCCTCGCCCTTTGGCAGAGATCGATGCCGAACTCAAGAAGACAACCGACCGCATTTTGGAAATGATCAAGGGGCTGTCGGCATGAGTTTTCCGCGTTACCCGGCGTACAGGGACAGCGGCGTGGAGTGGCTGGGGACGGTGCCGGGGCATTGGATGATTGACCGACTCAAATGGTCAACCGTTAGCTCCAAGAACGGCGTTTGGGGTGACGAAGCCAAGCAAGACGCAAACGACATACCTTGCGTGAGAGTTGCTGACTTTGATCGTCAGCGGCTTCGGGTCGAACTGGACGAGCCAACAATTCGCAACATTCTTGGCAGCGAGCGTGTTGGGCGCGTCCTCAAGCAAGGTGACCTCCTTCTGGAAAAGTCCGGTGGGGGCGAAGGCCAGCCGGTTGGATGCGTTGTTTTGTACGACGATCAACTGCCAGCGGTTTGCTCGAATTTTGTCGCACGCGTACAAACAGCACCGGGCATGTATTCATCGTTTTGGCGATACGTTCACGCCGCTGCGTATGCTGTGCGGCTGAACACTCGTTCAATCAAGCAGACTTCCGGTATTCAGAACCTCGACGCATCGCAATACTTCGATGAGCGTGCGGCGTTTCCGCCCCTCCCCGAACAAACCCAGATCGCCGCCTTCCTCGACCTCGAAACCGCCAAGATCGACGCACTGGTCGCCGAGCAGGAAAAGCTAATTGCCCTGCTTAAGGAAAAGCGGCAGGCCGTCATCTCCCATGCCGTGACCAAGGGGCTTGATCCCTCGGTGCCGATGAAGCACTCGGGGGTGGATTGGCTGGGGGAGCTGCCGGCAGATTGGGAGGTCAGAACAATCGCCAAGGTGTCCACGAAGATCACAAATGGCTTCGTCGGGCCAACCAGGGACATCCTGGTTGATGTAGGCACGCCATACGTTCAAGCGACGCACATCAAGCGAGGACGCGTCAACTTTGACGACGGTTACTTTGTCAGGCCCGACTGGAGCACTGCTCACGCCAAGTCAATACTTTGCGAGGGTGACGTGCTTATCGTGCAGACCGGCGCTGGCACAGGTGATGTTGGCTTGGTTTCAGCGCGCGAAGTTGGCTATAACTGCCACGCTTTGATAATCGTGGCACCTGACGGGTCTCTTCTTCATGGGGCGTTCTTGTCGGCGGTATTGCAGTCGACATACGGCCAGGAGAAGCTGACGTCGATTGAGACCGGTGCGATGCATCCCCATCTGAATTGCGGCGAGGTCAAGTTTGTAGAGGTCCCTTTGCCTCCACGTGATGAACAACAAGGGATCGTCACCTACATTGCCACAGTCGTTCACCGATACGACTTGCTCACCGCCGAAGCCCAACGCGCCATCGACCTACTCCAAGAACGGCGCACCGCCCTTATCTCCGCTGCCGTCACCGGCAAGATCGACGTGCGCGGCTTGACCGCGTTGGAAACAGCATGAGTCCTACCCCCAAGACCATCCAGATTTTCCTGCCCGGTGGGGACCCCAGGGGCATCCGCGTCGCCGAAATCACGACCCGCATCGTGCAGGTGATCGAGGTGCCGCGCAGCTTGCTGCAAGACTTCCTGAAAATGCCCGAGAGTGATCAGGTGGCGCTGTACTTCCTATTCGGAGAGGCCGAGGACGGTGCCGACCCCAAGGTGTACATCGGGCAGACCGGTGACCTGCGCGCTCGTCTGATCAAGCACAACAAGGAGAAGGAGTTCTGGGAGCGGGCGCTGGTGCTGATTTCTCGCACCAACAGCCTGACCCAGACCCATGCACTGTTTCTGGAGTGGCACTGCCTGCAGGCCACGCGTAAGGCCGGCCGGTACGTTGATGAAAACGGCAACAGCGGCAGCAAGCCGCACACGCCGGCACCCTTGGAAGCCGACTGCCTCGAAATCTACGACACCGGCCACACACTGCTGGCGACCCTTGGCTTTCCGCTGTTCGACCCGGTAGCCAAGGTGGAGAGTGAGTCCAAGAAGGACGAGGTTTTCTACTGCAGGGCCGCTGACACTAATGGCAACGGCATGTACACCCAAGAAGGGTTCGTCGTGCTGAAGGGGTCCATTGGCCGCAAGGACAACGTGCCGTCGATCATCGGTACTAGCGGCGAGCGCTTGCGCCTGCGGCTGCTGGAATCTGGCGTAACGCAGGTCAAGGGCAACTTGATCGTGTTCACGCGCGACCACCTGTTTCGGTCACCGAGCATGGCCGCACTGTCGTTGCTGGGCCGCACCAGCAACGGCTGGATGGATTGGAAAACCAAAGATGGAAGAACGTTGGATGCGGTGAAGCGGCAGGCCCCCAGCGCATGATTGCCTGACCAGCGGACAAGACTACCCGAAGCACAGCCCATGAGCCTGCACAACGAGATCGAGTTCGAGCGCGACATCTGTGCCCACCTGGGTGCGCACGGCTGGCACTATGCCGAAGGCGACGCCACGGGCTACGACACCCCGCGCGCAATGTTCCCGGCCGACGTGCTGGCCTGGGTGCAGGCCACGCAGCCGAAAGCTTGGGATGCACTCAGCAAGAGCCACGGCACCGCCGCCGAGCCCATGCTGCTCGACCGCCTGCGCAAGCAACTCGACGAGCGTGGCACCCTGGAGGTATTGCGCTTCGGCATCGACATGGTGGGCCTCAAGACCTCGTTGAAGCTGGCACAGTTCAAGCCCGCGCTGGCGATGAACCCGGACCTGCAGGCCCGGTATGCTGCCAACCGGCTGCGCGTGGTGCGTCAGGTGCGCACCACCCATGACGACGTGATCGACCTTGTGCTGTTCCTCAACGGCATCCCGGTCTCCACGGCGGAAATCAAGACCGACTTCACCCAGGACGTCAATCAGGCGGTGGACCAGTACCGATTCCAGCGTATCCCCAAGCCCAAGGGCAAGCCGTCGGCAGAGCCGCTACTGGAATTCCCACGCGGAGCGATGGTGCACTTTGCCGTGAGCAACTTCACCGTGATGATGACGACCAAGCTGGAAGGCCCCCGCACCGCCTTCCTGCCCTTCAATCTGGGCGACCATGGCGCTGCCGGCAACCCCGCCACGGGCACCGGGCACCGCACGGCCTACCTGTGGGAGAAGGTGTGGCAACGCGACAGTTGGCTGGAAATCATCGGCCGGTATCTGGTCACCAAGCGGGACCAGAAGAAGCACATCACCGGCATCATCTTCCCGCGCTACCACCAGTTGGATGCCACCCGAGCGCTGATGGCGGCGGTGCTGGCCGATGGGCCGGGTCAGAAGTACCTGATCCAGCATTCGGCAGGGTCGGGCAAAACCAATTCCATCGCGTGGACAGCGCACTTCTTGGCAGACCTGCACGACGCTGACCACAAGAAGATGTTCGACTGCGTCCTGGTCGTGAGCGACCGGAATGTGCTGGACGCCCAACTTCGTGACGCAATTTTCGACTTCCAGCGCACTACCGGCGTTGTTGTCACCATCAGTGGTGACGGTCAGAGCAAGAGCGCCCAGTTGGCCCGGGCGCTGTCTGACGGCAAGAAAATCGTGGTCTGCACCATCCAGACCTTCCCCTTTGCGCTCAAGGCCGTGCAGGACCTTGCAGCCACCCAGGGCAAGCGTTTTGCTGTGATCGCTGACGAAGCTCACAGTTCCCAGGCCGGGGATGCCGCCTCCAAGCTCAAGCAGGTGTTGAGCGCCGACGAACTCCGTGAACTGGCCGATGGCGGGGAGTTCGGCACCGAGGACATACTGGCGGCGCAGATGGCTGCGCGCGCCAATGATGCGGGCGTGACCTACGTGGCATTCACTGCCACACCCAAGGCCAAGACCCTGGAGCTATTTGGTCGCAGACCGAACCCGGACGCGCCCGCCGGCCCCGGCAACCTGCCGGTGGCGTTCCACGTCTACACCATGCGCCAAGCCATCGAGGAGGGGTTCATCCTCGATGTGCTGAAGAACTACACCCCGTACAAGCTGGCCTTCAAACTGGCAAACAACGGCAAGGAGTGGGACGAAAAGGAAGTCGAGCGCAGCGAAGCCATGAAGGGTCTGATGCGCTGGGTGAAGATGCACGCCTACAACATCAGCCAGAAGGTCGCACTGGTGGTGGAGCACTTCCGGGAGAACGTGGCACCGTTGCTCAACGGCCACGCCAAGGCCATGGTGGTGGTGGGTAGCCGCATCGAGGCGGTGCGCTGGCAGTTGGCAATAGACAAATACATCAAGGACAATGACTACAAGCTCGGCACGCTGGTGGCATTCTCGGGCGAAGTGAGCGACCCCCAGTCGCTGCCCGAGGCGGTGACCGAGAATAGTGCAAAACTGAACCCCAACCGCAGGGGGCGCGACATGCGCGAAGCCTTTGCCGCCGACGAATACCAAATCCTCCTGGTTGCAAACAAGTTCCAGACCGGCTTCGACCAGCCGCTGCTGTGCGGCATGTACGTGGACAAGCGGCTGGGTGGCATCCAGGCCGTGCAGACCCTGTCGCGCCTGAACCGCTCATACAGTGGCCCGTTCGGCGTGAAGGACACCACCTACATCCTCGACTTCGTGAATGATCCTGACGATGTGCTGGCGGAGTTCAAGGTGTACTACGAGACCGCCGAACTGGCCGGCGTGACCGACCCCAATCTGGTCTACGACCTGCGCGCCAAGTTGGATGGGTCTGGGCATTACGACGACTTCGAGGTCGAGCGGGTGGCACTGGTGGAACTCAACCCCAAGGCCACGCAGTCGATGTTGATCGCCGCCATCGACCCGGTGGCCGACCGGCTGCTCAAGAAATTCAAGGCGGCAAAGCAGGCCATGAAGGACGCCGAGGCGGCGGGGGCCGGCAAGGACGGCCATGCCGCGCAGGACGCCAAGGACGTCATGGACTCGCTGACACTGTTCAAACGCGACCTGGGCACCTTTGTGCGGGTTTATGCTTTCCTTTCGCAGGTGTTCGACTACGGGAACACCGCCATCGAGAAGCGGGCCATCTTCTACAAGCGCCTGCTGCCGCTGCTGGACTTTGGCCGCGACCGGGAGGGTGTCGACCTGTCCAAGGTGGTCCTGACGCACCACCGCCTGAAGGACCAGGGCAAGCGGAGCTTGGTTCTCAACGAGGAAGGTGGCGAAGTGAAGTTGCAACCGCTCACGGATACCGGCGGCGGCGAGGTCCAGGACAAGATCAAGGCACTGCTGTCAGAGATTGTTGCCAAGGTCAACGACCTGTTCGAGGGCGAACTGACCGATGACGACAAGCTGGTCTACGTGAACAACGTGCTCAAGGGCAAGCTGCTGGAGTCTGACATCCTGGTACGGCAGGCCATGAACAACAGCAAAGGCCAGTTCGCAAACTCGCCAGACCTTGCCAGTGAACTGATGAACGCCATCATGGACGCCTTTGCGGCGCACGGCACCATGAGCAGGCAGGCGCTGGATTCGGAGAAGGTGCGGGCCGGGCTCAAGGATATTTTGCTTGGGCCGGCGCAGTTGTATGAGGCACTGCGGGGGCGCGGACAAGCTGGGGCCCAATGAAATCCCAAGCCATTCGTGCGTGATACGCAGTGCGGGACGACATACAGCAGCGGGGGCAAAAGCGGCGGGCGGATACGGATCGAATTTGTAACGTTTCGAGTACGCGCTGACTCGTCCTGAGTCGGCGGCTGTGCTATCAGGAATTGCAGCGCGAGACACTGACGGGCACGGTCGCCAACCTTGGTGTGCCTTGCTGCAGCACGCCCGTTTGCCCGGCCTTTGATGGAAACCGATCTAATCCTTGCGGCCCGACTAGCCGAGTATCGCGAGGGCTACGGTCCCGGCACTATCGTTGCGGTCGAGCGGCCCTCGTACCTGCCTGCTTGCTGCGGCGACGAGCAAGGCGAGCGATGAGGCCAAGGCCGGCCAGCATCATGGCATAGGTCTCGGGTTCAGGGACTGGGGCGGCAAGCACATC
>CAMAWD010000163.1 GCA_945861785.1 Rhodoferax sp. OV413 | reverse complement strand
TATAAATGTCAAATATACGCTAATGCGCATATAAAAACAGAGGCATTCAACGCGAAATGCCAGTGGAGTGGGGCGGCAAGGTGCGTGATCGCATTGCTACGAAATGCTGCATGGCCTCCTTTGTCGCCACAAAACAGCATCGTAATTCTGCGATGCGCTCACAGCGCATACTCGTGGTCAATTCCGGCAGCGTCTTGAGTCCTTCAACAAGCGCAGCTATGCCGCAGAACGCGATGAGCTCCATTGATCAACTGTTGAGCGAACTCACGAGCATCAAGAAAAAGTCCTCTGGCTCCTATTGCGACGCAATTATTGGGCATCTGCAAAACTCGGGAATCGACACCTCCACATTCAATGGCTTATTCGCGACCCATCGCATGGTGGACAAGTTCAACACAGAGATTCTGAATAACCAGGCTTCAATCGCCACCGAGGCGGATGTTCTAAAGAACAAGATTCGCGAGTTGATCGCCGGTGCAGCCGGAACTGCCGAGGTGGCGGTTCGAACGGCGGACTCCCCCTTGCCGGTAACTACGCGCGACCCGCGCGCTCTGATGAAGATCGAGGACATCGCCAAGCTCGACTGGCCTATGAGCGGATTGCGAAGGAAGGGCGCAAGTTCGGGTTTTCACTCATTATTGCGAGCCAGCGGCCCAGTGAAATCAGCCAAACCATCATCAGCCAATGCGCCAACTTCGTCAGCCACCGTTTGCAGAATCCCGATGACATTGATCACTTCCGCCGCATCATTCCTCTGCAGGCACGCCGTCTGCTCGATCAAGTGACAATTCTCGCCGCTGGCGAGGCGATCGTGTTTGGGAGCGCTTTTCACATTCCAGCGCGCGTCCAGTTCGATCGACCCGAGCCGGGACCCTATAGTCAGACTGCCGCTCCCTTCCATGAGTGGTCAAGAGAGACATCGCCATTCCCACTCGATCAAATCATCGGCGCATGGGGCGTCGCAAAGCTATAGAGAAAGTGAAACGCGTAGCATCATCATTGCTTTTAAGAGGGTTTTGTTGCAATGGCGCGTGAACGCTGAAGGAAAACACTCCTCGTGTCGGTATCATTAGGCCAATGCGTGGAACTCCGCTGCGACGGACAAGTTGTTAGCGTGCGGGGTGTGTAGCTGACATTCAGTCTGCATATCAAGGTGATAATTGATCAGATGACAGCGAATTTCCGCTTCACTAATGCATCAGCGTCCGAGATGGGTCGGGTCCGGTTATAACTTCAAGTAGCAAGCGGTTCATTCGGGACGACTCTCCGCACCCTATGATCGCTGAGTAACCCTTTGCGGTCCTATTTTGGCCGCATCGCCAACGGCGGCTTTGGCCGAGGAGCGATCCTTCATGACGATGTGGCAGATAGCTTACCGCCGGTCAAACTCAGACGGATAATTTGGGGGAATGCAGACATTGACCGCGTAGCTCAAACGCAACGGTGATGCCCAAGGAGAAGCTTCGGTAAATTAGAACGGGCGCGCCGGGCGTTCGAAAATGCACTGGCACCCGCAGCGTCAGCAATGCTAACAGCCATGTCAGCCACATCTGCAGGTCACGACCATCTCAGCGGCCTAAATAAACCTTATGTGTAGCTCACCATTTAGTTTATTTAGGTAGGTAGATTTTTATGTGGAGTTGCCCGCTAAGGGCCTTCTGAATCAATGCACTTGTTTCAAATTACTGCACATAAAAAGTCGATGATTGACCTCCCCGTGGCCATCCCGGGCCACGTTCTTAGGAGATCGATCATGAAGGCTTCGAGCAGCCGATTCGCCGAATTGCCACTGGAACAATTGATTGAACACGCGTTGTACCAACTGCTCAAGTTGCGCTACAGCAGGAACGCGCTGAAGAGATACCGCACAGTCTGGCAGCATTTCGCCGCGCATTGCCGTGAGGCAGGCCAATCCGGAGGGTACTCGGAAGAGATGGCCACCCGCTTCATCGAAAGGTATCAGGCAACAGGCAGCGAGCGCCTGACGGCGCAAACAGGCTGGCGCCGGCATGTCAACTTTGGGGTGCTGGTGCTCGGTGCCTTCGCGCGCGTAGGTCGAGTGGATCGACCGGTGGTATGCACCGCGCAGCTTCACATCCCGCAAGCGATGAAGAAGCCGCTATCCGATTTCGAGCAATTCTGCCGTGAGCGCCTTCATCTGCGGCCTACTTCGCTCAAAGAGCGCATGCGCACCATCGCGGTGTTTCTGAACTACCTCGGAGCAAACGGCATCAGCACTCTCGACCAGCTTCAGCCCGACCGGGTGACCTCCTTCGTCATCTCACGCGGCCCCCGAAAGCCAAGGTCCGCCTCACGGGGAACGTCCGACCTTCGCAGCTTCCTTCGCTATCTTCTCCAGCGCCAGATTGTGCACCGCGACCTCACCCAGGTGTTGCCGACCATCCGGGTGCCGCTGGACGGGACTATTCCTTCAGTCTGGGATCCGGAACTGGTCCGCAAACTGCTCGACGTGATCGACCGCACCTCGCCCCGGGGCAAGCGCGACTACGCCATCCTGCTGCTGGCCAGCCGCTTGGGTCTGCGGGTGAGCGATATCCGAGCACTGAGGCTGGACGATTTGAAGTGGGATACGGCCACCATCGAAATCAGGCAGTCGAAGACCGGCGCAACGTTGAGCCTGCCGATGTCGGAGCAAATCGGCGAAGCCCTGATTGACTACCTCAAGTCGGGCAGACCCCAGACAGCCCATCGCGAAGTGTTCCTAAGAGCGAGGTTGCCCTTCACGCCGATTCTGGACAGCCACCTTCATCATGTCGTAGACGAGTGGCGAACACGGGCTGGAATTCAATTCCGAACGCCGCAGCGCCGCGGGCTGCACTCGCTGCGCCACACGCTGGCGACGCGCCTCCTGCAGCGGGAAACGCCGCTGCACGTCATCTCCGACATTCTGGGCCACACTACCAGCGCGTCAACCATGATTTATGCCAAGGCGGACGTGGAGTCGTTGCGCGCAGCCGCGCTCGACCCCGAGGAGGTGTGCCATGGCGAATAGCAAATTCCCATTGCACTTCCGCAGCGGGGTGGCGCCCCTGATAGAACGGTTCATCCAGGAAAAGCAGGCGGTCGGTTACAAGTATCAGGTTGCCTCCCTGGCGCTGGAGCGCCTTGACCGGTTTCTTGCGAAGGAAGGCTTGGCGCAGTGCGAACTGCCCCGTGAGTTGGCCCTGAAGTGGCTTGCCAAGCGGCCTCACGAGAGTGCGGCAAACCATGGCTATCGTGGCCACACGCTTCGTCGACTCGCCATCTTCATGGTCAAACAGGGCTATGCCGCGCATGTGCCGGACCCTCATCTCATGGCAAAAGGAGGAGGCAGCAGCTTCTCGCCGCGTATCCTGACCCACGCCGAAGTACGGCGTGTGCTTCATGTGGTCGACCATCTCAAACCCAGTGGGCATTCGCCGCTGCGTCATCTGGTCATGCCTGAAGTGTTTCGCCTGCTCTACGGCTGTGGTTTGCGGGTGGGCGAGGTCTTGCACCTGAAGGTCGGTGACGTGGACTTTGGTCGCGGTGTACTGACGTTGCGCGAGACCAAATTCGGCAAGGACCGCCAGGTCCCTCCGGCAGTCAGTCTGGTGCAACGATTGCAGAAGTTTGACCAGGAGCTTGGCCGCCGGCCGGCAAACGCGTACTTCTTCCCAAACCTGCGCGGCGGCCACTGGGCCGAATCGTCGGTTTATGGAATCTATCGGAGGCTGTTAACGCGCAGCGGCATATCGCACGCCGGCCGGGGAAAGGGCCCGCGTGTGCACGATCTTCGCCATACCTTCGCCGTGCACCGCCTGTTGCGTTGGTACCGTGATGGCGCGGACCTTGACGCCAAGCTGCCAGTGCTGGCGACCTATATGGGTCATCTGTCGATCATAGGGACGCAGCACTACCTGCACCTGACGGCCGAACTGTTCCCTGAGATCACAACCCGTTCCCAGGCTCATTTCGGCGATGTCATCCCCCGGAGGGTCGTGTCATGAAGCCCACTGACTTCTCCACACACCTGACGCACTACCTGACCCACCATCTGGCCGCGCAACGCAATCTCAGCCCCAACACCATCCGCGCCTACCGCGATGTGTTCACGCTGCTGCTGCGGTTCTGCCGGGACCAGCGCGGCATTGCCCTTGAACGGCTCAGCCTGGCACACCTCGACAACGCTCTGGTGGAGGCGTTCCTCGACTACCTGGCGAAGGAAAGGCATGTGTCGATCGGCACGCAAAACCAGCGCCTGGCGGTGTTGCATTCGTTCTTCCGCTACGTTCAGTCAGAAGTGCCCGAAATCATGTTGCAGTGCCAGCGCATTCTGGCCATCCCATTGCAACGCCAGCCTCACGCCAACGTGGGCTACCTGGTCAAGGAAGATCTTGCTCGGATTCTGGCACAACCCGACCTCCGTTCACGGGAGGGGCGCCGGGATGCCGTGCTGTTGAGTCTTCTTTACGACACCGGAGCTCGCGTCCAGGAATTGATTGA
The DNA here is from genome assembly GCA_945861785.1 of Rhodoferax sp. OV413. GTDB lineage: Bacteria > Pseudomonadota > Gammaproteobacteria > Burkholderiales > Burkholderiaceae_C > CAISIP01. The sequence goes on along the minus strand of CAMAWD010000163.1, from coordinate 3,929 downwards.
CCTGAGCGTCGGGGACGTGCGGCTGAGTTCCCCGGCGCAAGTGCGGCTCACAGGCAAAGGAAGGAAGACGCGCGCCGTGCCCCTGATGGACGCCACGGTGCAACTCTTGCGCGATTACCTTGGCGACAATGACCTCGACCGGCCGGAGTGCTCGGACCATCCGTTGTTCCAGAATCGGCGTGGCACACGCTTCTCGCGCTGGGGAATCCGCTATGTGTTGAACAAGTATGTCCAGGCGGTGCGAAGAGATCATCCCGGGTTAATTCGGTCGGTCAGTCCGCACAGCATCAGGCACACCAAGGGGATGCATCTTCTCCAAAGCGGAGTCTCACTTGAAATCATCCGCGACTTCCTGGGACACGTGGACGTGCAAACCACCCAGATCTACGCGCGTTCGAACCTCGAAATGAAGCGACGCGCGCTAGAGAAAGTGGAAGACGGCGTGCCACCGCCGAAAATCCCATCCTGGAAGCAGAACAAAACGCTCCTCGATTGGCTGCATTCACTCTGACCACAGAAGCCATCTATGACACACGTAGCCCGGGGCACAAGTACCCAGCAGAGAAATATTATGTTGCGTTCCCAGCTCCGGGATACGAGGTCGATCATGGACTTAGCGCTGCTACTCCACATAAAAACTCACCTACCTAAATAAACCTTATGTGTAGCTCACCATTTGGTCTATTTAGGCCGCTGAGATGGTCGTGACCTGCAGATGTGGCTGACATGGCTGTTAGCATTGCTGACGCTGCGGGTGCCAGTGCATTTTCGAACGCCCGGCGCGCCCGTTCTAATTTACCGAAGCATCTCCTTGGGCATGACCGTTGCGTTTGCGCTACGCGGTCAATGTCTGCATTCCCCTAAATTAACCGTCTGGGTTTGACCCGCCGTAAGCTATCAGCCACATCGGCACGAAGGCCCGCTCCCCGGCCATTGCGGTAATTGGAGTTCTGCGCCACCAACGGCCGAAATGCACAGATCAGCAGTCGTAGGCGCGAAAATCGACTCGGATGTTGAACTTCAAAATAGCTGTAGGTCAACCACGACCCTAAAGAGTCTCTACGATTGCAGTGCAGCGTAGGCAGCGATGGTTGTTCCTTGAGGGGCATATGGATCGGCGGTATGTATATTCCGCTCTTTCAGCTTCTTCCCCTGTTTGGCCAGATTCGCCAATTGTTTCTTGCCCTTTTGCTTCCTGCGCCGTATCTGCACCATCTTGGAATGACTCACGAAAACCTCCAGTCGAATGTTGAATGCGGGTAACTCTGACGAATCCACCTAGTCATGTCTGTCACGGTAAGCTGACAAACCCCGGCGCGAGAACTGCCCTCTCATGAACGAGGCTCGTCCGACGCATTACTTCTGAGCGGATTCGCGCAGGGTCTTGGCCGCCGCAACCATGTTCTTCAGGGCAGGGATTACCTCCGTCCACGCACGCGTCTTAAGTCCGCAGTCGGGGTTGACCCATAGCCGCTCGGCGGGAATACGCTCTGCGGCCTTTCGCATCAACGCGACGATATGATCCTGAGTCGGAATGTTGGGCGAATGGATGTCATAGACACCGGGCCCAATCTCATTCGGGTATTTGAAGAGGTCGAAGGCATCGAGCAGTTCCATGTTCGAACGTGAGGTTTCGATCGTGATGACGTCGGCGTCCATTTCGGCGATTGAGGCGATGATGTCGTTGAACTCGGAATAACACATATGTGTATGGATTTGCGTTTCGTCGCCAACGCCATTTGCCGTAATCCGGAAACATTCGACAGCCCAGCCCAGATAGTCACGCCATTGCGATTTGCGTAGGGGAAGCCCCTCGCGCAGCGCGGCCTCATCAATCTGGATCACGCGAACCCCTGATCTTTCCAGATCGAGCACTTCCTCGCGCATCGCCAGCGCGAGTTGCCTGCATGAAACGGATCGAAGTTGATCGTCACGAACGAACGACCAGTTGAGTATCGTGACAGGCCCCGTCAACATCCCTTTCATGGGCTTCTTGGTCAGAGACTGCGCGTACTTGATCCAGTCCACAGTCATCGCCTTCGGGCGGCTGATGTCGCCAAAGAGTATCGGCGGCTTGACGCAACGCGAACCATAAGATTGCACCCATCCGAATTGACTGAACGTGTATCCGTTGAGCTGCTCGCCGAAATATTCCACCATGTCGTTGCGTTCCGCTTCGCCGTGCACCAGCACGTCGAGGCCCAGCACTTCCTGCTCTCGCACGCTATGCTCGATTTCCGCGTACATCGCTTTCCTGTAAGCGGCTTCATCCAGCGTGCCTGAGCGGAACTGGCTTCGTACTTTGCGGATTTCCTTGGTTTGCGGGAAGGAGCCTATCGTCGTCGTCGGGAATGCCGGCAAGTTCAGGCGTGCTGCCTGCTGCGGTGCACGCTGCGGATAGGCGCTCTTACGCTGCCCCAGCGCGGCGTTCAGGTCCGCGAGAGCCGATTTGACCGCAGGATTGTTCACACGCGGGGAGTTACGGCGGGCGTCGATAGCAACCTTGTTGGCGGCTAGCGCCTCCTTGACAGAATCGCGCCCGTTGTTCAACGCGGCGGCAAGAATTTTTAGCTCTTCGAGCTTCTGCACGGCGAAGGCCAGCCAGGATTTCACTTCACTGTCCAAGCCATGTTCTCTGCCCAGATCAACCGGCACGTGCAACAGCGAGCATGACGGCGCAATCCACAGACGCTCGCCCAAGCTTTGCGCCAGGGGCTCGACCCAGTCCAGCACGGCGTTGAGGTCGGTTTTCCAGATATTGCGTCCGTTAATCAAGCCCAGCGACAGCACCTTGTTCGAAGGCAGCAGGTTGAGCAGTGGCGTCACGTCGTCGCGACCGCTTATGGCGTCGATATGCAGGCCGGCCACCGGCAGGTTGGCGGCCAGGTATCCGTTCTCCTGCAACTGCCCGAAGTAGGTGGCAAGCAGCAGTTTGACGCGGCAGCCCTTGAGATCGTGATAGGCCACGTTGAAAGCGTGTTTCCAGTCGGCGTCCAGTTCGGTCACGAGGATGGGTTCGTCGATCTGCACCCAGGTCACGCCCTGTTCGGCCAGGGCTTCCAACAATTGCGCATAGGCCAGCAGCAGACGCGGCAGCAGTGCCAGTTTGTCGACGCCGTCCTTGGCTTTGCCCAATGCCAGGTAAGTCACCGGTCCGATGATGACCGGCTTGGTCTTAACACCCTGAACGCGTGCTTCAGCCAGTTGCTCCACTAGGCGCGAGGCATCTAGCCTGAATTCGGTGGCGGCGTTGAATTCCGGCACGATGTAGTGATAGTTGGTATCGAACCACTTCGTCATTTCGCCGGCTGGCACACCCGCGCTGCTGTCAGCATCTGGTGCCGAACGGCCGCGCGCAACGCGGAAATAGTTGTCCAAGGCGTCACCGCCAAGGCCGCGAACGCGCTCGGGCAGATTACCCAGGGTGAAGCTCATATCCAGCACTTGATCGTAGAATGCGAAGTCGCCCACCGGGGCGTAGCCTAGGCTGGCTTGCTGCTTCCAGTGTGTCTTGCGCAGGGCTGCGCCCAGCGTTTTCAATGCATCCAGCGAAGATTGCCTCTTCCAGTAGCTTTCCAAGCCGAATTTGAGTTCGCGTTGAGCACCGATACGGGGAAATCCAAGATTGTGTGTTGTGACCATGGCTGCCTCTGCGATGTGAAAGTCGCAAAGACGCGATATTAGGGGGCGAGATCAATGAAATAAAATGGTATTATTTCATTTACCCATTATTATTATTCATGTGAAGGTGATGAGTGAATAATGCTTGAACGCGTCCATCTAGCGATTGTGCGGGAAGTAGAGCGACGGGGTTCGTTGACGGCGGCGGCTGATTCTCTGAACCTTACGCAGTCGGCGCTCAGCCACACGGTTAAGAAGCTCGAACAGCAGTTGGGTACCGATATCTGGCATCGAGAGGGACGCCGACT
>CAMAWD010000162.1 GCA_945861785.1 Rhodoferax sp. OV413 | reverse complement strand
TGCTGCTGCTGCTGCTGCTGACGCTTCTGCTGCTGATCCTGATGCCGTCGGCGCGTCCCTGTTTCATGTCTTCGGGGCGTTGCTTCTCGTGGCTGGGCATGGTGTGTTGTTTCCTCTGCCCGGCGCCTGCGGCCATGGCACGGATGGCAGTCGCCCGTGCCAAAATGCAACATGCCTACCTACACTGCCTCTGCGGCCCCTGCCAACCTGTCGCTGGACCTCTCCGACGAGAGTGCCACAAACTCCTTGTTTCGGGCCGCGATAGGGCCGGTGGGCGCTGACCACTACCTGCCGGTTTTTGCGCGTTTCGAGTTGGCTGATCGCGCCGGATCGGGCTGGAACTGGGCCGCCTGCATGTGCACCCTGGGCTGGATGCTGTTCCGCCGCCTCTGGGGCGCGGCGCTGTTCTACGTTGGTCTGCTGTTGGTGACGGCGCTCATCGTGTCCGCCGCGCTGGGCATGGTGTTTCATGCGCCCGAACAAGTGCAATTGGGTGTGGGCCTGGCAATGCTGTTGGTGGCTTTTGTCGTGCCCGGGGTGTGGGGGGACGCCTGGTTGTATGCCCATTGCCGCAAACGCATGGCGCGTGCGCTCGCCGACAGCAGCAACTGGGCCGAAGCCGCCATACTGCTTGACAAGGAAGCGCTGACACGGCCTCGTGCGTGGTGGTTGGCCGGCGCGCACCTGGCGTTGCTGGGCGCGGGCGCGGGTGCCTACCTTGTGCTGCCCGATGGGCTGTTTCCCGCACCAGGCTGGACGCCGGCAACGGATGCGGCCCGCGCGCCGCAACAGCCGCTGTCGGCGGCGTCCGGCGTCGCTTCGGCCACCGAGCCGTCGGCTTCTGCGGCTGCGCCGGTATCTGCCCCGGCATCCGCTCCCATAACCACTGCAGTTCCACTGCAAGCGTCCACATCCGCGCCAGCGCCGGCAGCATCGTTGCCAGTATCAGTATCAGTACAAGCTGCTTCAACACCTGTCCCGGATTCCGCATTGACGCCCCCGTCAGCGGCGGCCTCTTGGTCGACGCGAGCCGCATCTGGCCCGGTGGCGCAGGCATCGGACGCCGCACCGTCGGTTTCGGCGCCTGCGACGCTGCCATCGGGGAAATTCATCGCCGTGCCGACCGATGTGGCCGGTGGGCGTTATCTGGTCAATGTCGGGTTGTTCGCGGTGGACACCAACGCGCGCAAGGCCGAGGCCAAGCTGCGTGGTGCCGGGGTGAAGGTCATGGTGCAGGATCTGCAGACTGCCAATGGCAAGCGCACCCGCGTGCGGGCCGGGCCCTACCAGAGCAAGTCCCAGGCCGAGGCCGCGGCAGAGAAAATCCGCGCCTTGGGGCTGGAGGCACAGGTCGCCCGCCAGCCTGCTGAAACGGGCCGTTGACCGGGCCGGCCTGCGGCCAGCATGCCCTATGATCTTTGAAGCGCCCTGGTGGTCCTTGCCGTGGATCCGCCAAGGCGGTTCGGCGTCGTGATGGTTGTCCGGTGCAATGCAATTTGAGTCCAGGAGTTGGCATGGGTTACCGATCTGCGTTTGCGCCAGGCCTGATGGCGGGGCGTGTGGTGCTTGTCACCGGGGGTGGTTCCGGCATCGGGCGCTGTACGGCCCATGAGTTGGCGGCCCTGGGCGCCCACGTGGTGTTGATCGGGCGCAAGCTGGAGAAACTGCAGTCGGTGCAGGCCGAGATCGCGCAGGACGGTGGCAGCGCCAGCTTTCACATCTGCGACATCCGCCAGGAAGAGGTGGTGAAGCAGGTCGTGGCTGGCGTGGTGTCGGCACATGGCCGGGTCGATGGGCTGGTGAACAACGCCGGCGGGCAGTACATCACGCCGCTCGAGTCGATCTCCGCCAAAGGCTGGCAGGCGGTGATCGACACCAACCTCACCGGTGGATTCCTGATGGCGCGCGAGTGTTACCTGCAGGCGATGCAGCATGCGGGCGGCGCCATCGTCAACATCGTGGCCGACATGTGGGGCTCGATGCCGGGCATGGGCCACAGCGGTGCGGCGCGCGCCGGCATGGTGAGTTTCACCGAGACCGCGGCACTGGAATGGGCCCGCAGCGGCGTGCGGGTGAATGCCGTCGCACCGGGCTACATCGCGTCCAGCGGCATGGACCACTACCCGCCCGAACAGGGCCCGCGACTGCGCGCCATGGCCAGCACCGTTCCCCTGGGGCGCTTCGGCAACGAGGCCGAGACCTCGGCCGGCATCGTGTTCCTGCTCAGCCCCGCGGCCTCTTTCATCAGCGGCACCACGCTGCGCATCGATGGCGCGCGGCCCCAGACGCGTCTGGGCTGGGACGCAAAACATGCCGATGCGTCGGTGGCGGGACGCCTGGCCGTCAAGCCCTTCGATGGTTTCCATCGCGCGATCACCCCGAAAGTCTTCTCCGTCTGAACCCCAAGGCAACTCCCCATGCAATACACCCACGAACACCTTGAAATCCAGAACACCCTCAAGCGTTTCATTGACGCCGAGATCAACCCGCATGTCGACGAATGGGAAGAGGCCGAGATCTTCCCCGCCCACGAGGTGTTCAAGGGCCTGGGCAAGCTGGGCCTGCTGGGCCTCACCAAGCCCGAGGCCTACGGTGGCTCGGGGCTCGACTACTCGTATGCCATGGCGATGGCCGAGGGCCTGGGGCACATCCACTGCGGCGGCATCCCCATGGCCATCGGTGTGCAGACCGACATGTGCACGCCGGCGCTGGCGCGTTTTGGCAGCGACGAACTCAAGCGCGACTTTCTCGCCCCCGCGATCGCCGGCGACATGGTGGGCTGCATCGGCGTGAGCGAGCCCGGCGCTGGCAGCGACGTGGCGTCGATCAAGAGTTACGCCCGCAAGGACGGCGACGACTACATCATCTCGGGCCAGAAGATGTGGATCACCAACAGCCTGCAGGCCGACTGGATGTGCATGCTGGTCAACACCGGCGACGGCCCGCAGCACAAGAACAAGACGCTTGTCATGGTGCCCATGGACACCAAGGGCATCGAGAAGGCGAAGAAGATCCGCAAGATCGGCATGAACTCCAGCGACACCGGGCTGATCTATTTCGACGAGGTGCGGGTGCCACAACGCAACCGCATCGGGGTCGAGGGACAGGGCTTCATGTACCAGATGATGCAGTTCCAGGAGGAGCGCCTGTGGGCGGCGGCCAGCGCCATCCAGGGGCTCACCACCTGCATCGAGCTGACCATCGAATGGGCGCAGGAGCGCAAGCTTTTCGGTTCCACGCTGGCCGACCAGCAGTGGGTGCAGTTCAAGCTGGCCGAAATGAAGACCGAGGTGGAGTGCCTGCGTGCGCTCACCTACCGTGCCTGCGAGTTGTACATCCAGGGGCAGGATGTGACCGAGCTCGCGTCGATGTGCAAGCTCAAGGCCGGGCGGCTCAACCGAATCGTGCCCGATGGCTGCCTGCAGTTCTGGGGCGGCATGGGTTTCACCTGGGAGAACCGCATTTCGCGCAAATACCGCGATGGCCGACTGGCCTCGATCGGTGGTGGCGCGGATGAAGTGATGTTGGGTATTCTTTCCAAGACCATGGGCATCGCCAAGCGGCCGCCCAAGGCCTGAGCCCACCGCCTACCTGGAGATTCCGTTGAGCAATCACAACAGCCACGACCTCGCCGCAACGTACCACAAGGACGAGAGCACCGAGCTCGACGCCATGGCCTACCTCGTGACGCGTTTTGCCACGCGCGAAATTGCGCCGCATGTGGATGAGTGGGACCAGGCCGGCGAGTTTCCGCGTGCCCTGTACACCCGCGCGGCCCAGTTGGGCCTGCTTGGGCTGGGTTACCCGGAAGACCTCGGTGGCACGCCGGCGTCGCAACGCATGCGCAATGTGGCCACCTTGTCGATGGCGCGTTTCGGCGCCAGTGGCGGTGTGGGGGCAAGCCTGTTCTCGCACTCGATTGGCCTGCCGCCCATCCTGCGCCATGGCACCCCTGACTTGCAGCGCGAGATCATTCCGCCGGTGCTGCGCGGCGAGAAGATCGCCGCCCTGGCGATCACCGAACCCGGCGGGGGCTCGGACGTGGCGTCGCTGCGCACCACCGCCCGGCGCGATGGCGACGAATGGGTCATCGACGGCGAGAAGACCTTCATCACCTCGGGCATGCGGGCCGACTACCTCACCGTGGCGGTGCGCACCGGAGACGCCGACCTGGGTGAGGCCGGCTCCGACGCTGCCCTGGCCAGCGCGAGGGGCGCACGCGGCGTCTCGCTCATCGTCGTGCCGGGCGATGCCAAGGGCCTGACACGCACGCGCCTGGACAAGATGGGCTGGCATTGCTCCGACACCGCGCAGCTGCATTTCGACGCTGTGCGTGTGCCCGCACGTTATCTGGTTGGCGAAGCGGGCCAGGGTTTCAAGATCATCATGTCGAACTTCAATGCCGAGCGCCTGGGCATGTCGGTGGCCTCGCTCGGTTACGCCATGGCGTGTTACGACGAAGCGCTGGACTGGGCGCGCCAGCGCAAGACCTTCGGGCAGGCGCTGGTGGAGCACCAGGTCATCCGCCACAAACTGGTCGACATGCAGATGCGCATCGGCTCCACCCAGGCCTGGGTCGACGTTTTGTCCGACCGGGCCGACGCCGGTGAAGCCCTGGCGGGCGGCGGGACCACCGCCCAATGGGTGGCGCAGGTGTGTCTGCTCAAGAACCACGCCACCCAGACCATGCAGTTCTGCGCCGACCAGGCGGTGCAGATTTTGGGTGGCATGGGGTTCATGCGCGGCACCCGCAGCGAGCGCATCTACCGCGAAGTCAAGGTCATGATGATCGGCGGCGGCTCGGAGGAGATCATGAAGGAGCTCGCCGCGCGCCAGCTCGGGTTATGAGCGCCGCGCCGGGCCGCCCCAGACTCGCTCGGGCCGCAGCCCGCAGGGCGAAGGCACTCCTATGACGCGGGCCCGAAGTACCACACCGGCGGCGCCGGTCGAGTTCGAGCCCGAGTTTGTCGATGGGCTGAAGAAGATCTTCGAGGAGATGATCGTCTTCAACCAGTTTTTGGGCCTCAAAGTCACCAGTGTCACGCCCGAACGCGTGAGTGCCCGCATCGTGATGCGGCCCGCACTGGTGGGCCACTACGGCTACAACCGCGCCCACGGCGGTGTCATCAGCGCCGGTCCGGACAACATCGGCGCGCTGGCCGTCATGGCCGCCCTCGGCGCCCGCCACATGGACGAACCGCCGGCGCAGCGCCTGCACCGCTTCGCCAAGGTCGGCACCGTCGACCTGCGCGTCGACTACCTGCGCCAGGGCATCAGCGAGTATTTCGACCTGCACGGCCAGGTGATGCGCCTGGGCTCGCGCGTGGCGTCCACACGCATGGAGTTCTACGGGGCCGACGGGCAGCTGATGTCGACGGGGGCGGCAGCGTACATGGTGTCGTGAGGGGGGTGTGCCGGCCACCGCTGCGCGGTCAGGCGGCACTAGGCCACTTGATATCGACCTTGCGATTCTGTGCAAGGCAGTCCCTGAGGTAAAGGTTGATAAGGCTCTGATACGGTACGCCCGCCTCCGTGGCCATGGCTTTGAAGTACTCAACCACGTCCTCGGAAAGGCGCATGGTGACGGACCGCTTGAGCTTGGAGGCGTAAGGGTTCCGACGCGCCTTCATCTTCGACAAATCGTATTCAGCTTTCATGTTATTTACCTCGGTAGTACAGGGCTTCGGTCTGCGTGGCCTTGCGGGCAGAGATGATCCGGATCACGTCGCCGTCTTCTCGCTCACAGTGGCATACCAGGAGAAGCCTTGCGTCTGAACGCATGCCCAGCAAAAGGAATCGGTTTTCGCCAAAGGAGTCTTCTTCATCGAAGAATTGCACTGCGAAGTCGTCGTAGAAGACACTTTTGGCCGCCTCGAAGCTGACTTTGTGCTTCCGGGCGTTCGATGCCGCCTTGACTGGGTCCCACTCGAATATCATGCATACATTGTATGGATGGAGATGCGGTAGTCAAGGATGTGACCTCGTGTGTGCCCTCGTGTGTGTCGGAGCCTCTTCGTCACGCCATGACCCCATGACCAGGTCCGCCGGCGCAGTGCCTCGCTCGGAGGCCGCTGGCCGACTTGCGTGAGTCGTTGGCGGCGATGCACCACAGCAAGCACCGTCTTCGCAGTCCCGACAGCGGTCAGGCCACGGCGGCGGTGCGATGGCTGTGTTGCACGCCTGCTGCGCCATCGCACGGATGTTGCAATGCAAGACCTGACCCCCGGGCAACGATCACCATGGCACGCGGGGGTTGTGCAGTTGGGTCTGCGCGGTTTGAGCGAGCGTCCGGGCCGAGCTTGATGATTTCAAGAAAGCCACCGATCCACCGGTTGAAGGTGAGAACCGTCCCACCAGGCGCTTACCTAAAAGCGGCGACCCAGAATTGATTGTAGTCCACACATTTTCGTGAACACACTATAATGGAGAAATGAACATAACGTTTGCACTCGACGACGAGCTGATTGCGGCGGCCAAGACCGTTGCGGCTAAGCATGGAACATCGGTTACAGGCCTCGTGAGAACATCTCTTGAACAGCAGGTTGCTGTCGACAATGACACCTCATCGACGAGCGCCTCCGGAGTCATGCAGGAGTTGATTGACTATTCACTTGGATTCAAACCTCGCACTGCCGTCATGGCAACTCTTGGACTGGATGACTACGGGTCTCTTTTGCGCTTATTGAACGCCGCCAATCTTCCGCACCCGATTGTCCCTATTGCAAAACGCAAAGCCATGGTCGCTGAAATGAAGATGGTCCTGCAAAGGGAACAGTGATGAAGAAACGAATTCGTATCTTCATTCCTGATACAGGACCATTAATTTCGCTCGCCATGGGTGATGCGTTGGATTTGTTGCTTCTGTTATCCGCCGACGTTCGATTAATCCTAACGGATGTTGTGAACTATGAGGCAACACATCGCTCGGAGGATCTGGATGACGCGAAAACATTGAAAGACTTCTTGGCCTTTAACGCAGATCGAATAGAAATTGAAAGCACTTTCTTTGGAAAGCTTGCTCTAGAAGACCTGGAAAGGAAGAAAAAAAGAGGGCAATCAGCAACTCTGCCTAGAGATGCCGGTGAGATTTCCATCAATAGCCTCATTCTCGGCTTGCGAACTTTTAATTCCGGCGATCCAACGTTGGTGCTAATGGAGGATTCTTGGTTCGAGGCAATGATTTACTCCCTGCCAGGAAATGTGCATTTGCTATCAACGTCTGCATGGCTCGATGGCTTACAAGACCTGGGCTTGATCCAATCTGCCGCGGAGATTCGCCTGCGAATTCAAGCGAAAAAGCCGAGCATAAAATTCCTTGCTTCCATTGACAGGGAGGCCGAAAAAATCCCAGAAGGAACAGAATGGCGCTCAAGCTTTCGACCTCAGCGCCCATGATGTTTTGTCGATGTGACGGTATGGTGGTCCTCCATGCGTAAAAAGTAGCCCGGCAGCAGCATAATCATTGCGGAAAGTTCCGGGTGGAGGCCCATATTCAAGCGTACCGATAGGCGAATTCGCTCATAAATCATCGGGGCCGTGATTTCGAGCTGAAGTTGATGCCCATTCAGAAAATTACCAATGCCAACAGGCACTTGCCTTGTTGGTTTGTCTAACCCAGGTTTGTCAAATGGCACAACAATTCTGAATTGGATCATCGACTTACGACTTTTTTGAAGGCGTTATGGCACAACATTCATGCCACACCAACCCGACAATTTGAGGTATTTTCGCGGCGTCAAATGACGGCGCGATGGGTGCCGCCGGGGTTGGCGGACAAGCCAAGAATTTGGTTAATTCTTTGTTGAGGAGGCTCAGGACGAGTCGCCTTCCTGACATGAGCAGGGCTGGGGGTCAGCAGGGCTGGGGGTCAGGTCTTGCATTGCGATATTGCAAAACAAGACCTGACCCCAGGTTCCCCCCCCCAGGTTCCCCCAGGTTCCCGCGATTTGAGGAAAAAGGTATCTTCTCAAAATCCGCACCGATTCGGAAGCGATTTATTGTCAACTCACCCCAGCACTCCTCGCTTCATTGGGAAATCGCGCAGACCCATGCACCTTTTGCCAATCGCACTTGAGCGTAGAGATCAGGTCGTCTGACCTTGCGGAAATGGTCCGCCAGCAGGCGCAGGAATTCGTCGCCCAGAAAGGGGAAGTCCAGCATCTGGGCAAACTGGTGCATCGGTGCACCAGCGGTGTTCATGAGCTGGGCCAGACCCTCCTGCGACGAACCGGTGAAGACCCCGGCGATTTCCGCCCGCCGCATGTGCAGCCACAGGTCGGCGTACACACAGGGCTGGGGGTCAGGTCTTGCATTGCGATATTGAGTAGGGCTGGGGGTCAGGTCTTGCATTGCGATATTGCAAAACAAGACCTGACCCAATACTGTTGATTTAGTTGAATTCTGAGGCACAATCACGCCCGGGTCAACTCTTGACGGTGGTGAGTTATGGCGCGAACGAAGGCGGTACTGGGCTCAGGGGCGAGGTTGAGCGACTACATGTGCGCGAGTTTGCTTGCGCGGGCGGTACCGCCGCAGAC
>CAMAWD010000161.1 GCA_945861785.1 Rhodoferax sp. OV413 | reverse complement strand
GAGACACGAACCCATTGACTGCACGCCAACGATGACGCGGTCACAGCCGCCGCCTGCGGGCAGCGCGACCGGCAAGCCGACCATGTGGGCGCCGATTTAGCCAGGAGACCACTTTATCTCTTAAACTACGAGTATTGAGACCTGACCCCGAAGACCTGACCCCGAAGACTTCACCCACCGAAGACTTCAAAGACTCTAGACCCCAAAGACTACGAAGACTTGACCCCAAAGACTTCCACCACCAACCCTCGCTACAACTTCTGTGCCCCGGGCAACCTGGCGAGTGCCTTGTCAAATGTGGCAAGCGGCATATGTCCGGCTTTGCGCGCAATCTCGAGCACCAGGCAATCCGAAAAGCCGAGCGCTGGCTTGGTCCGGAATTGCGTCAAGGCAGCGTGAATGACGTCGGCGTCTTGCAGCACCAGACCCTCCTGAACCAGCAGCAAGTCCAGTGCCGCGATCACCTGCTTCGGGGCGCGGCCGTAGACCGCATCGAGAACCCGGATCGCCTCGGCCAGCACCAGGTGCGAGACCCAGGCCCCCTTGGCAACGGCCTGGTCCGCCGCAAGCGCCTGCCGGGCGTCGTCGCGTGCCAGCAGACGCACCAGGACATTGGTGTCAACGGCCAGCATGTCGACGCCGAACCTGTTCGCGAATGCCTTTTTTGAGTTCAGCCAGGGTCTTGACCGGTTCCTTGACCCATACAGCGATTTACCCCTTGACGCCGGTCAATTGGCCGTAGCCGCCAATACCGTCACTTGAGAACGCGGCAGCAACCTGCGCAAATCAGTATCGAAGGTGACCAGATGCTCACCCAATTGCAATGTTGCAGCAGCCAGCCAGGCGTCCGGCAGGTGGTTGCCGCTGAGTTTTTTGTCCAGGCACAACTGGCGCAAGGTGGGCCATTCGGGGCCCAAACTCGCCATCGACACCCCCGGCTGGGCCAACAGGGCATCGACAAACGAAATCGCGTCGTCAATACCGGCCGGTGTCTTGAATATCTTCGGGCTCGTGACCAGGCGCAAGAGACTGGCTACCACCATTGGCATCAATGTGAATGCGGTGCCGGCGGCGGCCATTGCCAGAGACTGTTCCAACCAGGCCCTGGACGCTGCGTGGTGCGGGTGGTCGCTGCGTGATGCCGCCACCAGCAGATTGACATCAGGCGCCATCGCCCAGCGCGGCCAGCAGTGCCTTGTTGCTGAGTGGATCGACGCCGGCAACCAGACCGCCCCGGCCCTTGAGCACCGGGATGCGCAACTTGGGTGCCCTTGACGGATTGGCTGCACTGCGCAAGCGCAGTTGCAAGCCTTCTTCGATCAAGCGCGTGAGGCTGGTGCGTTGCTGCACCGCCAGCAGCTTGGCGTTTACCAGCAACTGGTCGTTGATGTCGAGGGTTGTCTTCATGCGAAGATCATACAGATTTCTGTACGGGAACTCAATTCTCCTCGACCTTCCTGCACGCAGCCAACCTATGCCTGGCGTGTCGGTGCCCGCGCCGTCGCCGCCACCACTGGATGGTCCCGCAGCGCGGCCCCCACGCTGCTGGCCCCTGCCGGGCTGCCCAGCCCGGTGACCGCGTCAGAAAAGAACTCCTTGTTGATCGCGATGAAATGCGTCAGGTGTTTGGGCACCTCGGCATCTTCCCAGATCGCCTCGGGCGGACACACCGACACGCAGATGCCGCAGTCGATGCACTCATCGGGGTGGATGTAGAAGGTGCGCGGGCCCTCGTAGATACAGTCGACCGGGCAACACGCGACGCAACTGGCGTCCTTGCAGTCGATGCAGGTGTCGACGATGACGTAGGCCATGGCGGTGTCGGCTTATGCAGGTACAGGTCGGGTCAGCGCAACGTGAGCGACCTCATCGCCCTTGCCAGACCGGCTTGCGTTTTTGCTGGAACGCCAGCACACCTTCGTCGCCGTCTTCGGAGTTCAACGCCGCCACCAGCGCGGGCAGGCGCAGCGCCTGGGCCTGCACCGGGGTGAGGGTGCCGGTGCCGCGCACCACCTGCTTGATGGCCTTGAGCGACAGCGGCGCGCAGGCCAGGATGTCGTCGATCCAGCGCGCCACAGCGGCATCCAGGTCGGCGCGGGGTACGACCTCGTTGACCAGGCCCATCTCGAGCGCTTCGGCAGCGGTGACGTGTTTGCCGGTGAACAGCATGGCCATGGCCTTTCGGTAGGGCACCTGGCGCTGCAAGAGCACCATGCCGCCGTCCAGCGGCATGCGGCCCACGCGCGGTTCGGGCAGGCCGAAACGCGCCTCCTCGCAGGCCACGACGATGTCGCAGCCCAGCACCATCTCGAAACCACCACCCAGGGCAAAACCGTTGACGCGTGCGATCACGGGCACATGCAAAGTATCACGCAGCGCGATGCCGCCAAACCCGCCGGGCCGGGGTGCGGCCCAGTATTCGAGGCCGGTGACGGACGGGTTCTTGAGGTCGGCGCCGGCGCAGAATGCGCGTTCGCCGGCGCCGGTGAGCACCACCAGGCGGACTTCAGGGTCGCGCTCGATCTGCGTCCAGATGCGCTGCAGTTCGGCTTCGGTCGCGAGGTCGACCGCGTTCATTGCTGCAGGGCGGTTCAGCGTGACGGTGGCGACGTGGTTCGCGATGTCCAGGGTGACCGGTGCCGACGCGACGTCGGGCAGTGGTGCGGCGTTCATGCCGGCGTGCCCTTCGCAGCCAGCGCCAGGATCTCGTCGGTATGTTGCCCCAGGCGCGGCGGTGCGTAACGCAGCGACACCGCAGCCGCCGACATCTGGATCGGACTGGCGATGAATCGCACCGTCTGGCCTTCACCCGGGCCTTCCATCAGCATCTGGTTGTGCAGCGTCTGCGGGTCGACCAGGGCCTCGCGCAGATCGCGCACCGGGGCGCACAGCAGGTCTTGCGCCTCCAGACGTGTCAGCCAGTGCGCGCGCGTGTTGCCGGCGAATCGCTCGCGGAAGATGCGCTGCAACTCCGGTTTGTGTTTGAACTGCTGGTTCAGGTTGCAGTAGCGCGGGTCTGCAGAGAGGTCGTCGATCTCCAGCGCCTTGCAGATGTCCTGCAGCGGGTTGGCCTTGAAGGCGCCCACCATCACCAGCGCACCGTCCTGGGTGTCGAACACCCCCGACAGCGGCATGGCGGCCCAGTTGACCTCGGAGTCCTGCATCATGATCATGGCGGCCTCCTGCATCTGCATTGCCAGCATCGAGTTGTAGAGCGACACGCTGACCTTCTGCCCCACGCCGGTGCGTGCGCGCTGCAGCAGCGCCAGCAGGATGCCCTGCACCATGTGCATGCCGGCGGTGTAGTCGGCCAACGCGGTGGGGTACACCGACATCGGGATGGTGTCGTAGGCGCCGCGCGCCATCACGCCGCTCATGGCCTGGGCCAGCACGTCCTGGCCGCCCTTGTGGGCGTAGGGGCCGCTGTCGCCGTAACCGGTGCCCACGGCGTAGATGATGCGCGGGTTGAGCGCCTGGCAGTCCTCGTAACCCAGGCCCATGCGTTCCATGACACCGGCGCGGAAGTTGTTGACCACCACGTCGGCGTCCGCGATCAGCGCACGCACGGCGGCGATTATTTCCGGGTCGCGCAGGTCGAGTGCGGCGCTGCGTTTGTTGCGGTTCAGGCTGCAGAAGATCGGGTTGTCGGCGCCGTGCACTGGCGCAAAGGTGGAGCGGCTCAGGTCGCCGGCCCCCTTGCGTTCTATCTTCAGGATGTCGGCGCCGTAGTCGGCCAGCATCTGGGTGCACACCGGCCCCATCATCACCTGGGTGAAGTCGACCACCCGTACGCCGGTCAGGGGCAGGTCGGGCTTGGTGTTTGCACTCATACAGTCTCCAGTACCGCGTCGTTCGTGGTCAGTGCGGCCACATAGGCTGGTACGTCGGCATTGCGGCCGGCCTGGTCGCCGGGATCGGCGCCCTGGGCGCGCAGCTTCTTCTGCAGCAGGGCCACGTCGACGTTGCGGGCAGTCACACCAGCATCGATGGCCAGCGCCGCCGCGACGCCGGCCGCCTCGCCCATCGCCATGCAAGGCGGGATTTCACGCGATATCTTCTGGGCCTGCGAGGTGACCGAATAGTGGCGCCCGGCGATCAGCAGGTTGTCTATTCTTTGCGGCAGCAAAACGCGGTAGGGCATGTAGTAGTCGCGCCCGCGCGCCACACTGTCGGCAAAACGCGTGCGTGCGCTCAAGTCCTCCTTGGTGAGCACGTATTCGCCCTCCAGCAGCCGCGTCTGGCGCACTCCGGTCTGCGGCGCCACGTCGACCACATAACAACGTTCGAAACCGGGCAATTCATTGCGCACCAGGTCGACCAGCGCATGGATGTGTTTGCGCCCCTGGATCTCGGCGCGGGTGAGGTCCTCGACCTTCTGCCCGTCCAGCCCGGCCATGTGCGGGCAGTTGCACCAGACAATGCCGGGCAGCGGCGTCTTGAGCCACCACAGGCCCCAGGAGCCGCCCAGCACCTTCTTGATGCGCCGATCCAGCGCGGCATAGGCATCGGGTTCCTCGCGCTCGTAGCGCTCGGCGGTGTCGGTGTCCACACCGCCCAGGCGGAACACGGTGGTCATGATGTAGTTGCCGCCGGTGTGCGGCGCTCCTGCCGATGCCGCCACATCCAGGTCGCCGGTGGCGTCGATCACCACCGTGCCCAGGATCGCCTGCGGGCCGCTCTTGCTCTCGCACACCACGCCGGTGACGCGGCCGTCTTCCACCAGCGTGTGCGAGAACCAGGAATGCAGGCGCAGTTCGATGCCGGCCTCCTGCACCATGTCCAGCGCCACGCGTTTCCAGCCGTCGGGGTCGAACGCGGCGGCGAAGCAAATCGGATGTGGCAGGCCGTGCGTGTGGAAGTCGAAGGTACCCCAGCGCGTCCAGCGTTTGAGCGAGGCCGGATCAAAGCCCCACTCGTTGGAGCGCGGGTACATGGCCAGCTTGAGCGCGGCCAGCCGTTCGATCATGGTCTGGCAGGTACCGCGCACGGAGATCTCGTTCAGGTGGTTGTCCCACATGTCGTCGAGCACCAGCACCATGCCGCCCGAGGCCAGGCCGCCGAGGTGGTTGTAACGCTCCAGCAGCGTGACCTTGGCACCGTTGCGCGCTGCGGCCAGCGCGGCGGACATGCCGGCCGGGCCGCCGCCGACCACGACCACATCGGCGCGTGAGGCCACCTTGACGTCGCGTGCGTTTTGTCGGATGGTGTCAGTGTTTGCTTGCATGGTGGTACTCGGTCAAATTGGCAGATGGCGCTGGGTCAATGGCCTTGCGGCGGCTGCCAGCGCACGACCACGCGCTCCAGCAGGGCGATGACCAGGAAGAACGATCCCGACAGAAAGGCGCTCATCGTGATCGCGGAATACAGCAGCGCCGAATCGAAGTTGTAGGTGGCCTGCAGGATCAGCGCGCCGATACCCCGCGTGGAGCCGATCCATTCACCCACCACGGCGCCGATCACCGACATCGATGCGGCAATCCGCAGCGCCGAGAACAGGTAGGGCAGGGAGCTGTACAGGCGCAGCTTGAAGAACACCTCGGTCTTGCTGGCCGACAACACGCGCATCAGCTCCATCGCCTGCGGGTTGGCGGCGTCCAGGCCGCGCACCATGTTGACCAGTGTGGGGAAGAAACACACCAGCGCCGCGATGGCGATCTTCGGCTCGACCCCGTTGCCCAGGATCAGCACCAGCACCGGCGCCTTGGCCACGATCGGGATCGCATTGAGCATCAGCGCCACCGGGAAGAAGATGTCGTTGAGCGTTTTGTTGTGCACGAACAGGGTGGCCAGCAGGATGGCGACCAGGTTGCCGAGCAGGAAACCACCGGCGGCCTCCATCGCCGTCGGAATCAGGTTGTCGAGCAGCACGGCACGTTTGGCATACAGCGTATCGAGCACGAGGAACGGCGAGGGCGCGATGAAGGGTTTGACCTTCAGGCCCTCGACGATGGCCCACCACAGGAACAGCAGCACAAACACGCCCAGCGCAGGCATGGCGCGGGTGCGCCACAACTGGCGGCGCAGGTGCGCGCGGTGTGCATCCAGGTCGGCGTCCTGTCCCGGTGGGGCTGCGGAAAGATCGAGTGTGGTGGTGTTCATGGTGCAACGCTCCGCGAACAAGGGCGCGGGGCACTTCTGGAGGGCGGTGTTTTGCGCATGGTGCAGCCTTGGTCAGCAGACTTCCAGCACCCGCCGCAGTTTGGCGGTGAGTTGGACGAACTCGGGCGTCTCGCGAATGGAAAGCGTGCGGTCGCTCGGCAGGTCCACCGGCACGATTTCCTGCACCCGGCCCGGGTTGGCGGCGAGCATCAACACGCGTTGCGCCAGGAATGCGGCCTCGTAGATGCTGTGGGTGACAAACAGCACCGTCATGCCAAGCTCGCGCCATACCCGCAGCAGCTCTTCGTTGAGCCGGTCGCGGGTGATTTCGTCCAGTGCGCCGAAGGGCTCGTCCATGAGCAGGATGCGCGGGTCGGTGACGAGCGCGCGTGCGATCGACACCCGCTGGCGCATGCCACCGGAGAGTTCGTGCGGATACGCCGCCTCGCTGCCCTTGAGTCCCACCAGTTCCAGCAGTTCACGCGGTGTCGCGCGGGCTGCCTTGGTAGATTTTGTGCGGCCGCGGGCCACTTCCAGCGGCAACTCGACGTTCTGCAGGGCGCTGCGCCAGGGCAGCAGCGCCGCATCCTGGAACACGAAACCGATGTCGCGGCGCAGCCGTGCGGTGTCGGGTGTCACACCCAGCACCTGCACGCTGCCCGAGGTGGGCGCGATCAGGTCGGCGACCACGCGCAGGAAGGTCGATTTGCCGCAACCCGAGGGCCCGAGCAGGCCCATGAACTCGCCCTCGGCAATGTCCACACTCACGTTCTTGAGGGCGGTGACGCTGCGCCGTTCGGTGAAAAAGCGCACCGATACGTCGCGGCAACTCACCGCGACGCTGCTGGAACCGATCGGCGCAGCGCCGGGCCGGGCAGCAGCCGGCCCTTGCGCGGGCGGCGCAATCGAAGGGGTGGCGATCATGGTGGGGTGCCGGTGCGAGCGCTCAGGAATTGCGCAGCCGGTATTCGCGCGTGGCGTTCAGGATGTCCATGGTCATCACTTCATCGACCTTGGGCACGCGTTTGGTGAACTGCCCCAGATCGGCGTATTGCTGGATCTGGTCTTGCCAGACGGTGCGGTCCATGGCGCCCCAGCCGTTGTTGAAGGTGTTGGTGTTGTAGGCGTAACTCATCAGCGAGTCGATCGCCTCGCGTTCGTCGGCGCGGTTCAGGTTGGGGTATTCCTTGAGCAGCAGGTCGGTGGCGGCGTCGCGGTTCTTGTTGGCATAGGCCCAGCCGCGTGCCGTGGCGCGCAGGAAACGCGCCAGCGCCTCGGGCCGGCGCTGGATCATGTCGGTGGTGGCGTAATACGGCAGGGCGTACAGGTGCACACCGGTGTCCCACAGGCGCATGTCGACGCGGTCGGCACCGAGCGGCTTGAGCGCCGTGGTGTTGGTCTGCCAGCCGGTGACGGTGTCGACCTGGCCGGTCAGCAGCGGGGTCATGTCGGCGCCGATCGGGATGATGGTCATCGACTTTTCGTCGATCTTGTTCTTGGCCAGCAGCGCCCTCAGCAGAACCAGGCCGGTGGACTGGATGCCGATCTTCTTGCCGATCATGTCTTTCGGCGTGCGGATCGGGTTTTTCTTGAGCGAGAAGAAGGTGTAGGGGTGTTGCTGCAGGCCGGTGGCGAACACCTTGATCGGCAGGTCCTGCGAGACCGCCAGCATGTTGGACGGGCTGCTCGATACCTGGCCAACCTCCCAGCGTCCGGACGCCACAATGGCCACACCGTCGATGCTCGGGCCGCCCGGCTGGATGGCGAAGTCGATGCCCTCCGTGGCGTAATAACCGAGCTGTTTGGCCGCCACCTCACCAATCTGGTTGCCGCCGGCGATCCAGCCCAGCTGCATGTTCACCTTGACCTTGTCCTGGGCCAGTGCGTCCATCGAGAGGAATGCGCCCGCGCCGGCCAGCCCGGTGGCGGCTGCGCCGGCGCCCAGCAGCTTGCGGCGCGAAAGTGTCGTTGAAGAGTCGTGCATGGAAGGTCTCCTGAAATGGTGGGTGTGGGTGCATTCTGATGACTGCCGTGTGTCCGCGCAAGTACCGATTTGTTGCAGGCGTGATGCCGAAATTAGAGCGGATGGCGAGTGCCCGTTTTTGGGTCACGGGCATGCGCCGGGGCGGTGGGCCAGCGGTACTGACGCGCGTTGATGGTGCGGTATTTGCCAGTCGCCCGGTCAGGAGAACGCAGCATGGGCAAGCCGCGGCTAGAGTAAACCGTTGATCTGCTGCAGCAATTCCTCGGCTATCCCGCGCACCTCAACCGCCACGTCCAGCAACGCGTCCCTGTCACCACTTGCCGCGCGCAACAGCGGTCCTGGGGTCAAACAGCGGTCCTGGGGTCAGGTCTCAATACTCGTAGTTTAATGCATGATGCGTCATAATTCACTCCATCTAAACGATGGAGGCTGCGATGGCGCGAACCAAAGCTGTGCTTGGTACTGGTGTTCGACTGGCTGACCACGTGAGTGCCGGCCTCTTGGCCC
>CAMAWD010000160.1 GCA_945861785.1 Rhodoferax sp. OV413 | reverse complement strand
GGGGGTTTTTGGTGCGCGGCGTTCCAACGACTTTGCAGGATCAGGTCGGCGGTGCGTTCGGCGCAGCGGCATAAAGGAGGAGCCCGCAGGGCGGGGGACAGCCGCGGAGCCGAATGCGCCGTCGGCCTGGTCCCACACCAAGCCGACGGGTTCCAGGCTGTCATGTTTTCCGGAAAGACCAACAACGTCCGCAATGGGCCGAAAGCCGCCATTGAATCCGGCCTGCCGCCGCCGAAGCCCGCCACCAACCGCACCATCTCAGCTGTTCTCCATCATCGCGCGGATCATGGGTATCGTGATGGCACGTTTGGCCCGCAAGGCGTAAGCGTCGATCAGGTCCAGCAGTTCCATCAGGCTGCCCAGGTCACGGCTGAAGCGCGTCAGCAGGAAATCCATCACTTCATCGCTCAGGAACACACCGCGCGCGTCGGCTGCCTGGCGCAACACCGAGCGCCGTTCCGGCTCGCTCAGCACCTTGAGCCCGAACACGTGGCCCCAGCCGAGCCGGGTGCGCAGGTCGTCCCGCACTTGCAGCGAGGCCGGTGGCGCATCTCCCGAACCCAGCACCCAGCGCTGGTGGGTCTGGGCGTTCACGAACCAGTTGAACGCAGCGTGTTGCTGGACCGACGAATACAGATGCACGTCGTCCAGCAGGATCGCCGCCCAGCTTTCACGGTACGCCTCGGGTTCGGCCACGGACGCATCCAGCCAGCCGACGACGGCCCCCTGCTCCCTGAGGGCCTCGTGCACTGCCTTCAGCAAGTGCGTCTTGCCGCTGCCGGACATGCCCCAGATGTATGTCGGCACAGGCGACCGGGTGGCGGCGCTGGTCTTTGCACCCACCCACAAGGCGAGGTGCTTGAGAACCGCCTCGTTCGGGCCTTGGCAAAAATTCTGCAGCGTGGGCCCGCTGGACAGGCCGATATCGAGCGCAAGTTGTTTCATCCCCGTGCGGCTCAGGTTCCGAGGTACAAATTGCTGGAAAGGTAAGCCGTCCATGCGCGGCGGATTGCCACCAGCAACACCGCGCTGGCCGGCAATGCGATCAGCACCCCGACAAACCCAAGCAGTTGCCCGAAAGCCAGCAAGGCAAAGATCACCGCCAGCGGGTGCAGGCCAATGCGTTCACCCACCAGCCGTGGCGTGAGGTACAGGCTCTCGATCAACTGACCCAGCCCGTACACCACTGCCACCATCAGGATCGCCCTTGCCGGCCCGGCTTGCGCCGCAAACTCCAGCAGACCCGCGAGGGTTGCCAGCACCAGGCCCAGCCCGAAACCCAGATACGGAACAAATATCGCCAGGCCGGTGAACACGCCAATCGGCAGTGCAAGGTCAAGCCCGAACAACGCGAGGCCCACGCTGTAGAAAACCGCCAGGATCAGCATAACCAGCAGCTGGCCACGCAGGTATTGGCCGAGCACTGCATCAGCCTCGCTCGTGAAGCTGTCGAACGCGCCCCGAGCCCGATCGGGCACCAGCCGCAGCATGCTGGCGACGAAGCGGTCCCAGTCCATCAGCAGATAGAACAAGGCCACCGGTATCAACACGGCGTTGCCGATGATGGCGAGGGCGACGCTGCCACCAATCTTGACGGAAGCCATCAAGGAGCCAAACGCGTCTTCAAAGTTGGCGTTCAGGTATTTCAGGACAAACGCCTTGATATTGGCCACATCCAGAGACAACTTCAACCCAAACTGCGCGAACAAGGGTTTGAGGGCCTCATTGAGCCGATCGAACAACACCGGCACCTGGTCGCGCAACAGCGGCATCTCCTTGGCCAGAATCGGGACGATCAGCAACGCAACGCCAAGCAGGGCCACAAGCAGCAACAGTTCCACCAGCACCACGGCCACCAGGCGCGGCAAACGTCCGCGGCCGACACGGTCGAGCCAGTTGACAATCGGGGTCAGCGCGTAGGCGAGCACCGCGGCCACCACGAACGGCGTCAACACCGGTGCCAGCAACCACAGGACAAAGGCCATCAACGCCGCAATCAGGCCCCACGCTGCTGCGGACTTCTGGGTGGGGGTGAATTGCATGCGGTTGGGGTGGGTCGAGCCCGTAGAATCTGGGCAAATTCTATCGGGGTCTGCCGCCGCGTCCGCGAGGCGGCGGCCCGGCATGACCACCGCGGGTCCATCCCGCAGCTTCCGACGCGTTTTCCATGACCACCTCTGCCGCCACATCCGCCCCGCTTTCCTACAAGGACGCCGGTGTCGACATCGATGCCGGCGACGCCCTGGTCGAGCGCATCAAGCCCTTGGCCAAACGTACGATGCGCGAAGGCGTTCTGGCCGGAATCGGCGGGTTCGGGGCGCTGTTTGAAGTTCCCAAGCGTTACCGGGAGCCGGTGCTGGTCAGCGGCACCGACGGGGTTGGCACCAAGCTCAAGCTGGCCTTCGAGTGGAACATGCACGACACGGTCGGCATCGATCTCGTGGCGATGAGCGTCAACGACGTGCTGGTGCAGGGGGCCGAACCACTCTTCTTTCTCGACTATTTTGCGTGCGGCAAGCTCGATGTCGACACCGCTGCCACCGTGATCGGCGGCATCGCCCGGGGTTGTGAACTCTCCGGCTGCGCTCTGATTGGTGGAGAAACCGCAGAAATGCCGGGCATGTACCCCGCTGGCGAATACGACCTGGCCGGTTTTGCAGTGGGCGCGGTCGAGAAATCGAAGATCCTGACCGGCCGGGACGTGCAGGCCGGCGACGTGGTGCTGGGCCTGGCCAGCAGCGGCGTGCACTCCAACGGCTTCAGCCTGGTGCGCAAGTGCATCGACCGCGCGGCCGGGCAATTGCCCGCCACCCTGGACGGGAAACCCCTGCGCGACGCCCTGATGGCGCCCACGCGCCTGTACGTCAAGCCAGTGCTTGCGGCGCTGGCCGCGCACCCCATCAAGGCGCTGGCCCACATTACAGGTGGCGGCTTGCTGGAGAACATCCCCCGCGTGCTGCCGGACGGGCTGGCGGCGCACCTGGCCAAGGGCAGCTGGCCGCAGACCGAACTCTTCGCGTGGCTGCAGGCCACCGCCGGCATTTCCGATTACGAAATGAACCGAACCTTCAACAACGGCATCGGCATGGTGGTGGTGGTGGATGCCGCACAGGCGGACGCCACCGCGCAGACGCTGCGGGCACACGGCGAGACGGTCTACCGGATCGGGGCCATCGCACCCGTGGGCCAGGGCGCAGCGGTCGAGATCCGCTGAGGCACCCGCAATCGCGCCCGGCGCGCCGGGCCAGCAGCCCTGCCGTTCAGCGCGCCCAGGCTGCGGTGGCACAACTTCGGCTTCACCACAGCTGATCCGGGGCGAGCGGCTCGGGGTCGGTACGGATCCCGTACAGCGCCCGGGTACGCGCCTCGATGCTGCGCGCCATCGTGTCGGCGAGGTCGAGCGCCGCCAGCAACTCGGTCCGCGTGAAATAGTCAAGGTGGTCCGCCGCCAGATCGCTCCGACCGGCATCGAGCAGGATCTGCGCGGTTTGGGCCAACCCCGGAGATGCCGCGATCAGGCGGCGCTCGACGGCTTCCCACAACGCGGTCACCTCCGGCAGGAAGACCGCGCTGTGCTGGAGGACCAGGTACAGCAGCCGCTTGAAGACCTGGCTCGCCGAGCGCGTCGATTCGATGCCCTGGGGAACCTGCGAGACCGACCCGGTTCGGCCGTTGCGGAATTGGCGAAGGTCCAGGAAGCGCGCGGATTCGCCAGCGCTCAGGTAGCGGTGCTGGCAATATTCTTCGGGTACAGACCGCACACCCATGTAGACCGGCACGAACGGCGCGGCAATGGCGCCGATCTGGGTGTGCCAGAGCACCCGCATCGCGTCGTGAGCAGGGTGGTGCAGCGGCACGATCTGGCCATAACCGGCCGTGTCGCCGGTCAGTCGCTCGGTACGGATCGCCCACACGATGTCGGCCATGCCCAACTTGCCGGGGAGCACCGCACGCCGGGCCATCTCGGCCTCGATCCACGATGCGCCGGCCCAGGGCCCTTTCGCGTCGCCGTATACCTGGTTCAGGTTGAAAACGCGCCCAGCCAAGGGGTCGAACCACCCCTTCTCCACTGCAAACGGGACCAGATGGGGTGCGTACAGGTAGTCCGGATGTGTTGGTTCGTGCACTGGAATCTCGCCGATGAAACCCGGGCGCGAGGCGCGGATGCTGTCCGCGCCCAGCCGCTCGGCAGCCCACAGCTTCTGGCCACCGGACAGTTCGATCACCACCCAGGCTTCATGCGGGTCGGCAATCAGGTGCGAATTGCCGCCGTAATCCGAATAGCCGTATGCTTCGATCAGCGCACCGATGAGTTCGACGCCCTCGCGGGCGGTGCGGGCGCGTTCCAGGACCAGTCGGGCGAGATCGCTGTAGTTGGGCCCGGACTGGTCAGTTGGAGTCATCGCCACCAATTCGGCGCGTGAGTTCGACCAGATGTCGCGCACCGCCACGCCGTGTTCGTTCAACCCGCCATTGGTCAGCGGCGCTGGCAGACCCTTGTAGTGGCTGTAGCTGACGCGCAGGTGGCGGGCCGTACGCGGCACCTGGGGAATGTCGGACAAGCGGCCCGGCAGATCGGCCTGTGGTGTCACACCCACGGTGACGCGCGCGCCTGCGGGATGGTGCTGTCGCGGCACGACCTCCAGCCAATGGCTGGACGGTTCGTCGCCATAACCGGCGAGGTAGGCGATGCCGTCCGCCGTGTGGTTGCTGCCAATGTAGAGACCGTAGCTCACAAGCTGCATTCTGCCCGGCCCAGGGGCCCGGGTCTGCGCGCCCTACCCACTGCGCTCCCGGCGCAACTCCGCCACCCGGGCCGTGATCGCATCCAGGTCGAGCGCTTCTTCCACGTTGGTGAGGTAGACCTCCATGTCAGCCACGGCCAGCCCGGCATGCCCGAGTTCGGCATGCGCCAGGCCGCGGTCGCGGAATTCCGGCCAGGCCTGTGGCAACAGCACCACCAGGCGATCCTGCACCGCCAGCATGCGCGGCCAGTCTTCCTGCGTGCGGTAGATCTCCTTCAGGTTGCGCAGCATGCGGGCGATGATCTCGCGCGCCGGTGTCGCCTGCAGGTACAGGCCCAGCGGCACTTCGAACTCATCCACCAGCCCACTGCGCCGGCGAAACGGCTCCAGCCGCTCGGCCAGCTGCTCGCGGCTCAGCGACTGGCCATCCATCGGGTCGATCACCACCTGCCCCTTGGGCAGGTTGACCTTGACCATGAAATGGCCCGGAAAACCCACACCACGCGCCGCCAGGCCCAGCCCCTGCGCAAGCTCAAGCCAGACCACGGCGAGCGAGATGGGTATGGCGCAGCGGGTCTTCAGCACCACGCTGACGTAGCTGTTGTCAGGGTCATAGTAGTTGTTGACGTTGGCGCGAAAACTCAGGTCACGAAAAAAGAACTGGTTCAAGGCGCGCAGCTTTTGCAGCGGCATGGCGTCGGCAGGTACGCGGCGCTTCAGGCGCGCCATCAGCTGGTCGATTTCGCCCAGCACCTGCTGCACATCGAGATCAGGGTATTCGTCCTGCCCGATGCTGATGGCGGCCTCCAGCAACGGGAACTCGTCATCACTCTGCACCAGGGAGGAAAAATACTCCAGAGGGCTGGGGACCGCGTAATTCAACTGCATGCGCTTGTCGTCTTTCTGGTCGGAAATCAAATCACCTGCCTGGCATTCTGACCACGAATCGCGTTCCTGCCAATACCTGAAGCACCGGATGCCAAGCCTGCCCCCGGGTCTTCAGCGCCGCAGCAGCTGGTGCAGCTTCAGGCCGGCGGCCCACAAAACCGAAAAATACACTACGGCCGAACCCGCCAGCACCAGGCCCAGTGTGCCGATACGGCGCAGGTCCGACACGGACGGCCCGGTCCATTGCAGGCTGTTCGCTGCCCACATCAGGAAGACCGCCAACAAAGCCGTGCTCGCCACCACCTGGAGCAGGAACATGCCCCAGCCCGGCAGCGGTGCATAGGCCCCACGGCGGATCAGGCCCAACAGCAGCAGCAGCGCATTGATCATGGCACCCACGCTGATTGCCAGTGTCAGCCCGGCGTGGGCAAACAGCGGCACAAAAACCAGGTTCAGCAGCTGGGTGAGCACCAGCACGAAGATGGCAATGCGCACCGGCGTGCGGATGTCCTGGCTGGCATAAAAGCCGGGCGCCAGCACCTTGATCGCCACGATGCCCAACAGCCCCGCGCCGTACCCCATCAGCGCCGACGTGGTCTGTTGCACATCACGAACGGTGAACGCCCCGCGGTGGTACAGCGTGGCTACCAGCGGCTGCGCGAACACCAGCAAGGCCACGGTGCACGGCACCGCCAACAGTACCACCAGCCGCAAGCCCCAGTCGAGCATCGCGGAGTATTTTTCGGGGTCATTGGCACCTTTGGCAGCCACCAGCTGGGGCGTCAGCGCCACCCCCAAGGCCACGCCAAGCATCGCGGTGGGGAACTCCATCAGCCGCTCCGCATAAGCCATCCAGCTCACGCTGCCTGGCGTCAGGTGCGACGCAATCTGCAGGTTGATGATGGCCGAGAGGTGCGCCACCCCCACACCCAGCAGGGCCGGCCCCATCAGGGTGGCGATCCGGCGCGTGCCGCTGTCGGCCCACGCCAGTTTGACCGCGCTCCAGCGCCATTGCACACGCGGCAGCATGCCCAGGCGGTGCATGGCGTAGAGCTGCAGGGCAAGCTGCAGCACCCCGCCACCAATCACACCCATCACGAGGGCATAGATCGGCTCGATGCCCATCTGGCGAAACCACGGGGCGCCCAGCCAGGTGGCGGTGATCATTGCCAGGTTCAGTAGCACAGGGGTGAACGCAGGGATGGCGAAACGCTTCCAGGTGTTCAGCACCCCCGCGCCCAGCGCCACCAGCGACATGAACCCGATGTAGGGGAACATCCAGCGCGCCATCAGCACTGCGGCCTCGAAACCGCGTGGGTCCTGCTGCAAGCCACTGGCCATGATCCACACCAGCGCCGGCGCTGCGGCAACCCCGATGACGCAGGTCAGCACCAGCACCCAGGTCAGCACGGTTGCCACCCGGTCGATCAACAGATGGGTGGCAGCGTCGCCGTACTGGGCCTTGCTGGCACCCAGCACCGGCACAAAAGCCTGGCTGAAAGCGCCCTCGCCAAACAGCCGGCGGAACATGTTGGGCAGGCGAAAGGCGACGTTGAACGCGTCGGTCATGGCGGAGGCGCCGAACACCGAGGCCATCAGCAGGTCGCGCACCATGCCGGTGACGCGTGAGGCCAGGGTCAGCAGGGAAACAGTAGAAGCGGCTTTGAACAGGCTCACGGCGGGAGTGTAGCCCGGGCCGGGCGGCCGGACTGCGCCACCACGGGGGCTCGAAATCGCGCCCAGCCTGCGCTGCTAGAATCGAAAGCTTTGCTGGCATCATCCTCAGACACAAGGACACACTTATATGGCATCTACCAAACCCAAGAAAAAGAACCCGCGCCTGGCGTCGGGCCGCAAGCGCGTCCGCCAGGACGTCAAGATCAATGCAGCCAACACCTCGCTGCGTTCCAAGTACCGCACCGCGGTCAAGAACGTCGAAAAGGCCGTCATCGCTGGTGACAAGACCAAGGCCACCGCGCTGTTCGCCAAGATGCAGGCGGTTGTCGACACCGTCGCCGACAAGGGCATCTTCCACAAGAACAAGGCCGCCCGCGACAAGAGCCGCCTGAGCACCAAGGTCAAGGCGCTCGCCACCCCAGCCGCAACCGCAACCGCAGCCCCCGCTGCCGCCTGATTCATCAGGCAAATCGCACGGATTGAAGGATTCTTCACCGGAACCAGCAATCCGCCGTTTGTAACGGGTGCGCTGTCAGCAAAGCAAGGAAACCGCCGCAAGGCGGTTTTTTTGTGGGTGTGCGGGTTTTACTACGCTGCTGGCCCACACCAGCAGGCCTGATGATTACGAAGCGATGGACAGCTTAAGAATGTACAGCCCTGCGGGGCGATGAAACTCGATCAGAAAGCACTTCAAGCGCATCTGCATGAAGTTCCTTGGCGTTCTCGTCCAATTGGCGCCAGGATGGATTTTTCGCCACAATGGCTTTTGCCTCGCCCAAGGGAGCGCTAAACAGCTGCCTTGTGGCCTTGATTGCCTGGGTAATCGTCGCACCCTGTTGACGAAGAAGCGACAGCGCAGCGTCTTGCGACAGATTGGGTTGAGCTCCAATCTGGACTAAGGCTGCTTCGAACTGTTGCGCATTCATGGTCGTTTCCCTCGTAAGATTTTAACAACCTTGCCAGGTTTTGCTGAGGAGCTGTTTTCAGCTCGATAGCCCAGCAAGTGAATGTCTACAAACCCCAACTCCTGCAACGCCGTGATCAGAAGCGTCTTTTGATCGAGCAACTCCCTCAGAACAGCGCCACGTTTGATCTTCATGGTGGACTCCGGGTATATGCAGACGTCATTCAGGGTAACACTCGTACCGGAAACGACTAACTCGGCCAGTACGCTAATCGAGCCTTTGTTTGTTTCAAAACTGTATTCGATTAGTTCAGGTTTTCCTGAAGAACGGGCAAGGTCGGTTGCGATTCGAAGTTCATTGATCATCAGGATCAAACTGTAACGACAAATTTCGACGACTCAGGGGACGCCGCCAATTCGATAAGAAAGCACCGGGGGTGGGGGTCAGGTCTTGCATTGCGATATTGCAAAACAAGACCTGACCCGGCGGACGTGCTGACCCCGCGGACGAGACCTGACCCAATACTGTTGCTTTAGAAGAAATAACCTTTGCCGTTTTCGATGGACTACAAGCGCGAGGCCATCCGAGGTGGGCGTGGACGTCGGGTGGGCGTACGTGGCGAGATGGTGACTGGAGTAACGTCGATGGGTACACGAGTGGGCGCCTGGCGATCATGGGGCGCGTAGGGTGAGTTGCGACGCTTGACCATGCGTGGTGAGCGCTTGTTGCGCGTCCTGGTAGCCCGCAACCTGGAGCCGGCATCCAGCAGTTCAAGGAACCATCGTCGC
>CAMAWD010000159.1 GCA_945861785.1 Rhodoferax sp. OV413 | reverse complement strand
GATCAGGTCGGCGGTGCGTTCGGCGCAGCGGCATAAAGGAGGAGCCCGCAGGGCGGGGGACAGCCGCGGAGCCGAATGCGCCGTCGGCCTGGTCCCACACCAAGCCGCCGGGTTCCAGGCTTTCATGTTTTCCGGAAAGACCAACAACGTCCGCAATGGGCCGCAAGCGGACCAGGCAAACGTCAGCGACCGCACCGCCGGCATTCGGTATCTGCGTACCCCGCGCGGGAGCGCGGGCATGACCACCGTGCGTTGCATCGCACTCGTCGGGCCCACCGCCGCCGGGAAATCTGCCGCGGCAATGGCGATTGCAGCGCGGTGGCCGTGCGAGATCGTCAGTGTCGACTCGGCTCTGGTGTACCGTGGCATGGACATCGGCACCGCAAAACCAACGGCGACCGAGATGGCGCTGGTGCCGCACCATCTGGTGGACATCCGCGACCCGTTGCAAGCCTACAGCGCGGCCGAATTCGTGCGCGATGCCGAACGCCTGGTCGGCGAAATCAACCAGCGCGGCCATCTGGCGTTGCTGGTGGGCGGCACGATGATGTACTTCAAGGCCCTGCTGCAGGGCATCGATGCCATGCCAGCCGCCAGCGTTCAGGTGCGCGCGGCACTGGAACAGGAAGCCGCAGTCAAAGGTTGGCCAGTCATGCACGCCGAACTTGCGCAGATAGACCCGGCCACGGCGCAACGCCTGGCCCCTGGCGACAGCCAACGCATTCAGCGCGCGCTGGAGGTCTACCGCATATCGGGCCACACGATCAGCAGCCTGCAGGTCTCCGGCAAAGGTGTTGCCAGTCAACGCCCCCTCGCGGGGATCGCACTGCTTTCACTTGAGCCGACCGACCGCGCCTGGCTGCATGCCCGCATCGCGCAGCGCTTCGACGCCATGCTGGCAGGCGGTTTTCTGGACGAGGTACGGGCGCTGCGCGCGCGCGGCGACCTGCACCTCGACCTGCCGGCGATGCGGTGTGTCGGGTACCGCCAGGCCTGGGAGGCACTGGACGGAGCCTGTCCAATGGCCGAACTGCGCGACCGCGGCGTCTTCGCCACGCGCCAATTGGCCAAACGCCAGATCACCTGGCTGCGGTCCATGCCACAGCGCCATGTGCTGGCGTGCGACGATGCGCAAATGATCGATTCCGTGCTCACCTTCGTCGACCGCCAGACGCCGCCCTCGCCATGAGTTTGCGCGTCGAAAACCTGCGCAAGAACTACGGCCCGGTGGCAGTGTTCAGCAATGTCAGCTTCGAAGTCGCAGCCGGCGAGTTCGTCGCCATCGTCGGTGAGTCGGGTGTCGGAAAGTCCACCTTGCTCAACTGCATGGCCGGCCTGGACACCTGGGACGCCGGACGCGTGGTGCTCGACGGAACGGACATCGGCGCCCTGCCCGACGAGCCGCGCGCGCTGTTGCGCCGCCGGCACGTCGGTTTCGTGTTCCAGGCGTTCCACGTGTTGCCGCATCTGGATGTGGCCCAGAACGTGGGGCTGCCACTGATGCTGCTGAACCACAAAGACAAAGCCGCCAATGATCTGCGGGTGCAGGAGATGCTCGGCGCGGTAGGCCTGGAGGGGCTCGGACACCGTCTGCCACAGCAGCTCAGCGGAGGCCAATTGCAGCGGGTGGCGATTGCACGCGCCCTGGTCCATCGACCCGGCCTGCTGCTGGCCGACGAACCCACCGGCAACCTGGATCCGCAGACAGCGGCCATGGTGATGGACGCACTGATCGACCAGACACGTGCCCACGGTGCGTCGCTGGTGCTGGTGACCCACTCGCAGACCGCAGCCGCCCGCGCCGACCGTGTCCTGCAGCTCAGCGCCGACGGCATCTCTGCCTATACTACGCACGCCGAACCCCACCTTCCCTGATTGATGACAGCCCCGATCCGCTCCCAGTACGAAGATTTCATGCGCCACGTGTACCAGCATGGCGTGCAAAAGACCGACCGCACCGGCACTGGCACGCGCAGCGTATTCGGGCACCAGATGCGCTTCGACCTGCAGGAGGGTTTTCCGCTGGTCACCACCAAGAAGGTGCACCTGCGCTCGATCATCCAGGAGCTGTTGTGGTTCCTGACCGGCTCGTCGAGCAACCTCTGGCTCAAGGAACGCGGGGTATCGATCTGGGACGAATGGGCGCGACCGGACGGCGACCTGGGGCCGGTGTACGGCGTGCAATGGCGCAGCTGGCCGACACCGGATGGCGGTCACATCGACCAGATCGCCCAGGTCATGCACACACTCAAGGCGAACCCCGATTCCAGGCGCATCATTGTCAGCGCGTGGAACGTGGCCGATCTGGACAAGATGGCGCTCATGCCCTGCCACGCGTTCTTCCAGTTCTATGTGGCCGAGGGCAAACTCAGCTGTCAGCTCTACCAGCGCAGCGCAGACATCTTCCTGGGCGTGCCGTTCAATATCGCGAGTTACGCGCTGCTCACGCACATGGTGGCGCAGCAGTGCGACCTGCAGGTCGGCGATTTCATCTGGACCGGTGGCGATTGCCACATCTACAGCAACCACCATGCACAGGTGGAGTTGCAGTTGTCGCGCGCACCGTTCGCTTGTCCCACGCTGAACATCAAGCGCCGGCCGGCGTCGATCTTCGACTATGGGTTCGACGACTTCGAGGTTCGCGACTACCTGTGCCACCCGGCCATCGCGGCGCCGGTGGCGGTCTAGGCCCGGGGCCGGCGGCATGCGGGTCAACCTGATCTACGCGCGTGCGCGCAATGGCGTGATCGGTCGCGATGGCGGTCTGCCCTGGCACTTGCCCGAAGACCTGGCGCATTTCAAACACATGACCGCCGGCTGCCCCGTCATCATGGGCCGCAAGACCTGGGACTCGCTGCCAGCCCGCTTCCGTCCCCTGCCTGGCCGGTTGAACCTGGTGGTGACGCGCCAGACCGACTGGCAGGCCGACGGCGCCCGCACCTGCGCCAGCCTCGGTCAGGCGCTTGAACAACTTGCGCACCACGACCCGGCACCAGCCGATGTGTGGGTCATCGGTGGCGCACAGCTGTATGCGCTGGCCCTGCCCCTGGCGCAC
The DNA here is from genome assembly GCA_945861785.1 of Rhodoferax sp. OV413. Taxonomy (GTDB): domain Bacteria; phylum Pseudomonadota; class Gammaproteobacteria; order Burkholderiales; family Burkholderiaceae_C; genus CAISIP01. Next base: position 6,093 of record CAMAWD010000159.1, on the reverse strand, counting down.
CGCGTCGTCGCCACCGAGCTGGATGTCGATGCCGTCGGCGACACCCACGCCCCGCATCTCGGACCACACTGGGTCGAAGCCTCGCGCGCGTTGCAGACCTCGGCCGGCGGCATTCCTTTTGCCTTCGTCACCTATACCAAACACTCCATTCCACAGGGAAATTGACCTATGTCCGGACAAGGCTTTCACGTTCACGGCTCCCACGACCACGCGTTGGAGCATGCCGCACAAGGTGGGCATGGCGAGCACGGAGGCCACAAGAAATGCAGCGGCATGGTGATCGGTGTCCTGGCGGCATTGCACATCTGAGACGCACGGCCATGCAACTCGCCACCTGGAACATCAACTCCCTGACAGTCCGGCTGCCCCAGGTGCTCGAGTGGCTGGCAGTCCACCCGGTCGACGTGCTGGCTCTGCAGGAAATCAAGATGACCGACGACAAGTTTCCGGCGGCGGAATTTGCCGCCGCCGGATTCAAGGCGCATTGGTTCGGGCAGAAGACCTACAACGGGGTGGCGCTGATCACGCGCCAGGACGCCATCGACGTGGTCCGCAATATACCGGGTTTTGCCGACGACATGGCCCGTGTGATCACTGCAACGGTTGGGGGGGTGCGTGTGATCGGGGCGTATTTCCCCAACGGCCAGGAGCCGGGCAGCGACAAGTTCGAATACAAGATGCACTGGCTCAAGGCCTTGCGCAGTTGGGTTCGCACCGAAATGGAGCAACACCCGCGATTGGTACTGATGGGTGACTACAACATCACCTTCGACGATGCCGACGTATGGGACCCGATCGGCCTGAAGGACACGATCCATTGCACCGACGAAGAGCGCTACCAGCTTCGGGCGCTGGTCGCCCTTGGCCTGACAGATGCCCACCGGCTGTTCCCGCACGCCCCAAAAAGCTTCAGTTGGTGGGACTACCGTGACTTCGGGTTCCGGCGCAACCGCGGCATGCGCATTGACCACATCTTGGTGAGCGCCGCCCTGGTGCCACTGGTGAAGGCCTGTGAGATCGACAAGACGCCGCGCAAGAACGAGCGCCCCAGCGACCACGCGCCGGTGCTGCTGGACCTGAGCCTCTGACCTGAACCTTGCCGCGAGCGGCCGGCAACGACCCGGGCCAGCCTATTCGAGCCCGAGTTCCTGGATCTTGCGGGTGATGGTGTTGCGGCCGATGCCCAGCTTCACCGCGGCTTCGATACGCCGGCCCCTGGAGACCAGCAAGGCAGCCTCGATCAGCCGCGACTCGAAACGCTGCGTCAGCATGTCCCAGACGTCGGGTTGACCGGCCGCCAGCAGGTCGAAGGCCTCGTCCGCGAGCAACTTCTCCCATGTTCCGATGGCGCCGCCAAGAGTCGGCACCGGGATCACCACGCCACCGTCAGCAAACGGGCCCGGCGCAACCGATACAGCAACCGGGGCCGAAGGCAGGACCACCGGCGCTCGCTCCACCACTGCCACAGCCGGGAGCAATGCGGCAGGCGTCGGAACCGGTGATGCCGAAGCGTCCGATGCGGCAAGCACTTCGGGGGGGAGGTCCTTGGGTTCAATCACCTGTGCGGGTGCCATCACGGTCAGCCAATGGCAAATATTCTCCAACTGGCGCACATTGCCGGGAAACGAGAAGTGGGCCAAGCGCGCCAACGCCTGGTCGGTGATGCGTTTGGGTTCGATACCCAACTGGACCGCACTGACGGCCAGGAAATGGCGGGTCAACATGGGTATGTCTTCGCGGCGCTCACGCAGTGCCGGCAAGCGCAATCGGATGACATTGAGGCGGTGGAAGAGATCTTCACGGAATGCACCCTCACGCACCCGCTGTTCCAGATCCTGGTGCGTAGCCGCGATGACGCGCACATTGGTCTTCACGGCGCTGTGGCCGCCAACCCGGTAGAAATGCCCATCGCTGAGAACCCGCAGCAAACGCGTCTGCAGATCGAACGGCATGTCGCCGATCTCATCGAGGAACAAGGTGCCGCCGTCGGCTTGCTCGAACCGCCCGCGCCGCATGGTCTGTGCCCCGGTGAACGCGCCGCGCTCGTGCCCGAACAACTCGCTCTCAAGCAGATCCTTGGGTATGGCGGCAGTGTTGATGGCCACGAAAGGCCCGTTCGCGCCGGCGCTGCCCCTCGGCGAATGTTTGTGCAGCGCGCGCGCAACCAGCTCCTTGCCGGTGCCCGACTCGCCAGTGATCATCACCGTGACGTTGCTCTGGCTGAGGCGGCCGATGGCACGAAACACATCCTGCATTGCAGTGGCCTGGCCCAGCATTTCAGGGGCTGCCTCGACCAGCAAGTCGGCCACCTCCTCGCGCTGGCTCTCCTGCACCGCGCGGCGGATCAGTTCAACCGCCTTGGGCAGGTCAAAGGGCTTTGGCAGGTACTCGAAAGCGCCCCCCTGGAACGCCGATACGGCGCTGTCCAGGTCGGAGAAGGCGGTCATGATGATGACCGGCAGACCGGGGTGTTTCGCCTTGACCTTGTCGAGCAGGTCCAGGCCGGATCCGCCAGGCATGCGGATGTCGCTCACCAGAATCTGCGGGCCGTCCTTGTCAGTCGAGGTTGCCAGTGCGGCGAGCACGTCGCGTGCGTTGGTGAAGCTGCGGGTGGCCAGGTTCTCGCGCAACAACGCCTTTTCCAGCACAAAGCGGATGGACTGGTCATCGTCAACTATCCATATCGGCTTCATGTGTGCAGGGTCCTCGCGCAACTAGGGAAGTGGAATGAGTATCTTGAAATCCGTCCGGCCCGGCGCACTGTCCACTTCAATCAGGCCATGGTGCTGCTGGACAAAGGTCTGCGCCAGTGTGAGCCCCAGGCCAGAACCGCCTTCCCTGCCCGACACCAGCGGATAGAAAATACGGTCCCTGATCGAGTCTGGTACACCAGGCCCGTTGTCGATGACATGCAATTCCAGTGCCAACCGGTAGCGGTGTTTGCCGAAAGTAACCTGACGCGCAACCCGGGTACGCAGTGTCAACCGTGCATTGCCGCCAGCGATACGCTCCGCCAGTGCCTGGCATGCGTTCTGGGCAATATTCAGAACCGTCTGAATCAACTGTTCCCTGTCGGCGCGCAACTCGGGGATCGAGGTGTCGTAATCGCGCACAACCTTCAGGCCACGCGGAAACTCGGCCATGATCAAGGACCTTACCCGTTCGCACACCTCATGGATGTTGACGTCTTCAACAATCTGGGCACGCCGGTGCGGCGCCAGCAGGCGGTCCACCAGGGACTGCAGGCGGTCCGCCTCGCGAATGATGACCTGCGTGTACTCCTTGAGTCCACGCTCGGCGATCTCCATCTCCAGCAGTTGGGCCGCACCACGGATCCCGCCAAGTGGGTTCTTGATTTCATGTGCGAGGTTGCGGATCAGTTCCTTGTTGGCCTGGGCCTGGTCGGCCAGGCGCTCTTCACGCCCTTGTCGCGCCTGCTGTTCCTGCGGCAGCAACTCGACCACGATTTCGTCCGGATGTTCGGTCTGGGTGACGATCACATGCACTGGAATGGGGTCGTGGTTCAGCCGCTTGAGCCATGCGTCGTAGCGCAATGCCGCGAACTGGTTTCCCCGGGCACCGTGCAGCGCACTCGCCAGCAGATGCGGCTCGGTGAAACAGTCAGCGAACTGGGACTCCTCGATGATCCTTCGCGATGTACCCAACGCATCTTCCAGCGCAGAGTTTGCAAACAACACTGTGCCGTCGCCACGCACTACCGCCACCAGTGTGGCGAGCAGATCAAAGGAACGCAGATGCGAGTTGGCGGAACCGGTCGGGCCGCCGGCGTCAGGCTTGCTCAAACCTGCTACTTTGACGCGGGAACGCGACCCAGTTCACGGCGGATGCCAGCAATGTCGCTTTCGTTGCGCGCCAGGCTTGCCTTGAGTTCAGCCACACGTTCGACGTACTTCTGGTAGTTTTGCGCCTCGCCACCACGCTTTTCAGGTTCACCATTGTTGTATTCGCGCAGCAGGTCGGTCTGACGGGATTCGGCTTTCTTGAGCTCAGATTCCAGGATCAGCCGGGCGTCGGAGTCGCGTGACTTTTGCTCGGACGCATCAACCCGGGATGTGGACTGGGGCGCAGCCGCGACCTTGACCGACTGGGCGGTGGCTGCGGCAGGCACTGGTGGTCTGAACCGCTGCACCACCGTGACATTGCCACCCGGCACCAACTTGCAGTTGGGTTTTTGGGCCTCAGGAACCGTGTTGGTGTACTCGTTGCCGCAGCGGTAGATTGCGTCCTGGGCAAAACTGCCCAGCGCCAGAAAAAGTGCGGCCACGGGGGCCAATGGAAGGTAATGCATGCGATCTCCACGCCTCAAAAGATGCAGGGACGGACCGTCAGTATGACGCCAATTGCACGGAAATACAAAACCACAGGAATTGGGCGAAAAAAAAGACGGGGGATCCGTCTTCTTTTTCACGATTGGCAGCGGGCACCAGGCGGCACCCGCAATTCCACACGTCGCTTAAAGCGAATAGTACATGTCGAATTCGATTGGATGCGTGGTCATGCGCATGCGCGTGACTTCGGTCATCTTCAGTTCGATGTAGGCATCGATCATGCTGTCGGAGAACACGCCACCCTTGGTCAGGAAGGAACGGCCCTTGTCGAGGTACTCGAGCGCCTGGTCAAGGCTGTGGCAGACGGTTGGGACCAATGCATCCTCTTCCGGTGGCAGGTGGTACAGGTCCTTGGAGGCTGCTTCGCCAGGATGGATCTTGTTTTCCACACCGTCCAGCCCGGCCATCAACAAGGCCGAGAAGCACAGGTAAGGGTTGGCCAACGGATCCGGGAAACGCGCCTCGATGCGACGGCCCTTGGGGTTGGCCACATACGGGATACGGATAGAGGCCGAGCGGTTCTTGGCCGAATAGGCCAGCTTGACCGGGGCTTCGAAGCCGGGAACCAGTCGCTTGTAGCTGTTGGTGCCAGGGTTCGTGATCGCGTTGAGGGCGCGTGCATGCTTGATGATGCCGCCGATGTAGTAGAGCGCGTAGTCGGACAGACCGGCATAACCGTCACCGGCGAACAGGTTCTTGCCGTCTTTCCAGACCGACTGGTGCACGTGCATGCCGGAGCCGTTGTCGCCAACCAGGGGTTTGGGCATGAAGGTGGCGGTCTTGCCGTACGAGTTGGACACGTTCCAGACCACGTATTTCAGAATCTGGGTCCAGTCGGCGCGCTGCACCAGCGTGCTGAATTTGGTTCCGATCTCGTTCTGGCCGGCACCGGCCACTTCATGGTGGAACACCTCGACCGGGATGCCCAGTGACTCGAGGATCAGCGAGATCTCGGCGCGCAAGTCTTGTGTGCTGTCGACCGGGGGCACCGGGAAGTACCCGCCCTTGACGGTCGGGCGATGGCCCTTGTTGCCACCATCGATCTTCTTGCCGCTGTTCCAGGGGGCTTCGTATTCGTCGATCTTGACGAAGGAGCCCGACATGTCGGCGCCCCAACGGACGTCGTCAAAAATGAAGAATTCGGGTTCTGGGCCGAAGTATGCCGTGTCGCCCATACCGGAAGCTTTGAGGTAGGCTTCGGCGCGTTTGCCGATTGAACGCGGATCGCGGTCGTAGGCCTTGCCGTCGCCGGGCTCGACCACGTCACAGCTCAGGAACATCGTGGTCTCTTCAAAGAACGGATCGATGTTGGCGGTGTTGGGGTCGGGCATCAAGAGCATGTCCGACGCCTCGATTCCCTTCCAGCCGGCAATCGACGAACCGTCGAATGCATGGCCGGACGAAAACTTGTCTTCGTCGAAATGGGACACCGGCACAGTGACGTGTTGTTCCTTGCCTCGGGTGTCGGTAAAGCGGAAATCAACGAACTTGACTTCGTTCTCTTTCACCATCTTGATTACGTCTGCGACGGTCTTTGCCATCAAATACTCCTGTTGGGCGGTGGATGAAAATTGTGTACGGGGAAACAAACGCAGTTTTTGTGCCAAGGCCCAAAGCCTGGACTATTCTGCAAAGCGCTCTATTTTGCCCTGTGTTTCAGGCGATCGACGGAACAAGCTGCTCGCGTTGGTTCCGGGCTACACCCCGATGACGCACCAAAATAAAGCGCAATTCATACACCAAA
>CAMAWD010000158.1 GCA_945861785.1 Rhodoferax sp. OV413 | reverse complement strand
GTTCGCGCTCTATCCCTACAACCGCACGCCGGCCAACCCGGCGGGCAAGGGGCAGGGCTACAGCATCATCCCCATCCTCATGCGTCCCAAAGCGCGCGGGCGCATCGGCCTCACCGCGCCGGGCGCCGACGCCGCGCCCATGATCGACCCGGCGTATTGGAGCGAGCCCGAGGATCTCGACCTCATGGTGACGGCGATGAAGCTCGGGCGCAGGCTGCTGGCGCAGAAAGCCTGGGACCCGGTGCGCGGCCCGGAGGTGTTGCCGGGGCCGGCGGTGCACGACGATGCCGCGCTGGCGAACTACGTGCGACGCTCGAGCGGCACGGCCTACCACCTGTGCGGCAGTTGCGGCATGGGCCCGGATCCGCGCAGCGCCGTCGTCGATGCGCAGCTCAGGGTGCATGGCATCGAGGGCCTGCGCGTCGCCGATGCGTCGATCATGCCGACGGTGCCGGGCGGCAACACTAATGCACCGGCGATCATGATCGGCGAGAAAGCGGCGGATATGATTCTCGGGAAGGCGCCACTGCCCGCGGCGCAGCTGTGATCAGTAAAATACTGACAATCTATAAAAGTAGGCTTTTTCACATGTACTTGAATCGTAATTATGCTGACACTTCGTCAAATCAATCCAAGGCCCTGCGGCGTCCAGCGCGCGGCCCGGCGCGCCGCTCCACGTGCGCGATGCTCGCGCTGTGCCTCGCCATGCTGTCATCAGCCTGTGCGCAGGTGCCGCCCGCGGCGGAGGAATCCTACAAGCCCACGCCCGGACAGGTGGGCAAGGACTCGGTGTGGGTGCCCTCGCCGCCGGCGGTGGTGGAGCACATGCTCGATATTGCCAAGGTTACGCGCGAGGATTTCGTCATGGACCTGGGCTCGGGCGACGGGCGCAATGTGATTGCCGCCGGCAAGCGCGGCGCGCGCGCCGTGGGCGTGGAGTTCAACCCGGACCTCGTGGGCCTGTCCAACCGCAATGCGGCGCGCCAGGGCGTGGCCGATCGCGCGTCCTTCGTGCAGGGCGACATGTTCGCCGCAGACATCTCGCAGGCTACGGTGCTGGCGCTGTTCCTTCTCACCGACAACCTGCGCCGCCTCACGCCGAAGTTCCTCGACATGAAGCCGGGTTCGCGCATCGTGGTGAACTACTTCGGCATCGACGGCTGGCGGCCCGATTTCGAAGAAGAGATGAAAGCAGACTGCGAGCCCTGGTGCGTGATCAAGTTCTATATCGTCCCGGCCAAGGTGGCCGGCAAGTGGCGCCTTGCAGACGGTGTGCTGGAGCTGGAGCAGCGTTTCCAGGAGGTCTTCGGCGGCTACACCGTCAACGGCGTGAAGACCGACATCACCAACGCACGCATGGATGGCGAGCGCATCCGCTTTGGCATCGGCGGCGTTCAGTACGCGGGGCGTGTGCTCGGGAACCGCATGCAAGGCGAGCGCAGTGGTGGTGCAAGCGGGGCATGGACCGCGCAGCGGTAAAGTGCCAAATGGCGCACAGCGTTTGGGCCTCAAGCCCCATCATTGACAGTAGGAGTTCACCAGAAAATGCCGTTCTTTCCTACCGCTGATGGCACACGCCTTTGTTACCGGGTGACGGGCGATGGTGCGCCGGCCATGCTGTTCGTGCACGGTTGGTGTTCCAGTTCAAGACATTGGAAGCCGCAGGTAGATCATTTCGCGTCGACCCATCGCATCATCAACTATGATCGTCGCGGCCATGGGCGCTCGGATGCGCCGGCAGCGGGGTACACCACCACGCAGCACGTCCGGGACCTGGCGGAACTGGTCGCCCACCTGAAGCTCGAGGACTTGGTGCTGGTGGCGCATGCCGGCGGCGGTCCGACGGCATCGACCTTCGCCGCCCGCAACCCGGAGGCGGTCCGGGCCGTGGTGCTCATGGAGGCCAACCTCAACACGCCGCAGGAACAGCGCGAGCGCACCGCGCCATTGATGCTGGCGTTGCAGGGCGCCGCGCATGCGGAGGTCTTCGCGCAGGTCTACGCCCGGTTCCTGCATCCGGCGAACGACCCGCGCCTGATCGCCCGCACGGTGCGGGAAGCCGGCGCGACGCCCGTGCACGTGATCCGCGCGGAACTCGAGGGGTTGGTCGTCGATACCCAGCAGATGGCGCGCGAGGTGACGCAACCGGTGTTGTGGATTTCGGCAGTGCCCAAGCCCGGCCAGACCGACAGCGCCGGTGTGGCGCGATGCTTTTCGAATGCGAAGTTCGGGCAGGTGGTGGGTGCGGCGCACTTTCCGCAGCTCGAAGTGCCCGACCAGGTCAATGCCATGCTGGAGCGTTTTCTGCGGCAGACATTTCCGCAAGCGGCGCGCCGCGGCTAGTGTCGCCTCCCCGCCGCCGCAAACTGCGACGGGGACACGCCTCGCGCAGGCGGAGTTCCAGCGTTGCTGGAACAGGGCCTTCCACTTGCGGTTCTGTAGTTTAATTGCGATAGATGAAGACCCACCAATCCGGATTCACCATGGTTGAACTGATGGTTGTGGTGGGCATCATCGCCATCCTGTCGCTGATGATGTTGCCGTCCTACCTGGACAAATTCACCCGCGATCAAATCACGGAGGCCCTGCCATTGGCCGACTTTGCCAAGGTTCCGATTTCATTGGCATGGTCGATATCGCAATCACTTCCTGCTGACAATGCTGCGGCCGGCCTCCCCGTGGCAGACAAGATCGTCGGTAACTATGTGAGTGCTGTCTCCATTGCCATGGGTGCAATCACTGTCACCTTCGGCAATCGTGCGAATAGCGCCCTCAAAGGCAAGGTGCTTACGTTGCGTCCGGCAGTGGTGACCGATGCCCCGGTCGTGCCGATAGCCTGGATATGTGGCAATGCGTCTACGCCGGACAAGATGACGGCATTCGGAGAAAACAGGACGAATAAGGCTTGTGCCTGATGCAACACGTAAAGCCGAGCGAAGTCCAGATAGCCCCGATCCATGACGTAGATCGCCCCGGGTTCCAGCACCAGGATGTCGAGCACATTGACATCGCCCAGCTTGCCGTCGGAGATGTGGATGAAGCTGGGAATGTTGCCGCGCAGGTCGAGCAGCGTACGCATCTTCACCGCCGACTTGGTGGTGCGAAACAGCGCCCAGGGAAACAGCGACAGACACAGGTCGATGGTCGTCGAGTCCAGCGCGTAGGTCGTGTTCTCCAACTCGATGCCGAAGCTGTCGCCGAGGTAGAGTTTGCGCGCCTGCACGATCAGGTATTGGGCAAATTCGGCCTGGATATGCCAGTCTCGCGTCTCGTTGGCATCGGCCAGCGTCGATCGTTTGATCTCCTGCCGGAAGCCCATGTGATAGAGCTTGGCGGCCTGCGCCGACAGACAGGCTTCGACATCGCGCAGACTCTTGCGGTAGGCCAATTGCGCAAAGGCCATCACCCGAAATTGATCGGCGCAGGTCATCGACTTGACGTAGCGGTCGCCGTCGCAGCGATCGACGATGCGATGAAAAGTCTTCCATGGCAAAAAATCCATCAGTTGCGCAAACAGCATCTTGCCAAGATTCATGGCAACTCCAGGGCTCGAAAAGCCCCAACGCTACCGGAATCTCCCGTTCACGATTCAAATCGGAGACACCCTTAAATGCTTCAAAACCCGCGCCGGTATTGGCTTTGCAGCCAGCACCGCCTAAGTTAGCCGGACAGTAGTGATTTTGGGTACCTGCTTCAAAGTCATGACACAGGAGACAAAGTGAAAATTTCAATTCAACAAAGCGCGGGCCGATTGACAGCTATAACGGCTTTGCTGGTAGCCGGTGGCTGTGCCAACACTGTGCCCGCACCGCCTTCGGCACCTACTTCTTGTGCCGGGCTCAATGGCTTTGCCATGGCGCCCCAAACCATTGGCTTGCCCACCACGGGGGCTGTTGTGACCAGCGCGGTGGTCGTCCCCGCTGCTGGCACAGGTGTGGCTGCAGTGGCTGAATACTGCAAGGTGCTGGGCGACATCAATCCGGTCGACCCGACTGCACCCAAGATCAAGTTTCAGGTCAATCTGCCATCCAACTGGAACGGCAAGGCGCTGATGTTTGGCGGTGGCGGCTATAACGGCGTATTGGCCACCGGTCTGGGTAACGTGCCTGCGGGGCCCACCACTCAGCCCGCGCCACTGGCGCGCGGCTACGCCACTTTTGGCAGCGATTCTGGCCACCAGGCCAATGCCAATGGCAGCCGCGACGGCACGTTTGGTGCCAACGATGAAGCATTGAAAAATTTCTCTTCCGACGCCATCAAGAAAACGCGCGATGCTGCTGTCAACATCATTCAGACGCGCTATGCCGCACGGGCACAAAAAACCTACTTTGCGGGTGGCTCTACGGGCGGGCGCGAGGCACTGTTCGCGGTGCAAAACTGGCCACAAGATTTTGACGGTGCGATTGTGCTGTACCCGGCCTGGAATGCCGCTGCGCTGGATTTGCAGTTTGGCCGCATCACCCGCGAGCTGGCCAAGCCCGGCGCTTATCCGAACCGGGTCAAACGCAAGCTGATGTACGACGCATCGCTTGCGGCCTGTGATGGCCTGGATGGCGCGTTGGATGGCTTGATCAGCAACGTCAATGCTTGCAATGCAACATTCAACCCGATGATGGCCATGGTGTACGGCAAGCCGCTGCGCTGCGACGGTGGTGTTGAAGGGGGCGATAACTGCTTGTCGGATGCGCAAATTGCAGGCTACAACGTGACCAACACTGCGCTGAGTTTGAACTACCAACTGGCCAGTGGCGAAACGACTTACCCTGGCTTCAACACTTGGGGCACAGACTTTGGCAACCCCGGCAACAGTGCGCTGCAACCGACTGTGCTCACACTGTCATTGGGTACAGACCAGCCCGCTAACCCGATGCCTGCCGTCAAACCTGCTACCACCACAACCATTGCCACCAGCCCACCGTACGGCAGCACCTTTTGGGACCAGTGGGTAAAGTATTTCGTCACGCGCGATGCGGGGTTCAACTCACTCAGCTTGGACCCACAAAACCCCGGCAAGTGGCAAGAGCGCATCGTGCAGTTAACGGCACTGCAAGACACCAACAAAACCGACCTGTCAGCTTTTGCCAGCCGGGGCGGCAAGATACTCATGGCGCACGGCTCGCATGACGCGCTGGTCAGCACCCGTGCTACGCAGCAATATTGGCAACGCATTCGCACCGGCATGGGGGCAGCCAAAGTTGACGACTTTGCCCGCTACTATGAAATCCCCGGTTATGGGCATGCGGTCAGCAGCGTGTTTAACGCGGCTTGGGATTCATTGACAACACTTGAAAACTGGGTTGAAAAAGGTGTTGTGCCACCGCCGCAAACCGTGGCCGACACGGCAGGCGTGCCCGGCAGGACCCGGCCGCTGTGCGACTACCCCGGCTACCCCAAATACAAAGGTGCCGGTGACTTGAATGTGGCTGGCAGCTACAGCTGCGCTGCACCTTGAGTCTTGCGTTTAAGGGTACAGGCCGCGCAGCTCGCGGGTGTGAAAAATCCGCTTTCAGGCCACGATGAAGGTGGCCGTACGCAAGCTGACTTTTTGGTCTTGCGACACATCCCACACGGCGGCAAAAGCATGCTTCATGATTTTGACCAGTCGTGCGTTGATTTCTTCTTCGTCCCAGAAAAAGCTTGAGAAATCCTGGAAACATCAGGGTCAGATCCACATAAATCCCGCGGACTGTTCTGATCACAATATCGACGCAAAGGAAATAATCCGGGTCGGAGCCATTGGGTGTCGAGCTCAGGACACAGGGAAAGGTGACTCTGCCCCTGAGGCTTCATCATCGAAGCTGCACGGTACGAAAGCGATCCATCATCCGGCCAGCGGCAGCGCGAGCTGGCCTTCCTCGGGTGGTGTTCCATCCTCGTTCCTTGCCGGCAGCTCGTCGACCTGGCACAGGCGGTCCGCGCGCACGCCGATCAGGCGCAGCTTGCGCTCCAACGGCGATTTCTTCAGGCATTGGCCGGCGGCCTTGCGGATGTCCTGCGCGCTCGTCGCGGCGCCCGCCAGCGAGTGCGCGCGCGTGACGATGCGAAAATCGTCGAAGCGCAGTTTCACTGCGATGGTCCTGGCCGCGTAACCCTTGCGCTCCAGTGCTCCGGCCAGCCGCTCACACAGGCGCGTGAGGATGGCGCCCAGTTCCGCGCGGTCGGTGCGCGCATGCAGATCGCGCTCGAAGGTGGTCTCGCAGGAAACCGATTTGGGTTCGCTGTGCGTCACCACTTCGCGCTCGTCGCGTCCGTGGGCGGCTTCGTGCAGCCAGGCGCCATAGTTGGCGCCGAATTCGTCCACCAGTCGCAGCGGGTCCATGGCCGCGAGGTCGCCGATGGTGCGGATGCCGAGCGTCTCCAGTTTTGCCGCAGCCTTGGGGCCGATGCCGTTGATGCGCTTGGCGGGCAGGGGCCAGATGCGCTCACGGATGTCGGCGTAGGTGATGACGGTGAGTCCGTCCGGCTTGCCGAACTCCGAGCAGATCTTGGAGAGCAGCTTGTTGGGGGTGACGCCGATCGAGCAGCTTAGGCCGGTGGCATCTTTTACCGCCTGCTTGAGGCGGCGGGCCACGGCAATGACGGGTGCAAGCGGTTCTTCGTCGGCGTTGTCGTGGGCGCTGTCGTGGGCGCTGTCGTGGGCGCTATGGTTGGATCGGTCCTGCGCGTCAGCGCCCTCTCGCTCAATGATCTCCGTCAGGTCGATGTAGATCTCGTCAATCCCGCGATTCTCCACCAGCGGAGCGATCTCGTGCACTGCCGCCTTGAACAGGCGCGAGTACTTGGTGTACTGCTCGAAATCGGCCGGCAGCAGCACCGCGTCGGGCGCGAGTTTGGCCGCCTTCATGGTGCCCATGGCCGAGAACACACCCAGCGCACGTGCCTCGTAAGTGGACGTGGTAATGACGCCGCGGCCGGCGTAGTCGCGCAGCAGCGCGAACTTGCGCGTGCCGTCGGGCAGCAGTTCCGGCTCATGTGCGCGTCGTCCACCGACGACCACCGGACGGCCGCGCAGCTCGGGATAGCGCAGCAGTTCCACCGACGCGTAGAACGCGTCCATGTCGAGGTGGGCAATCCAGCGGCGCGGCATGCGGGGGGGGTTTCGGTTGTCTTATTTGAAAGCGGGTGCACGGCTGAACATGCACCAGCGCGTATCAGAACGGATTGCTCCTGCACCGTTTCGGCGCACTGGAGGCGATGTTACGCCTGCATGGCGCCACAGGCAGGCGTCTGTCGGCACGTGGTGCGCCGCCGGTTTTCGTTTTCATTCATGCGCTTGGCAATGCCCCCCCGGGATTGGCGGCAGTCAACATGGCTCTGGCATGGGAACTGCTAGTGTTCCCACTAGGATACTAGAAGGTATTTGGCAGGATGGGTTGGGCGGGCATTCGGCAGGCGGGTATGCGAATTCGGGCGGCTCGCTACAGGCGTTCCCGTATGCGGTTCATGACAAGGCTTCAGGATGACGGGTAATCCAGGGCAAGAGGAGGGGCAGCTGCTGCAGGTGGCGGACTGGCTGCGCGTCTATCGCGGCGGCGCCAGGCCCGAAGCGCTGCTCGCCGCCTGCCTCGAGCGGGCACGCAGCAAGAGCCCGCCCGCGACGTGGATTTACCTGGCCACCGATGCCGACTTGCGCGGCCAGCTGGATGCGCTGCAGGCACTCGCTGACGGACTCTCCGGTATTGACGCAATTCTCCAGCGCCTGCCGTTGTTTGGCGTCCCATTCGCGGTGAAGGACAACATCGATATCGCCGGCGTCCACACCACCGCCGCCTGTCCGGCCTATGCACGTATCGCCGACGGCACCTCGGCCTGCGTGCGCAGGCTGCAGGCGGCGGGCGCGGTGTGGATCGGGAAAACGAATCTGGATCAGTTCGCCACCGGACTGGTGGGGACCCGCTCCCCCTACGGGCAGCCGTCCAGCGCGCTGGACGCCACACGCATCAGCGGCGGCTCCAGCTCGGGATCGGCGGTGGCTGTCGCGGCCGGACTGGTGGCTTTCTCGCTCGGCACGGATACTGCGGGATCCGGGCGCATCCCGGCCGGATTCAACCAATTGGTGGGCCTCAAGCCGACACCCGGTCGGGTGGGGACCAGCGGCGTGGTGCCGGCGTGCCGCAGCATCGACTGCGTGTCCGTGTTTGCAATGACGGTCGATGACGCCGCGCATGTGCTGTCGGTGATCGAAGGCGCGGATGACGCGGATTCCTACAGCCGTTTCAAGCCCGGACCCGCGGACTGGCAGGGCGATTTTCAGAAAGGGCTGGGGGCATTGCGCATCGGCTACCCGCAAGACCTGCAGCTTGACAAGGATGGCGATTACTCTGCGCCTTACCGTGCCGCACTGGCGCACGCGCGGGCAGCAGGGCATGAACTGGTCGCAGTGGATTTCACGCCGCTGCACCAGGTGGCCGACCTGCTGTATGCCGGCCCGTGGGTGGCCGAGCGCTACAGCGTGGTGAGGACGCTGCTGGAGTCGCAGCCTGAATCAATCGACCCGGCGGTGCGCGAGGTGATCGGTGCCGCCACGCGCTTCAGCGCCAGCGATGCCTTCGCGGGGCAGTGCGTACTCAAGGCATTGGCGCGCGATGCGCAGGCGATCTGGCGCAGCGTCGATGTGCTGCTGGTGCCGACCGCGCCGCGCCATCCCACCTTCGCCGAGGTAGCGCAGGACCCGCTCGGCGCCAACAGCGCGCTTGGCGTGTACACCAATTTCGTCAATCTGCTCGGCTGGTGCGCGCTGGCCTTGCCCTCGGGAACGACCGCTTCCGGACTGCCCTTTGGCGTTACCCTCATCGCCGATGCCAATCATGATGTGGCGCTCGTGAACCTTGGCCACACGTGGCAGGCGAGCCTGCACATTCCCATGGGGGCCAGCGGGGTGTATCCCGCGCAGGGTGTCACCGACGTGGCGTTGCGCTCCCCGGCAGTGCAGGCCTGCCTGCCGCTGGCCGTGGTCGGCGCGCATCTGTCGGGCATGCCCCTCAATGGGCAGTTGCGCGAGCGCGGCGCGCTGTTGCGGCAAAAGACGGCGACGGCGCCGCGCTACAACCTGTATGCGTTGCCGGCGACGACGCCACCCAAGCCTGGCCTGGTTCGCGCGAGCGCCGGCGGGCACGCCATCGATCTCGAGGTGTGGGAGATGCCGCTCGAGGCGGTCGGTTCATTCCTCGCCCTGATCCCGCCGCCGCTCGGCCTTGGCA
>CAMAWD010000157.1 GCA_945861785.1 Rhodoferax sp. OV413 | reverse complement strand
ACGCAGGGCGTTGAGGGTGACGGTCAGGGAGGAGACAACCATCGCCAGCGCGGCCATCCACGGCGTGACCTGCCCAGTGGCCGCCAGCGGCAGGGCGAGCAGGTTGTAGCCGACGGCCCAAGCCAAATTCTGCTGGATGATGCGCTGGGCGCGGCGGGCCAGCGCCACCGCGTCGGGGACACGTTGCAGGGAGGCCTGCGTCAGCACGAAATCGGCCGCCTGCTGGGCCAGCGGGGCGCCCTCGGCCATGACAAAAGAGACATTGGCGCCGGCCAGCACGGGTGCATCGTTGAGGCCGTCGCCGACCATGGCCACGATACGGCCCTGTGCCTGCAACGTCCGCACGCGGTCGAGCTTGTCGGCCGGCGACAGGCGGCCTGCGGCATCGGCCAAGCCAAAACGGGCGGCGAAGGTAGCGACGGTGCGCTCGTCGTCCCCGCTGTACAGGTGCAACCGCAGGCCGCTGGCTGACAGCTGGGCAAGCACCTGGCGTGCATCGCTGCGGGCAGTTTCGCGCAATTCAAAACGCGCTAGAGGCTGGTCTCCATCGCCGAGCCAGAGCGCGCCGTCATCGCCTCGACCGGCGGCGAATGGTGCGGTTCCCAAGCGCAGGCGCCGCGACTCAATCTCCCCCTCAATGCCCTGGCCGGGATATTCCTGCACGCCGGTGGCGGTCCGCGTGATCGGCACCTCGGTGAAAGCACTGGCGATGGGATGGCGGCTGTCGCGTTCGAGTGCGGCGGCCAACGACAGCGCGTCTTCGCGGGCGCTGCCACGGTGCGTGCTGATCGATGCGATCTCCATTTGGCCGGTGCTGACGGTGCAGGTCTTGTCGAACACCAAATCAGTGGCCTGCGACAGCGCGTCTTCTCGGAAACTGCCACTGCACAGGCTGATCGATGCGATCGCCATTTGGCCAGTACTGAGAGTGCCAGTCTTGTCGAACACCAGATCCGTGGCCTGCGCGAGCGTCTCCAACGCATCGGGGCGCGTGGCGAGCACACCGATGCGAGCCAAGTGCCCGTGAGCGGCTGCCAACGCCGCGGGCACCGACAGCGACAGCGCGCAGGGACAACTGATGACCAATACACAGAGCAGCACTTCGAACGCACGCTCGGGCGCGGTGAAGTGCCACCTGGCATAAACCAGCACTGCGGTGAACAGCAGGGCCAGCACGAACCAACCCGCCACTTGGTCGGCGAGGCGGGCGACACGGGGTCGATGGGCTTGAGCCTGCTCCACGAGCCGCGTCAGTGTCGACAAGCGCGTGGCGGGGCCGATGCCGGTCACGCGCAGACGCACGGGTTGATCCAGGCACAAGGTGCCGGCATAGACCACGGTGCCGGGCTGGCGGGTGACCGCGCGCGATTCGCCCGTCAGCAAGGCTTCGGAAAAACTCGCGGGCGCCTCCAGCAGTTGACCATCGGCGGGCAAGGCGTCACCCGCCGCGACGCGCGCGATGTCGCCGACCGCCAACCGCGCCAGCGGCACGGTCTCGCTGCTGCCATCGGGCCGCTCGCGCGTCGCCAGCGCGGGGCAGGCCTGTGCCAGCGTATCGACCTGCGCGCTGGCTATGGCGCGGGCGCGCTGCTCAAGCAGTCTGGCCAGCAGCAGCAAGAACACGAACATCACCGCGGTGTCATACCAGACCTGCGGGCCGCCGCGCAGCGTCTCGATGACGCTACCACCCCAAGCGAGCAGCATGCCGCTGGCGACCAGGGTATCCATGCCCAAGCGCCGGCCGCGGCATTCGCGCCAAGCACCTTCGAGGAAGGGCCAGCCGGCATAAAACACCACCGGCGTGGATATGAGAAAGGTGATCCAGCGCAGGAAATCGCGCGTGGGGAGCGGCATCTGTCCACGGACATCGAAGTAGAGCGCTTCGGCGAACATCATTGCCTGCAGGCTGGCGAGGCCAGCGAGTCCTAAGCGCAGCAGCCAGCGACGTCGTTCGGCGCGGCGGGCGCGCTCCAAAGCCTCGCCCCGCGCAAGACCCGGCCGATAGCCCAACGCGGCCAAGCGCTGGAGGGGCTGGGACAGGCACGTGACGGCGGGGTCCCACAGCAGCCGGATGCGGCCGGTGATAGCGTTCGCGCTGACTTCCAAAATACCGGGCTCCTGCCGCAGGGCGCGGTCGATCAGCCAAGCGCAGGCCGCGCAGCGCATGCCGTTGGTGACCAAGGTGATCTCGCGACCGCCGGGCACCTCGCGGGCGTGTCCCTGTTGGACCTCTTCGCGATCCCAAGCGGAAAGGTCACTGGCTAACAGTGCCACGCGCCCGCCCTCCTCGCTGCGCAGTCGGTAGTAATCGCCCAGCTGCGCATCGTGAATCCAGCCGGCCGCCGCCGCGCAGCCGTTGCAGCAGAAGCTGCGGCTTTCGCCCTCGAACACCCGCTGCGGGGCAGCCGTGGGCAGCGCCTCGCCGCAGTGATAGCAACGATCGCGGGGCGCGGTGCCGCTCAAGATCCAAATCGCGCAGGCTGGAGCAGTGCGGCCTGCTGGCCGCGCAGCAGCCGGCCCTTGAGCCGCCAGCTGCCATCTGGCGCCTCTAGCTCCAGAATCCAGTCACTGCGATCATCCGGTGCACCCGGCCCCTGCCAGCCGCGTTCGGTGGGCTGCAGGTCCTGCAGGATATCTTTGGCCGCGCGCGCGGGGTGCGCGGCATGCAGGTGCAGTGGCTGGCTGCGATCGAAGCGGCCGGTTGCAGGCAACACTTCAATCCGCGTGCCGTCGAGGCGCAAAACGGCGCTGAGCCCCTGCTGTGCGGCGCGTTCATCGGCGCTGACATCGCTCAGCTGTATCTGGGCGGTGTGGTGTACCTCGTCGATGACCGCATCGTCGCCGCCGGTGAGCAGGGCTTGGACCAACAGCGCGATGCTGGCCGCGACCGCGGCTGCCGGCAACAGGACGATGAGCCAGACCATAGGTTCGCGCCAGGTGGGGCGCGGCGCGCTCATGGCGACGGGCCAAAGAAGCTGCTGTCGACTTCGCGCAGCGCACCGCCATCAACCGGGGTGACGGTGAAGTGCAGGACATGGCGTGCTCTTAGCTGCGCGGGGGCGCTGACGGTCAGAGGGACGGCGATCACCTCGCCACTTTTGGCGGTAACGGTCAGTGGGCCGTGGTCTAGGCGCAGGTCTGCGCGGTCCGACCTAATCGTGATACGGAAATCCCGTGGCGCTTCGGTTTTGTTGACGATTTTCAGCTGATAACTATTTTCAACGCCGCCGTCGTTGGTCAGGTGATACAGCGTGTTGCGGTCGCGCAGAACCTCGGCGATAAAACTGCTGCGATGGCTGACGCCCCACGCCCAGGCGCCAAGCAGTGCTAACAGCAGCAGCCCGTACACCACGATGCGCGGCCGCAGGATGTGACTGGCCTTGGCGTCGATCGCATTTTGCGTGGTGTAGCGAATCAGGCCCTGTGGGTAGCCAACCTTGTCCATCACGGTGTCGCAGGCATCGATGCAGGCGCCGCAGGCAATGCACTCGTATTGGAGGCCATTGCGGATGTCGATGCCGGTGGGGCAGACCTGCACACACAACGTACAGTCAACACAGTCGCCCAGTTGTTCGGGGGCGAACGCCGGCAGCGGTGCTGCCACGGCGTGTGGCGCGAAGGTAATGGTGCCGTGGGCTTGCGCCTGAGCGCTGGCGGCCGTGGGGTGCTGGCTGGCACGGAACACATAATCTTCCGCGGTGTGCGGGTCGAGCAGACCGCGCAGCCGCGACAGCACGCTGGTCACCAGATCGCGACGGCGTCGGCCGCGCGGCTCACCGCGGCGGGCTTCGTAGGCGATGATCAGGGTGTTGCGGTCGAACATGGCGCTCTGGAAGCGCGCGTAAGGGCACAAGTACTTGCAGACTTGCTCACGTAGGAAGCCGGCATTGCCCCAGGTGGCCACGGCGTAGAAGAAGACCCAGAAAGTTTCCCAGCCGCCCCACTCCAACGTTAGGGCTCGCGCACCCAGTTCATGGACCGGCGTGAAAAAACCCACAAAGCTAAACCCAGTCCATAACGCGAACACCACCCAGAGCAGGTGCTTGGCCCCCTTGCGCACCAGCTTGTGCCACGACCACGGGGCGTGGTCGAGCTTCATGCGCTGCAGACGGTCGCCTTCAACCCAGCGTTCCATGAGCAAGAAGGCCTCGGTCCACACGGTCTGTGGACACGCATAGCCGCACCACAGGCGACCTGCCAGCGCGGTGAAAAAGAACAGCGTCAGGGCAGCGATGATCAGCAGCAGCGCGAGGAAGAGGAAATCCTGCGGCCAGAACGTGAGGTTGAAGAGGTGGAACTTGCGTGCCGGCAGGTCAAACAACACCGCTTGGCGACCGTTCCAGCGGGCCCACGGAAACAGATAAAAAGCCCCCAGCAAGCCGATGACGGCGGCCATGCGCAGGCGGCGCAGTGGCCCCGACACGTCGCGTGGATAGACC
Organism: Rhodoferax sp. OV413; assembly: GCA_945861785.1. Taxonomy (GTDB): domain Bacteria; phylum Pseudomonadota; class Gammaproteobacteria; order Burkholderiales; family Burkholderiaceae_C; genus CAISIP01. The sequence continues at coordinate 4,840 of CAMAWD010000157.1, read as the reverse complement.
TTGCGCTCGCTCGCATAGGCGCCGGCCCCGGTGAATTCAACGACGGGCTGCGGGATTTGGATCACGGGCTCACTCCCGCGGCAGTGGCGCGTTGATGCGACTGGCCGGACTGAGTAGGAGTGAGGTGAACAGACTCGAGGCAGCAGTGGCTACCCAGAACAGGAAGAAACCCAGCGTGTAGCCCAGCTCGCGGCTGATCACCAACTGGGGGAAGGTGATGTCGCGCAAGGCCAGTGGGTCAATAAAAGCAAAGCACACCATCGTTGCCACGCCGGCCGAGAAAAAGCTGGGCCAGAGCACCGCGCCCAGCTGCTGCACGAGCGGCGGGCGTTCCTGATCCCTTGGCGGCCCCGCGGCAGGTGGGCTCACTACGGCGCGACCGGCTGGCTCAGCGACCAGATATAAGCGGCCGCCAGTCGGGCGCGCGTGTCACCAATCAACGCCTTGTGCGCCGGCATCACGCCATTGCGGCCCTGACCGATGCTGGTGTAGATGGCCTCATGGCTGTTGCCGTAAAGCCAGTAGTCATCGGTGAGGTCCGGCGCACCCAGCAGCGGGTTGCCCTTGCCTGCGGCGCCATGGCAGGCCATGCAGATGCCGTCGTACAGCTTTTTGCCCTGGACCAAACGCTGCCCGTGCTCGTTCTGTTCCTCGTGCTCTTCCGCACCGTGCTGGGCCTTGCCGCGCAGCTGGGTGGACAGCGACAACACATAGCTCGCCACATCATCCAGTGCCGTGGCCCCGCCCATGGCGATTAGCGTCGGGCTCCAAGCGGGCATCACCGCGTTGCGGCCATTGAGCACGCTGTCCAAGACCTGCTCGGGCTCGCCGCCCCAGTGCCAGCTATTGTCGGTGAGGTTAGGGAACCCCAGCGCACCTTGCGCCGTCGAGCCATGGCAGGTGGCGCACTGGTTAGCGAAGACGGACTTACCCAGCGTCAGCGCGTGCGGGTCACGCGCCAGTTCTTGGATCGGCTTGCCGTCATAGACGCTGAAAGTCACCGCGAGCTTTTTGTCGCCCGCGGCCTTGTCCGTGTCGTGTTCACTTGCTGAAGACCAGCCCGAATAGCCGGCGAAATTGCCCAAGCCAGGGTACCAAGCCAGATAGCCGATGCTGAAAACGATGGTGAGGTAGAAAAGGTTGATCCACCAACGGGGCAACGGCTTGTTGTATTCGGTGAGATCGCCGTCCCACAGGTGACCGGTCTGGTCCGAGGGTGGGTCGCTCTCCCGGCGGCGCGAGGTCCCCCAGAGCAGCGCCAAGCACCCGACGAGATTCAAAACCACCAAGGCGATGACATAAATCGACCAGCCGCGGGTCACGAGCCGTGCTCCTGGTCGTCCTGCAGCGGCAGGCGGGCAGCGGCATCAAAGGCCGCTTTTCTGGCCGGTCGCCAAGCCCAGATCCAGGCGCCAATAAACAACAGCATCAATCCTGTAGTGATGATTCCGGACAGCATGATCAGTCTCCCTTCGGGGCGTTCTTGCCCAGGGCCTGCAGGTAGGCCACCACTGCGTCTAGTTCCGTGTGGCCGGCGACCGCCGCGGGTGCGGCGGCGATCTCCGCATCGGTGTAGGGGTCGCCCAGCCGCTGCAAGCCGCGCATGTGGCGGGCGATTTCTGGGCCATCGACCGGCGCGCCGGCCAGCCAGGTGAAAGCGGGCATGTTGGACTCGGGCACGACGTCGCGCGGATTGTTCAGGTGCACGCGCTGCCAGTCGTCGGAGTACTTACCGCCGACGCGTGCTAGGTCCGGTCCGGTGCGCTTGCTACCCCACTGAAAGGGGCGGTCGTAGACCGACTCGCCGGCCACGGAGTAGTGGCCGTAGCGTTCAGTTTCAAAGCGCAGCGTGCGAATCATCTGCGAATGACAGTTGTAGCAGCCCTCGCGCACATAGATATCGCGGCCAGCCAATTGCAGTGCCGGATAAGGCACCACGCCCGGGCTCGGCTTTATAGCCTCGGCTTGGTACATCAGTGGGATGATTTCGGCGAGGCCGCCGAAAGACACGGCCACGGCGATCAGTACCGCCATCAGGCCGACGTTCTTTTCAATCTTCTCGTGAAATTGGCTCATGTGGGGTCCCTCAGGCGCGTGCAGCGGCGGCGTCGGCGGGCAGCACGGGCAGCTGCGCGGGTGACTGTGCCAGCTGGTAGGTTTTCCAAGTGTTGAAAGCCATCAGGATCATGCCGGCCAGCACCAGCACACCACCGCCCAAGCGCACCAAGTAGTAGGGGTAGGTGACGTTCAGAGATTCAACGAAGCTGTAGGTCAGCGTGCCGTCGGCATTGGTCGCGCGCCACATCAGGCCCTGCATCACACCGGCGATCCACATGGAGGCGATGTAGAACACCACGCCGATGGTGTGCAGCCAGAAGTGCGCATCGATCCACTTGATCGAGTACATCTGCGTTAGGCCCAGCAGGCGCGGCAGCAGCGCATAAATCGAACCCACCGAGATCATCGCAACCCAGCCCAACGCACCGGAATGCACGTGGCCGATGGTCCAGTCGGTGTAGTGGCTGAGCGAGTTAACGGTCTTGATCGACATCATGGGACCTTCGAAGGTCGACATCATGTAGAAGGACAGCGAGACGATCAGAAACTTGAGGATGGGGTCGGTGCGCAGCTTGTGCCATACCCCCGAGAGCGTGAGGATGCCGTTGATCGCCCCACCCCAGCTGGGCGCCAGCAGGATCAGCGAGAACACCATGCCGACCGACTGCGCCCAGTCTGGCAAGGCGGTGTAGTGCAGGTGATGGGGGCCGGCCCACATGTACACCGCGATCAGCGCCCAGAAATGCACGACCGAGAGGCGGTACGAGTACACCGGGCGCCCGGCCTGCTTGGGCACGAAGTAATACATTATGCCGAGGAAGCCGGCCGTCAGGAAAAAGCCCACGGCGTTATGCGCGTACCACCACTCCACCATCGCGTCGACCGCGCCGCTGTAAATGGGGTAGGACTTGGTGAGGCTGACCGGGATGGCGAGATTGTTCACCACATGCAGCAGCGCGATGGTGATGATGTAGGCGCCAAAAAACCAGTTGGCCACGTAGATGTGCTGAACCCGGCGCTTGACGATCGTGCCGAAGAACAACCACGCGTAGGACAGCCACACCACGGTGATCAGCAGGTCAATGGGCCATTCCAGTTCGGCGTATTCCTTCCCCTGGGTGATGCCCAACGGCAGCGTGATGGCCGCCGCCACGATGACCACTTGCCAACCCCAGAACACGAAGGCCGCCAGCCGATCGGCGATCAGCCGCACATGGCAGGTGCGTTGCACGATGTACAGGCTGGTGGTGAAGAGCGCCGAGCCGCCAAAGGCGAAAATCACCGCGTTGGTGTGCAGTGGTCGCAGGCGGCCAAAGCTAAGCCAAGGCTGGTTAAAATCGAGGGACGGCCAGTAAAGCTGGGCGGCGATGAGCACCCCCACCAACATGCCGACAATGCCCCAGAGGATGGTGGCGACGGCAAATTGCCGCACAACCTTGTCGTTATAGAAACCTACCTCTGACATGGGCCACTCCGTTCAGCTATTACCGGAGTCTCGCCGCCGCGCCCAGTGCCTGGGTTGACCCGCATCAATTGCGGCGTAGATCGGTGCCGTCCTCCCGCAGGAAGCCGCCGCGATGGACCCGAAGCAGGCGCGCGCTGAGCCGCGGGCCTGGTTTCGCGCGATGTGAAGAGATCACACTCGGGGCCGGTTGCTGACGGACGTTGACCTTGGCCCGCGGGTTCGGCGGCCGTCGCAACTCGCGAGCAGTCCAAAGATTTTCCTAATGATGCCAGTGCACGCCCGCAGCGAACGCGAGCCCCAGCAGCGCCCTCGCCCATGGCGGGCGAATCGCCACGAACCGAGAGCCATGGTGGGTGGGGATCACGGTGGCAGCCGCATCGAAAAATGGTGCCGCCATGGCTACCTCTTAATAGCTGGCGTTATGGGGGCGCAGCACCTTTGGCGACGGGGATTTCCGCAGCCCATACCTGGGCGCGAACCCGTTTCTCCATCATCTCCTCATAATTATCGTCGCGAGCAAGAGCCGCCCTTGCGGTGATCAATACCTGTCGACCGTCCTTCCCGCCGATGGTGCCAGCAATCGGCTCACCACGAGGAATCACCGCTGCTTGCGGGTTGGTACCACCCTGCCCCACGCGCACCCCACGATCGGCATCGAGCAGGCAGACCCTGCACCCTGCGTCGGCATCCGTGGTCAGGCCGTCAAGGCGGCTCACGCCGGTGTGATTCGCGAAGACCCTTTCCTTATTGAGGGCGCCAGTCTTCAAAATTTCGTAGCCCTTGTACGTCCACCGCCCCTTGCCCACGCCGATGGTCTCGCGCGGGATCGAGATGGGCATCTATCGGCGCTGGCTGCCGCGCCCAAAGGGATTGGGCCCGATGCTGGGTCAGCATGGCTTGGTGGACAACCATCAGCCGCAAGGACCATTGCGGGGGCCATGCCATCATGGCGCGTTTCTGGTTTAATTTGCGCAGAGCACGCCGCTAGCAGAAGGATTACGCCAACCATGGTAAAGCCATGCATGACATGGCCGACGACAGCCTGCGCGTCTGCCACCGCCAGCGGCTGCACTCAACACCGGGCAACTTGCCACCCACGGTCTTCGTGCAGAAATCGGCCATTCCACAACCTCTCGATTGGTGCGAAAAAACTTGACCAAGACCACCACCGCAACTGTTTTTCTCGCCGCGCACGGGGTGATCTACGGCGAGCATCCTTACACCTACGAGGCGCACGGTGGCACTGCGGTCTCGGCGCGGGAGCTGGGGGTTGCAGAGCATGCTGTGATCAAAACGTTGGTGATGGAGGACGAGCGT
>CAMAWD010000156.1 GCA_945861785.1 Rhodoferax sp. OV413 | reverse complement strand
GCGCAGGCCCCCTGGCGCACTGTTGCCGGGGCGCTGCCCGCCGCGCTGGCCTTGCCCGTGCCGCTGGCGCGTGAAACTGTCAGCGCCGATGTAGCCGAATGCCGTTTTCATTGGATCGGGCTGCGACTCGGCCGCCTGCCTGTCGGCGCGCTCGCCGGAGTCATCCTGGTCGAAACGGTTGCGATTGCGCCCCGGCCCACCAGCCCCGGTCGAAGTCGGGGCCACCGGTGACGGAATACCACCCCCTTGCGACGCACCGCGCGGACCATCGGCGGGCCGGCGATCTGCTGAGCGGCCGCCGCGCTTTCGCCGCCGGTTGCCAGCGCCGGCGCCCGGCCCGTCGCGGCCCTCGCCGTCCGGCCGCTGGGCATTGCGCAGGTTGCCTCCGACAGCGGCCGGACGCGAACCCGATGCCAGCCGAAGGCCGTCGATGTCGGACGCATCCAGTTCCATCCATGCACCTCGCTTGAGACCACGCGGCAACACCATCGCACCGTATCGAATCCGGATCAAGCGGCTGACAGCATGCCCGACGGCCTCGAACATCCTGCGCACCTCCCGATTTCGCCCTTCCGAGATCGTGACGCGGTACCAGCAGTTGGCACCCTCGCCACCGCCGTCTTCGATGGAGCCGAACTGCGCGACACCGTCATCCAGCCGCACACCATCGAGCAACTTGTGTTTTTCGTCGTTGCTCAGTGCACCCAATACGCGCACCGCGTACTCCCGCTCCAGGCCAAAACGCGGATGCATCAGGTTGTTGGCCAGTTCGCCGGAACTTGTCAACAGCAGCAGGCCCTCTGTATTCAGATCCAGCCTGCCGACGGACTGCCACTTGCCCTGCTGCAGCTTGGGGAGCCGGCGGAACACGGTGGGCCGGTTCTGTGGATCGTCATGGGTGACGACCTCCCCGACCGGTTTGTGGTACGCAATGACACGCGCCGGCGGCGGGTCGATGCGAAAACGGATCGGCTTGCCGTTGACCTTGACATGGTCGCCGAACTGGATCCGCTGGCCAATATGGGCGGGCTCGTTGTTGACGGTGATCCGGCCCTCCATGATCAGCTGTTCCATCTCAAGCCGTGAGCCCATGCCAGCCTGCGCCAGCACCTTGTGCAGTTTGGGCGCCTCCGCGACCGGCGCCAAAACCCGCTTGAGGGGCGCTGGCTCAGGGGCCTCCTCTTCGGCGTCGAAACGGCCAGACACGACGTCCAGAAACCGGTTCCCGGGCGCGGCAGCAGTTTCTGGAACCACCTGGGTCAACCCGGACGCACGTGCCGACGGCGCGTCGGTGTCCACATCGGGCGAGTCGTCTGGCGCCGGTGCAGCGACCAGGACCGGCTTTGGCCCAGCGTCCGGGGCGGGGGACGGTTCGTCCGACAAGTTGTGGTCATTCATGAATCGATCCCGCCATGGAATTGGGTTTGGGTGAATTTTCCGGGGCCAGGGATGGCGCATCGTGCCGCGCCAAATCCGGGACACTGTCTGGGGGCATGTCCTGCAGCTCCGGGTTTTCGCCGGACGCCGACAGCGCCTGCAGGGAAATAAGGGACACCGCCGCTTCCTCGGCCTGGGCCGCAGGATCGATCACCGGCAACTGGTCGAGCGAGGCGATACCAAGGTCATCGAGGAACTGGCGGGTGGTTGCGAACAGGGCCGGTCGACCAGGCGCCTCGCGGTGCCCGATCACCTCTACCCAGCCACGTTCTTCCAGCTGTTTGATGATACTGGCGTTGATCGTCACGCCGCGGATGTCTTCCATATCGCCACGGGTGACGGGTTGTCTGTAGGCAATGATGGCCAGTGTCTCCATGGTGGCGCGGGTGTAGCGCGGCGGCTTCTCGGGGTGCAGGCGGTCCAGGTATTCGCGCATCTCGGGGCGGCTCTGGAAACGCCAGCCGGACGCAACCTGGACCAGTTCGACCCCCTTTTGCGCCCAATCCAGGCGCAGCGCTTCGAGCAACTGCTTGATTGTGTCGGCTCCGAGCATGTCGCTGAACAACCCGCGCAACTCGCGCACAGGCAAGGGCTGCTGCGAGCAGATAAGTGCTGTTTCCAGTACGCGCTTTGCCTGAGCCGTATTCATGGTCTCGCCAGTCAGGAAGGGCGCCGCAACATTGCGGCGCGATGAATTCAAAAAGGGGCGCAGTCGGCAGCTTGGTGCGACTGCGGCGCGCAATTCAGGGGGTGCGGAGCAGGTGCGAGGCCGCACCCGAATCAGAAATTGTATCGCAGGCCCTGCTGTTTCAGTTCCGCGTCCATGTCGAGCGGCAGTGGAGCCAGGAAATCGAGCCCGGCTCCCGTGTGCGGATGTGGCAAGGCGAGATGGTAAGCATGCAGCGCCTGTCGCTGCAGCATGAGACCCGGCGCGCCCCCATACGTCTGGTCCCCGATCAGGGGGTGTCCCAAGGAGGCCATGTGAACGCGTATCTGGTGGGTGCGCCCGGTGTGCAGCGTGCAGCGCACCAGGCTCGTGCGCTCGTTGCCGTCAACCCATTCAACGGTCGTGCGTGCCGGCTTGCCGGGTTGACGCCCCGGGTCGACCACCGCCATACGCAGGCGGTTGGACGGATCGCGCCCTATCACCGACTGAACCTCCCGCTTCAATGGGCCGCTCCAGTGTTTGTGCGCCAGGGCCAGGTACTGCCTCTGCACCTGGCGCTCCGCGATCATGCGCACCAGGACATCCATGCTCGCGCGGGTACGGGCCACCAGCATCAGGCCGCTGGTGTCCTTGTCGAGGCGGTGCACGATGCCGGCTCTGGGCAGGCCTGCGAATTCGGGCGCAAACGCCAGCAAACCATTGAGCAGGGTGCCGCTCCAGTTGCCGGGCGCGGGATGCACCACCAGGCCGGCCGGCTTGTGGATCACCAGCAAGTGGGAATCCTCGAACACGACTTCCAGGGCCATCTCCTCGGCCCTGAACGACTGGCTTTGTGGCGTGGGCCGCAATCCAATCCGGCAGTTGTCGCCAGCCTTCAGGCGCGAGGAGGGCTTGACCTGCAAATGGCCATTGACCATTACCGAGCCGTCTTCGATCAGTTGCTGCAGGTAGCTGCGGGAAAACTCCGAGAGACCATCGGCCAGCGCCTTGTCCAGACGCGCCCCGTGTTGGGCCGGGCTGGCCACGAGAACCCGCCATTCAATGTCCGGACCGGCATCCGGCGCATCGTCGGGGTCGGTCGGCAAAGAGTCACTCGATATAATCGCGCTGGATTTTTTCAACAGGGTATTCCTCATGTTCCGGTCAAAATTATCGATGGTGCACGTTGTGCTGGTGGCGGGTGCAACCACGTTGTTTGCCGGCTGCTCTTCCACGCCCAACGACAAGACCAGCAACTGGAGCCCCAACAAGCTGTACGCCGAGGCCAAGGACGAGATGAATTCCGGGGCCTACGACAAAGCGGTGGGCCTGCTGGAGAAACTTGAAGGCCGTGCCGCCGGCACCGTACTCGCGCAACAAGCCCAGCTGGACAAGGCCTATGCCCAGTACAGGTCATCTGAGCCGGCGCAGGCCCAGGCCACAATCGATCGGTTCATGAAGCTGCATCCCGGCAGCCCTGCCCTGGACTACGCGTTGTACCTCAAGGGCGTTGTCAACTTCAATGACGATCTTGGCTGGTTTTCATTCCTGACCCGTCAGGATCTGTCAGAGCGCGACCAGAAGGCCGCCAAGGAATCATTCGAGTCATTCAAGGAGATGGTCAGCCGCTTTCCCGAATCCCGTTACGCCTCCGACGCGCGCATGCGCATGACCTACATCGTCAATGCACTTGCCGAATATGAAGTCCATGTGGCGCGTTATTACTACAAACGCGGGGCGTACCTTGCCGCGGTCAACCGTGCCCAGAATGCGTTGACCGACTACCGGGAGGTGCCGGCCCTGGAGGAAGCTCTGTTCATCATGATGAAATCCTATGACGCGCTGGGCATGAACCAATTGCGCGATGACTCCAAGCGCGTGCTGGAGAAGAGTTACCCAACCGGCGAATTCACTACCAAGGGCAGTCGCTCCGTGGAGAATCCCTGGTGGAAGTTCTGGTAAGGTCTTCCAGCAGTTCGGTCAGCTCGGGCTCCGAGTGCAGCTTGCGCATCGGTGGCAGTGCCGCCATGAGGCGTTTGCCATAACCCATGCTGGCCAGCCGGGTGTCACACACCACCAGCACACCGCGGTCGGACTCCCGCCGAATCAATCTCCCGGCCCCCTGTTTGAGCGCGACGGCAGCCTCAGGAATGAAATAGTCGTTGAACGGACTGCGCCCCAAGGCTTCCAGACGCCCGGTGCGCGCTTCGACCAGCGGGTCGTTGGGAGGCGGAAACGGCAGTTTGTCGATCACCACCAGTTGCAGGGCGTCTCCGGGTACGTCAATACCCTCCCAGAATGACGCCGAAGCGACCAGGATGCAGCCTGGACCGTCGTCCCTGGACGCATTGCGCAACCGGTCCATCAATTCGCGCTTCGAGCCCTGGCCCTGCACCAGAACCTGCATCTTCGTGCTGTCCTGAAAACTGGCAACCAGGCACTCGCTGATGGTGCGCAGGGCACGCAATGTCGTGGTCAGAACCAGCGTCCTCCCGCCGAGAATCGTGGCCCAGCGCGCCACGTGGGATGCCACTTGCGCACCGTGTTGGGGGTCGGCCGGTTTGGGCAGGTCACGCGGCACGTACACAGCAGCCTGCTGCGCATAGTTAAATGGGCTTTCCACGCGCAGTTTCGTGGCCCCACCCAGACCGCAGGGCTCGGTGAACCAGCGCAGGTCAGGGTCATCACCGAGCGTCGCTGAAGTGAATATCCATGACCTGCGGTTGCCGGGCTCCTCGACTGCCTTCAGCATCTTTTCCTGCACTGCCTGCGCAATGTCGAGCGGCGACTCCACGAGCCGCAGTTGTGTGCCGGCGTCGATCCAGCGCACACTGTCCGGGTCGCACTCCGACTGGAAGAAGCTGATCGACTCGCACAGGGTCTGAGCCCGTTCGCCGAGGCGATCGAAGTCAGGCCCAATTTCACCAGCCGAAGCCAGCGCGGACGCTGCCGCGGTACAGGCCGCAAGCAGGCCATCGATGGCGCCGGCCCAGGCAGCCGGCTCAACCTGCTCCGGCGTGGCGGCTGCCCAGCGCAGCCGCGTGGCAGGCGGGACCCGGCCCACAGCCATGCGCAACTCCCGGGCGGCGCGGTCCACATCGGAAGTCAGGCGCTGCCAGTCTGCCAATCCACGCGCCTGCTGCAAGCCGGTCGCCAGCATGTCCTTGGCAAAGTCGAGCACCTGACCGGTCGTCACGGTGCGCCCAAGGAACTGCAGCCCGGTCTCGTTGAGTTGGTGCGCCTCGTCAAAAATCACCGTCTGGACGCTCGGAAGCAACTCAGCCATGCCAGACTCGCGAACCGCCAGGTCGGCAAAGAACAGATGGTGGTTGACCACAACGATGTCCGCTGCCATCGCCTCGCGGCGCGCGAGGTTCACATGGCAGGCGCGGAACTTGGGGCACTGGGCGCCCAGACAGTTGTCCCGCGACGAACTGATATGCGGCAACAAAGGTGAGCGCTCATCCAGCCCGGGCAACTCTGCCAGGTCGCCACTGCGTGTGACCTGGGCCCACTGCTCCACCTTGGCCAGCGTACGTGCCAACAACCGGTCTTGCAGAGCGGGATCCTGCCGCGCGCCTTCCATCCGGTGCAGGCAAAGGTAACTGGCCCGTCCCTTGAGCAGCGCGCACCGCACAGGCAAGCCCAGCGCCTGGACCAACTGCGGGAGATCGCGCGCGAACAGCTGGTCCTGCAAAGTCTTGGTTGCGGTAGACAGCAGCACCCGTGCGCCGCTCAACAAGGCCGGCACGAGATAGGAAAAAGTCTTGCCAACCCCCGTGCCAGCTTCAACGACCAGGACCCCACCGGAGTCGATAGTGCGCGCGATGGCGAGCGCCATGTCGGTTTGTCCCGGGCGGGGCGCAAACTCCTTGATCGCGCGCGACAATGCGCTGCCGGGCGCGAAGGCCTCTTCAACCTGTTCTTGCAGGTTCATCGTCAAGCCGGTTCGTCCGGGCGCAGGCTCTGGCGGATTCGCATCATTTCGTCCTTCAAAGCCAGACGCCTCTTCTTGAGCCGGCGCAGCATCAGTTCGTCCAGCGGCGCTGCCGTTCCCGCCCGGTCGATCAGGGCATCGAGGTCGGCGTGGGCCATCGACAATTCGATCAGGCGGCGTTCCGGAGAGTGCAGATTGGGTTGCACGAGATAGGTCTAGAATTGTTCGGGAGACAGCAGCGCCATGGGGAGCCGGCTGTTTCGATAATACGTGCTTGCACCTGATTTTTGAGGGCGGGTCTGCGAAAGCATCCCACACAATGGCCAAAGGTTACAGACTCACCGCGTCGACCGGCGTTCACAAAGGGGACCGTGACTACCAGCAAGACCGGGTTGCGCTCCTGAAGCATCCCAGGGTGAACGGCTGCGTGCTCGGGATCATTGCCGACGGAATGGGCGGGCGAAGTGGTGGCCGCAAGGCGTCTGACCAGGTCATCATGACAGCCAAGCAGTTGTTCGAGCGGTATGCCCCCGAAAGCGATGATGCCTGCGGGCTGTTGGTGCAGATCGCGCGTGAGGCACATGTGGTGATCCGGTTGACCGCGATCTCGGCGGAAGAGGAGCCCCACAGCACTGTCGCGGCATTTCTGATCAACGCGGGTGGGGACTGCCACTGGGCACACGCCGGTGACTCGCGCATCTACCACTACCACGGGGAAAAACTTGTGCGCAGAACGGTGGACCACTCGTACGTGCAGTTGCTCGTGAAGCGGGGCGAAATCACCGACGAACAGGCCAACTCCCACCCGCAGTCCAACATCCTCATGGCCTGCCTCGGCACCGAAAGCGACCCACCGGTAGACACCCACTTCATACCCAAACTCCGGGCTGGCGACTGCGTGCTGGTGTGCAGCGATGGCGTCTGGCACTATTACACCGACGCCGAGCTCGGCGAGATCCTGGCCAAACTCTCCGCCCGTGAGGCCACCGAATTCCTGATCGACAAGGCACGTTCACGGGCCATGGGAAGTGGCGACAACCTCTCGCTCGTTGTGGTCAAGCTCGAGCCGCTGGGCAGCTGAGCGCCTCGCCCGAGCCGATGTTGAACGCGCTCAGGGTGGGCGGGCGGCCTTCTCGTCGGAGTGCAGCAGTTGTTCCGCGCCACGCCGCTTGCGTTGGGCATCGTTGATCGACAGGTCCTGCCGCCGCAGGTCGGCCAACAACTCCCGCCGCGCCCTGCGCACCTCGGCGAGACAGTCGTTCACCGCAAACCGCTGGTAACACGCGGCCTCCTGTGCCGCGAACCTCGCCTGCTCGGCGGCACGGCTCTGGCTGATGCGTTGGCGCTCCAGCCGCTCGGCCTGCTCGGCCGTACTGGTCGGCTCCCCCTGCGCTCCCACGCCAGCAGCGGCAAGCAACAGCAAGATTGCAAGATTCTGGGGGGTCATGTCAAATCGGTGTTCACAGTTCTGCGTGCCTGCTCAATGTACTCCCGCGACTGCATTTCGTGCAGCCGGGACACGGTGCGCACGAATTCGTGCGCCAGCGGGCCCTCGGTGTACAGCAATTCCGGCTCGACCTCGGCCGACAGTATCAGGTGGACGCGCCGGTCATACAACACATCCACCAGCCAGGTAAACCGGCGCGCCTCCGACGCCATGCGCAACGGCATGCACGGAACATCGCTGAGAAGCACGGTGTGGAACACCGATGCGATCTCCAGGTAGTCGTTCTGCGAGCGTGGTCCGCCGCAAAGGGTCTTGAAATCGAACCAGACCACACCGCCTGAGCGCCTGCGGGCGCGGATGTCTCGGGCCTCGATATGCAGCACCGGGTCGCCGTCGTGCGACTCGGAGAGCCGCTCGAACGCCGCACGCATTTGTGTGTCCGCCTCCGGACCGCACGGCTGGTGGTAGAGCTTGACCTGCTCCATGACGCGCCGGCGGTAGTCGGCGCCCTCGCCGATCGGCATCACCTCAAGGCGTTCGTTCAGCAAGGCGATGGCCGGCAGGATCCGGCTGCGGTGCAGGCCATTGGGATACAAATCGTCGGGCTTGAAGTTGGAAGTGGTGACAAAACCGACACCCTGCTCGAACAAGGCGCTGAGCAAGCGGTGCAGAATCATGGCGTCCGTTATGTCGGCCACATGGAACTCATCGAAACAGATCAGCCGGTACTTGCGGGCCATTTGCTTCGCCAACACATCCAGCGGATTGACCGTGCCCTGCAACAGGGTCAACTCGCGATGCACCTCGCGCATGAACTCGTGGAAATGCAGGCGCGTCTTGCGCTGCAACGTGACCGCCCCGAAAAAGCAATCCATCAGGAAACTTTTTCCGCGCCCAACCCCGCCATACAGGTAAACACCGCGCGGAATTTTCGGGCGGTTGATCAATTTTTTGAATCTGCTGGAGCGCTGGCTCCGGTAGTGGGCCCAGTCGGCCGCGCAACGGTCCAGGGCGGCGACCACGGCCAACTGCCCGGGGTCGGGCTCGTAGGACCGCAGCGTGAGCTCCCGCTGGTACGCCTCCAGGACCGTCGTCACGCAGCGCCGCCCACGTTCGGGAAAAACACGGTGCGCGAACCCTAGAAGTTGAGAGTGCGACCGGCGACCGCCAGCGCGGCCTCCTTGGTGGACTCGCTCAGGGATGGGTGCGCATGGCAGATTCTGGCAATGTCCTCGCTGCTGGCCCGGAATTCCATGGCCACCACACATTCGGCAATCAGTTCACTCGCCATCGGGCCGACGATATGGACACCGAGTATCTCGTCGGTTGCGGCGTCTGCCAGCATCTTGACCATGCCGGTCGTGTCGCCCAGCGCGCGTGCGCGCCCATTGGCAAGGAACGGGAATGTCCCTGCCTTGTACGCCCGCCCTGCCGCCTTGAGTTGTTGTTCGGTCTGGCCCACCCAGGCGATCTCGGGGCTGGTGTAGATCACCCAGGGAATGGTGTTGAAGTTCACATGGCCATGCTGGCCTGCAATACGTTCGGCAACGGCAACGCCTTCCTCCTCCGCCTTGTGCGCCAGCATCGGCCCGCGCACGACATCCCCGACCGCCCAGACATTCGCGAGGTTGGTTCTGCAGTCGTCGTCCACGACGACTGCCCCGCGTTCATCAATTTGAAGGCCCACCACCTGTGCGTTGAGCCCTGCCGTGTTCGGCACGCGCCCGACGGAGACGATCAGTTTGTCGACCTCCAGCACCTTGGCCTCACCTTTTGCATTGGCGTAGTTGACCGTCACGGTTTTTGTGCCGGTCTTGATATCTCCCACCTTGACCCCGAGTT
>CAMAWD010000155.1 GCA_945861785.1 Rhodoferax sp. OV413 | reverse complement strand
GACTGTGATTCGGATGAGTCGTCGAGATGCCTACATGAAGGCACTGGAAGCAGCGAGCGTCAAAGGCCAAATCACGCCATTGGCCGAGTTCATTGTTCAAGAGATGACATATTCCAGTGGTGTTGGGGTATCGCTGAAAACCAAGCATTGATGGCGCTTTCAGCGTTCTGTAGTTCAAATTCGGCTGCAGCGATCAGGGGTGCGATGGTGACGACGATGCCTTGCGTCAGTTCCTCCTGCACCGCGAAGACGTCCTTCAGCACCCGGTCGTACTTCTCCGCCCAGATGTGATTGCCGGTGATTGCATCGATCAACTGCGCTGTGACCCGGATGCGGTTGGCCGCGCGCCGTATGCTGCCCTCCAGCACATAACGCACACCCAGACCCTTGGCCACGGTGCGCACATCGACCGGCTCGCCCTTGTAGGTGAAGCTGCTGTTGCGGGCAATTACGAACAGCGACCCTACCTTGGTTTGCCGTGGTCTGTGAGTGGAAAACCGACCTTGATACATCCAGGGCCGCCACGGTGGCACGTTCATCCAGCGACATCAGGCGCGAGTAACCCACCGCATCCGCAGCCAGGATCGCCGCCAGTCGTCGCCGAAGATCATCGCCACTCACCGGTGCAACCCCCAATCCGTGAAGTCGGATCATCTTACCCGTATGGCGCCGCGCCAGCCAACGCCGTCGGCGCGAACGTCAGCTCCCGGTCGATGCGGTCATTCGAGCCACGGTCGTTGAACACCCGCTTTCGCGGCATACCCGACTTTGAATTTTGGTTGAAATTTCATCCGTTGGGTGCTTCATAGTGCCAGTCGCTTCTGCCCGGTGTCATCTTCTTCCAGCCAGTCCGCCAATTTGGCAATGTCCACCCCAAAAGTCACTTCCTTGCGCACCGGCACCATCTCATCCCCTTGCTGCACCCCAAACCTGGCAAACATCATGTCATGCAGCACCGGTCCGCCAGAGCTCTGGTTTTGCGCTTTCTTGATCGTGCGGTAACTGGTTACCACTCCTTGCTTCTTCGGGGCACGTAGCAATTTCACTCGCAGGGCATCAAAGCTGTAGCCACGTCCAAGCCGATCCATTGCCCGCGTAAGGCCGTTTTGGCACTCTGTGTAAGCGTTGGCAATGGGCGTCTCGAAAAACTCAAGGATCTCAGTTTCCCAATTGCCCCAGCACCTAAGCAAAATACTCCAGTGTGGCCACTGCTCTGACGGGATATTCTTGATCCACACCTCGAACCGCAACTTGGCCTCGCGCTTAGTCTTGGAGTCGTAAATCGCGTAGAACTCTTCCTTGAGGTCGTACACCACACCAATGGCAGGAAAGGATTCTCTCCAGGCCTCAAATTTGGCGCGCTGCCAGTCTTCCAGCTTGTGTTCTCTAGTTTTGAGTACGTATTTGTCCTGCTTGAGCTTCAACTGGGTGCGTTTTGCATCAATGTTCTTGCGGACTTCTTTGCGCACCGAGTCCACCGCATCTTCGGCCATACGCAGGATGTGAAACTTGTCTGCCACCACCTTCGCTTTAGGGAAAAGCTCGTGGATCATGTTCTTGTACCTGGCAGTGCAATCCATGGAAACTGCTTTGATGGCGTCCCGGTTGGACATGCGCTCGAAGTATTCCCGAAACGTCTTGGTCGAGCAGTCTTTCAGAAATTCGATGGCGCTGTTGTTGGACAAGTTTGTAATGACGCCTCGGGCGGCACCGGCAATGTGCAGCTCGTCAATTCCCATGAAGTCGGGCTGTGCGAACTTGGTCGTGTCGATGTCGTCTTTGTAGCGACCGTAGAAGAAGTTGCGGACTGTCTTCTCATTGATGCCGTACTCACGCGCCAGATCGGAGAACGAGCGCTCTAAGGCCAGAGAGGCGATCCGGTCCACAAGCCTCCTGGTGGCCAAATGATCGTCATCCACCCAGTCCAGACGATGAAAGAAGGTGCCAGCGCAGTCCTTGCAGCGGTAACGTTTACGAGCAAGCTGGATGCATGTGAATCGGCCCTGGTGGGGCAGGTCCATGACTTGCTGAACATGTTGGCCGTGGCCTATGAAGTTGGTGCCACCGCAGATGGCACAGGCATCTGGCTTGCCCGCACACCCTGCATGAATAGAAAACGTGGGGCCATCTGTCTCTGTAGAAGTCACGATGATGCCCGGTAGGTCAAGTGGAAGCATGCGACTTCATAGACAAAAGATTTACTCATAGCCAAAGGGGAAAATCTAGCCCCGATGCTTTGGCCTCTTGCCGGCCATTTCTGGTTCAATCACTTTCTCGGAAAACTCGTCCTGAAGCTGTTCGACGGTCGGCATTGCGCCTTGTAGCGCAGGTGGAAGCACCTTGTACTCAACAACGCCTATGGGCTTCTTGGAATGCTTTCGCATACCACTGGCGCTCACTGGGCAATTTCAACGAGTCAAGACGCCTGACGTTATGGCCCCAAGGCAATTGTGCAACGACCTGTTGCACAAATTGGGTGTCTGGCCACGCTTCGGCAAAGGCCCGCATGTACTTCAGATTTCTAACAGAGAACCCCTTCATATCAGGGAATTCATGATGCAAATCCGCAGCAAGAAGATCAATGACTTTGGTACCCCAGCCTTCATCTTGCTGGCGGTCCAAAATGTCTCGACCAATGCCCCAATAGAGAACGATCACCTCGGCATTAACGGCGAGAGCCGCGCGAGTTTGGGCTGAACGAATCCGCGTCTAGTCGTTGGCGACTATGTGCTCAATGAGTTGCCAATCCTTTGTGCCTGCCCACCCCCGATTTCGCACACAAGTCGACTCCACGTGTCCAGCAGCTATAGCCAGCTGAACGAGGTCCGGGCTCAGGCACTCGTCAATCAGCAATCGAAACGTCATGCAGTAGCAGCGGGCCTCACGACTCGCCTGACGTGGGGCTTCATCGCCGGATTTGTATCTGCCAAGCGCCGTGGTCGGCCACGGCGAGGATGCACCGCTTCGTAAACACGAGCTGCTTGAACATGGGCATCCGTGAGAAACGGGTATGAAGCCCTCAACCGTTCCATACTGCTGTCCGCCGCAATTGAGCCCAACACAATATCGATCGGTACGCGCGTTCCGGCAAACACTGCGGCCCCGCCCATCACATCAGGACTGACCTTCACCAGCGCGTCGGCCTGGCAGACGTCTTTCACCCGTGCGAACACATCCGCGACATAGGGTGCCATGTCAACTTCCACTGTGTAGTTGGTCACCTTCCAGTTGAACCGGTCAGGCAGAGCCATCAAGGAGAACACATCATTTTTGCCTTGTAGCCGTGCTACCCGGTTGGTCAACTCGTCAAGAACTTGTCGGCGAGCACCTGCAACCAGCCAATTGCGGTCATCGAAATAAAACTTTGCGAAGGCAGCAGACAAGCGGGTGAACCTGCGGACGCCATCCGTCTTTTCAAACAATACGTCCGGCACCAGATGTTCGTCGACCACCCTGTTCATGTCGCGGTCAGACAAGCCTGCAATAAACGCAGCTTCAGCAGTCGGGATGAGAATGTGTGTTTTCATGTTAAATACTCCGGATGTTCGGAAGTGTATGAAACTTACCTTGGAAGCACAACGTTCTTGGCAATTTTGGTCGCGGTCAGGCGTTCGCGCCGTGGGCCGTTTTCAGGATGGGTGCCACCAGCCAATGTGCTGAATACAACACTCAGAAACATTGCTGATCACCAACGTTGGGGCTTAACTTGGGTGGATTGCCCTGGCAGCGGACATCGTGTTGTGAACCTGGTGGGACGGATTGAACGCCTGTAGGTGGATGGGTATGATTTGCGCAGTATTACTGCTACACACCGGTGATCTGCCATGCCTACTCTTCGCGCTTCCTATTCAATTTCAGCCGACGTCTTGCTGCGCTTCAACGCACTGGTGCCATCCAGCGAGCGAAGCGGTATGGTGCAAAGCCTGATGGAAGGCATTCTTGCGAGCCGCGAGAAGAGCCTCGAAACGGTAGCAAAAGAGTTTGCGACGCACCCTGACTTTGCCCAGGCCCGCGCCGATTCCGGGCTGTGGGACGCCACCTCTTCTGACAGGCTTCTGTGTGCTGCTTACAGTTCAACGCCAAAATGCAGCGGACGCCGCAGGCGGTCCGATGGAATGACCAGTTATGCCGCCACTTCAACATACTCAACTTGACTGTCGCCAGGCGGCACCGGCAAGCCATCTTCGCGTAGACCTTCAACATGAAAACCAATCGCCTCGCGGATTTCCGACTCCACCTCTTCGACCGTTGCGCCAGTTGCCACACACCCGGGCAAATCAGGTACATACGCTGAAAAATTGCCCTCAGCCTTTTCGATCACTACTGCGTAACGCATACCAACCTCACTTCAAAAGTGCCTGTTTGAGAATGCTGTTCAATGTGCCGGGCGCCAAATCATCACTGGGCTTGCCCGGGACGGTGACACGGCCTGGCTTGCTCGTGTGCTTGAACTGCCGATGACTGCCTCTCGTCGCCACCAATGCCCATCCGTCGCTTTGAAGCATTCGAAGGACTTCGCTGACTTTCGTGGCCGAAGAATAGCAGCTACCGGACATGGCGCTGCGCTGGACGGCCGCCGGCTTTTTGAACGCGGATAAATCATTCAGGAAACTGCGTGGCTTCGCGCAATTGAAGTCACTGATAAACGGTCTTCGGCCCCAGACGCTGTCGCTCAAGAAGGCCGCATAATTCCCATGACCACCGGCCTAAACCTGCAACTGAGTTTGGGACATCGCCCAAATCGAGATCGCTGTCATCGGTGTCGTCACCATGCCCGAGCAGGTGTTACTGCAAGCGGCGCACCAGCAACCCGGCGCTGACACCCGCCACCCTGGCAGCGAACAACGCAATTTCTTGTTCCCTAACGCTTCAAACCAAAACTGCCCAGCACCTGCTCGGCCTGCTTTTGCATCTGCTCCTGCATCTGTGCGAGCAGCGACTTGGACTGCTCCAGGCTGGTGCCCATCAGGCCTTGCACCAGCGGCGCCTGCATGCCCATGAACTGCGTCCACATTTCGGGGGTCAGCGCCTTGGACTGCTCGCCCATGCGCGTCTGCAGCTCTACCAGCGCCTGCATGTTCTTTTCTAGGTAACCACCCATGAAACCCTGCATCGTGTGGCCATAAAAGCGGATGATGTTGCTCAGCACCGGCGTGGTGAACATCGGTGAGCCGTTGGCCTCCTGCTCCAGGATGATCTGCATCAGGATGCTGCGGGTCAGGTCTTCGCCGGTCTTGGCGTCGGACACCACAAACGGCTCACCGTCCATGACAAGTTGGCGAACCTGGGACAGCGTGACGTAGGCGGAAGCGTCGGTGTCGTAGAGGCGGCGGTTCGGGTATTTCTTGATCACCCGCTGGGCCTTGCGGGCGCCCTCGGGATGCTTGCTTGTCATTGTGGGGGGTCCTTTGGGTGAACTTTGCGCGATTCTCGGTGAAAGGCCTGTTGCTTGTCCGCGCATTTTAGGCAGTCGCGTCGGCCCAAGGGCCCTAGGATTACCCTGAGCCACCATGGCAACGTCAGGCCACTTGCAGCACCCGGCAGTAACCAAAATAGCGTCAACTCGCTGTTGTCACTGCTATCATTGCCCCGACTGCATGAATCAGATGACGGCCACCCCCACCCCAACCCCCTCCCACATAGCCGTCATCATGGACGGCAACCGGCGTTGGGCACGCAAGCGCCTGCTGCCGGTGGCCGTGGGGCATGCCAGCGGAGCCAAGGCCATTCGGGGAATCGTCCGCGCCTGCTCAGAGCGGGGCATCAAACACCTTACGCTCTTTGCGTTCAGCACCGAAAACTGGAAGCGCCCGGCCGACGAAGTGTCGAGCCTGATGCGCCTGCTGATGCTCTATCTTCAAAAAGAAGTGGCAGACATGAACGCCAACGGCGTTCGCCTGCAAATCATCGGAGACACCACCCGTTTCGATGTGCGTCTGCAAGATCTGATCCAACAAGCCCACGCGTTAACCGCCAACAACACCACCATCGTGCTCACCGTGGCCGTGAACTACGGCGGGCGTTGGGACATGCTGCAGGCAGCCAAGGCGTGGCAGGCGGCCAACCCGAACCGGCCCATTTCGGAGCTGGACGAGCAAGGCCTGCAGGCCCACTTGTGCATGTCCGGCCAGCCCGACCCCGACCTGCTGATTCGAACCGGCGGCGAAGCGCGCGTCAGCAACTTTCTGTTATGGCAAATGGCATACACCGAGTTTTACTTTACAGACACCTTGTGGCCGGATTTCAACGGCAAAGAACTCGACCGGGCCTTGCTGTCTTTTGCTCAGCGAGACCGGCGGTTTGGCACCTCCAGCGAGGTCCTTCCTGAACACGACGCCGATACCGGCAGAAACACCCCCAGGCAATTGCTGGCAGGCTGAGCGCGGGCCCCGGCCCAGGGCATCCAACAGAACCACCCCATTCCATGACCCGACTTACGCCCTTTGTCTTTCTGCTTGCGGCCGCAATGGCACTGTTTGGGCCAAGCGCGCTGGCGCAGTCCAAATTGGGTAACGACGAGCCAGCAGCCAGCAGCAACCTGACCACCGGCACAACCGGGATCAGCCAGGCGGTGCCAATTGCGCGGCCCGCCGACACACTGGGCGCTGTGCCCCGGGCACCTGCGCCCGCCGATCCACCCAGCCAATTTCAGCGCTTTGTACAAGACGCCACGGGCAAGTTGCTGCCACACTTTGGCAGCCAGCTATTCAACGCCCCGCAAAACTACGTGCCCGACGGCGGGTTGCCGGTCCCCGCCAATTATGTCCTTGGCCCAGGGGACGAAATCCGCCTTCAGGTCTGGGGCGCGGTGGACTTTAACGCCACGTTGGTGCTAGACCGCAACGGCCAGGTGCTGGTACCCAAGGTGGGCGTTGTGCCACTCTCTGGCGTGATGGTGCGCGACCTCGAGCCCGTGCTGCGTGCCAGTTTGTCCAAGACTTTCACCAACTTCAGCCTCAATGCCAACCTGGGGCGCTTGCGCAGCATCCAGATTTATGTGGTGGGCCAGGCGCGCCAGCCGGGCACCTATGTGGTGTCGAGCCTGAGCACACTGGTCAATGCCTTGTTTGTCAGCGGTGGCCCGAGCGCCAATGGGTCCATGCGCCGCATTCAGTTGCAGCGCGCTGGCAGAGTACTTACCGAGCTTGACCTGTACGACTTTATTGCCCGGGGCGACAAGAGCAAAGATGTGCCCCTGCTGCCCGGGGATGTCATCGTCATTCCACCGGCTGGCCCCAGGGTTGCCGTGGCCGGTGCCTACGACCATGCTGCCATCTACGAACTGAAAGACGCCAACAGCAACGTGGCAGACGTGCTGAGCCTGGGCGGAGGTGTTCCCGCCTTGGCCAGTGCGCAAAAGGCCCTGCTGGAACGGATAGACCCCCAAAAATCCCCCGCGCGACAGGTGCTCGACCTGTCGCTCAACCCGGCAGGCCTGCAACAGACCCTGCGCGATGGCGACGTCCTTACCCTGATGGCGGTCAGCCCTGCATTTGCCAACGCGGTCACACTGCAAGGCGCCGTTGCCGACCCGGTGCGGTACCGGTGGTTCGAGGGCATGAAGATTCTCGACCTCATCCCCGAGCGCGACGCGCTCGTCACACGGGACTTTTACCGCCGCAAGAACCTGCTGGTGCAGAACGACGAGGCGGGGGACAAACGGGCCAAGGCCTCCAGCGAGGGCGCTACGGGCCGCGTTCGGGACACAGCCGACCAGATCAACTGGGAGTACGCCGTTATCGAGCGGCTCGACCGCAACACGCTCGCCACACAACTTATTCCCTTTAACCTTGGCAAGGTCGTGCTCCAGCACGATCGTGCACACAACCTGGCACTGCAACCGGGCGATGTGGTCACCATTTTGAGCCAGCGCGACCTGCGCCTCCCGGTCGAGCGCCAAGTGCGCCTGGTGCGCGTTGAAGGCGAAGTGGCGGCACCCGGCGTTTACCAGGCGGCACCGGGCGAAACCCTGGCCCAGTTGCTGCGCCGCCTGGGCGGCCTGACACCGCAGGCTTACGTCTATGGCACGGAGTTCACTCGCGAGTCGGTCCGTGCGCGCCAGCAGGAAAACCTGGAACTGGTGATCAGGCGATTGGAGGCACAATCCCAAAGCCAGACAACAACACAACTGTCCAACCTGGCGGCAGACCGCGCTAGCCAGGCGCTGGCCGTGCAACAAGAGGCTCGGCAGCAGCAAAGGGCGCAAATCGACCGCCTCCGGCTCCTGAAAAGCAACGGGCGGGTGTCACTGGAACTGGACCCGCAAGCCAACAACCTTGCCGCCCTGCCAGGCCTGCCGCTGGAAGACGGCGACCGGATCCATATACCATCGACACCCGGCTTTGTGGCAGCCTATGGTGCTGTCAACAACGAAAACGTGTTCGTCTACAAGCCTGGTAAGACCGTAGGCGATGTCAGCAGATCTGCAGGCCTGATGGATGACTCCGACACCAGCCAGGCATTTGTGCTGCGTGCCGATGGCAGCATTGTGGCGCGGCGTGACCGTTCCAACTTTATGGGCGGCAACTTTGAGTCGCTTGTGATGATGCCGGGCGACGCACTGGTGGTGCCCACCAAGATTGACCGGGAAACCACCTACAGCTACCTTGTGCGGCAGGTGAAAGACTGGACGCAAATCCTGTCGCAGTTCGGCTTGGGCGCGGCCGCACTCAAGACCATTCGTTAAGGCCAGGCGCATGACCGACTCGCCCACAGCGCCAGACGAAGACGAAATCAGCCTGCTCGACCTGCTGCAGGTGGTGGTGGACAACCTGCGCCTGCTGGTGCTGGGCCCGCTGCTTATTGGGCTGCTTGCGCTGGGTTACAGTTATTCAATTGCGCCCACCTATACGGCTACCACCAAGTTCATGCCGCCGCAGCAACAACAAAGCGGCGCGGCAATGATGCTCCAAAGCCTGGGGGCCCTCGGGGGCTTGGCGGGAGCGGCAAGCGGCCTTAAAAACCCGGCAGACCAGTACGTGGCCTTTCTCAAAAGTCGGTCGGTGCAAGACGCGCTGATAGACCGCTTCAAGCTGATGGAGCGTTATGAAAATAGGTACCGGGTAGACGCACGCAACACCCTCGGTGCAAATGTGCAAATTGCCGGTGGCAAAGACGGGCTGATCACCATCGACGCGAGTGACAAAGACGCTGCTTTTTCAGCCCAACTTGCCAACGCGCACATCGAAGAACTCGGCCGCCTGCTCAACCGGCTGGCAGTGACCGAAGCGCAGCAACGGCGGGCGTTTTTTGACAAGCAACTCAGCCAGACAAAAGAAAAACTGGTGCTGGCAGAGGTCAGCCTGAAAGCCAGCGGAGTCAACACCTCGGTGCTCAAGTCCAGCCCGGACGTCACCGTGAAGGCTGTGGCCGAGCTGCAAGCGCGCATAGCCGCGCAAGAAATAAAGCTCGGCGCCATGCGCGGCTACCTGGCAGAGTCTGCGCCCGACTTCAAGCAGGCGCAAACCGAGCTTGGCGCCCTGCGCGCACAGCTCGGCAAAACCGAGCGCACAAGCTCAGCACCTGCCAGCGGGGCAGATGCAGACTACCTTGCCCGCTACCGTGATTTCAAGTATTACGAAACTCTGTTTGAATTGTT
>CAMAWD010000154.1 GCA_945861785.1 Rhodoferax sp. OV413 | reverse complement strand
GCGCACATGTAGTCGCTCAACCTCGCCCCTGAGCCCAGTACCGCCTTCGTTCGCGCCATAACTCACCACCGTCAAGAGTTGACCCGGGCGTGATTGTGCCTCAGAATTCAACTAAAGCAACAGTATTGGGTCAGGTCTTGTTTTGCAATATCGCAATGCAAGACCTGACCCCCACCCCAAGACCTGACCCCCACCCCGGACCCTCACCCCCGCGTGACCCCCACCCCCGCGCTCTGGCGAGGGGTTTTGGTGCGCGGCGTTCCAACGACTTTGCAGGACCAGGTCGGCGGTGCGTTCGGCGCAGCGGCATAAAGGAGGAGCCCGCAGGGCGGGGGACAGCCGCGGAGCCGAATGCGCCGTCGGCCTGGTCCCACACCAAGCCGCCGGGTTCCAGGCTGTCATGTTTCCCGGAAAGGCCAACGAACGTCCGCAATGGGCCGAAAGCAGTCGCTGCGGCCTGCGCGTCGCATTCAATCCGGGTTGCTGCATTTTTCATCGCCAGTTGCCCGGTCAGTTTTCAGTTGGCGTTGCACTGGAGCGCAACAAGCGTCGGAGCACCAGTGCTGTCACTGCCAGCCCGATCCAGGTGGACAAGACCAGCGCCACCGCCACCCGCACGCCGTATTGCGACAGGATGGCCAGGTGGGTCATCACGCCCACGCCCACGGGCACGAACAACAGCGACAGATGGGCCAGCAGGGCGTCGGCACAGGCGCCCGCGGTCTTGCGCACGGCTGGCCGGTGGAGCAGTACCATCAGCAGGAGCATGCCGATCACCGGCCCTGGCAGGCGCAGGTGCAGCAGGCGCGCCAGCACCTCACCAGCAGATTGGCACGCCAGCAGCCAGGCCAGACCGGTCAGTATGGGCATGCTGGCTTGGCCGAACGCGCAAACGCGTGGGCCATGGATGGGAAGGACATTGCGGTGTACAAAGACAGGGGCGTGGCCTCGGGCAGAGCCATAATAGCCCCAGACTGTGCGGGGCTGCACTTGAGGGTGGCCGCTACCGTCGCACAGGTGCCATTGCCCCTGCCGATGCCGACCTGCAATCATCCCAACCAACACCACGCAATCCTGTACGGCCTTGCCCGCCTTCTGGTCGCGTTGCTTGGTGTCAGCCTGGTTTTTGCCGTGCAGGCCATGCGGGTCGAGGTGCATGGCAATATGGTGTTTGCGACCGGGCCGGTCGAGGACGATGCCGCCAAGTTCCAGCAGGCACTCGACAAGCCGGGCGTCGACACTGTCGTGTTTGTCAATTCCCCCGGAGGCGACCTGTGGACCGGCCTGCGCGTCGGGCGCATGATCGAAGCCAAGAGGATGAACACGGTCATTGCCGGCTACTGCGTGTCGGCGTGTTCGATCATGTTCATGGGCGGACAGCAGCGCAGTTTTTCTGGCGCTTTTCGGCCGGCGCAGACCTTTATCGGCATCCATGGGGCCCACAACCGAGACACCAAGGGAATCGACCCGCGCGCGCAGCCGCAGATATTCGCGTTCTACAAACATGCCATGGGCGCGCGTTTCAATGCCGAGCTCATGAACCGCGCGCTCTACGACATGGAGGATGCCGGCGCGCTGTTGCGGATCTATGACAACCAGCGGGCACCCAAACCCGTGGCGCACCACTGCCGCTCGGCCCAGACACTGCGCCAACAGTGTACGGACTTCAAGGAGTACGACGCACTGAACCTGGGTATCGTCACCGCCGACGCACTCGCTGTGCTGGAACTCCCGGCCAGTTTCAGGCAGCCGGCCACGATTCTGGGCCATGAGTTGGCCCAGGCCTTTGCCGACCCGGCAGCTTATGCCAAGGAACTGGCTGAACGGCAGTGCACGACCGATGCCTGCCGCAAGTTGCTGACCGATTTCGCAACGGTCAAGGAGCACAAGGCGCTGGCCGTGCCGATTGCCGGCCCCGGATTGGTGTATTCCGCCAACCGCGACACGACGGCCAATGCATTTGTTGGTGCCTTGTATGCCTGCAACCATGTCAAGGACCGGCCAGCGCGCCTGTGCGAGACGCACAACGTCAATGGATTTGACGTGCGGGGGCTGTATGCCCTCGGACTGGCAAGCCATGCCGATGGCCTTGCAAAACTCGTGTCGCCGGCGGAAAAGTTCTATGCCAATGAAGAATACGGCGGCGGCATGACCAGCGCCAACGGCCTGCGCACCGAAAAGTTCTATGACATCACCCCGCAAAAGCTCGACGGCATCAAGACCTGGGCCACCCAGGAGCTGGCTGTCGCACTCAAGGGTGCGCAGCCACCGGTGCTGGTCGATGTCTGGGCGGGTGTCAACGACGCGATTCCCGGTGCCGTCACTTTGCTCCATGGAGGGTTTGCATTTGAAGACCTCGCGGCGGACAGCGCGTACGAGGCACGTTTCTCTGGTCTGCTGAAGCTGCTGAGCCCGGACCAGGCGCGGCCCATGGTTTTCTATTGCCAGGGCCGCAATTGCTGGCTCGCCGTGAATGCCGCGCTGCGCGCGCGCAAGCTGGGCTATGGCCAGGTGGGGTGGTACCGCGGCGGCATGGAGAGCTGGAAGGCCGCGAACCTGCCCATGGCCATGGTGGTGGTTCGGGCCGTGGCCCGCTGAAGGCGCGTGCCGGACGGGTGTTGGCGACCTCAGGGTCGCAGCAGGTGCGTGGTTCCGTCCTCTGGCCGCCCGCCCATGCCGGCCGCCCGGATGCCGGCGAACCGCCGCGCAAGTTCACGGTGCCAGTGCGCCAGCGACCCCGCAGGTGCTGCGTGGTCCTGCAGCGTGCAGACGATCTCGAGTTGCCCGTTGCCGTGGCGCAGCATCTCGACCGCCCGGGTCTGCGACGGCCAGTCGATCAGCGAGCCGGTCGATATCTCCCAGAACCCGCCCAATGGCCCGGGGTGCGGCCGGATCTCGTGCAGATGGCGGTGCCCGACCAGCCACGCCACAACACAGGGGTGGCGGTGCAGCAGTGCGGTCAGCGCCGCTGCAAGCTGCCGTTGCGGGTCCGCCCCGCGCATGTTGGTGAGCGACACCGAGCCATGGTGGCTGGCCAGCACGGCGACGCGGCCGGGCTGGCGGTCGACCTCGGCCAATTGCTGCTCCAGCCACGCCAGCTGCGCCGTGCCGATGCTGCCCTGGTAGTCCCCTTGCGGGTGGTTGGTGTCGAGCAGCAGGATGCGCGCATGGTCGGTGTCGATCACGGCATCGGTCTGGACCAGCGCCGCGCTGGCGGCGTGGTGTCCGGTCGCGCCGCGCGCCACATGGGCGGCGATCCACTCCTGTTTGCTGAGCGCGCGCCGACTCTCCAGCGGTGCGACCAGGCGCGCGCCGCCACGCGAGAACGCGGCCGGGTCGTCGACGAACAGCGTCAGCGGGTCGGCCGGATCGAATCCGTCCGGGGGCAGCAGCAGCTTGTGGCGTCCAACGGCGATGCGCTCGATGGCCGGCCCGGGCAGCGCCGTTCCCTGGCGCATCAGGTCGTGGTTGCCCGGCACGCTGGCCCAGGGAAAGCCCAGGCCCTGCGACACGATGGCCTCGCTGGCGCGCGCCAGGAAATCCGGCACGGCAGGGTAACCCTTGCGCTTCCACAGGTCGTCCACTGCCGCGTCCGGGCACCAGTAGGGCCAGGGCGTGTTGCCATCGTGCCCGCTGGCATCCTGCACACATCCCCAGACCGGCAACTGCGCCCGGCCGCCGGCGACGATGGCCAAAAATGCGTCGAGCTCGTTGTGCTGCGCGTTGTCGATGTTGTCGCCCAGGCTCAGGGCGAGGTCGTACGGGCGCCGGCTGTGCGGGCCCGTCGGGTCACGCCGCACCTTGTCCACGTGTGCGGCCAGCGCCCAGTGGGTCAGGGACTCGTACGGGCGGTGCATGGGCAGCAGGGGTTGCCATTTCGGCGAGTCGCCCAGCAACTCGACCCATTCACCGCGTGCCGGCGAGGCCGCGTCCAGCACCTGCACGTCACTCATCAGCCACAGCGCCAGCAGGCACTCCGCGTTGCCGCCAGGGGCGGTTCCACCGAGGTCGGTGCGCACGAGGGGTTTCATGGCTGAAGTATCCTTGCGCCCCTGTCCACCGTCAAACACAGCATGTCTTCTTCCCCTGCTCCCACGTCCTACCTGATCGGCGTCGATACCGGCGGCACCTACACCGACGCTGCGATCATCGAGGCCCGGGGCCACCGGGTGGTGGCGCGGGCCAAGGCCATCACCACCAAGGGCGACCTCGCCATTGGTGTCACCGAGGCTATCACGCGGGCGGTGGCACAGTTGCCGCAAGGGCTGCACGCAAAGGACATCCAGCTGGTGTCGGTTTCCACCACGCTGGCCACGAATGCGGTGGTGGAGGGGCACGGCAGCGCGGTAGGTGTGGTGCTGATCGGTTTCGATGCGCAGATGGTCGAGCGCACCGGTATCGCCAAGGCGTTTCCGGGGCTGCCGGTCGAGGTCATCCAAGGTGGGCACGACCACAACGGCGACGCACCGGTGCCGCTGGACCTGGTCGCCCTCGACGCGGCGCTGGAGCGCATGGCGCCCAAGGTCGATGCATTCGCCGTGGCGTCGACCTTTGCCGTGCGCAATGCAGCGCACGAACACGCGGCGCGCGACGCGATCGTGGCGCGCACCGGCAAGCCGGTCACGCTGTCGACCGAGTTGTCGTCCAACCTCGACGCGCCGCGCCGCGCGCTGACGGCGGCGCTCAACGCGCGCCTGATCGCACGCGTCACGATGCTGATCGAGGCGGTGAACCGCTCGATGCGGCAACTCGACATCCACTGCCCGCTGATGATCGTCAAGGGTGACGGCACGCTGGCGCTGGCCGATAGCGTGGCCACACGCCCGATCGAGACCGTGTTGTCCGGCCCGGCGGCCAGCCTGGTGGGCGCGCAGTGGCTCTCGGGCCTGCAGAGTTTCATCATGGCCGACATGGGGGGCACCACCACCGACCTGGGTATCTTGCTGGACGGTCGACCGAAGGTCACCGAACAGGGCGCCGAGGTGGGGGGGTGGCGCACCATGGTGCGCGCCATCGACGTGCGCACCGTGGGCCTGGGCGGCGACAGCGAGATCCACCTGGGCGCCAATGGCA
This sequence comes from Rhodoferax sp. OV413, assembly GCA_945861785.1. Classification (GTDB taxonomy): domain Bacteria; phylum Pseudomonadota; class Gammaproteobacteria; order Burkholderiales; family Burkholderiaceae_C; genus CAISIP01. The sequence goes on along the minus strand of CAMAWD010000154.1, from coordinate 4,997 downwards.
AGATTACCGTCGGGCCGCAACGCATCGCACCGGTGTCGCTGATCGGCGCGTTGTACCCCGAGGTGGTGGCCATGCTCGAAGCCGACCTGTCGGATGTGGACGGCGGCGGCTCGATGCACGGTCGTTTCGTGCTGCTGCCGTTTGGCGCACGCGCCGGCGCGACGTCCATGGAGCTGACGGCCCGTGAGCGCGAAGTGCTTGAACTGGTCACGGAACGGCCGCAACCCCTGCGCCGCCTGGCAGCGTCATTGAGCGGGCAGCGTGCCATCGCCGCGCTGAAACGCCGCGGCCTGTTGCAGGTGAGCGGCTTCACGCCTTCGGACGCGGCCCATGTGCTGGGCCTGCAGGACAACTGGTCGGCGCCTGCCGCGCGGCTGGCCGCGCAACTCGGCTGCCGCCTGCGCGAGATGAAGTTCCCCACGCCCGAGCGCACCGAGCAATACGCCCGCGATGTCTGGAGCGAGACCGTGCGCCTGAGCGCACGCACCATCCTCGACACTGCATTCGGCGAGCACCTGCGCGAGGACAAGCTGATCCATGCGGTGTGCGCCGGCGACGGCGGCCTTGGTTTGGCACGCATCACCATCACCCCCTCGATCCCGGTGGTGGCGGTCGGTGGCCCGGTGCGGGTGTATTACGGCGAGGTCGGCCGCCGGCTGGGCTGCGAGGTGGTGTTCCCCGAACACTGCGACGTGGCCAATGCGGTGGGCGCGGCCACCGGCGTGGTGGCGCAGACCGTCACGGTGCGGGTCGACGGCGACGGTAGCGGCGTGTTCGTTCTGCATTCGACGGTCGGTACGAAACAGTTCACCGACCCGGCTGCCGCAATCGAAGCGGCCACCGTGCTGGCCCGGCAGTCGGCGCGCGATGCTGTCATCGCCATGGGGGCCGCCGACCCGCAGGTGCGCGTCAACATCCGCAAGCAGCTGCTGCCCAACGCGGTGAGTGACACCGGTCTGCTGGAGGCCGTGGTGGTGGCCGAGGCGGTTGGGCGGCCGAACGCGGCGGGGTGAGGCACTGCGTGCAGCAGTTGGTCCCCTGCGGAAGTTGCCGCACCTGTGGCGGCAATCTGCGAGGTCACCAACACATCCGTGTACACCTTCCCATTCGTGCCTACTTCGTATAACATGCGAAGCAGTTATGCCTGCAGGGCCAGCCACCATGAACTTCAACATCTACCTGGACGACGAAACCGGCGAGCAGCTCAACGAAGCAGCAAAAAAGGCCGGTGAAAGCCGCAACGCGTTGGTTCGCCAGGCCGTGAGTGCGTGGCTGAAGGGTCGCGGCACACCGCAGTGGCCAGTCGAAGTGCTTGCCTTCCAGGGGATGGCCGATGTGGTGCCATTCGAATCAAGCAGAGGCCGCCTCAAGCCACCAGTGGCAGACCCGCTGGCATGAAGTATCTGCTTGATACCTGCACGGTGTCGGATTTCGTCAAAGGCCACCCCACGGTCCTTGCGCGTATCAAGGCGACAACGCCGAACCGCATAGCCGTATCCGCGCTGACGCGTATGGAGGTCGACTACGGGCTCGCGCTCAACGCCGAGCGTGCCAGGAAGCTGGCACCTCTGCTGGATGCGTTTTTTGCGACCATTGCGACGCTGCCGTTTGATGTGGCCGATGCGCAGGCCACTGCCGCCATCCGTGCGGCGCTCAAGACCAGGGGGCAACCCATCGGTGCCTACGATGCCCTGATCGCTGGCACCGGCCTGGCACGCGGGCTGGTCGTGGTGACTTCCAATATGGGTGAGTTCAAGCGGGTGGGCGGATTGCAGGTCGAGGATTGGCGCTGAGTCTATTTTTTGTGGAGTCCAAATATGAAGAACATCTTGACCGGAATTTTGCAGATTCACATCGGGAGCACCACGCTCCAGCCAAATGGAGTCCAACCATGACACCTTCCACCGTCTCCTGCAGCATCGACCTGCACACCAGCGGCAAACGCATCGGCCACCTGCGCATCAACAAGGTCACCAACACTGCGGGCTGGGCGAGCACCTTCATCCACATCGGCTGCGTCGTCAACGGGCCCGGGCCGACCGTGCTGGTGCTGGCGGGCAACCACGGTGATGAATACGAGGGCCAGGTGGCCGCGATGCGGCTGCTGCAGGAACTGCAGCCGGAGCAGGTCAGCGGCCGCGTCATCGTGGTCCCGCTGCTCTCGCCGGCGGCCTCCAAGGCCAACACCCGCAACTGGCCCTCCGGCGCGAACTTCAACCGGTCCTTCCCCGGCCGGCCAGACGGTCCGCCGCACGAACAGCTGGCGGACTACCTCACCCGCGTGTTGTTCCCGATGGCCGATGTGGTGATCGACATGCACTCGGGTGGGCGCAGCGCCTGGTTCCTGCCCTGCTCGCACATGCACGTGGTCGACGACCCGGTGCAGCGCAAGGCCATGCTCGAAGCCATGGAGGCCTGGTGCACCGACTTCCATTACCTCTATATCGACGTCAACGGCAACGGCCTGCTGCCAGTGGAGGCCGAGAACCAGGGCAAACTCGTCGTCACCACCGAACTCGGCGGCGGCGGGCGCACGCCAGCGCCGATCCACCGGCTGGCCTGGAGTGGGCTCAACAACGTGTTGCGCCATGTGGGCGTGTGCAAGGGCGAGGTGTTGACCCGCGCCGGGATGGGCCTGCCACCGGCGGTAATCATCGATGGGCGCGACCCCGGCAACATCGTCGTGTCACCTGAAGACGGCATGTTCGAGGCGATGCTGGAGCCCGGCGACCCGGTGGCGGCGGGCCAGCCGGTAGGGCGCTTGTGGTTCATGGACCGGCCGGAGCGCCCGGCCGAGTTGTTGTGTTCACCGGTCGACGGGGTCGTGGTGGTGACCAAGGCGATTCCGATTACCGAGCAGGGGGATTGTGTGTTTGTGGTGGGGACGGTGGTAGACCGGGCGGCGTTGCTGTAGCTGGTCTTTCGCCGGTTTTTTCCAGTGGCTGGCGCATGGCGCATGGGGCGTGGGTCGAAACCCGGTCAAGGCTCCGCAGGAGGCGGCACCAGCACGAAATTGCCCACGTGTTTCTTTTCCAGGAATTCGCGCTGGGCGTCTGCGATGTGTTGCAGGGGAAAGGTCCTGGCCACCAGCGGCCGGATCGCGCCACGCTCGATGGCGGTGATCAGGCTCGGGAACACCGGCGCGTCCCAGGCGGTGCAGCCGATCAGCGTCAGGTCCTTCAGGTAAAAATTGCGCATGTCCAGTGTGACAAGCGGGCCGCCGATGGCACCGGACGACACATAACGACCGCCGCGCCGGAGCAACTTGAGCATGGCGCCGAAGGCCGCGCCGGCCACGTTGTCCACCACCAGATCCACCGACGACTCGCCCAGGCAGTGCACGAGGTCGGCATCGCGCTCGACCACACGGTCAGCGCCGATGGCCCGCACCGCGTCCATCTTCGACTTTCCTGCGATGGCCGTCACGGTCGCGCCGCGCCACTTGGCAAGCTGAACGGCGGCGGAACCGACGCCGCCGGAGGCGCCCGCAATCAACACATGTTGCCCCTGCGTCAGCTTGGCCCGCTGCAGCATGTTCTCGGCCGTTCCGTAGGCGCAGGGGATCGAGCCCAGCTCGACGTCGCTCCAGCCGCACCGCACCGCAAACACCTCCGACGCCGGCACTTTGACGAACTGCGCAAATGCGCCGTCGAAGTCGGAACCCATCCAGAGGTTCTCCATCGAACCGAATCCGTGCGGTCGCATGCAGGGCCGCACCAGCACCCGCGTGCCGACCATCGCGGCGTTGCCGCCTGGCGCCACCGCCACCACCCGCCCACAGCAGTCCGTGCCCTGGATGAACGGAAACGGCGTGGCCGCGTTCCAGCCGCCATCGGCCTTGTCGACCGCGCTGGCGTCCTGCGCCGCAGCTGCACTGGCGGTATCGGTGTGCACTGTCTCGGAATACCAGCCCAGGCGGGTGTTGATCTCGGTGTTGTTGACGCCGGCGGCCAGCACCTGCACCAGTACCTCGCCGGCTGAAAGTTGGGGCAGGGGCACGTCGCGGACCACCAGCTTGTCGTAACCGCCGTTGCCGGTGGTGACGATTGCCTTCATGGTCGGGCCGCCGGTGGCGAGGTCGAAACGGTGCGGCATCTCCTGCATGGCGCTGCTGCCTAGTCGACCAGTGCGTCGTTGCGCAACCCGGCCCGCTCCAGGTGGATCGGCAACACCCGCCCGTACAGTTGGCGCGTGCGCTCCGGGCTGCCGACCATGCCGGGCTCCTCGACATAGCTGAAGATCGCGACGTAACGCGCCCGGCTCCCACCCAGCGGCGTGACGCGGTGCAGTGAATAACGGCCCTTGAAGATCTGCAGATCGCCCGGCTCCAGGTGCAGCGTGCGGATCAGGCGGCTGTCGCCGTCCAGCACCGCCTCGACGCCGGCGTAGTTCTCGTCGGTCGGTGTGCGCAGGTGCGGGCTGTATTCGAAGTCGCCACCGGATTCGGCGTTCTGGATCGCCAGTGTCACGGTGTAGTTGTTGGTGTCGAAATGCCACGGGAATCCATTGCCGGCCTCGGCCAGGTTGACAATCACGTCGGCCAGCGGGTCGGCATACGGATAGAAATTTTTCTCCCCGAGCGCAGCCTGCACGAAAGGCGCAAACGCGGGCCAGGCGTAGATGGCGCGCAGGATGCTGTCGGCGCCGAAGTTGTCGGCCGGTACAAACGCGTTGGAGCGGTCGTAGAAGCGGCGCAGCGGATGGCTCGGCGGCAGGTCCGGCCGGTCCTGGGTGAAATACGCGTTGGTCCGGTTGAAGTTGCGGTGGCCGTGCAGCGCAACGCGGTCGCTCTCCGCCACCAGTTCGGGCAGGCGGCTGGCGCGCACGAATCCCTTGAGCACGGCGCAGCCGTTGGTTTCAAGGTCGGCACGCAAGCCGGCGATCAAGGCATCACGTGCCGGGCCGGCCTGGGCAATTGGGTAACGTTCCGTGTCGATGTAGTCGATGGCGTGAATGGGCATGGGTGCTTTCCTTTCAAGTGGGTCGGCCGCGGATCA
>CAMAWD010000153.1 GCA_945861785.1 Rhodoferax sp. OV413 | reverse complement strand
AGTCGAAGGCGCGTTCCGAACTGGTCATCGGCAGACCCGCGACGCGTGTCATCTTGGTGAACCGGTACAGGTTCTTGTGCAAATGGGCCTCGTCTACGAACAGGCAATCGATGCCCAACAGTTCCCAGTTCAGGAGGTCGTCCTTCTTTTTGTCCACCAACAGCCTCTCCAGCCGGACCGCCCAGTTTTTCTTCATCGCCTCGAGTTGCTTGATGATCCGGTTGGACCGGTCGTTGCTCTTTTCGGCGCGTACCGCCATCTCAATTTCATGAATGATCTCCTTGATGAATGTTTCCGTAAATTGCGGTGACATCTTGATGCGTTCGAAACTCGAATGCGTGATGACCACCGCGTCCCAATCGCCCGTGGCGATGCGCGACACCAGTTCGCGCCGGCGGTCGCCTTCCGGGTCTTCCTTGCTTGCCATCAGGACCGACGCGTTCGGGTAGAGCCGCACAAACTCGGCCGTGTACTGCGCCAGCATGTGGTTCGGCACCACATGGCATGGCTTCGCCACGAATCCAAGCCGACGCAACTCCATGCTGGCGATAACACAAACCGCGGTCTTGCCCGCGCCCACCACATGAAACAGCCCGGTATTGCCGGACTGCACGATGCGCCAGACTGAATCCAGCTGGTGCGGGTGCAGCTCGAAGCAGCGCGAGAATCCCGGCAGCTTCAGGTGCGAGCCATCGAACTGCCGCGCCCGGGTGGCGTTGAACAGGTCGTTGTAGATGCGGCAAAGCTTTTCTCGCCTGGCCATATCGTCAAAGGCCCAGTGTGCGAAGCGGTCCTTGATCAGGCCCAACTTCTCGCGCGCCGCCAAGGTCTCATCCGGATTGACGACGTACTTGTCGTTCTCGGGATCGCGGTCGCGCACCGTCGGCACCTGCACATTCAGCGCGCATTGCACCAATTCGATCGCATTCATGCGCGAGGTGCCGAATTCCTGCGTCACTTTGACGTTCTGGCGCGCTTCCCAATCGCCGTAACGCACCGACCAGGCGCCTGCCTGTGCCGAATAGGCGACCTGGCAGTCCTTGAGTTCCAATACCTCCCGGATAAACGCCTCAACGTCCATGGCCGGAATCCACACCGCACCCAGGCGCGGCTCGATGGCGGCTGGCGGCAGGTCTTGCGGTTGCACCTGCTCCAGTGCGTCGATATTGCGCTGGTAGGCGCTGCCGGACAACGCGGCCTGTTTGAGCTTCGCTTTTACATTGCCCGACAGATAGTCATCGGCGGTTTTCCATTCACCATCGGCCGGGTCGCGGAAAATCTGTCCCTCCTCATATAGCGCCTGGATCACAGCGTCTTCGGGTGCTGCAAGCAGCCCGGCCATGTAGACAGGATCGACCCGGCCACGCCATTGGATGGATGCCGCCAGCGCCTCTACCGGATCTCCCGCCGTTGTCGGTTCCACCACACGGGTCAGCGTCCGTTTTGTGAACAGCGTCGCTCTCTTTGCAGTGTTTGTCTCTTCGTCGTAGTGCTCCAGCGAAAGCAACAACGGGTAGTCCGGGTCCCGCCGGAACGCCAGGGCGTTGGCGCGCGTGCTAAGGCATCCGTATTTCGCGACGAAGCGGTCATAAGTGCCGTTGAGCATGGCCCGCAGATGCCCCTGTTGGCCGTCGTTACCTTCTGACAGCTGCGCCTCCAGCAAGGCACGCGCGTACTCGCGAATCGCGCACATGCCGATGATTCTGGCCCGCTGCGTTGCATTGAGTTGGTCGTGGACATCCACCATCTCGCTACCCTCGACCCGGTGCACCCGCCCCTGGTGGAGGCGGTAACTGCCCGGACGCGCTCCGCTTTGGGCGGGCACCGCGACGCGCGATGCGACTCGTTTGCGCTCCAACGGTCGGTAGACATCTGAAGGCAGCAACCCAATGCGTCTCGGCAATTCGGTTTCAAGGTCGCCGTCGAATACGGCTACGGGAACCTCCTCAAAACCATTGCTCTCCTGCCGGATGCGCCCAATGCAGAACTCCGGATGGTTGGCGTACCAGGCATTGATCTGCAGGTACTTCGCATGGCACTGCGGGTCACGCAGCGTGTCTGGTACCAACTGCAGCTTGAGCCAGGTGCCATCGGCGTCTTCTGCGCGCCGGCGCTTGCGCAGGAACAGGATGTCGGTTTGCACATCGGTAGACGCGATACCGGCAAAGGCGCCTTTGGGCAGCCGGATGGCGCCCAACAGCTGTGCTTGTGCGCAGAGATAGTGCCGCACGCCGGCGTCCGTTGCATCCATGGTGTAGCTGCTGGTAATCAAACACACCAGTCCACCGGGCCGCACCAGGTCGAGCGCGCGGCCGAAAAAGTAGTTGTGGATACTGAAGCGGGCATAGGCCCGGTTGCTCATATCCGCGGCCTGGTACTTGCCGAACGGCACGTTGCCGATCACCAGGTCGAACCAGTTGTCGGGGAGGGCGGTCTTTTCGAATGCGGTTATACGCACGTCAACGCCCCCGGGTGCATATAGCTTGTGCAAGATGCACCCGGACAGCAGATCGATCTCGACTGCCGTGACCGTGCTGTGCTCAGCGATGGCGGCCGGCATGACGCCGATAAAGTGACCTATGCCGGCGGCAGGCTCCAGAATGCGTCCGCCCGTGAAGCCGAAGCGTTGCACGGCCTGCCACATGGCCTCGATCACGTGGACCTCGGTGTAGTGGCTGTTATTGACGGACGCGCGGGCGGATTCGTACCGGGCCGGGTTCAGCAATGTTTTCAATTGCAGCGCACGATCCGCCCACGGTCCATCTTTTGCTTCCACATTGAAGCTCGCGGGTAATCCGCCCCAACCGGTGTAGCGCAGCAGTGTGCGGCGCTCGTCCGACGTGGCAGCGCGGTTGCCGTCCTCGATCTGGCGCAGCACATTGATCGCGGCCAGATTGGCCTCGAATTTGCTGACGCGTCCACCCAGGTCATGCAGATCGGAACGGGTCAGCGGAGGCCACAGGTTGCGGACCACAGGTTCTTCTGTGCCGGTGACCACACGCCAGTTGGCGTGCTGGTGCGCTGGTTCTGTTGCTGGTTCCTCGATTGGGATTTCCAGAGCAGAGGAGGCCAGTTCTGGGCCTGTTGGTTCGGGCGGGATGACAAGGGCAGGGGACTCGGGCAATACGGGATCGAATCCGGGCAGCCACAAAGAAGGCGCGGTAAAGCGTGCCATTGGTGTTCTCCAAAAAGAATTGGGGAACACAACCACCCGGCGGGGAGGAGTGCTCCCCGGTTGGGAATGGATAAGAGGGTCGCGAACGACCCGTGCATGTAGGTGAGCACTGCGGGCTTCGAGTGAAGCTGGGCGGGCTCAAAGGGCTACTAACAGAAAAGGCGATAGCCTGCTGTCAGATCACAGCGGGCGGACGGCGCAAGCCGGGGCAAGGACCCCGGCACGGATGGCAGCAGCGAGGCGCTGCGCAGACATTCAAGGCGGGTAACGACCGCAACGCCTGAGCAGACTCAGGAGCGCTCAGACGAGCGCGCTTTGGCCAAAGGCCAAGATGCTGGATCAGTTTGCTTTCACGGGAACGCGGGAGCAAGAGTCTCTGATGAATTGCCACCTACAAATCTGCGGAAACAGGTGAATTTCAGGTGGCGACACAACAGTTGCGGCATCCAACATCGGTTGGCACGGATCGTTGCGGACACCTTTTCGGCACCACCAAGCGCAATCAGACCCCGGAGCGCTCCGGTGCCATGTGCAATCTGACCAATGCCTTGCCACAGCGTTTGGCGTCCAGCAAGGCGGCATCGGCGCGGACCAGGGCATCGGACAAAGATTCTTCAGCCCGTCGGTCCGCAATACCGGCTGAGAAGCGCAGGCGCACCGATTTTCCGTGGAACGCCAGGGGGGACGCGGCCGACACCCTTTGCAGATGTTCGAGTACGCCCAGCGCATCGGTGCCGCAGGTATTGACCAGTACCAGGGCAAACTCGTCACCGCCCAGTCGTGCCATCGCGTCCGCCTGGCGCATGTGCTGCATCAATGTCCTGGAGAAATGCAGCAGCGCGGCGTCACCCATCGGGTGCCCATATTGGTCGTTGATGGACTTGAAGTCGTCCAGGTCCATCATCACGCAGCAGGTCCGGGCATTGACCTCGCCACACGCCGACCACTGATCGCAGGTGCGCCGGAATCCTCGCCGGTTCAGGAGTGGGGTCAAATCGTCCTGGTAAAGCAAGCGTTGCGCCTGTTGCAAATCCCGCTCTAATGCCTCGATGCGACGGAAATAGGCCAATAGCTGGAGTGGTCGAATGGGGCCTGTGCGCATGGTGCAAGATTCCATGTCCGAAAGATGCGCTCAGCTTAGGAGTGGGCGCCAGGCCGGCCCAGCGGGAATGGCGTGTTTTGAGGTGGCCTATCGCGATTGGCCCGGCGGCGTTCAGGACCCCTATTGATGGCGCAGGCGGTTCAGCTCAGGTGCAGATACACCAGGGGCCCGGGCAATGCCTTGGATGCTTCGGCGATCAACGGCACGGTGGACCCAACGGTCCAGCGCAGCTCACCGTGCGTATCGTCAAACCACAGTTGCCCCTCTTTGAATGTGCGTTGCAGGCAAGCAGAGGCGATCATCGCCACGAACTGAAGTGGGGCGACTGTCTCAGCCTGGATCCACAACCACAGATAAACCTGCGCTTTGGGCGCATCGACAGGCTGATCGCGCCGCTGAATTCCGCGAGACGTGGTCTTCGAATAAATCGAGAGAGCCCTTAGCGGCCGGCTCTTCCCGACCAGTTCCAGTCATACGATCGATCGCGAAATGGTCATTCCAATGACTGGTTTCAAAGTGCAGCCGCCAGAAGGCGACGGCCGTTCGAACGCGACCATCCTACAAAAGCAGTCATTCACAATTTTGCGGCGTGATGGTGACGCATGACTTCAACTTGCCGCATGCCTTGTTTAGTGCTGACCTGCTGTCAGTCTCGATACGTGGGATCTGTTCGATCGAGCATAGCCTTTAGATGCGCGAAGTGGTCAGTCGCCATGAAGCGGTAGGCATCCCACCCTCGGGCAGTTTTTTCCGCAAGTTCCGGGCTCATCGTATTAAGTGGCTGGCCGGTGGAATAGGCCAACACCATCGTTTTGGACGCCCTTTCCAGAAAGTACAGCAGTTCGAAGGCCTCGGCGACGGTGTCGCCAACCACGGATACACCGTGATTGCCCATCATCATCGCTATGTGTCCATCCATTTTTTTGGCAAGCCTGGCACCCTCCTGCCGCTGATCAGATATGCCGCCGTAGTCAAGGTCAATTGCGAGACGCCCATAGAACCTTGCTGTATTGCCGTCTATGGGCAATAGCGCAGGATTCTTTAGCGCGCACAGTGCCGTCCCGTAGGGGGGATGGCAATGCAGGATCACCCGTGCGTGCGGTAAGGTACGATGGAGCGATCCATGGACGCACCAAGCCGATGAATCCGGGGCTTTTTCCTTTTCGAGAACCGAGTCGTCCTCCGCATGCAAGCGGATCAGCTCGCTGGCGCAGATGGTAGAGAAATGACTGCCTTTCGGATTCAATAGAAACTGCTGGCCGTCTTCACTGACCGCTGCACTGAAGTGATTCCCTACGGACTCATGCCAGTCAAAATGCGCAGCGAGTCGGAAAGCGGCGGCCAGATCGACTCTCAGTGAGTGCTCATCAATTCCACCCGTCCCATGCTTCGTGGCCATTGCTTGATTTGTCATTCGTTCATATTCCGGGGCATGGGGTTCAGACAAACCAACCCTTTTCGGCGATTCGCTGGTCGTTGAGCTCGTAACGCGGATGTGGTGCCAATCCCTGTACTTTGGTGGAGCATCCGTCCATCTGATCGCCAATCGCGAAGCAGAGCATGCCAGCCTCTTCGGCAAGCAGTCCCTGGCACTCGGCATACATGGCGGCACGCTTGTCCTCATTCAATTCCACGCGTGCATCCACCACAAGCTTGTCGAAGCGGGGATTGTTGTAGCGGGTGGTGTTCCACTTGGCGTCAGACATATAAGTCAGCGACAGCTGCAGGTCGGCCGTTGGACGACTGCTCCAGAAGGCGGCGCAAAACGGGACCTTGTTCCAGACATTGGACCAGTAGCCATCACCGGAAACCCGTTTGATGTCCAAATTGATTCCTTGTGCCTTCCCAGACTCCTGAAAGACTACTGCCGAGTCCGTGGCACCGATGAAAGCGCCCTCGGAGACCTGCAACTCGATTGGCCCGTTGAACCCAGCCTTACGCCAATGAAACTTCGCCTTGTCGGGGTCATAGGTGCGTTGCTTCTGTTTCGCGTCGTAATATTTAGTGAGCGGACCAATGGTGTGGTCATTGCCCAAAATCGCAAAGCCCGAGAAGACATTCGTGATGATTGTCTGCCGGTTAATGCCGTACTTCAGCGCCAACATCAGATCTCGATTCTTGTATGGGTCCTTGTCAGTCTGGGCTTCAAAGCAGTACCGAAAGCCACCTCCTTTTGTCCGCGAGATCTGGATCGCGCGGTTCTTCTGAAGAAGTACAGCGGTTTTTGGATCGACGCGGTTGATCGCATCGACCTGGCCGGTAACCAACGCCTGGGTGCGCGCACTAGAATCGGAAATGTAGAGGATCTCGACGGTGTCAAAGTTACCGCGATCGGGCTTCCAGTATTTGCCGGGCTTGCGATGCGCCACGATCCGAACCCCCGGCCGCCAATCCGCGAGAGTGAAAGCGCCCGTCCCGTCTGCTTTAGAAAAATCAGTCGTACCAGCAGGTACCACAATCAGGTGGTTATCGGACAACACGAAGGGCAGGTCAGCATTGCCCGCCGACAACACGATCTTGATCTGGTTCGGTGAGGTCTTCACCATCTCCTTGATCGGGGCAAGGATTACTTTGGCTGGCGACTTTGTTTCGCCACGGTGCAGGTTGATGGAATAGATGACATCGTCGGCATCCAGTGTCTTGCCTGACGCAAATGTGACTCCCTTGCGGATGTTGAATATCCACTCAACCGCCCCTGGCTTGGACTCCCAGCTCTCCGCCAGTTCCGGGGTTGCGGCGCCTTTGTCATCGATCTCGACGAGAAAGTTCCAAAACATCGCACCGCAGGCGTTTGCGATCGAATCGGCATAGGTGCGAGGATCCAGACTGTCAGATGCACTGCCACCGGCCATGCCTAGCCTCAGGGTCCCGCCCTTCTTGGGTACTTCCTGAGCCAATGCCCCTCGCGAGCCAAGCGCAGCGAAAAGGCCGAGCGCGGCCACGCCTCCGATCAAATGCCTTCGGTCGACCGCCATCAGCTTGTCTGAAATATCGTGGGTGTTGGTCATGGTTGGTTCTCCATTGGGTTGAGGGCTCGGGCTGAGGATGGTTCCGGGTACGTGTCGTGGTCCGATCAATTGACTTCGGTGGGCACGGGAGTGTGATTGAAAGCGGTGGAACCGCACGCCTGTGCGCCGCCTAACTCTTCGATTCGTCGAAGTTGGTCGGAGAATGCGCGAGCGTTGACTGCGTCGGGATCGCAAATCGCGCCCAGGCGCCTTCGTCCTTCGGCCAGCGCAGCCACCACGACCGGATCGTCACTGCTGGCCACGTCCAGCAACTCCTGGGGATCCTTGGACAGGTTGAACACTTGCGGCGTCAGATTGACGTAGTGCACATACTTCCACTGCTGCCAGCGGATCATGAAAAATCCGGTCGATGAACCGCCGTCGTGGTACTCGCTCATCACTGTTCGGTCCGGGTCATCAGCCTGTGTTGCCAGATGACGCAGCGACAGACCCGGGAGGGCGCCCTGGTCGGAAGGGACAGGAGCTTGGAAGACTTCCGCGGCGGTGGCTGCAACGTCCAGCAAGGAGCTGGCGGTTCGAACAATGCGGCCAACGGGAATGCCGGGACCCGCAACGATCAATGGCACACCGGACGCTGCCTCGTACATTACCGACTTGGTCCAGAAGCCGTGGTCGCCAAGCATTTCACCGTGGTCCGAGGTGTAGACCACCAGGGTGTTGTCGTTTTGCCCTGTGCTCTGCAATGCGGAAAGCACGCGACCAACACAGTCATCGACGAACGTCACCAGGCCGAAGTAGGCAGCCTTGGCCTCTCGCATGGTCCTATCATCAAAATGCCGGTCATAGTCCCAATATCTGGCCAACGACTGTAATTCTGGATGGGTCGGCCGTTCACGCCGCGCGTAGGCGATAGGCGTATCCATCTCGCCCGGGCGATAAAGATCCAGGAACCTCGGTGGCGCCCGCAGTGGATAGTGCGGGCTGACAAAGGACACGAAGGCCGCCCATGGTTTGGTTTGGCGCTCAGACTTGGCCAACCATTTCTCTGCTGAGTCGGCAATGGCAAGGTCATAGTCGGTGTAGGAACTGGATCCGGCCCCCACGTCGGCCGCCAGCTCCGCCGCGGCGTCAAACGGAGGGGGACTTTGGCGTAGTAACCCAACCGTCCATCCGACACCATTCAATACGTGCATGGGCAAGATCTCTTGGCTGAAACCGTTATCGTCTTTGCCCGAACGAAAGTGCAGCTTGCCGATCGAAACCATATCGGACCCGGTCTGGCGCACCGCATGCATCCAGCTTCTGGGCGTACCAGCATATGGAGCCGCGCTGTCCCAGTGTCCGCTGCGGTGGGCATATGTTCCCGTGGCGAGGGCTGCCCGTGCCGATACGCAGATTGGCGATGGGGTATAGGCATTGGTGAACAGCGATCCGCGGGCTGCAAGCGCATCTAGATGCGGCGTCAAAACATGCGCGTGCCCCATGCAACCCATGGCGTCGCGCCTGTGTTCGTCGGCCATGATCACCAGCAGGTTAAGGGGGCGATTTGAATCGCGCGCGCCAACAGGTTGCCGTGATTTATTGAAACTGTTACTCATGGCTCGGGAGTTTGGCGTCGGTAGGTCATCCTCACAAACAAATATAATAAGCATGGCTGCATAAAGAAATTTATAGGTATGACATCACACATTGCCTGGATCCGAACATTCGAAGCTGCGGCGCGCTGCGGAAGCCTCACATTGGCTGGTGTTGAACTCGGACTAACCCAGGCCGCCGTCAGTCAGCAAATCAAAGCACTAGAGAGCAGATTACGTGTACAGCTATTGCAGCGCGAGCCGCGCGGAGTGTCCGTCACTGGCGCTGGCGCCGAGCTTTACAACGAGGTGGTCGAGGGGTTGAGTCAGATCGATCGTGCTTTGTCGAAGTATTTGGTTCATGACTCCCAAGAACTCTTCCTGCTTTGCAACACCAGCCTGGCCAACCGATGGTTGATTCCCAGGTTGCCGGATTTCTGCCGACGTCATCCGGACATCATGCTCAGGATGAGCACGGTACTTCGGCGCACTGACGCCTTTGGATTGCGCTGCGACATCGAATTGTTTTTGCGTCAAGGTCCTGCTGGCGCCGGGCTGGTGCGCTTTGGCGACGGTGCAATGCTCGCAGTTGCCGCGCCAAACCAAGGTTCAACCCTGCGTGCTGATCTCGAATCCAAGCGAGTTCGCATCGCAACCGTCATCAACTACGACGCGATGTATGCCAATTGGATGACGTCATTGCGGCAGGGCAAAGGGATTGTGCCTGCCTTGGTTGAAGTTGACAGTTTTCACGCTGCACTTTCGCTCGTGGAATCGGGAGCAGCTGTCACAGTGTGTCCGCGTATGCTCGCGTTGGACTCCTTGTCGCAGGGAACTCTCGTGGAGATGTCTCCCGCGCCAGAAGCACCGACTGCTTCGTATTGGCAAGTAGTGCGCAATCAACAAAGCTCCAGCGCAAAGGCATTTTGCAAGTGGCTGGAGGAAATCTCGGAGAGCTCCGTGCCAGTGCATCCTGCTCTCAAACCGAAGTCAAAGAAGTGGCCTCACAAAGCTTAGGATCGCGCGACGGAGAATAGGATTTTCAAACGCCATAGGACGCCCCAAGAAAGGGCCTAAAAAAGCTCCCGGCCGAGCCCGCAGAGGGCCAAAGTACGCAAGTCTGGGCGGATTCAGCGCGCAATCTGGGCGTCTGGAGGCTCGGGGCTGGCGAGTTGACAGGTCTTTGAACGTTCACGGCGCGCAGGATTGGACTGGGGTCTCAGGGTTGACCCTGATGTTGGCCATGCCTTGCCGACA
>CAMAWD010000152.1 GCA_945861785.1 Rhodoferax sp. OV413 | reverse complement strand
CAGGTTGATCTGGGTCTGCCACGACTGCGGCGTGACGTCTTCAAACGGCTGGCGCAGGTTCACCCCGGCCGCATTGACCAGGATGTCGACCGGGCCCATGTCGAGCGCTGCCCGGGCCCCGACCCGGGTTGCATCGATGTCGGCCAGATCACATGGCAGGAACGACGCATCCACACCTTGTGCGCGAAGCTTCACGGCGGATTGCGCCAGTGCATCAGGGCGCCGCGCCATCAGTACGATGCGGGCGCCAGCCAGCCCGAGCGCGGTTGCCATCGCCTCGCCGATGCCGGAGTTGCCGCCCGTGACCAACGCAGTGCGCCCCTGCAGGTTGAACAGCGATTGAATACTCATGGCGTACCTTCGGGCGGCAGTGCGGCGCTCATACCGTGACGGGCTCGCCCAGATCGAAGTCCTGCCCGGGGAAATACTTGGCCAGACGATCGTCGGCCGTGCGGGCGTGGGCCTCCATGCCCTCCAGCCTTGAAATTCGCGCGGTGGCCAGGCCGATGTCGCGCGCCGCGTCGCGTGTCATGCGTTGCCAGGTCAGGGTCTTCATGAACTTGTGCACCGACAGACCACCGGAGTAACGGCCTGCGCCCTTGGTCGGCAAGATATGGTTGGGGCCACTGGCCTTGTCACCGTAGGCCACGGTGGTTTCCTCGCCCAGGAACAGCGAGCCATAACAGGTCAGACGTTGCAGCCACCAGTCGGTGTCGCGTGTATGCACCTCCAGGTGCTCTGGCGCATAACGGTCCGACACCTCCGCGACCGCCTCGCGGGTGCTGCACACGATCACCTCGCCGTAATCACGCCAGGCCGCGCCAGCGGCGTCCCTGGCAGTCGGCGGCAGGGCGTCGATCAGGGCCGGTACACGCGCCATGACTTCGCGCGCCAGCACCTCGCTGGTGGTGAGCAACCATGCCGGCGATTCGTGGCCATGCTCGGCCTGGCCCACGAGGTCGCTGGCCACGATGGCGGCGTCCGCGGTCTCGTCGGCGATGACGGCCACCTCGGTGGGGCCGGCGAACACGTCAAT
The DNA here is from genome assembly GCA_945861785.1 of Rhodoferax sp. OV413. Classification (GTDB taxonomy): domain Bacteria; phylum Pseudomonadota; class Gammaproteobacteria; order Burkholderiales; family Burkholderiaceae_C; genus CAISIP01. The sequence goes on along the minus strand of CAMAWD010000152.1, from coordinate 9,720 downwards.
GCCCACTTTGCCGAACAAGCTGCGTTTTGCCTCCGCGACAAACTTGTTGCCCGGCCCCACGATCACATCCGCCGGCTTGCCGGTGAACAATCCGAAGGCCATGGTGGCGATGGCCTGCACACCACCGAGCGTCATGATGACATCGGCCCCCGCCCGGTCAAAGGCATACATCATGTAGGGGTGCATCGGCCCGCCGCGAAACGGCCCGGAGCACGCCAAAATGGTCTTGACGCCGGCCGCCTTGGCGGTCGCCACGCCCATGTAGGCCGACGCAATGTGCGCGTAACGACCCGCAGGTGCATAACAGCCGGCCACGTTCACCGGCACGACACGCTGACCGGCGGTCACGCCGGGGTGCAGCTCGGTCTGGAACTCGGTCAGCGACTGGGCTTGCGCGCGTGCAAAGTCGGCCACCTGTTTGATGGCAAAGTCAATGTCGGCCTTGACACCTGCGGGCACCTGGGCGGCATTGGCGTCCAGGTGCGCACGTGTCACGATGAAATCGCCCTCCCACTTGTCGAGCGTCTTGGCGTAATGGCGCACTGCCGCTTCGCCGCCGGTTGTGATGGCAGCAAGCATCTCGGTCACCACCTGCTGGGCGGTGGCGGTCTCTGTGTCGGGCGTTTTTTCCGCCCTTTTAAGGTAATGAACAGTCAAAGTGTTCTCCGCTATGAATTAGGTTTGCGTGGCGAGCATCTGGTGCGCCAGGTGCTCGCCCGCCGATGGGGGTGCGGTCGTCACTGGGCAAACGAGGGCAATGGCTGAATCATCAAATGTAAGCGCTTGCAGCAATTTTGCCTTTCAGTACTTTAGGTCGTCAAGGTGCTGGCAGATAAATCTCTATAGAATAAGGGAAAGCACCTACAAAAACCCCCGTATCAGGGCACCGACGTACTGCAAGCGCTTGCACAAGCTGGATTGAATATTTCCTGATTTCCATGAAAAAAGGTGTCCGCCTGGAAGACGTCGCGCAAACCGCGGGCGTGTCTACCGCGACCGTGTCGCGTGCGCTGTCGCTGCCACACCGGGTGCGCCCAGCGACGCTCGCGCTGGTCCGCAACGCCATCCAGGCGCTTGGCTACGTGCCCGACGCAGCCGGCCGTGCTTTGGCATCCGGACGCACCAAAACCGTCGGCTGTGTCATTCCAACGCTGGACCACGCGATATTTGCCAGCAGCACCCATGCTTTGCAGACCACCCTGGCGGCCGCTGGTTTCCAGCTTCTGGTCGCAAGCCACGAGTACGATCCCCGGGTCGAACTGGACCTGGTGCAGTCCCTGCAACAGCGCGGTGTGGATGCCTTGGTACTGGTGGGGACCGACCACCACCCGAATTTTTGGAAACTCGTTGGGCAGTGGGGGAAACCGACCTTGCTCACCTGGTCCTGCGACGACCGCTTGCCCTCGGTGGGTTTTGACAACCAGGCCATCGCAGCCCTGGGTACGCGCCACCTGCTCGACCTGGGTCATGAACAACTTGGCATGATCACCGGGTACACGGTGCACAACGACCGCGCCCGTGCCCGCGTCGATGGGTTTCGTGCCACTCTCGCGCAGGCGGGACACCGCGTCGCCCATGAACAGGTCAGCGAGCAGGCCCTCAAACTGGGTGGTGGGCGCATCGGTTTGCTGGAGTTGCTCAAGGCCCCCAAGCCACCCACGGCAATCCTCTGTGGCAACGACCTGTTGGCGGTTGGCGCCCTGCTCGAGGCCCAACGCCAGGGTCTGAGGGTTCCGCAAGACCTGTCCATCTGCGGCATCGACAACCACGACCTGGCCGCCGAGATCATCCCGGGAGTCACCACCATCAGCCTGCCGACACGCGAACTCGGCCAAATCGCCGCAGCGCTGATTCTGGCCACCATGGGCGGGGCGCCGATCGCGCAGAAGTCGTTGCTGCCATTTCAACTTCTGGTGCGAGGAAGCACCGCAAGATTCACGAGGTGAGCAGGGTTGCAGGCTCAGCCCGGCAGCGCGATCGACCGGCCGGCGTATTTCGGGGTGGGCAGGCCCTGGTGCCGTGCAGCAAGCGCCTGTACCCTGGGCAGCACCGTCGGAGCGAATGGCGCGGCGCGCGGCCCCGACATGTCGACATTGAGCAGCATCTGCTGATTCGCGGCAAGCACCGGTTCGGTGTCGGCGACATGCAGCGTGTGGTAGACGTTCAGGCGTTTCGCATCCACACCCAGGATCTGGGTGCGGACCTCGATCGGCGTGCCCTCCTTCACCTCCAGCAAGTAGTTGATGTGCGACTCCAGCGTGAAGATCGAATGCCCTGTGGCCTGGCGGCCGGCTTCGTCCAGCCCGAACAGGTCCATCAGCGCGTCGGTGGCCATGCTGAAGATGACGAGGTAGTGCGCGTCGCGCAGGTGGCCGTTGTAGTCGGTCCATTCGTGCAGCACCGTCCCGCGCCATGGCGCCAGCAAGAGGCCCGCCGCGTCACTCATCGAGCGCGATTCCGTGTTTGATCTTGGTCGCGCGCACCGCAGCCTGCACCGCCATCAGGCAGTCATCGCGGTAACGCTCCAGGTCGGCGATGCTGTGTTTGCCCAGCTGAACCGCCGTGCCATCGACCACGCTGTCGATCAGGCCGTCGGTCAACTCCGGTGCTTCGAGTTTGGTCCAGGGCAGCTTGAGCGCCGGGCCGAACTGCGCCATGAAGTGGCGCATGCCGGCGTCGCCACCGGCCAGCGTGTAGATCAGGAAGCTGCCCATGAACGACCAGCGGATACCCGCGCCGTACCGGATTGCGTCGTCGATTTCGCCGGTGGTGGCGATGCCGTCGTTGACCAGGTGCAAGGATTCGCGCCACATGGCTTCGAGCAGGCGGTCGGCGATGAAACCCGGGACTTCCTTGCGCACGTGCAGGGGTTTCATGCCCAGTGACTTGTACACGCCGATGGCGGCCGCAATGGCATCGGGCGAGGTCTTGGCGCCGCCAACCACTTCGACCAGGGGCAACAGGTAAACCGGGTTGAAAGGGTGGCCGACCACACAACGCTCGGGGTTCTTCGCGTTGGCGTAGAACTCGGACGGCAACAGGCCCGAGGTGGACGAGCCAATCAGCACATCGGGACGCGCCGCGGCGCTCAGCCGGGCATGCAGGTCGATCTTGAGGCTGAGCGTCTCGGGCGCGCTCTCCTGGATGAAGTCGGCGTTTGCCACGCACTGCTCGATGGTGGGCACACAACGCAGACGACTCTGTGAGGCGCCGGGCTTGAGCCCCTGCTGCTCCAGCGCACCCCAGCACTTGGCGATGCGCGCGCGCAAGGCGGCTTCGGCGCCGGGGGCTGGATCCCAGGCGACGACATCCAGCCCGTTGGCCAGCGCGCGGGCCACCCAACCGCTGCCAATGACACCGCTGCCCAAAGCGGCGAAGGTCTTGATATCCGTGACGAATGCCATCTGTGTTCTCTCGAAAAAATGCGGGGATCAGCTGCGGGCCTTGAGGCCCATCTTGGTGCGGCCTTCGGAGGGTGTCATCGGCCGTGCGCCCATGCATTCGATCAGTTTGACGACACGCTCCACCAGCGAGCCATTGCTGGCCGGCACGCCCTTGTCGAGCCACAGGTTGTCTTCCAGGCCCACACGCACGTTGCCACCGAGCAAAATGGCCTGCGCCGCCATGGGCATCTGCATGCGGCCGATGCCGAAACCGGCCCACGTGACACCTGCGGGCAGGTTGTCGACCATCGCCTTCATGGTGGTGGTGTCGGCCGGTGCGCCCCAGGGGATGCCCAGGCAGAGCTGGAAGATCGGGTCTTTCAGCAGGCCTTCCTTGATCATCTGGTTGGAGAACCACAGGTTGCCGGTATCGAAGATCTCCAGTTCGGCCTTGACGCCCAGTTCGGTGATGCGTTTGGCGCCGACACGCAGCGAGGCGGGCGTCGACACATAGATCAGGTCGCCATCACCAAAATTCAGCGTGCCGCAATCGAGGGTGCAGATGTCGGGCAGCAGCTCTTCGACATGCACCAGGCGCGCCAGCGGGCCGACCAGGTCGGTGTTGGGGCCGAAGGCGGTCGGGTTCTCGCCGGGGCCGATGTCCAGGTCGCCGCCCATGCCGGCGGTGAGGTTGACGATCACGTCCACACCGCTGGCCTTGATGCGCTCCATCACCTCGCGGTAGAGCACCGGGTCGCGGCTGCCCTTGCCGGTCTTCGGGTCGCGCACGTGGCAATGCACGACCGTGGCACCGGCATTGGCGGCCTCCACCGCGGCGGCGGCAATCTGCGCCGGGGTGACCGGAATGGCCGGGTGCTTGTCGACGGTGTCGCCGGCGCCGGTGACGGCGCAGGTGATGATGACGTTGTGGTTCATGTCTTGTAGTCCGGTTCTTCCTGGTCCAGGATCAGTTTGAGTTCATTGAAATGCTGCTCTGAAAAGCGGGTCGGGTAATCGTTCCACTGCGCGCACGCCAGTGCCGCCACCGGGTCGGGAATCAGTGCCAGTGGGCGCCCGGTGGACAGCGCCAGCACCTGCACCTTCGCCGCCTTTTCAAGGTAGTACAACTCGTCGAACGCCTGCGCCACTGTGGGCGCCACGACGATCACGCCATGGTTTCCCATGAACAACACGCTCTTGCCAGGGCCCAGCAGCCGCGCCACGCGCTGGCCCTCGGACGCCTCCAGCGCCATGCCGCTGTAGTCGCGGTCATAGGCAATGCGGCCATAAAAGCGGCACGCGTTCTGGTCGAGCATCAGGAACTCGAAATCCTGCAGACAGCACAGGGCCGTCGTGTTCGCCATGTGGGTGTGCAGGATGCAGCGCGCGTGGGGCAGGCGCTGGTGCAGTTCGGCGTGCAGGTGCCAGGCGGTGGGGTCGGGGGCATCCGGGCCCTGCAGCGCAGCCGGGTTGGTGGCATCGAGCACCAGCAACTCGCTGGCGCGGATGCGCGCGAAATGCCGGCCCACCGGGTTCAGCAGGAAGCGGCCGCCATCGTCCGACAGCGCCACGCTGAAATGGTTGGCGATCGACTCGTGCATGTCGAACCGCGCCGCACAGCGGAAGGCGGCGGCCAGGTCGATGCGGGCCTGATGGTGCAAAAGGGGATCGGTCATCGGCATTCGTTCAATGCAAGCGGTGGTTGGTACTTTACCGCCCCCCACGCCCACCCTGGTGCGCCGCAACGACCATCTGTTGACCGCAGGCGACCCAAGACAGTGCAATTATTTCCATTGGCGTGGAGATCGTTGCCAACAACGGCACGTGGCTGTGCTACCTTTTGCGCCTTCCAATCAAGGACGTGTCGTGGGCAAACTTCTGATTCCGCTGGCGTCGCTGCTCAGTGGCGTGGGCCTGCTGGTGGTGGGCACCGGCCTGATGTTCTCCGCCATCGGGGCCCAGGCCGGGCTGGCCAATTTTTCCGGCCTGGTCACCGGGCTGATCATGTCGGCCTACTTCGCCGGTTTCGTGTACGGCACCTATGCCTGCCCGGCCATCATCCGCCGGGTCGGTCATATCCGCGCATTTGCCGCGATGGCTTCGATCGCCTCCTGCCTGCCCCTGCTGCACGTGTTGTGGCTCACGCCCTGGTTCTGGGGTTTCCTGCGTTTCGTCACCGGGGTCTGCCTGGTGGGCCTGTACATCGTCGTCGAGAGCTGGCTCAACGTGGTCGCAACCAGCGACCAGCGCGGCAAGGTGTTCGCGGCCTACATGGCGGTCAGCGGCCTGGCCATGGCCCTGGGGCAGTGGCTGATTTTGTTCGGCGACCGTTTCGGTTTCGTGCCTTTTGCTTTGGTGTCGATCTTGTTCTCGTTTGCCCTGGTGCCCATCACGCTGACCCCAGTGAACGAGCCAGAGCCGGTCGAGGCCCCCAAACTCGGGTTGGTCGCATTGTTTGCGATCTCGCCCATTGGCGTGATCGGTGCCGTGGCCTCGGGGCTGCTCAGCGGCGCTTTCTACAGCCTGGGGCACATCTTCGGCCAGGGGGTGGGCTTCAGCGAACGCGGCATTGCCAGCTTCATGGCCGCCACCATCCTGGGTGGCGCAGTCATGCAATGGCCGATCGGCCATCTGTCGGACCGCTTCGACCGCCGCTGGGTGCTGTTCTGGGTCTGCCTGGCCTGCGCCACAGTGGCTGGAACCGGTTATTACCTGGCCCGGGAATACGAAGAGTCGCTGATCTTTCTCGGTCTGTTGTACGGCGGCCTGGCGTTCACCGTGTACGGCCTCAGTGTTGCGCATGTGAACGATCTGGTGGAGCCCGACAAGGTGCTGGAGGTGACCGGCGGGCTGCTGCTGCTGCACGGCCTGGGTGCTACCGCCGGCCCGACGCTGGGCGGTGCCTTGATGGACCTGATGGGCCCTGAGAGCCTGATGCTTTATTTTGCCGGGGTGCTGGTCCTGTTGGCGCTGTGCATCTGGCGCTACGCCGGTGGTGGACGGGTTGCACTGGGCGAATCGACCAGCCACAAATCCGACTACGTGATGATGGGTGCCGGCTCGCAGGCCGTGCTCAAGATGGACCCACGGCGCGGCGCGTCCGCAGACGCACCAAAGGCGCGGCGCTGAAGGCCTGGGGCCCCGTGCAAGGCTTCAATTATTTGTATTGCATCCGCGCCGGGTCGGGCCACCCTCCAACCAACTGACCTACACTTTCGCGACACCCAGGGCCGCATGCAGTGGGCCCACCCGCCTCACGAAAGACCCCATTGACCGCGCAGGAGTTCGACTACATCGTGATCGGCGCCGGATCGGCTGGCTGCGTGCTGGCAGACAGGCTGAGCGCCGACGGCCAATCGACGGTGCTCGTGCTCGAGGCCGGCAACCACGACCGCCGCCTGTGGATCAACATGCCGATCGGTTACGGCAAGACCTTCTACGACGAGCGTGTGAACTGGAAGTTCGATTCCCAACCCGAGGCGCAGCTCAAAGGCAGGCGGATTTATTTTCCGCGCGGGCGCGTGGTGGGTGGGTCGAGCTCGATCAACGCAATGGTGTATTGCCGCGGCCTGCCGGCTGACTTCGACGACTGGGCGCAAATGGGCAACCCGGGCTGGGCCTGGAACGATGTGCAACCGGTCTACCAGCGTTTCGAGCGGCCGGTCGATGCCGATGGAGTGGCCGGGCCTGGCGGCGCGCTGTTTGTCAGCGATGTGCGCCAGCAATTGCACCCAACCGAGCGCCACTTCTTCGCGGCTGCCCAGCAGACGGGATTGCCGTTCACCGAAGACTTCAACGGGCCGATGCCAGAAGGTGTGGGGCGCTACCGGATCAACACCCGCCATGGCATGCGCTGGTCGGGCGCCGACGCTTTCCTGCGCCCGGCGCTCAAACGCGGGCGGGTGCAACTGCACACCGGCGCGATGGCGGAAAAACTGCTGTTCGAAGGCCGGCGCGCGGTGGGGGTAGCCTACCGCATGGGCGGCACGCTGCACAACGCCCGCGCCCGGCGCGCCGTGGTGCTGAGCGCGGGCGCCATCCAGAGCCCGCAATTGCTGCAGCTCTCGGGGGTCGGCCCCGGTGCCCTGCTGCAACGGCATGGCATCGGGGTCGTACTGGCGCAGGACCAGGTGGGGGCTAACCTGCAGGACCACCTGGCCATGAGTTACTACTACAAGGCCACGGAGCCGACGCTCAACAACCTGCTGGCCAGTTGGTGGGGCAAGCTGCGGGTTGGCGTGCAATACGTCACCACCCTGGGCGGGCCCCTGAGCATCAGTGTCAACCAGTGCGGGGGGTTCGTGCGCTCCGACCCGTCGCAACCGCGCCCGGACATGCAACTGTATTGCAACCCGATCACTTACTCGCTGGCCGCATCGAAAACCGGCACGCAGATCGTGCCGGACAGCTTTGCCGGCTTCATCCTGTGTTTTCAGCCCTGCCGACCACAGAGCCGCGGCCGGGTCGGTATCCAAAGCGCCGGGGTCCTGGATGCGCCACTGATTGAGCCAAACTACCTGACACACCCGCAGGACGTGGCCCAGGCCTTGCGCGGCGCACGTCTGGTGCAGCGGCTGAGCCAGACCGCCGCCATGCGCGGGTTGATCCGCGAGCCGATCGCCCCGTCGCTCCACACCATGGACGACGACGCCATGGTGGACGACTTCCGGGCCCGCGCCAGCACCTGCTACCACCCGGTCGGCACCTGCGCGATGGGGCCCGACCCCGCCACTTCCGTCGTCGACAGCCGACTCAAGGTGCATGGCATGGAGAACCTCTACGTGGTGGATGCCTCGGTGTTTCCCAGTGTGACCTCCGGCAACACCCACGCCCCTACCACCATGGTCGCGCACAAGGGCGCCGACGCGATATTGCTGGCCCAAAAAGCCTGATGACTGCACTGCACACTGAAGGAGACACGTTATGAAACTCGAATCAATCAAGACCTATGTGGTCGGCAACCCGCCACCCAGCTTCGGCGGGCGTTACTTTGTGTTCGTCAAGATCCGCACCGCCTGCGGCATCGAGGGAGTGGGCGAGGCCTATGCAGCCACCTTCAGCCCGCACATCATCGCGGCCATGGCCGAGGACCTGTTCGCCCGCGTGTTCGCCGGCGAAGATCCGATGCAGACCGAGACCCTGTGGCGCCGTGCCTACGGCGAAGGTTTCTCGCTGCGCCCCGACATCTCGCTGATGGGCGTGCTGAGCGCGCTGGAGATGGCCTGCTGGGACATCACCGGCAAGGCGCTCGACCAACCGGTGTACAAACTGCTCGGAGGCCTGGTGAATCCGCGCCTGCGCTCCTACACCTACCTGTATCCCGACGACAACGAGGACGCATCCTTCTACGGCGACCCGGTCAAGTCAGCCGAACGCGCAGCGGTCTACGTCAAGCAGGGCTTCACCGCGATCAAGTTCGACCCGGTCGGTGGTTATTCGGTATTCGACCCGCGCCAGCCCACGCTGGAGCGCATGGACATGTCCGAGCGCTTTTGCAAGCTCATCCGCGAGGCTGTGGGTGACAAGGCCGACATCCTTTTTGGCACCCACGGCCAGTACACCGTGTCGGGCGCCAAACGCATGGCGCGCCGGATCGAAAAATACGACCCCTTGTGGTTCGAGGAGCCCACACCTCCCGAGCGTCCGGAACTGATGGCCGAAGTGGCGCGCCACACCAGCATTCCGATCGCCACCGGCGAGCGCCTGTGCACCAAGTACGAGTTCGCGCGGGTTCTCGAGACCGGCGCCGCCAGCATCCTCCAACCGGCGTTGGGCCGCGTCGGTGGCATCCTGGAGTGCAAGAAAATCGCCGGCATGGCCGAAGCCCACTACGCGCAGATCGCGCCGCACCTGTACTGCGGCCCGATCGAGGCCGCCGCCAACATCCAGCTCGCCGCCTCGATTCCGAACTTCCTGATCCTCGAGAGCATCCAGCAACTCGGCGGCTTCCACGCCAAACTGCTCAAGACCAAGATCGAATGGGCCGAAGGGTATGTAATTCCCAGCAAGGCTCCCGGCCTGGGTGTGGAACTGAACGAGGAGGTCGCATTGGCCCACCCGTACACCGGCAAGGGCCTGCACCTCGACATGGCGCAGCATCCGCTGGGTTATTACTGAAGTGGCACCAGGGCGGCAGGCATGCCTTGGCAAGGGGCACATGCCACTGGCCGCTTTCGGCCCATTGCGGTCGTTCGTTGCCTGGTCTGCGTTGGCATGGGCGTTGGCGTTGGCGCGCGTCGCGGCAGGCGCAGCCCGGCGGAGGCTCATACTGGAGCGGTCGGGCGCTGAACGCGCCGACTACCCTGTGGTGCTCGCCCGAGGGTCGGGCCGCAGAACT
>CAMAWD010000151.1 GCA_945861785.1 Rhodoferax sp. OV413 | reverse complement strand
GCGACCGTGCTTGAAGACGACTTTGCCTTGACGCGTGAGGATCCGACTTATTTCGTCTTGGAAGGCCAACAAACCGCAAAGGAATATGTATGAAAAAAATCGTCGCTGAGCCCTGCCGGGACATTGATTTCACAGATGCCAAGCAAGGTGCTGTGATCCCGCTTGAGGCAGGCAAGACCAAAATTTCGATCCGCCTGGACAACAAGGTGATTGATGACTTCCGTGCGGAAGTTGAGCGCGCTGGGGGTGGCAGCTATCAGACCCTGATCAATGACGCGCTGGTGGCGTTTATCCAGCAGCGTTCAATGATCGATGCCGTGCGGCAGGTGATACGTGAGGAACTGGCCGCGCCACCACAGCAAAAGCGTCGTCGCAGCCAACGACTGGAATCGGCTTGAGTTCTTCAAGCACCTATCGCCCTTCAATGGCAAAGTCTGCCGTTAAGTCCTACCAGTCTGTGCAAGGCACGGCTTTGGCCGCCCTGAAGGCCTCCGGCCCCCAGGAGTCAGGTGCCGCGTCGCGGATGCCGCCGAAGAGGGGCAGGCCATCGGCCGGCAGCAGCCGCTTGCCCGACATCTGTGCACGATCGCGCAGGCTCAGGCTGACGGGGTCCATGGATTCTGGTTATGTCCCGGGGAGTGGTGTAAGTTTTGGATGTTCATCAATGCGCGAAGGGCGAAGCCCTGCTGGTGCACATCAAGGCTGCTGGTGAACGAACGATGAAGACCTCATAAATCTCATTACTTGAGTTCGTACCAAACTCCGCGCCCATTGCCCAGCTGATTCAAGTAACCACGTTGGACCAAGTTGCGGAAGTGAAGTTTGAGCGTGTTTCGATTGACACCCGTCAATTTAATGGTCTTGTACTGCCCCCGATGCCGTGAGTCTTTCTCGCTATGGCGCAACAGGATCTGGTGCAGTTGCTTGACATGGTTCTCATTGAACGGGATGTCTTGCCAGGAGCTGAACACCAAATTCATCAACTCTGCGTAGCCAGCCACCTCCTGCTCATCGCGGGTCTCAAAAGATTGGAAGGCAACCGTGGCAATTGCGCCGTCAATGCAAAGCTGCCAGCGCAGCTTCGGGGGCCTTGTCCAATACCTTCAACAGCGCCTTCGCTGCACCCGTTGGGCAACGCTTCCCCTGCTCCCAGTTACGAATAGTGTCCAACGAGACACCGATACGATTGGCAAACTCCGATTGACTAAAGCCAAGACGCCTGCGGACACGGCGTGCAAACTTTGCCCCATCCATCATCGCTTCGGCCGCGTCGGACATCTTCTGCCGAGCGACGTCGTCCTCGGTGGTCGAATCGACCCGATCAGCATCGATATGGCCGCTTGTCGCAAAAGCCGAGTTCTCTGGGTCAATCGTCATGCGCACGGTTTTCATATTGCTTCACCTCACGTTGATTTGCCTTGCGTGCTGAAATGATGCACATCGAGTCATTCAGCAGCGTATAGACGATTACATAGACTCGACTTTCAATGCGGCGAGTCAGCTGATAACGTTCTTCGCCATAGCTGTAGCGCGTGTCTTCCTGAACGAGACGATCCGGGTCGAAGAATGCGCGCGCAGCATACGCGAAGTCGAAACCTCGATCCTTCAAACACGCTCGCTCTTGGCCTCATCCCACTCGAACTTCATGGGTCAAATATAGTTCATTGGACTACTCCGCCAACTGGGGACAGACGACTTTTCGCAGTTTCCTTTCGAAGGTTGACGACGTCACCCCATGCGTCTATGCCAGTTGCCAGGGCCCCGTATGGCGCGCGGTGCCCGCCACGCTGAACCGCCGCGTCAGCGAAACACGCGCAAAGGACCTGTCACATTGCGCCCCAAACCACGATCGCGCCGGTAGGACCATCCGCACAACCGAATGCCCGACAGGGCCATCACTTGAACGTCCAGTTTGCCGACACCGATTGCGGCGTAACGCTCAAGCGCATACCCTTGTCGCCACGCCCCTGCTCTGTCAGCAGGCTGCCAATGGCATACCCCATCGCGGCACCAGCCACCGTGTCCGACACCCAGTGCTGGCGCTTTTGCACCCGGCCAAAGGCGGTGGCTGCGGCCAGACCGTACAACCAGGGCATGTCGTGCTGTTGCGCAAAGGGCGTGGCCAGTGCAAACGCCACTGCGACATGGTTCGACGGAAACCCGGACTGCCATGCGCTGCTTTTGAACCCATTGAAATGTGTATTGCCCAGGCCATCAGTGGGGCGTGACCGACCCATCACGTACCGCGTTGCGATGCTGGCACCCAGGCTGTAGGCGGCGGCCTTGATAGCCGTTTCGCCCGTACTGGCCGCGCCCTCCCCGGCTATGCCGGTGTACAACAACCCGGCACCGACAACCAGACCGTAGGTGAGGCCGTTGGCAGCGGTGCCGGCACGGTTCCACGAGGGCGTCTGGCGGTTGGCAGCCCAGCGGTCCACGGGCTTGTCGAGCAGGCTGGACGCTAGCACCGCCCCACCGAGCCAAAGCCAGGTAGACGACGGCACGTCCGCAATCTGCTGGCCAAGGGCCGCGGTGGTGCTGCCCAGAGTTTCCAGGGCGTGTGGCTTGGGTTCGTGCAATACGTAGCTGAGGTCGTCGGCAGAGCCGTTGTCCGCTGGTCTGGCGGAGCGCCAGGCCAGGGCGCGCTTGTCGCGCTGGCGCGTCAGGTCGTACAGGGGGAACCTGCGGCTGAGCCGCGCACCACCGTCGCGCGTCAACGGGTTATAAACAATCGAACCATTGCCCGGGGTGGACCGGGGCAACATCACGTCGAACGGTATGTTGACGTAGATGCCCTTATCGAAGCTGCCTTCGCCGAACTGCGCCGCGGACACATTGGTCTTGGTGGCCCACGCGCCCAGGGCCACGCCGTTGGCAAACACACGCTTGACGTCCAGCGTGGCGCCCACATCACCCGCCAGGTAACGGCCTGCGCTCAGGTTGACCTGCACATCGTTCCAGCCGGTGTCCCAGTACATGGTGGCGTGGCCGGTGCTGACCCGGTAATCGCGAAACTGCAGGCCCTGACGGAAGTCTCGCTGGCGCACATGGTTGACGTCCACGCCCCACGCCAGGCGGCCGTGCCAGGGGCGGTACAACCATTCGGCGCCAACGCCTCCGTACATGAATTCCAGCATGCCGCCATACGCGCTGACATAGTGGCCACCGCCCAGGTCCCCCACGTGGGTCAATTGCAACAAGGGCATGGTCACGCGTGACGAGGTGATGAACTCGCGCTGCAGCGTTCGCACACGCGGAAGGTTGCTGGGCGCCGTGTAATTGAACTTGTCGTAGTTGTCGAGCACACGCAGGTTGAAGTTCCCGGCAACCCAGGTGCTGTCAGAAAACCGATGCTCCAGCTTGGCCTGCACGCCGAGTTGGTAGAGCAGAAACCCGTCGGGGCCACCGAGGGTCTGGCCATAACTCGGGGCCAATTCCGCGCTGAACCCGGGGCGCTTGCTGTGCCAGACCACTGAATCCTTGTCGCCGTCGGCCTCCGGTGCAAGCGCGCGCAGGGGCTGGCCGGGCACGACCTGCAGTGTCGGCAGCCGAAACGCCACCGGCTCTGCGCGGGTATGGTGCGCCACCCACTCCGCGCGGTCCACATCGACCTGCGACATCGGCAAGCCTCGTTCCTGCAATTGGAGTATGAAACGTGTCGAAGCGGGCGGCGCGTCGCGGTCCAGCACCATGATGGCGCGGTCGATGCGCTCTTGCAGATGCACCGCCGAGTCGGCTTCAGCGACAAGTGTGGTGTTGCCCTGAACGTGGGTAAGGCTGCGAACGGCCCAGCCGGTGAACAGCTCCAGGGTTTGGGCGGTGGCGCCCATGCCGGCAGGCGACAACGGTGCCGGCGCCTGGGGCCGTGCCGCAGGCAATACAGGGTCGAGCAGCTTGGGCGAATACAGCGCGTCGAGGCCACCATGAAAGGTCAGGCCCAGCATAAGCCGGTTGCCACGCTCCAGCCCCATGCTGAAATCGATGAAGGGCGAGTAGCGGTACACCGCTCCAAAGTTGATCGGGCTTTTTGCGGGCTGGTTGTTGCCCTGCGGCTCGCTGCGGTAGTCATTGCCGTCGAGCTCGACCTTCAGCACCCAGGGGTCGGAAGGCGCATGCCATTGCAGCCCGCCGAACAGCGCGGGCGGTCCGCGGAACATCGAACCCAGGTTTGCCGTGCCGCCGGTGGCAACGGTGTTGCCGGGACGGGTGTCGAACCGAGCGCCCAACAGGGACAACGGGTTGCGCACATTGCCCCGCGCGCCCAGATAGCCCCAGCCCAGACCGAGGCTGGCGTCCCAGTTGCCCCAGCGTTTTCCCGCCACCAGGTATTCGCCAGAGAAAAGACCAGTGCCACCGAGGTCGCGCACGCCCAGCGCAAGCTGTGGCCAAGTGTCGGACTCTTCGCGCAAGCGGATCTTGACGTCGATCGATTTGTCCTTGTAGGCCTGGTTGCCCGCAATGCTGGGGCCGTACAGCCGATTCGAGATGCTGCTGTAGCGGAACCCGGCCTCCAGCCAGTCGAGTGGCTGCAACATGACATTGCCGCGGGTGTAGGGCTCCACGTTGCTGATGTGCAGGCGCACGGCCCCGGTTGACTCCATGCGCGCAGTGGGCGTCTGCATCAAGCCGATCTCACCCCAGTCGCTGGCCGTCAGTTGGGCCGAGCGCGGCGCGGTCACTGGCAAGCGCGGCACAGCCACCGCCGCCGGCTTTCCGAAGGCCGGGAGCATTTCACCCGGCAACTGCGTGGCCAGGAATCGCGCCAGATTGTCCGACACGCTGCGTGGTATGCCAGCAGCGCGGCCCGGTGTCCAGATCCACGCACCAGGCGCTGGTTCGTCTTGTTGTTCGAGGCTCCAGGGGGCAATCCCAAAACGCGCGCTGCGCCCGTCCGGCTGGGCCACCCAGGCCCAATCGACTTTGTCGCCGCCGTCGTAACCCAGACAGGCCTGCAGGTACTGCAGCACCAGCGCCCCTGGTGAATGGGTGGCAAGGCAGGGCACACCCGACTCGGTGACAACCGCAACCGTGGAGGGACGCGCAGGAAGAACCACCGAGTGCCCTTGCTGCAGGATCGGATCCCGGCCGGGTGCAGCCTGGAGCCACCGCGCATCGGGGATCGCCACGGTGAGCCGCCCGGTCAAGGGCAAGGAGAGCAGCCAGTCGGACAGGCCGACCAGGGATGTGTTGGCCGCATCCTGCAACTGGTGCTGTGCCAATGCATCGACGACGGCCTGGCGAAGCCGCGATTGGCCGGCGCGCTCGGCAGCCACCTGCCACTGCAGGGCGGTGGTGTCGGCACCCGGCCCCGCGTTGCGCAACAGCCATTCGCTCAGTCGCTCGCCAGGCACGACAGCCGACCTGACAGCTGCACCGGGTTCGGCGAAGGCCCACTGCGGCGAAACTGGCCCGAGTGCGACACACACCGCGGCGGCCCGCGCGATGCAACTGCGTGCAAACCTCACAGTGCGCCTTCCGGCAGCGGCCAGCGCAGGAGCTTCAGACACAGAGATGCCGACAAGCATTGCTCCGAATACACCACGGTTGGCTGCCCCTGGTGCACACCCCACGCAAACCAGGCCGGAGGCAGGGCATGTGCCGCACCGGTAGCGGTTTCACGAAACCAGCGGTAGCGGCTCGCGTGCTTGGCGGGCAAAGCCGGGGGCAAGGAGGCGTCTGGCATGCCGGGCCAGGGCAGGACCTCGACACGCTCGCTGACCCCGTAGTGGTAGCCGGGGAAGACATCACGCGATCGGGCGTAACTTGCGCCGGGCGGGGGAATTTCGGGCCAGGCCGGCAACATGCTGCCGTAGCGCAGGGCACGCCAGTCGACCTCAAGGCCAACCGTGCCCACAATACGGCCGTTCTGGGTCTTGATGACTTCGCCTTTGGCCGAGTACCAGACCTCTACCTCGCCATTCGGGTCTGCATCCAGGTACCCCAGAACCAGCAGCGCGGGCGCGCGGCCCGCCACATCGACCCGCAGGTACCGGTACGCGGGATTGGGTGTGGCGGGAATGGCCGACCCTTGCCCGGAGCCGAGCTTGTCGGACACTACCGCCGAGAGGATGCCCCCCAGCGGCCCCACGCTGGACGCGCACCCCGACAACGCCACGGCGGCCAACACCGGCAGCCACAAAAAATGAAAAGCGAACACAGGAATTGCTGGTACCAAAAACAATGGCGCCCGAAGGCGCCATTGGCTGGAAGGAAAAGAATCAGTTGGTGCCGGTCGTGCCGGTGGTACCGGTCGTCGAATTGTCCGACGCCGCGCCAACCGCAACAGCCACCACCACTGCCCCGACGACGACGGCCGTTACCGTAACCGTGCCTACAGCTGCACCTGGCGGAGGCGTCTGGGCCCAAGCAGACGAGGCCGACAACGCAAGAGCGGTAACGGCGGAAAACAGGGTAGGCAGCAAATTCATGGGTTTTCCTTGTTGATGTGGGCCAAGAAAATTCAGACTGATTTGACTCTATCAGATGCCGAATGAAAAGGCAAAGCAAAATTGTAGCTTCTGTGTAAATGCCCTTGTTTTCCATCCCGATTTCGCCGTACAACCGATCTGGCGCGCTGTGCGCGGACACTCATGATTTACCTATTTCTTTCGACAGTGTCCCTCTTAAACTGCTGTCTGAAATCCAGGGTCCACTTTAGTCAGCGCGGAGAAGCAAAACTTCGGCTCTGCTGAGCGCCTGGCCTCCTGGGTGGGGATATGCCCTGGCTGCACCGACATGCCCGCAATGCCCGAGAGGTTTTCCAGAGTCAAGTGACGCTGGTTGCGGTAGCGGCGAATGGCGGAGCATCACTTCACGTACCATCGGAATCCATGAAAGCAAGAGAGGTTCTAAATGATTTCAGAACAAACCATTCAACAAGCCGCACTGCTGTTAGGTGAGGCAGCCAAACCTGCGCAGGTCATTCTGTTTGGTTCCTATGCGCGTGGTGATGCCAGGGAAGACTCGGATGTGGATTTTCTGGTTATTGAATCTGAGCCTCATGACAAATTTAATGAAATGGTGCGCCTTCGGCAGGTACTGCGACCATTGAAGATACCGGTGGATGTGTTGGTGTATTCGCAAGCCGAAATTGCCATGCATCAAAGCTCATGCGCTAGCGCCGTCTATTGGGCGCTGCGGGAGGGTAAGCTGTTATATGCAACACCCCACTGATCAGGCCGCCAGGTTGTTGGCACTTGCCAAGCGTGACAAAACATCGTTTAAGGCCTTAGCCGGCCACCCGGAAGTGGATATTTCGGCTACAGGTTTCTTTGCCCAGCAAGTTGTTGAGAAATGTCTCAAGGCCGTTGCTTCCTACCACGGCATTGTGTTTCGCAGAACGCATGATGTGGACGAATTGGTGGACCTGCTTTTGCAACATCAAGTGTCGATGCCTTTCCCACCGGACCAGTTCAGTGTTCTTAATCCATTTGCGGTTATTTTGCGCTACGAAGAAATATCATTTGTCAGCATGACTCTGGCAACAATGACCGAGCTGGTTGAACTAGCGTACCAATGGGCGTGCGCCGAGACGAGCCTGTAGCACTTACATCCCATCCGGCGATGTTGAGCGCGTAAACCCTGCTCGTTCCCACGGCCAAATTTCCACGCCACAGCGGTTTTGAATCCTTTTTACCATCGTTATGGACAAGTCATCGGTCAACTCGTTGACGACGTATGAGCTTCGCCGAGCAAAGGGCTCTCTGCGCAGAGCGTCTCGCTCATACGCGGCGCGCGTCAAGGTAGTTGTCGCCTCATTTATGCGGCCATCGGCTGAATAACTTTCTCCAAATGGGCCTTGATGACGCAATCGCGCTCGGGGTTGAGCGTGACGGCGCCAATGGGATCCCAGCTGCGTGTTTTTCCTGACCAGCGTGCCGGCTTCAAGGCGCGGGCCTGCAGGTACAGCGCGTGTCGTGCCGCCAGGAGGCGTGATCCTCGCCCGTGTGGCGCTGCGCCGGTGACACGTAGCGAATGCCGCTGTGGCGGTGGTCATGGTTGTACCAACGCACGAATGCCGCCGCCCAGGAGCGCGCCGCATCCAGATCGGCAAAGCCTTTGGCCGGAAACTCCGGGCGGTACTTGGCGGGGCGAAACAGACTCTCGGCGTAGGCGCTCACCCGGGGGCGCGGGAGTACGACGGCTTCACGCCCAGCCAGTTGAGCATCGCAATCACCGTGGTGGCCCTCAGGGTGGCGCCGTTGTCACCATGGAGCACAGGCTTGGTCGCCATGGTTGCAATGCCCTCGGCCAACGCCGTGCGTTTGACCAGGTGAATGGCGTGTGCGGAGTCGTCCCTGTCGTGCACCTCCCAGCCCACGATCTTGCGGCTGTACAGGTCCAGGATCAGGTACAGGTGATATCAGCGCCCCATCACGACCGCAGGCAGGTAGGTCATGTCCCAGCACCACACATCCCGCACCGCGGCAGCAATGTGGGTGGTGGGCGGACGCACCGGGCGGGGGTACTAACGTATCATGGCGAAGCACCATGAATAAATTGCAGCGTTCGCTTGAACCGTTGTGCCAAATGCCACCCAGACGTTCATGCTCGAAGTCAAGCAACAATTTGACGTTGACGGTGCCATGCTGTTAGATGATACGCACAGGAGAAAACATGAACACAGCCGTCCTTGATTCACGAATTTTCGAATTTGACACCGAAGAAGTTGCATCCAGTTACGACCGGTGGTTTTACGCCAAGGTGCAAGAGGCTATTGACGATCAACGCCCGGGCATTCCTCACGATCAGGTGATGGCAGAAATGGATGGCATCATTGACGAAATTGAGTCGAGGCAGAAAATTTGATATTGCCCATCAGTTGGAAAATCAGCGCCCGTTCTGACTTAGCCACAATCGTTATATATATTGCTACGCGCAACATCCAAGCTGCGCGACGTATGCGGCAACGGCTGCAAGAGGCAGTTTTACCTGTTGCAGAACACCCCTATTTATACCGACAGAGTGACCGGTATCCTGGATGCCGGGAAATCGTAGCCCACCCAAACTACATCGTCGTTTATCGCGTTGAGCGTGACGCAATAAGCGTGCTTCGCGTATTGCATTCGCGCCAGCAGTACCCATAGTGTTAATCCGGGTAAGATTCCAATTAGTTTTTAATGTTTATGCCTCTAGCGCTTATTCAGCCTGCGTGAGTAGCTTCTTTATTTGTAGCGCTTATATCCGATCCGCCTATGTTGACTGTGCAAGTCCTCCGCGTTCCCAAGGCCAGATTTCTGCTCCACAGCGGTTTTGAATCCTTTTTACCATCGCTATGGACAAGTCATCGGTCAACCCGTTGACGACGTATGAACTGCGCAGGGCAAAAGGCTCTCTGCGCAGAGCGTCTCGCTCATACGTCAACCCTTCATGCTGCTCCATCAGGCAGGCCCGCTCACGCAGCACTGCGCTTGAGTTGAACACCCAGTCAACAAAGTCGATTTCTTGCGCTGACCAATTGCACACTGGCGCTCGCAAGTAGTCTGCCGCCCAGTCCGGGCCATTGCGGGTGCTGGCATGCCAGTACAGGTGCTCGCTAATCTTTGTGCGGCCGGTGAGCCCTTCGGCGATGTAGGGGTTGGCCGCAATGCCCCGGCGCACATAGGTGCAGGCGCCCACAAAATCCCCCTCACGAAACGCAATTTGGCCCGCCTGGTACCAGTGCGCTGGTGAATCTGCGGCTTCTTTCAGATAGCTTTTCATGGCACTTTGGGTGTCGCCCGTCATCAGGCTGATGTCGCCCAACAGCATGCGCACGCCCAGGTTGTCAGCAGGGCACCAGGCCAGCAGCTTTTTGGCCAGGGCTTTGGCCGCCTTGCCGTCACCCCGGTGCATCAGCCCCAGCAGATAGCCGTGGGTTATGCGCAAGAAGGAGCGGTTGTCCACCTCCCCCCATGAAATCTGGCCTTTGAAGCCGGGCGGGATGAGGGTAGTAGCCTGCTGGTAGGCTTTTTCGCGTACGTCGGTGGATTCGTCGCGCATTTCAAGGCTCCACAGCCGATTGGCGATGAAGTTTTGAATCTCCAGCTGGCCGGGGAACTTGACCAGTAGCTTTTGCGCGCGCAGCAGGCCCTGTTTGTGGCTGATGCGGACTTCTTCCAGGCTGTCGATCAGCTCGTCAAGCTCCTCTTCTTCGGCCCAATCTCGGGAGAACCTGCCGTATTGAATTGGCTTGTCGGTCTCGTCGTCGAGTTGCTCATCTACCGAAAAACTAAGCTGGGTCGTCATGGCTGGTTTCCTTGGTTGACAGCGTGGATGTGAACACCCGGCCTTGGGATGCGATATACCGGCGAATGTCAGGTGCCATGTGTTCTGGCACCAGCATCACGGCAAGTTCCATCGCATCGGCAATGCGCTCGATGGAAGACAAACGCGGGTCGCGCTTGCTGCTCTCAATCTCTGACAGGTGCTGCACCGACATGCCCGCAATGCCCGAGACGTTTTCCAGAGTCAGGCGACGCTGGTTGCGGTAGCGGCGAATGGTTGAGGGGATGAAGGAGGGCATGGTGGGGAGTTTAGGTGGCGACGCCGAGATGCGTTCATCGCATCGTATGAATTCGAGGCTCCATACATGCAATTCGTGGCCGAGCGTGCCTCAACATGTGGACGGAGCGGAGAAGGTCGATTGCGGGCACTGCCTAACTTTCATGCGTCGGGGTCGACACACCCCCGATCATGAAAGACACTCTGGGGGTGTGCGAGTCGCCCGTAGGCAGAGGTCGCGATAATTTTTACGGGCACGCCACGGCGCAGCAGGGCCTGCTTGAGCACCCCCTCGATATCGAGCGCCGTCTCGCCCAGGCAGAACGCGCTGTGCTCCACCAGGCGCGAGGCCTCATCGATCAAGGACACCAAATAGGTCTTGCGCAGTTGCCCTTGGATCGGCAAGCGGGGGCCGTGCATCACATCGCCATACCAAATCGAGCCTGCAAACTCGGCACTGAAGCTGCGCTTCTCTTCGGGCAGACTCGCTGAGCCCGCCGG
>CAMAWD010000150.1 GCA_945861785.1 Rhodoferax sp. OV413 | reverse complement strand
CTCAAGGAGTACGAAATGACAGCCATCGAAGCCCAGTTGATCGAGCGGCTCAAGAAGCTGCCCCCCAGCCGCGTGGCCGAGGTGGTGGATTTTGTGGAGTTCCTGGCCTCGCGCGAGGAACGCACTGCAGCGGCGCAACGGCTCACCGAGGGGCTGGCCAGGCTGGATGCACTGAAGCTGCCGACGGTGTCCGACGACGAGATCGAGGACGAGATTCAAGCAGCACGGCAAGAGCGGCGCAACAAGCAAGGCACCTGAACGGTGCGCTTCGTCCTCGACACGAATCTGCTCGTCTCGGCTGTCATTGCGGCCGGGAGAAGTGGTCGGCATTGTCGGGCGATCAGGGTCCGGTAAAAGATAGTGGCCACCATTACCCTGGCGGCCGTCGGTTTGCGGTTCAAGCCGACCGACGGCTGGGCTCCGCACTCCAGCCGGGTGAGTCACTGCCCGGGCATCCAATTCCGCTAAAGTAGCTGCATGAAGCCACGCGTCTATCTTGAAACCTCAGTCATCAGTTATCTGACTGCGCGA
This sequence comes from Rhodoferax sp. OV413, assembly GCA_945861785.1. Lineage (GTDB taxonomy): Bacteria > Pseudomonadota > Gammaproteobacteria > Burkholderiales > Burkholderiaceae_C > CAISIP01. The sequence goes on along the minus strand of CAMAWD010000150.1, from coordinate 10,641 downwards.
CTCAGCTCGGACGCGTTGAAGGCGGCATGCCAGCAAGTGACGCAAGCGTGGTGGAACACCCGGCTGGAAAGCGTGGACGCGTTCATATCCCCCTATGTCGTGGAAGAAGCCAGCCGAGGAAACGTCGGTGCTGCGCGAGCGCGCATCGACAGCCTTCGCTCGATACCGCTACTGGCCATAGACCCCGCCATAGTCGAATTGGCGCAGTACCTCTTGCAAGGCGGTGGCCTGCCTGTGAAAGCCCAGTTGGATGCGTTGCACATAGCCTGCGCGGCGTTTCATCGCATGGATGTCTTGCTGACTTGGAACTGCACCCACATCGCCAACCCGATGCGGTTGCCGGTAATCCGGGGGCTTTGCTCGGCCAAGGGTTACAGAATGCCGGAACTGGTCACCCCGTTTGAAATGATGGAGGCTACATGATGAATGCGCCACTGCCTTGGCACGATCCTGTTGTTGCGGAAATTCATGCGATTCGCGAGGAACTTGTTCGCGAACATGGAGGCGACTTGTGGGCGTATTCCAACGCTGCGGTTGCACACTGCCAGCGCCTGAATCTGCGCATGGACCGGTTGGTTGCTGTTAAGGCCGACGACATCAACACTCAGGCAACCACGCGTCGCAAATCCGGTAATCCTGAGGCAACGTGATCGGCAGGAAGTTGTGTAACTCTCAGCGTTCCTCAAGGAGTACGAAATGACAGCCATCGAAGCCCAGTTGATCGAGCGGCTCAAGAAGCTGCCCCCCAGCCGCGTGGCCGAGGTGGTGGATTTTGTGGAGTTCCTGGCTTCGCGCGAGGAACGCACGGCAGCGGCGCAACGGCTCACCGAGCGCCTGGGGGCAAGAAACAAGACTTGACTGCGCCCCATGTTATTCAGGTGCCAGAGTGGCCGCTTGGTCTGGTTGCGCCAGCATCTCTGCAGCCTGCAGCCTGCTGCATGTCGGACTCAGTCACTTTGATTTGTTGTCCCGCTGCACGGCCATCTTCCAATCCGCCAGGACCGAATGCGACGAACTCGCTCAAACTACACCTACCGCCGCCCCGCCAAGTCCAGATTCGCCCCCGCCTTGATCAGCAAGTCCATCGCTTCCTGCTGTCCGGCCGCGGCAGCCACATCCAGCGCGGTTTCGCGCGAGCGGTTGAGGACTTCGATCGACACTCCGGTTTGCAGCAACTCGCTGAGCACCGCCACCTGCCCCGCGATCGCGGCCAGGTGCAGGGCGGTCTGCCCGGTGCTGCCCCGGCGCTGCGGGTCCACACCGGCGCGCAGCAGCAGGCGCACGGTGGTGCGTTGCGTGAACTCGCTGTTCCACCAGGCGTGGGCGCCGGGCGGCGCAATGGCACAGCCTGGCGCCACCAGTGCAGCGGTGAGTCGGTAACGAACGCGGGTCATGGGGAGCTCTCCGGGTATCTGGGATTGGCGCGGCGCAAGAGCTCCGCGAGGCATGCTCGACAAGGACGTCCGATAACCTTCCTGCGAAGGCAGTGGTCGGCGCTTTGCGGCGGCGCCACGGCAATGCAAGCCCACGTGGCCGCCCTCGGGCCGGATATGCATATGCGCTCTTGGCCAACAGAAGTAGCGGAGAATGCCGGTTCCGCAATTTGATCTGAAACACCCATGCACCGACTGTTGAATCTCTACCGCGCCATCCTTGCGTCGACCGTGCTGCTTGCGAGTGCCACCACGCATGCGCAAAATGCCATCAAGATCGGGGAGATCAACAGCTACAAGGCCTTTCCTGCATTCCTGGAGCCCTACAAGAAGGGCATGGAGCTGGCCATCGAAGAGGTGAATGCCGCAGGCGGCGTGCTGGGCCGCCGGCTCGAGATCGTCACACGCGACGACAACGCCAACCCGGGTGACGCGGTGCGGGCGGCGGAGGAGCTGATTTCGCGCGAGCGGGTGGACCTGCTGGCAGGCGCCTACCTGTCCAACACCGGGCTGGCGATCGCGGATTTCGCCCGGCAAAAGCAGGTTTTCTTCCTGGCTGGCGAGCCGCTCACCGACAAGCTCACCTGGGACGGTGGCAACGAGTTCACTTTCCGCCTGCGCCCCGGCACCTACATGCAGGCCGCCATGCTGGTGCCCGAGGCGGTCAAGCTGCGCAAGAAGCGCTGGGCGCTGGTGTACCCCAATTACGAATACGGACAGTCGGCGGTTGCCGCGTTCAAGCAGTTGCTGCTGGCCGCGCAGCCGGATGCGGTGTTCGTCACCGAGCAAGCCGCGCCGCTGGGCAAGGTCGATGCCGGCAGCGTGGCGCAGGCCCTGGCAGATGCCAAGCCGGACGCCATCTTCAATGTGTTGTTTGGCGCCGATCTCGCGCGCTTCGTGCGCGAGGGCAATACCCGCGGGCTGTTCAAGGACGTGGCGGTCGTGAGCATGCTGACCGGTGAGCCCGAATACCTCGACACGCTGAAGGACGAGACGCCCAATGGCTGGCTCGTGACCGGCTACCCCTGGTACGGCATCCAGACGCCGGAGCACAAGGCTTTCTTGCAGGCTTACCAGGCCCGTTTCAAGGATTACCCGCGCCTGGGCTCCGTCGTCGGGTACAGCATGGTGAAGTCGGCCGCCGCCGGCATCGCCAAGGCCGGTGGCACGGCCACAGCGCCGCTCGTGGCGGCATTCAAGGGCCTCACGGTCGACACACCCTTCGGCCGGATCAGCTACCGGGCGCAGGACCACCAGTCCACCATGGGCGCCTTCGTCGGCAAGACGCTCAACCAGGACGGCAAGGGCGTGATGACGGCCTACCAGTACCTGGACGGCGCGCGTTTTCAGCCCCCGGCCGAGGTGGTGAAGAGGGCGCGCCCCGCGCCTTGAAGCATGCCGCTGAGCCGATGATTCCGGTCACCCGGGCCCTGGGCATGACACCCGGCGGCAGCCGTTGACCGTGATGGACATTTCCAGCCTGCTGGTCCAATTGGTGAATGGCCTGGCGGGGGCGTCGACGCTGTTCCTCGTTGCGGCCGGGCTGTCGCTGATATTCGGTGTCACGCGCATCGTCAATTTTGCCCACGGGTCGTTCTACATGGTGGGGATCTACCTGGCGGGAAGCCTGGTGCAGCACCTGGGCGATGTGATCGGTTTCTGGCCCGCACTGCTGCTCGCGCCGCTTGCAGTGGGTGTGCTTGGCGTGGCTGTCGAGGTGCTGCTGCTGCGCCGTCTCTACCAGGCCCCCGAACTGTTTCAACTGCTTGCCACGTTCGCGCTGGTGCTGGTGTTCAGCGACTGTGTGTTGTGGTTGTGGGGGCCGGACGACGTGCTCGGGCCGCGGGCGCCGGGTTTGACGGGTGCCGTCGACCTGCTGGGCCGGCGTGTGCCGACGTACGACTTGTTCCTGATCGCTGCCGGCCCGGCGGTGCTGGGGCTGTTGTGGTTGCTGCTCACGCGCACGCGCTGGGGCGCCCTGGTGCGCGCTGCGACGCAGGACCGCGAGATGGTGAGCGCACTGGGTGTCGACCAGGCCTGGATCTTCACATCGGTGTTTGCGTTGGGTGCGATGCTGGCCGGGCTGGGCGGCGCGTTGCAGTTGCCGCGCGAGCCCGCCACGCTGCACATGGACCTGAACATGCTGGTGCCGGCCTTCGTCGTGGTGGTGGTGGGGGGCATGGGGTCGATCCCGGGCGCCTTCCTCGCGGCGCTGCTGATCGCACAGGCCAGGGCGCTGTGTATCTGGATTGGTGTGGTGGACATCCTGGGGTTCAGCGTGTCGGTGTCCAAGTTGACCCTGGTGGTGGACTTCGTGGTGATGGCGATGGTCCTTGTCTGGCGCCCGTCAGGTCTGCTTGGGCGACCACAATTGCCCGCCCGGCAAGGTATTGCGACAGAGGCGCCGTTGCACCCGGCCAGCCGGGCCTTCCTGGGCGCTGCGGCCCTGCTGGGCCTGGCCCTGCTGGCGTTGCCTGTGCTCTCTGGTGACCGGCCCTATATGGCGGTGCTGGTGATCGACCTGTTGATCGCCGCATTGTTCGCCAGCAGCCTGCACTTCATCATTGGCCCGGCCGGTTTGTTGTCGTTCGGCCATGCGGCCTATCTCGGGCTGGGCGCCTATGGTGCAGCGTTGCTGGTGCGTGCCGGCGGCTGGCCGATGGAGTTGGCCTTGCTCGGGGCGCCGGTCGTGGCTGCCTCAGGCGCCCTGTTGGCTGGCTGGTTTGCGGTGCGCCTGACGGGGGTGTACCTGGCCATGTGGACGCTGGCCTTCGCGCAGATCGTCTGGGCCGTGACGTTCCAGTGGGACAGCCTGACCGGTGGCAGCAACGGCCTGGTCGGGGTTTGGCCGGCGGCCTGGCTGGCCGACCCGCGCCGCTACTACTGGCTCACCCTGGGGCTGGTCGTGGCGGGGGTGCTGGGCCTGCGCCGCGTGTTGTATTCCCCGTTTGGCCTTGCCTTGCGCGCAGCACGGGACTCGGGCGTTCGCGCCGAGGCGCTCGGCCTGCCGGTGCGGGCGCTGCAATGGATGGCGCTCGTGATCGCCGGTTCTGCTGCGGGCCTGGCGGGCGGCCTGCATGCGTTCTCCAAGGGCAGCATCTCACCCGAAACCATGGCGGTGGGCCGGTCGGTGGACGGCTTGGTCATGGTGCTGCTGGGTGGCGTGCAGTCGCCCAGTGGCCCGCTGGTGGGTGCCTTCGCCTACACCTGGCTGCAGGACACCGTCGCGCGCAGCACGGAGTACTGGCGCGCTGCGCTGGGTGGCGTGATCCTGTTGCTGGTGCTGGTCTTCCCGCGCGGCATAGCGGGCTCGATGGAACACCTCGCGCTGCGCCTGTCGCGGCGCGCGGTGTCGCGCGCCTGATGCGCCCGGCAATGCCGTCCAAGTGCGCCAGCCGTCCAAATGCGTAACGCCAGGATGCTTCAATGACCGCGCCGCCGCTGTTGGAGGTCACCGGGCTGGCCAAGTCGTTCGGCGGCGTGCGCGCGGTCAGCGGTGTTGGTTTCACGCTGGCCGCCGGTGAGGTGCTGGCCCTGATCGGGCCCAATGGCGCGGGCAAGTCGACCACATTCAACATGGTCAATGGCCAACTGCGGCCGGACCATGGTTCGGTGCGCCTGCACGGCCGCGAGCTGGTGGGCATGGCGCCACAGGCGATCTGGCGCCTGGGAGTCGGGCGCACGTTCCAGATTGCCGAAACCTTCGGCTCGCTGCGCGTGGTCGAGAACGTGCAGATCGCCTTGTTGTCGCGCGACCGGTGCCTGTGGTCGATGTGGCGCCGCGCGGCGGGATATGCCAGGCCAGAAGCGCTGGCGTTGTTGGCGCAAGTGGGCATGGATGCCCATGCCGACCTGCCCTGCGCACAACTCGCGTACGGCGATGTCAAACGCGTGGAACTTGCCATGGCCCTGGCCGACCGGCCGCGCCTGCTGTTGATGGACGAACCCACCGCCGGCATGGCACCGGCCGAACGTGGCGCCCTGATGGCACTGGTACGCTCGCTGGTGACCCGCCATGGCATGGGCATCCTCTTTACCGAACACAACATGGACGTGGTGTTCGCCCATGCCGACCGAATCATCGTGATGGCGCAAGGGCGACTGCTCGCGCAGGGCAGCCCGGACGAGATTCGCGCCGATGACGAAGTCCGGCGTGTGTATTTCGGCGCCGGTGTTTCGCCCAGCCTGCAGGTCGAACCCGCCGGAGCGAAACCTTGAACCAACCCCCGTTGTTGCGAGTGCAGCACCTGTGCGCCTGGTATGGCGCAGCCCAGGTGCTGCATGGCGTGGATCTGCAGGTGGGGCGCGGCGAGGTGGTGGCGCTGATGGGCCGCAATGGCGCGGGCAAGTCCAGCACGATGAAGTCACTGATAGGCATGGGGCCACGGCGCACCGGCGCCATCAGCTTCATCGGCCACGACCTGTCGCGGTGCAAGCCCCATGAACCGGCCCGACTCGGCCTGGGTTTCGTGCCAGAGGACCGCCGCATCTTCACCGACCTGACGGTGCTCGAAAACCTGGAAGTCGGCCGCCAGGCCGCACGCAGGTGGCCAGACGGTACTGCTGCGCCGCAGTGGTCGGTGGAGCGCGTGTTCGCGCTGTTCCCGGCGCTGGCGGCGCTGCGCCACCGCCGTGGCGCCCACATGAGCGGCGGCGAACAGCAGATGCTCTGCATCGCCCGCACGCTGATGGGCCAGCCGTTCATGCTGCTGCTGGACGAGCCGACAGAGGGCGTGGCCCCGATCATCATGGACCAGTTGGCGCACATGGTGCTGTCGCTCAAGGCGCAGGGCGTGAGCGTGTTGTTGTCGGAGCAGAACCTGCCGTTCGCGGCGCGGGTCTGCGACCGCGCCTATGTGCTGGAGAAAGGCGTGGTCCGGTTTCAGGGCAGCATGCAGGCGCTGCATGCCGACACTGCGGCCTGGCACGCGTTCCTGGGGCTCTGAGGGCGCCAGAATCCGGCCGTGCACCAGCAGCACCTGGCCGTTGAATTTTCCATCTTCGGCGAAAAGGCCGGGCGCATTGCGCATCGTCACAGAAAGTTCACGCAGCTTTCATATGCTCGCTCCCTGTGCGGCCCGCGGTGGCGCCGCATTTCCAGGGACATTCGCATGAAAAAAGAGCCACCACCGCCGCTTTCTGGATGGGTGGGCTCCAGGCCCAGGTGCAGGCGCCCCAAGCGACAAGAAACACCTCGGAAATCCGGTTCCGGGACTTTTTCCGCGCACCAGTGGGGCCCGAGGGACTGGAGATCAGCGACACACTGCGCCGGGCCCAGGGATCGTCGGTCCGTCTGGTGGGTTACATGGTGCAGCAGGAAGCAGCGCCGTTGGGGCGTTTCCTGCTGACCCCGCGCCCGCTCCAGATGGGCCAGCATGCGGATGGCGAGGCCGACGACGCGCCGTAACCAGCGGGCATTTTGTGTCAATACCTGTCACACGGACGTCATAAAACCTTCCTAAAGTTAGTCGCTTCGGTTCTCCCAATCAACTTCAAAGGAAACAGCATGACAATTCGTTTCAAGATGGCGCTTGTGGGCGCCGCCAGCATCGCATCCCTCGGTTTCGCCCAAGTGGCGGGTGCACAGGAAATCACCGGCGCCGGTGCCAGTTTCCCGGCGCCGGTGTATTCCAAATGGGCCGCCGACTACAACAAGGCCACCGGTGTCAGGGTGAACTACCAGTCCGTCGGATCGGGCGCCGGTATCAAGCAAATCGACTCCAAGACAGTCGATTTCGGCGCCTCTGACATGCCCCAGACCGACGACGTGCTCAAGCAAAAGGGCCAGATCCAGTTTCCTACCGTCATCGGCGGCACCGTCCCGGTGGTCAACATCAAGGGCATTGCGCCGGGCCAGATGAAGCTCGACGGCCAGGTGCTGGGCGACATCTTCCTGGGCAAGATCACCAAGTGGGATGACCCTGCCATCAAGGCGCTGAACCCCGGTCTGCCCCTGCCGGACGCTGCGATTGCACCGGTTCGCCGGGCCGATGGTTCGGGTACCACGTTCAACTTCACCAACTACCTGAGCACCGTCCACCCCGAGTGGAAGGCCAAGGTGGGTGAGGGCACGGCAGTCAACTGGCCGGTGGGCGCCGGTGGCAAGGGCAATGAAGGTGTTGCCGCATTTGTGAACCGCCTGCCGAACTCGATTGGTTATGTCGAGTATTCCTACGTCAAGCAGAACAAGATGACGTACGCCCAGATGAAGAACAAGGACGGTGTTTTTGTCTCGCCTGACGACGAAACTTTCAAGGCCGCCGCAGCTGGCGCCGACTGGAACAAGTCGTTCTACCAATTGATCGTCAACCAGCCGGGCAAGACCGCATGGCCGATCTCCACGGCGACCTTCATCCTGATGAACATCAAGCAGGAAAAACCGGCCAACGCCACCGAGACCTTCAAGTTCTTCACCTGGGCCTACAAGAGTGGCGACAAGATCGCGGCCGACCTGGACTACGTGCCAATGCCTGACAACGTGATCGGCGCGATCGAAAAGGCCTGGGCGCAGGTCACCGATGCGTCGGGCAAACCCGTCGCCCTCAAGTAAGCAGTTTTTCACCCCCAGTCCAGAACTGCAACAGAAGGGAGTGGGCCCATGTCCTCTACACTTTCAGCGGACCAGGTTAGCCTGGATCGTTCGGTCGAGTCCGCAGGACGTGCCATGACAAGCCCACCCTCCCAGAAAAAAGCCCGCTCCGGCCCGATGGCAGACCGCATCTTTGGCTGGATGGCCAAGGCGGCCGCCCTGTTCACCCTGGCCATGCTGATTGCGATCCTGATTTCACTCACGATCAGCGCCTGGCCGGCCATCAGCAAATATGGACTGGGGTTTCTCACCAGCACCACGTGGGACCCTGTGAAAGAGGAGTTCGGTGGGCTGGTGATGATCTATGGCACGCTGGTGACCTCGTTCATCGCCTTGTTGATCGCCGTGCCGGTGAGTTTCGGCATTGCCTTGTTCCTGACCGAGTTGTCGCCGACCTGGCTCAAGCGGCCGCTGGGCACAGCCATCGAGCTGTTGGCAGCGGTGCCGTCGATCGTCTACGGCATGTGGGGGCTTCTGGTGTTCAGCCCGGTTTTGTCGACCTGGGTTCAGCAGCCGCTGCAGAAAGCTTTTGGCGATGTTCCGGTTCTGGGGGCGCTGTTCTCCGGGCCACCTGTGGGCATCGGCATCCTGTCTGCCGGCATCATCCTCGCGATCATGATCATTCCGTTCATCGCGGCGGTCATGCGGGACGTATTTGAAGTGACACCACCGATGCTCAAGGAGTCCGCTTATGCGCTCGGAGCGACGACCTGGGAGGTGGTGTCCCAGGTGGTTTTGCCCTACACCAAGGCGGGTGTTGTCGGCGGGATCATGCTGGGTCTGGGTCGGGCGATCGGTGAAACCATGGCGGTCACGTTCGTGATCGGCAATTTCAACCAACTCGATTCGCTCAGTCTGTTCCAGGCCGCCAACAGCATCACCTCCGCGCTCGCCAATGAATTCGCCGAGGCAGGCGAGGGACTGCACCAGGCCGCGTTGATGTACCTGGGCTTGACACTGTTCTTCATCACATTTGTGGTGCTCAGCCTGTCCAAGATCTTGTTGGCCCAACTCAAGAAAAGTGAAGGTGCCAAGTCATGAACACAGGGACCGGTGAACGCCTTCTCCAGGCCGCTGCGTCCGACGCTGCGCGTTTGGCCAAATTTGCCCAGCGCAAGCGGACGAACCGGGTCGTGCTGGCCCTGGCCTTTGCCGCCATGTCCTTCGGGCTGTTCTGGTTGTTCTGGATCCTGTTCGAGACATTCCGGCTGGGGGTTGGCGGGCTGACGTGGGCCACACTCACACAGATGACGCCGCCACCGAACGATGAAGGCGGTTTGGCGAATGCCATTTATGGCTCGTTCCTTATGGTGATGCTCGCAACATTCGCAGGCACTCCGATCGGCATCATGGCCGGAATCTATCTTGCCGAATTCGATACCAAGGGCTGGCTGGCGGTGACCACACGGTTTGTCAACGACATCCTGTTGTCGGCCCCGTCCATCGTGATCGGCTTGTTCGTCTACGCAGTGATCGTATCGCGCTTCAAGTCGTTTTCTGGCTGGGCCGGCATCATGGCGTTGGCCCTGATTGTGATTCCGGTGGTCATTCGTACGACCGAGAACATGCTCCACCTGATTCCTGCCGGTTTGCGTGAGGCCGCCTATGCGCTGGGCGCACCCAAGTGGAAAGTCATCATGAGCATCACGCTCAAGGCGGCGCGTGCCGGTGTGGTGACGGGAGTCATGCTGGCAGTTGCCCGCATAGCCGGCGAGACTGCGCCCTTGCTGTTCACCGCCTTGAGCAACCAGTTCTGGACTTCCAGCCTGAGCGAACCGATGGCCAGTTTGCCGGCGACGATCTTCAAGTTCGCGATGAGCCCCTATGAGAACTGGCAGCAACTCGCTTGGGCGGGCGTGTTCCTCATCACCCTGGCGGTGCTGGCGCTGAATATCGCCGCGCGCATACTGACCCGGGCGCGCTGATCCTGCCTGTTGTTGCACCGATTCCAACCAAAATTACCAGACCCACACCATGAATGCAGCGACAGCGACAGCAACCCGTGAACGCGCAAAAATCACGGTCAAGAACCTTGATTTTTATTATGGCAAGTTCCGCGCCCTCAGGGACATCAACCTGGAGATTCCCGAAAAGAAGGTCACCGCCTTCATCGGCCCGTCGGGTTGCGGCAAGTCCACGCTGCTGCGCGTCTTCAACCGCATGTACGAGTTGTACCCGGAACAGCGCGCCGAAGGCGAGATCATGCTGGACGGCGAAAACCTGCTGACCAGCAAAAAGGATGTGGCCCTGCTGCGGGCCAAGGTCGGCATGGTGTTCCAGAAACCGACACCATTTCCGATGTCGATCTTCGACAACATCGCGTTCGGTGTGAAGCTGTTCGAGAATCTCAACACGACCGACATGGAGGAGCGTGTGGAATGGGCCCTGCGCAAGGCCGCCTTGTGGGAAGAGGTCAAGGACAAGCTGAACCAGAACGGTTCCGGCCTGTCAGGCGGCCAGCAACAGCGCCTGTGTATTGCGCGCGGCATCGCCATCAAGCCCGAAGTGCTGCTGCTTGACGAGCCGTGTTCCGCGCTCGACCCGATATCGACCGCCAAGATCGAGGAGTTGATCACCGAGTTGAAGAACGACTACACCGTGGTCATCGTGACCCACAAC
>CAMAWD010000149.1 GCA_945861785.1 Rhodoferax sp. OV413 | reverse complement strand
GCGTCCAACAGACGCTTGCGTTTGCGTGAAATAGACATCGCGAAATCGTGCCAGATTTCGAGGGCCTGTCAAACACTGGAAACCCGCGTCCAGCAAGGCTTTGCAGAGAAATCGTGGCCATTTTTACCCACACTCTTCCGCGAAGAGCCAATATTAAATTTAGCAAATATCAGTTTTTATAAATGATAAATACTGCCAAAAATTACCACCAAGCGCATCCGCCCCTCGGTGGATGCCCTACCTTTTGTCGTTCGCGAAACTGAGCAGGTCGGAGCCCGTGCCTCCAAGCGACAACAGCCCTGTCTTGGCATAGATGCCGAGTTTTTGGCGCGTGTCCACGATGTCCAGGTTGCGCATCGTCAGCTGGCCGATCCGGTCTTGCGGCGAGAACATCGATTCGCCTTTTTCCATGGTCAGGCGTTCGGGGTGGTAAGTGAGGTTGGGCGACTCGGTGTTGAGGATCGAATAATCGTTGCCCCGGCGCAGTTCCAGCGTCACCTCGCCCGTCACGGCGCGCGCCACCCAGCGCTGGGCGGTTTCGCGCAGCATGATGGCCTGCGGGTCGAACCAGCGGCCCTGGTACAGCAGGCGCCCAAGCTTGCGGCCGTGGTCGCGGTACTGCTCGATCGTGTCCTCGTTGTGGATGCCCGTGACCAGGCGTTCGTAGGCGATGAACAGCAGTGCCAGGCCCGGCGCTTCGTAGATGCCGCGGCTCTTGGCCTCGATGATGCGGTTTTCGATCTGGTCGCTCATGCCCAGGCCATGGCGCCCGCCAATCCGGTTCGCTTCCAGGATCAGGTCGACCAGGCTTGCGAAGCCCACGCCGTTGATGGCCACCGGTTGGCCCTCATCGAAACGTACCGTGACCTCCTCGCGCTTGACCTCTACATCGTCGCGCCAGAACGCACATCCCATGATGGGTTGGACGATCTTCATGCCGCTGCTGAGGTGCTCCAGATCTTTGGCCTCATGCGTGGCACCGAGCATGTTGGAATCGGTGGAATAGGCCTTTTCGGCCGACATCTTGTAACCAAAACCGGCCTGCGTCATGAATGCCGACATTTCGGCGCGGCCGCCCAGTTCGTCGATGAAGAGCTGGTCGAGCCAGGGCTTGTAGATCTTGAGTCCCGGGTTGGTCAGGAGGCCATAGCGGTAAAAGCGCTCGATGTCGTTGCCCTTGAAGGTGCTGCCGTCGCCCCAGATGTTGACGTCGTCCTGTTTCATGGCAGCCACCAGCATCGTGCCGGTGACCGCCCTCCCCAGCGGCGTGGTGTTGAAATAGGTCACGCCACCGGTCGAGATGTGGAAGGCGCCGCTTTGCAGGGCAGCGAGGCCCTCGGCGGCCAGTTGGTTGCGGCAATCGACCAGGCGGGCCGCCTCGGCGCCGTACTGCATCGCCTTGCGGGGGATGTCGTCGTAGTCGAGTTCGTCCGGTTGCCCGAGGTTGGCGGTGTAGGCATAGGGAATAGCACCCTTGTTGCGCATCCAGTGCAGGGCGGCGCTGGTGTCAAGGCCACCGGAGAACGCGATGCCGACCTTCTGGCCGACGGGGAGATGCTGGAGGATCGTGGCCATGGTGAGGTCCTGTTTCAGCCGTAGTGGCAGATGTAGTGGTAGGGCTCGGTGACGCGGATGTCGAACTTGGTATTCGCCCCGACACTGAAGCGCCCCCCGGCTTCGCAGCGCACCCAGCTGTCGGTGCCGTCCAGGCGGTATTCGCAGGAGCCGCCGACACATTCCATGATTTCAGGGGCGCCGGTGCCGAACGTGAGCGTGGCTGGCAGCACCACGCCGACCGATTTCTTGGTGCCATCGGGGTAGGTGATAGCGTGGCTGACGCATTTGCCGTCGAAATAGACGCTGGCCTTGGTGGTGACGGATACACCGTCGATCTTGTCGGTCGTCATGGAAGAATGTGCTTTCCTGGTTGGGCGCCCGTGCACCGGGCCGGGACGCGTCTGGCAAGGTCCGGCCGGCTGCGCGCCGCGGTCCCCGATGAAAATTGAAAGCCGGATTTTAGGGTACCGACAATCAAGCCTTGGGCTGCAACCGTGTGGCCCAGGCGTCGGGATTGAATCCGACCGTGATCCCGCCGGCCACGCCATCCGCCCAGGCCACGACGGGCCGCTTGATCACGCTGGGTGTCGCGCGCATCAGCGCACTGGCGCTGGCCGCATCGGTGACTGCGCCCCTGGCCGCGTCGTCCAGTTTGCGCCAGGTGGTGCCTTGCCGGTTGAGCAGGGTTTCCCAGCCAACGCGCGCGAGCCATTCATCCAGCGCTTGCGGTGGCACGCCGTGCAGCTTGAAATCATGGAAAAGGTACGGGATCTGGTGTGTGTCAAGCCACGCGCGGGCCCGTTTGACGGTGTCGCAGTTGCGGATGCCATACAGGTTTGTCACGGTTTTGTGCATGGCCCCATCATGCCGCAAGAGGGGTGCGCGACAATAGCCCCGCATGAAAACCCTGACCGACTGGCTCGACCATTGCGAGCGGCTGCATCCCAAGAACATCGACCTGGGCCTGGACCGCGTGCGCGTGGTCGCATTGCGAATGGGCATCCGGTTCGACTGCCCGGTGTTCACCGTGGCGGGCACGAATGGCAAGGGCTCGACCTGCGCGATGCTCGAGTCGATCCTTGGGCACGCGGGTTATCGCCCCGGCGTATATACCTCGCCGCACCTGGTCCACTTCGAGGAGCGGCTGCGGCTGTCGGGCGTGCCCGCCGATGCATGTGTGCTGGCAGACGCGTTCGCGCGTGTCGAGCGCTCCCGTTGCGAGGGTGACGAACCGGTGTCGCTGACCTATTTCGAGTTCTCCACGCTGGCCATCCTGGACATCATGGCACGCGCCCGGCTGGACGTGGTCGTGCTGGAGGTCGGGCTGGGTGGCAGGCTGGACGCCGTCAACATCATCGACCCCGACTGTGCGGTCATCACCAGCATCGACCTGGACCACATGGAACTGCTCGGCCCGGACCGCGAGAGCATCGGTTACGAGAAGGCCGGAATCATGCGCACCGGGCGGCCGGTCGTTGTCAGCGATCCGGTCCCGCCGCAAAGTGTGCTTGACCGGGCCCGCGAAATCGATGCCGATCTGTGGCGCATCGGGGTCGATTTCAACTTTTCTGGCGACAAGCAGCAGTGGGCCTGGCGCGGGCGCGACCGGCGTTATGCGGGTCTGGCCTACCCGGCCCTGCGCGGCGCCAACCAGCTCTTCAATGCCAGCGGTGCGCTGGCAGCGCTCGCTGCGCTGCGCGAGCGCCTGCCAGTCACGGCCCAGGCGGTGCGCAGCGGCCTGTCGGAGGTCGAGTTGCCGGGGCGCTTTCAGATCGTGCCCGGGCAACCCAGCCTGGTGCTCGATGTCGCCCACAACCCGCACTCGGTTGCTGCACTGGCCGCCAACCTCGATGCGATGGGGTTTTTCCCGACCACCCATGCCGTTTTCGGGGCCATGGCCGACAAGGATCTGGCTCTGATGTTCGAACGCGTCAACCCGATCATCGATCGTTGGTATTTCACCGATCTGCCCACCACCCGGGCCCAGACCGGCGCCGTGCTGGAGGCGCAATGGCGAAGCCTCAACAAGCGAGCGGACACCCGTGCAACGACCTTCGCCGACCCGGCCCTGGCCCTGCAGGCGGCAGTCGACGCCGCAGACCCGGCTGATAGAATCGTCGTCTTCGGATCGTTCTACACCGTGGGTGGTGTGTTGAAGGATGGTGTCCCCCGTCTGGCTGCAAAACACTTGAATCCATAGGCCCCTCTCCATGGCACTTTTCAAGCTCCGAAAGGGCCGCGACGAACCCCCGGTTCCTGTCGCTCCCGCCCAAACCGTCGAAGCCATGCGCAGGCGGGCCATGCACCGGCTTATCGGCGCTGCGATCCTGGTGCTGGCAGGTGTGATCGGTTTCCCAGCCCTCTTTGACAACCAGCCCAGGCCGATCCCGGTCGACCTGCCGATCGTTATTCCCGACAAGGCAAATGTTCCCGCGCTGGTAGCTCCGGCCGCGACAGTGGTCAACGCCGCGAGCTCGCCGCCCGCAGCGCCGGCACCGGCGCCGGTTGTTCCTCCAGCCGTGGTCGTCGAGGCGCCGCGGCCTTCCCCCCCGGTAGTCGCCGCCAAGCCGGCACCTGCATCGGCCGATGTGCCCGCTGTGCCCAACAAACCCGTGCCCACCAGGGTGGACGACGCGGGCAAGGCCCGCGATCTGCTCGAAGGCAAGGAGCCTGGTTCCAAGGCGGTAGCGGCGGAGGGCCGTTTCATCGTCCAGGTGGGCGCATTTTCAGACGCAGACAAAGTGCGTGAGGTGCGGCAAAAGGTGGAGGCGCTTGGCCTCAAGACCTACACCCAGGTGATCGACACCAAGGACGGAAGTCGCACCAGGGTCCGGGTGGGCCCTTTCACCGACAAGGCTGAGGCCACACGCACGGCTGAGAAGATCCGCAAACTGGGCGTGTCGGCGTCGATTCTCAGCCTTTAGGCCGGCACGGCACAAACATGGCCATCCTTGACTGGGTTTTTTTGGGCATGCTGGGCATCTCGACCCTGGTTGGTGCCTGGCGCGGCCTGGTCTACGAAGTGCTGTCGCTGGTGGTGTGGGTTGCTGCATTTGTGTTTGCGCAATGGGCTGCGCCGGTGGTGGCCGACAAACTGCCCATGGCGGGGGCGACGGAGGTCGTCCGGTATGCCGCAGGGTTCGTGCTGGCGTTCGTGGCTGCAGTGTTTGCCGGCGCCGTGTTGACCTGGCTGGTCAGCAAGTTGTTTCAGGCCACCGGCCTGCGACCTGCCGACCGCGCCCTGGGCGCGGTGTTCGGCTTGGTGCGGGGCCTGGTCGTCCTGATGGCGCTGGTTGTGCTCGTCATGATGACACCGCTGAAGGCGCAGGCCTGGTGGACCACCTCTGTGGCGGCCCCCTGGGTGGTGGTGGCCGTCAAGGGGCTCAAACCGGTCTTGCCCCTGGAATTTGGAAGGCACCTGCCCTGAACGGGCGGGCCCGATGCAAAGGGCCGCACCAAGCGCGGCCCTGAACTGGATGAAACTATGTGTGGAATTGTTGGTGTTGTCAGTGACGCCCCGGTCAATCAGCTGATTTACGACGCCTTGCTGCTGTTGCAGCACCGCGGCCAGGATGCTGCAGGCATCGTGACGCAGCAGGAACGCAAGTTCTACATGCACAAGGCCAAGGGCCTTGTGCGCGACGTGTTTCGCACGCGCAACATGCGCGCCTTGCCCGGCAACTGTGGTCTGGGCCAGGTCCGATACCCGACCGCCGGCAATGCCTACAGCGAAGACGAGGCGCAGCCGTTCTATGTCAACGCGCCTTTTGGCATCGTGCTGGTGCACAACGGCAACCTCACCAATGCGCAGGCGCTCAAGACGGAGTTGTTCAACACCGACCACCGGCACATCAATACCGAGAGCGACTCCGAAGTCCTGCTCAACGTGCTGGCGCATGAGGTCGAGCGGACCACCCGGGGCCTGCCTCTGCAGCCCGCCGACGTGTTCGCTGCGGTGCGCAATGTGCACCGCCGGGTGCGCGGCTCCTACGCGGTGATCGCATTGATTGCAGGGCATGGGGTGCTGGCCTTTCGCGATCCGTACGGCATCCGGCCGCTGTGCATGGGGCGCGGGCCTGGCACCACCGTGATTGCCAGTGAATCGGTGGCACTGGAAGGCACGTCGCATGAGTTCGTTCGCGACATTGCGCCGGGCGAAGCAGTGTTCATCGACCTGCAAGGCAAGGTCCACCACGAGCAGTGTGCTGAACGCACAGTCCTCATGCCATGCATCTTCGAGTTTGTCTACCTGGCGCGTCCCGACTCGACGATAGACGGCATTTCGGTGTACCAGGCCCGGTTGAACCTGGGCGAGACACTCGCCAAACGCGTGGTGTCCACAGTGCCGCCGAACGAAATCGATGTGGTCATACCGATACCGGAGTCGAGCCGTCCGAGCGCGGCGCAGCTGGCGCAGCTGCTCGGGTTGCCGTACCGCGAAGGTTTCGTCAAGAACCGCTATGTCGGTCGCACCTTCATCATGCCGGGCCACGCCGTGCGCAAGAAGTCGGTGCGCCAGAAGCTCAACGTGATCGCCAGCGAGTTCAAGGGCCGCAACGTGCTGCTGGTTGACGATTCGATCGTGCGCGGCACCACCAGCCGCGAGATCGTCCAGATGGCGCGTGATGCCGGCGCGCGCAAGGTCTATCTGGCCAGTGCCGCCCCACCGGTGCGTCACCCCAATGTGTACGGCATCGACATGCCCACCAGCACCGAGCTGGTGGCCCACAACCGCACCGTGGCCGAGATCCAGAAGATCATCGGCTGCGACGCGTTGATCTACCAGGAGGTCGACGGAATGAAACGCGCCATCGGCGCCCTGAACCCGCGGCTGGACGGCTTTGATGCTTCCTGTTTCGACGGCTTTTATGTGACTGGCGACATCACCTCAGACGATATTGCCCGCATGGGCGCCAGCCGCGTCGTGACCGACGAGAACAATGCCGAAGAAGACACCTCCCGGCTTGCCCTGCCCAACCACGCCGAACCATGATGATGACCGAACCGCACGACGACCTGCACCCCGACACCCTTGCCGTCCACGCCGCCATGGAGCGCAGCCAATACGGCGAAAACTCCGAAGCCCTGTTCCTGACCAGTGGGTATGTGCAGCCGGATGCGGCCACCGCCGCGCGCCGGTTTGGTGGCGAAGAAGAGGGGTACACCTACGGCCGCCTGGGCAACCCGACGGTCAGCAGCATGGAAATGCGCCTGGCCGCGATGGAGGGCACCGAAGCCGCGATCGCGACCTCCACCGGCATGTCGGCCATCTTGCTGATGTGCATGGCCCTGCTCAAGGCAGGCGACCACGTGGTGTGTTCGCATTCGATGTTCGGCTCCACGATCAAGTTGATCGCAAGCGAGTTCGGCAAGTTCGGCGTGCAAAGCACGTTCGTGTCGCAGACCGACGTGGCGCAGTGGAAGGCAGCAGTGCGGCCCAACACGCGCCTGCTGTTTGCCGAGACCCCGACCAACCCGTTGACCGATGTCTGCGACATTCGGGCGCTGGCCGACATCGCGCACGAAGCCGGGGCGCTGCTGGCGGTCGACAACTGCTTTTGCACGCCGGCGCTGCAGCGTCCGGTTTTGTTTGGCGCCGACCTGATCGTTCATTCCGGCACCAAGTACCTCGATGGACAGGGCCGGGTGATGGCCGGTGCGTTGTGCGGCAGCCGCAGACTCGTCAGCGAGGTGTTGTTGCCCGTGATGCGCAGTGCCGGCATGACCCTGGCGCCGTTCAACGCCTGGGTGGTGCTCAAGGGGCTGGAGACTCTGGGTATCCGCATGGAGGCGCAAAGCGCCCGGGCACTGGCGCTGGCGCAGTGGCTGCAGGCGCAGCCCCAGGTGGCGCGGGTGTTCTACCCGGCGCTGGCCAGCCATGCCCAACACGAACTGGCGATGGCACAGCAATCGGGCAAGGGTGGCGCGGTGTTGTCGTTCGAGCTCAAGGCGGCCGACCCCGATGAGGCGCGCAAACGCGCTTTCCATGTGCTGGACAACTCCCGCACCATTTCCTTGTGCACCAACCTGGGCGACGTCAAGTCGCTCATTTCGCACCCGGCGAGCACTTCGCATGGCCGGCTCACCGAGGCCCAGCGGCAGGTGGCGGGCGTCAGTCAGGGCATGGTGCGTCTGGCCGTCGGCCTGGAGCACGTGGCCGATCTGCAGGCCGACCTGGCACGTGGGTTGGGGACGTTGTGAGCACCCCGACCACCCCGACCACCCCGCGCAGGGTTCGTACCCGCATCGCGCCGTCACCGACCGGTTTCCTGCACCTGGGAACTGCCCGCACGGCGCTGTTCTCGTGGGCTTTTGCGCGCCATTTTGGCGGCGACTTCATCCTGCGTATCGAAGACACCGATGTGGCGCGCTCAACGCAGGAGGCTGTTGACCAGATCATCGCCGCAATGCGCTGGCTGGAGCTGGGCTATGACGAAGGCCCGTTCTACCAGATGCAGCGCCTTGACCGCTACCGGGTGGTGATCGCGGGCATGCTTGCGGCAGGCACCGCCTACCATTGTTATTGCCAGCCGGCTGAACTCGACGCCATGCGCGAGGCCCAACGCGCCAGAGGCGACAAGCCGCGCTACGACGGACGCTGGCGCCCCGAGCCGGGCAAGCAGTTGCCGGCCGTGCCGTCCGGGTTGCAGCCAGTGGTGCGGTTTCGCAATCCGACCGATGGCGAGGTCACCTGGGACGACCTGGTCAAAGGCCCGATCACGATCGGCAACCGCGAACTCGACGACCTCATCATTGCCCGCCCCGACGGCACGCCCACCTACAACTTCTGCGTGGTCGTCGACGACTGGGACATGCAGATCAGCCACGTGATCCGTGGCGACGACCACGTCAACAACACACCACGCCAGATCAACATCCTGCGTGCGCTGGGTGCTGAACTGCCCTTGTACGGCCACGTGCCGATGATTCTCGGCCCCGACGGCGACAAGCTCTCCAAGCGCCACGGCGCGGTGAGTGTCATGCAGTACCAGGAGGCGGGATACCTGCCTGAGGCGATGGTCAATTACCTGGCACGGCTCGGATGGAGCCACGGCGACGACGAACTCTTTGCCCGCGACAAACTGGTGCAGTGGTTCGATGGCCAGCACCTGGCAAAAAGCCCGGCACAGTGGGATGCCGCCAAGCTCAACTGGGTCAATGCGCAGTACATCAAGGCCATGCAAGACGATGCCCTCGCCAAGCTGGTCACTGGGCAACTGCAGCGCCTGCATGGCATCGAGCTTGGTGACAACCGCTTGCCCCGTATCTGCGCATTGTTCAAGGACCGTTGCGAGACCACGGTGGCGCTGGCGCAGTGGGCCGCCGGGTTTTATGCCGATGTGCGCCCGGCGCAGACCGAGTTGGAGAAACACGTGACGGCGGCGGTTGTCCCCGGCGTGCGTTTGCTCGCGGAAAAACTCGCGGCTTGTGCGTGGGACAAGCCATCCATCGCCGCGTGTATCAAGCAGGTGCTGGCCGAGAGCGGTCTGAAGATGCCGCAACTCGCGATGGCCGTGCGTGTCCTGCTGCTGGGGACAAGCCAGACTCCCTCGCTCGATGCAGTGATCGAACTTTTTCTGAAGCAGACCGTCATTCAGAGGCTCGGATCGGCGAATCTTTGAGGTTATACTTCGGGGCTCGGAAATCGACGGCGCCAGGTAGTGACTACCAGGTGTCCGGAGTTCGGGGGGTATAGCTCAGCTGGGAGAGCGCTTGCATGGCATGCAAGAGGTCAGCGGTTCGATCCCGCTTACCTCCACCACCGATTTCGAGAGCGGGCTTGTGAGAGTTCGCAGTGAGCTTCTAACGGAGTTCCAAGGCTTTGACCCCATCGTCTAGAGGCCTAGGACACTACCCTTTCACGGTAGGTACCGGGGTTCGAATCCCCGTGGGGTCGCCAGCTACATCGCAAGTTGTGGAAGGCACAAGTCGTTGACGGCTTGTCTGCAAGGGCAAGTGACTTGGCTAGCAATAGCAAACGTCAGCTACCAGGAGTGGTAGTTCAGTTGGTTAGAATACCGGCCTGTCACGCCGGGGGTCGCGGGTTCGAGTCCCGTCCACTCCGCCAAGGATACGTTTTTAGTAGTCCGATACGGTCCGCAAAAAGCCCCGTAAACCTAGTGTTTACGGGGCTTTTTTGTTTTCTGGCGTCCAGCGAGTGCTATTGCAAGCCGACGTATGCTGGGGGTATTCTTGGGGGTATGGGGGTACTCTATTGGGGGTATTTCCAAAAAACACCGAATTCTGGAGCTCGCCATGCCCCTGACCGACACCGCAGTGAAGAAGGCAAAGCCCGGCCCCAAGCCGATCAAGCTGGCCGATGGCAAGGGGCTGTACCTGCTGGTGAATCCCGGCGGTTCCAAGTTGTGGCGCTGCAAGTACCGGGTGCTGGGCAAGGAGAAGATTCTGTCGCTCGGCGCGTACCCCGACGTCTCACTTGCGCAGGCTCGTGAAGGCGTCGACAAGGCGCGCAAGGTGCTCGCCGCTGGGGGCGACCCCATGGTCATCAGGAAGGCCGACAAGGTCGCCGGTCGGATTGCCGCCGAAAATTCCTTCGAGTCAGTGGCGCGCGCTTGGTGGGCCCAATGGAAGCAAGCCCGCAGCGAACAGCATGCTGGCCAGGTTATGCGCCGCTTCGAAACGAACGTGTTCCCGCACATCGGTGCGCGGCCGGTTTCAGAGGTTCAGGCCCCCGAGTTGGTGAGCATGCTCAAAGCCATAGAGGCCCGCGGCGTGAACGACTTGGCCAAGCGCGCGTTGCAGACATCGAGCCAAGTGTTTCGTTATGCCATCGCCCATGGCAAGGCGACACGCAACCCGGCCACCGACATCAAGCCGAGCGATGTGTTGGCGTCACGCCAGAAGCAAAACCTCGCGCGCATTGACGGGAAAGAGCTACCAGACCTTTTGCGCCATATCGACGCCTACAAAGGTGCGGCAACGACTCGGTTGGCAATGAAGTTGATGGCCATGACTTTCGTGCGGACCACTGAATTGATCGGCGCGCGGTGGGACGAGTTCGACCTGGATGCCGGTCGGTGGGATATTCCGGCTGCCCGCATGAAGATGAAGACGCCCCACATCGTGCCGTTGTCGGTGCAGGCAGTGAATTTGCTGAAGACGTTACACCTGATCACGGGCCGCAGCGTCTTGCTGTTCCCGGGCGAACGGGACCATGAAAAGTCCATGAGCAACAACACGATCCTGAAGGCCCTGGAGCGCATGGGCTACAAGGGGCGGATGACCGGACATGGATTTCGCGGCGTGGCCTCCACCCTGTTGCACGAGATGGGGTTCGACCACGCTCACATCGAGTTGCAGCTTGCGCACCAGGAGCGAAACGAAGTGAGTGCGGCATACAACCATGCGACATACCTCAAACAGCGGGCGACGATGATGCAGTACTGGTCGGACTACCTCGACACTTGCACGACGGGCAAGGTTCTGCCGTTCAAGCGCACTGCCACTTGAACCGGGTCGCACGGTGCTGAGCGCCTGCGACTCACCAGCACATCCGACAGGGTGCGCACCCCCGCTGCAGGCGCAAGTCGCTCAGGCGGCTGCTGTGGGCAAGCCACTGGTCTACAGGCCGTGGTGGTCACCGGCGCAGGCCGGGGCGTTGGTCGTGCAATCGCGCTGAGTTGTGCACGCACCGGTGCAGTGATCGTATGCAGCGCGCCCAATCAGGCCGAGATCG
>CAMAWD010000148.1 GCA_945861785.1 Rhodoferax sp. OV413 | reverse complement strand
CGTTGCATTGGAGGGAAGTTTGGCCGCGAGGAGGGCGTCCTTGAACGGATATTTCCAGGAGTCCTTGTTCCATTCCTTCCCCTCGAACCTGGCGAACAACGGTGCGGCGGGTAACTTGTCTTTGGCCTGCTCGGTGAAGAATGCCGCGGTTGCCGCCGGGAGGGAGATTTTTAGATCCTGGAGAACGTCGCCAAATTCCGGTGCAAGAATTACCCAAAAGCCTATTTTAAGGGCTGCCAGGCTGCGATTGATGGTGGCGGCCTCGTACTGAGGCCGCATGTCCCGGATGGTGTTGGCGGCCACGACACGGGCCTCCGAGGCCTGCTGGCCCTGCAGCCACGGTACGATGCGGGCGGCGCGCAGTTTGGCCGGTGCTGGCCAACGCAAGGTGTCGGCATGCTGAGTCTTGGCAGATGCGATGAAGGCGTCGGTCGCCGAGCATGGCGGCCAAGCTGGCGTGCAAGTCCTTTGGAATGGGCAAACTTGATTGAAGGGCAATAAATGAAGAATGAAAAGCGAGATTGGGCCGACGATGGCTACGTCTCAGTCCCATATTGGCTTTATACCGATCCAGAGGTGTACCAAAACGAGCTTGAACGCATTTGGTATGGTGATCACTGGTTGTATTGCGGCCTTGAAGTTGAAGTGCCCGACATCGGCAGCTTTCGAACCATGACGCTTGGTGAGCGGCCTGTGATCATGATACGAAGCTCCGCAACGGAGATTTCAGTCGTTGAGAATCGCTGCGGTCACCGTGGTACCAAGGTCGTCTGGACCAGATCAGGGAAAGCGCTCGATCTGACTTGCCCATACCATCAGTGGAGCTTCGACCTGAAGGGTTGTTTGCTCGGAGTTCCACTGCGCAGAGGCGTCAAAGGTGAAGGTGGCATGCCGAAGGATTTCAAGGCGAGCGACCGCAACCTGCGGCAACTCAAAGTTGAAGTCGTCAACGGTGTGGTGTGGGCTAGTTTTTCAGTGCGGACACCGTCCTTTCGGGACTACCTCGGGCCCAAAATGTGGCGCCATTACGAGCGAATATTTTCTGGGCGAAAACTGCGGGTTGTTGGGTACAGCCGTCAGCGAATCAACGGCAACTGGAAGCTGATGCTCGAGAATAACAAGGATGCATATCACGGGGCGTTACTGCACGCATTCTTTGCAACTTTTGGCCTGTTCCGACCGGACCAGAAGAGCGCGATGGAGATGGATGACACAGGGCGTCACGCATG
The DNA here is from genome assembly GCA_945861785.1 of Rhodoferax sp. OV413. Classification (GTDB taxonomy): domain Bacteria; phylum Pseudomonadota; class Gammaproteobacteria; order Burkholderiales; family Burkholderiaceae_C; genus CAISIP01. Next base: position 10,072 of record CAMAWD010000148.1, on the reverse strand, counting down.
TATTACTTCGGTCATGGCGCAAGGTGGCGCCAATGCGATTGCAGCAGCTTTGCCTGGTTTCAATTCAGCACTCAAGTTGAAAGATCCACGGTTGGTTCAGGCCGTCAAGGAGTTGGATGGCGAAGAGACGATGGGAGCCAGTACCGTCTTCCCCAGCGTGGTCCTGCTCCAACAAGTGAATTCGCTTCATACTCGGCAGATTGTTCCGCGTGATGCCGGATCGTTCGACTTCATCTGGACCTATTTCGGCTTTGACGACGATGATGAAGAGATGCGAAATCGCCGCATTCGGCACGCAAACCTGTTTGGACCTGCCGGATTTGTGTCTGCTGACGACGCCGAGGTTATTCGCATGGTGCAGCAAGGGTTTGAGCATGCGTCGCAAGAAGGTTTCGCATTGAATCTCATGGGCGGGCGCGAGATTGCGACTGCAACCAACATGGCGTCTGAAACGACGATCCGTGGTATGTATCGATACTACCGTCAACTAATGGATTTGTGAAAATGAGAACTTCATCCCGTGACGTCGATGCACAAAATGAGCTTGCCGCTGTTCATGCCCTCTATGCGGACTATATGGAGGTTCTCGATGATGAGCGAATTCAGGAGTGGCCAGGTTTCTTCACCCCCGATTGTGTCTATCAAATCATTCCGCGTGAGAACTACGAGAATAACTCTGGCCTTTGTCTTGTGCAAGCAGAAGGCATCGGGATGCTTGAGGATCGCGTCCTTGGCATTTTGAAGACACAAAAATATGGTCCTCAACGCTGCAGACGCTTCGTTTCAGGCCTGAAGATAAGTCGAACTTCTGACGGCGTAATCTACACCCGACAAAATGTACTCGTTGTGCAATCGTTGATGGACAGTCCTTCGTCAATTTTGCTGTGCGGTGCTGCCTATGACCAGTTATGTTGGCACGATTCCAGACTACTACTCAAGCAACGCACAGTAGTTTGCGATACCGAGATCATCGACAACGCACTGATATTTCCAGTATGAATACGCTGAGATGGGAGAAGGGCGTTTCATTGCGCGCATTGCAGGATGGCGGTGGGTTGCTTGCCGGCGTCATCGATCGATACGAGTTGGCTTTTTATCTGGTAGACGATGATGTATTTGTGACCTCAGACGTTTGCACGATGTGCGCACGGGTGCGGTCGCAGGTCCTCCATGCACACTTGACCTGCAGTCTTTTCCGGCGAAAGTCATTGAAGGCGTTGTCTATGTCGGACTTCCGGCAACGGATTCTTCGCTTGGTCAATAGGTGCACCCTGTGACAATTGTCGACACTCCTGCTATTGGATTCATGGGCGTGGGTGCCATCGGTCGCCCCATGGCAGAACGCATGCTGGCCAAATTTCCGCTGGTGGTCTGCGATGTCAATCCCAGTGCGCGAGCCTATTTCGATGGGAGGGCGACGGTTATTGAATCAGCCAAGGCGCTAGGTGCATCCGCAGACGTTGTTTTCGCATGTCTCCCGACACTCGAAAGTTACGAGCAGGCTCTGTTGTCCGCGGATGGATTGGTAGCCGGCGGCCGAATGCGCAAATTCGTGCTGGTCGGAACCACGGGGCCGGCCTTGGTTCAAAAAATGCATATGGCCTTGGCATCAAGTGGAGTTTCAATTCTGGATGCCCCGGTGACTGGCGGTGTGCCACGGGCAAAGTCGGGCGAACTCACTGTGATTGCCTCGGGGCCACGGTTGCTTTTCGATAGCGTCGGCGTGATGATGAGATGTTATGCAAGTTCCGTTGTGTACCTTGGGGAGGCGCCTGGACTTGCCCAGACGATGAAGCTAATCAACAATATGCTTTCAGCCGCCAATCTGGCGGTGGCCTCTGAACTGCTTGTATTGGGTGTCAAGGCTGGACTCGACCCACATCAAATGCTGGAAGTCCTCAATAGCGGCACTGGCCAAAACAGCGCGACCCTGACCAAGATTCCGCACCATTTGCTCCCGAGATCGTTCGATTACGGGGGGAGACTTGAAGTCGTATACAAGGACCTGGCCATGTGTGTGCAGGAAGCCAAAAACATGGGGCTTGCGGCTCCGTTGAGTGACCTGATCGCATCGACCTACCGGACGGCCATTGTGCAAGACGGACCAGACCGTGACATGACTGAGGTTGTCCGGCACATGGAACGTGCGGCAGGTGTCCAAGTGGGCCCGTAGACCAAACCGCCGTCCTCGCACTGTTCGTGCAGGACGCCCTTCGCTTGACCGCGTAGATCAACTCACAACTGTGTTGGCACTTTCCGGTCCTTGCGCCGAAATTTCCCTGGTCGCCAGTTCCTTGAACTTGAGGGCTGCAGGGCTTTCCAAGCCAGGGCGGAAAGCCAGTGCCATGCCAATGCCTTTGGTGGCCGATCGATCGGTCATGGCGCGGTAGACGATCTTCTTGCTAACGAAACGCTGCATCACCGAGGGCACAAGGGCAATGCCCAGTCCTATCTCCACGAGTGCGAGCAGCGTTTGAATTTGAGACGCCTCCTGGGTTACCTGGGGATAGAAGCCGGCACGCTGGCAAGCCAGCATCGCGGCGCTTCTGAAACCCGACGCTTCGGTTGCCGAATACATGATGAAGGGTTCTTGCCTGAGGTCGGACAGGCTCAGTGCTGGCTTGTTCCCCAAGGGGTTGCCGCAGGGGAGCGCGACGATGAACTCATCGTGTTCCAACATCAGCAGACGCACCTTGGTACTTTGGATGAGAGGTGTGCGCACCAGGCCGACGTCGAGTTCCCCTTCTTCGAGCATCTGGAGGATCCTGATGGACGTGGATTCCCGCAAGACAAGCTCTACACCCGGATGCTGGGTTCGGAAGGGATAGACCAGCTTTTGCAGCAACCCATAGATGGCGGACCCTACAAAGCCAATTCGCAGGCGACCACTGGTTCCCTGTGCCGCGCTTTGTGCCATCAAGCCGATCTGTCCTGCGTGAAAAAGCACGCGCTTGGCCTCGGCCTGTATCGCCAGGCCTGCGGGCGAGATGGTCACGCCGCTTGGCCCACGCTCGAACAACCTTACACCAAGTTCGGTTTCCAGTTTCTGGATCGAGACCGACAACGGGGGTTGTGCCATGTGCAGGCGTTCGGCCGCGCGGCGAAAGTTCAGTGTTTCAGAGAGTTCGACAAAGTGACGCAAGCGGCGGAGATCCATAGACGAAGTCGGGTGCAGGTGATATTCAAATGATATCGCTTATGTAAAAAGTAATATTGGACGAGTGCTTATCGGCCAGATATGCTGCCTCGGGTTCGGCGCATGCGCGCCGAACCACAATCACCGGCCAAACCCGACGGACACCCACCACCGCAATCGAGCCATGGAAACCATTCAGGCAAGTCGTGTCGGTGCCACTGCAGTGGTCACCATGAACCATGCTTTCGAATCAGTGCGCTCAGAGGTGTGCGCGAAGGAAGCGCTGGCGCATGCAGGCTGCAGGGAATGCAGCCTCCATGCCGAGGCCGTTGGCCGCTTCGTCACAAAGCAGCCACCAATTTTTCAGTGGCCTGACTGAAGGAGTATCGAAGATGGCTGGACCTTTGGCAGGGCTGCGCGTGATCGACCTCACGTCGGTGCTGATGGGCCCCTTTACCACCCAGGTTTTGGGAGACCTCGGGGCTGACGTCATCAAGATCGAGTCGCCCCAGGGGGACACGGTGCGTCATATCGGAACTGCGCGCAATCCCGCCATGGGCCCATGCTTTCTGCATGTCAATCGCAGCAAGCGCAGTGTGGTGCTGGACCTCAAACTAAAACAGGATCGGCAGGCGATTCTGGAGTTGGCAAAGACGGCCGACATATTCATGAGCAACGTGCGACCGGCAGCCATGGCACGGCTGCAACTGGGGTACGAGGATGTGCGTGCCGCCAACCCGCGCATCATCTACGTGTCCTTGGTGGGCTACGGACAGGACGGCCCCTACGCGCAGCGCGCCGCGTATGACGACATGATCCAGGCCGTGTGTGCCGTTCCCAGCCTGGTTGCGCAAGCGGGAGACGGCGTGCCACGCTACGTGCCACTGGCCATGGTGGACAGGATAGTGGGACAGGCTGCGGCAACGGCCACACTGGCGGCCGTTATCCATCGTGACAAGACGGGACGTGGTCAGCGGGTGGACATCCCGATGTTCGAGACCATGGTCCCCTATGTCATGGGTGAACACATGATGGGCCTCACATTCGATCCACCCCTGGGCCCGCCCGGGTACCCTCGTCTGCTGGCCTCGACACGGCAGGCGTATCCAACGCGCGATGGCTTTGTCTGCGCCTTGGTCTATACCGACAAGCACTGGCAATCGTTCTTTGAATTGATGGGGCAACCTGACCGATGCAGCACCGACCCCAGGCTCGCCTCCATTGGCAATCGCACCACCCATATCAATGATCTCTACGCAGAAGTCAGCGCCTTCTTGCTTGAGCACTCCACGGCGTACTGGTTGGAGGCATTGAAGGCTGCGGACATTCCCGTCATGCCACTTCATACCTTGGAGTCTTTGCTGGAAGACCCTCATCTTCACGCGGTGAACTACTTTGAAATGGTGGACCACCCCACCGAAGGACGCGTGCGGCAGATGCCGCCGTTGGGACGCTGGTCCGACTCTGTGCCTGACAGCCTCCGACCCGCGCCCACACTGGGGCAACACACTGACGAAGTGCTGGCCGAAATCGGTCGTGGCCGAGGGAGCTCATGCCCAATCATCGAGGAGAAATGAATGCCTGAAGCCTGCGACATGACGGCGTTTGGCCGATTCTTCAGACATATAGAATATGCTTCAAACATGCGAAGTTGAGAAGCGAAATGGGCTGCTGGAGCAAATTTGCAAGGCTGCACATGGGCCTGCAATTCGAGTAAACAACAGCGCAAGAGCGCACACAGGAGACAGACAATGAGCGAAGAAACCCTCAATAAGGTATTTGCCGATCCGAGCACATTTGAGCGGAAATACCCGGAGCAGCGCCTCCAGGTTAGCCACCGCACCGACGACAGCTTCCAAAAAGGCGGCTTTTACCGGAACTATGTTCTGTACCGCGATCTCAAGCTCACCCCCGAAACCGGACACCTGATCGACGTGCACGTTCTCAAGCCTATCTGGCCCTGCACCGACGTCAACCGCAAGCCCCATTTCCACGACTCGCAGTTGTTTTTGGCCTACATCCTCAAGGGCTGGATGAAGATCGTCTTCGAGGGACACGGCGAACACCTCATGCAGGAAGGCAGCGCCTGGAACCAGTCCGGCGTCAAGCACCAGGTGATCGACTTCTCGGAAGACTGCGAATTGATGGAGATCTGTATGCCGGCCAACTTCGACACGCTGAACGTGAAGTTCAACCCTTGATCCGAAACCCCAGGAGTACACCCATGAGCCATTCTTGGTTTCTTCGCACTTGCCTCGTACTGGTCGCCGGCGCCTTTGCAGCCAATGCCAGCTGGGCCCAGTCAGCCGGCCCCCTCAAGGCAAAAATTGGCGTGGGCGGATCCTCCACCCAGATCGCGCTTATGGCGATGAACGTCGCCAGGACCAAGGGATTCTTCAAGGAAGAAGGGGTCGACGTGGAGGTCATCGATTTCGGCTCCGGCGCCAAGGGATTGCAGGCGCTGGTGGGCCGCAACGTCGACATGAACATCGGCGTCTACGAGCACGCCATCCGCATGCATGCCAAGGGTCAGGATATCCGCTCGATTGTGCTGCACAGTTCAGCCCCCGGCATCGTGGTGGCGCTCACAACCAAGATGGCTTCCAAGTACACCGGCGTCAAGGATCTCAAGGGAGCGAAGATCGGCGTCTCTGCGCCGGGCTCGGCTACCCACCTGCTGCTGAACCAACTGCTTGTACGCAACGGTCTCAAACCCGACGATGTGGCGGTCATTGGCATCGGCAACGCGGCCGGGGCGGTAGCGGCAGTTCGCACCGGAGGCGAACTTGACGCTATCGTCAACTACGACCCGGTCATATCCGAGCTCGAGCAGAAGGGTGAGATCAAGGTCATCCTTGACACCCGAACCGTCGAAGGAGCAAGGGCGTTCTTCGGTTCGGATTTCGCATTCCTTACCACCTACGCGCACGCCGACTACATTGCAAAGAACCCGGCGGTGGCGCAGGCGGTGGTCAGCGCCACCGTCCGTGCGCTGGTCTGGATGCGGACCGCCAAGGCGGAAGACATTCTGGCGGCTATCCCCGAGGAATACTGGCGTGCCCAGCGCGATCTCTACCTGAGCACGATCCGCAAGGGAGTGGGCGGTTTCTCAGCGAACGGCATGTTGACAGCGGAGGCGGCCAAGACGGTGCACGAGGGCCTTCTGTCATATGACGCGGAAGTCAAGGGTGCCAAAATTGACCTGAGCAAGACCTACGACAACCAGTTCGCGGTGAAAGCAAACCAGAAATATGGCGCCAAATGAGTGCTGGGGAAGCTGGAGCCACACCTGGTCTGGCACTTCGCAACATCAGCTGCGTTTTTGGTGACTACACGGCCGTCGAATCCTCAACGATCGTTGTTCAGGAGGGGGAATTCGTCTCTGTCGTTGGGCCCACCGGCTGCGGAAAGTCCACACTGCTCAATGTCGCTGCCGGCCTCCTGGAGCCCACGACCGGGCATGTCGAGGTGTTCGGAGCCCGCCTGAATGGCCTGAATCGACAGGCGGGTTATCTGTTCCAGGCGGATGCGCTGATGCCCTGGCGAACGGCGCGCTCGAACGTCATGGCCGGGCTGGAATTCCGCGGCGTGCCCAAGGGCGAAGCCGGCAACCTTGCCGACCGGTGGCTTGCGCGCGTCGGCCTTACCGGCCATGGCGACAAGTACCCGCACCAACTCTCGGGCGGCATGCGCAAACGCACGGCAATGGCGCAAACTCTCATCCTTGACCCGAAGATCCTGCTCATGGACGAACCCTTCAGCGCCCTGGATATCCAGACCCGGCACCTGATGGAGAACGAACTGCTGGAACTATGGAATGCGGATCGCAAGTCGGTGGTGTTCATCACCCATGATCTCGAGGAGGCCATCTCGTTGTCCGATCGTGTCATCGTGTTGTCGGCCGGGCCGGCGACCCGGCCGATCGGCGAGTTCAAGATCGATCTTCCCCGACCGCGCGACGTTGCCGAAATCCGGCTGACCCAGCATTTCCTGGAGTTGCACAACGAGATATGGAAAACCATGCGTGAAGAGGTGCTCAAAGCATATGCCAACGCCCGCCTGCAGTAACAAAAACCCATGAGCACCACGACCCTCACCGCCGTTCGCCATCGTCGCATCAGGTATTTCCAACTGCCGCTGCTGCTCGGCCTGTTGCTGGTATGGCATTTTCTGGTGCATTTCCAGATCGTGTCGGCATTCTTCTTCGGCGAACCGATCAAAGTCTTTCTCCAGATCTGGCGCTGGTTCTCAACCGGCACGATCTTCCCGCACCTGGGCATCACGCTGCTTGAAACCATGCTGGCGTTCGCGCTCGGCCTGGTGTTTGGCATGGCGGCGGGTTTCTGGCTGGGCCTGAGTCCCGGTGCCTCCATCCTGCTGGACCCCTACATCAAGGCACTCAATGCCATGCCCCGGGTCATACTCGGCCCGATCTTCGTCGTCTGGTTTGGACTGGGGATCTGGTCCAAGGTCATGCTGGGTTTCACCCTGGTGTTTTGTATCGTCTTCTTCAATGTATTCCAGGGCGTGCGCGAGGTGAGCCCGAATGTGCTTGCGAATGCCCGGATGCTGGGTGCCAACAAACGCCAGTTGCTGCGCTCGATCTATCTTCCGTCGGCCACCAGTTGGGTCTTCTCCAGCCTGCATTCGTCGGTCGGCATGGCCTTTGTTGGTGCCGTGGTCGGCGAGTACCTGGGCTCTTCCAGCGGAGTGGGTTATTTGATCCTGCAGGCCGAAGCGGTGTTCGACATCAATTCGGTATTGGCGGGCATCATTGTCCTGACCGCATTTGCATTGGTGCTCGACGCCTGTGTCAGCGTGTCCGAAAAGCGGCTGCTGGTGTGGCGCCCCGTCCCCCAATAGGCAGGCCCTTCCATGCCCCACCCGAACACGCCGCGCAGCGGCGGCCAAATCCTGGCGGATCAACTCCGCATCCATGGTACAGAGTTGATTTTCGGGGTGCCCGGTGAAAGTTACCTCGGGCTGCTCGATGGCTTGCTCGCCCATGCCGACACGATGCGTTTCATTACCTGCCGACATGAGGGCGGCGCGGCCAACATGGCTGAGGCCCATGGCAAGCTGACCGGGCGACCCGGTGTGTGCGCGGTCACCCGGGGCCCTGGTGCCTCCCATGCCGCGATCGGTGTACACACAGCGCAACAGGACTCCACGCCGATGATCCTGCTGGTCGGGCAGGTGGCACGCGCTGCGCTGGAGCGCGAGGGCTTCCAGGAGGTCAACTACCAGCGCATGTTTGCCGACTCGGCCAAATGGGTTGGCGAGATCCTCGACCCGCGCCGTATCCCCGAGTACGTGAATCGGGCGTTCTGCCTCGCCACATCCGGGCGGCCGGGACCGGTGGTGTTGTCTCTGCCAGAAGATGTCCTGACCGAAGTGGTTACGGTCCCGGACGCCTTGTGCTTCCAACCAGTACAGGCCTCACCGGGTAGCCGTCAGATGCAGGAGCTCGAGCAGATGCTGCGGCAGGCCCGGCGCCCTTTGATGATCGTGGGGGGGGGCACCTGGTGCTCCGAAGCCAAGGCGGGTATCGAGGCGTTTGCGCGTGCATGGAACCTGCCAGTGGCCGCATCCTACCGTTGCCAGGACTATGTCGACAACCGGATGGACCAGTACGTCGGCCACCTGAGCACCGGTACCGACGCCGCGCTGACCCAGGCTGTGCGCGACTGCGACCTGGTGATTGCCGCCGGGCCGCGGCTGGGAGAAATCACCACCGCCGGATTCACCCTGTTCACGATACCGGTGCCCCGGCAGCGGTTGGTCCACGTGCACCCTGGTTCCGAAGAATTGAACCATATCTATCAGCCGGCTCTGGCCATCAACGCCGGTCTCTCCCTTTTCGCCGAGCGGGCCTGCGTGCTGCAGCCGTCCGGGCTATGTCCATGGGACACATGGACCAGCGAGTTGCGGGCTGCCTACCGTGCCACCCTGGTGCCGCGGCCCGGCAGCGCTAAACTCGACATGGCCCACGTCATCGGACACCTGCAACAAGTGCTGCCCGATGATGCGATCCTGACCAACGGAGCTGGTAACTACACCGCCTGGCTGCACCGCTATTTCCAGTACAGCCGCTGGCGGACCCAGCTCGCGCCGACCAGCGGTGCCATGGGGTATGGGGTCCCCGCAGGCGTCGCGGCGGCAATTGCCTTTCCCGATCGCATGGTGGTGTCGGTCAATGGCGACGGGTGCTTCTTGATGTACGGCCAAGAGCTCGCAACGGCCATGCACTACCGCGTGGCGCCGATTTTCTTGGTGATCAATAACGGCATGTACGGGACTATCCGCATGCACCAGGAGCGCCACTATCCGGCTCGCGAGATTGCCACTGCCCTTACTAATCCCGACTTCGCTGCGTTCGCGCGTTCCTTCGGGGCGCACGGCGAGGTGGTCACCACGTACTCTGAGTTCCCTGCTGCCTTCGAGCGCGCGCGCCGCGCTGGCAAGGCGGCGCTAATCGAACTGCAGGTCAATCCAGATGACATAACCCCCCTGTTGTCGCTAATGCAGATTCGCACCAACAGCCTGAAAGCGAAGGAATAGCTCAATGGATCTCGGACTTGTAAACCGGACGGCCATCATCACCGGCGGTAACCGCGGTATCGGCGCAGCCGTCGCCCTGGCGTTAGCTAGCGAAGGGGTCGACCTTTTCCTGACGGCGCGCGACGGGGCGGAACTAGCCCGCACGGCCGCAGACATTGCGGCGCGGACGGGCCGCAAGGTACATGTGAAGGCGTGCGACCTGCGCGATGCTGACGTCGCCAGGCAGGTCGTCGATGCCGCACTGTCGGTATACGGAAAACTCGATCTGCTTGTCAACAACGCCGGGGCCACCAAGCGGGGTGACTTCCTCGAACTGACCGATGAAGACTGGCACGACGGCTTCGAGTTGAAATTCCACGGGTATGTGCGCATGTC
>CAMAWD010000147.1 GCA_945861785.1 Rhodoferax sp. OV413 | reverse complement strand
TGACGATGTCGTAGGACGCTTGCAGCGGCACTGATCGCCACGCACGCTGCCAGTGCTCGTGGTAACTCAGCGCATTGCGGGCCAGCGAAAAGAATGAGTAGCGCTGCACGTTGATTCCGATGGCCCGCGCTGTCGATTGTCCGGTGGGTCTATGCCGCCTTGGCCAACGCCGCCAACGCCAGGTCGTTTTCCTGGGGCAACCCGATGGTCATTCGGACAAAGGCCTCAAAACCCGGGTCCCGCCATTCACGCAGGAAGATGCCTTGTGCCGCCAGGTTCGCCATCACCGACGCGGCCTCGGGCCCGTAATCAAATGACACGAAGTTGGCCCGCGAAGGAAGTGTGCGGTAGCCCATTTTTTCGATCAGGCCGCTTACCCGCTCCCGCTCGGCCAGCGTCTTGGCGATGCAGCCCTGGGCATAGGCCTCGTCGGACAATGCCGCCTCGGCAGCCACCACCGCCAGGCAACTCAGGTTGAAATTGAGTTTCACGCGCACCAGGCCATCGGCCACCTCCGGCGACCCGGCCAGCCCGTACCCGATGCGCAGGCCAGCGATGGAGTAAGCCTTGGACAGGGTGCGGGTCGACAACCACGGGCCGCGTCTGCTGCGCAACTCGGGCAGCGCGCCAATGCCACCTTGCGCCGCATCGAACTCGTAATAGGCTTCGTCCACCACCAGCAAAACATCCTCCGGCACACCCTGCACCAGGGCCCTGATCTCGTCCTGCGGCAAGGGTGCACCACTCGGGTTGTTTGGCGTGCAGGCGAACACGACCTTGGTGCTGGCATCGATGGCAGCCAGCAAACCAGCAACATCGTTGCGGCCGTCGTCCAGGTTGCGCACCATCCGCGCCTCGGCTCCCATGGCGCGTGTGCCGAGCCGGTAACGCGGGAATGAGGGTGTCGGCATGACCGCGTTGTCGCCGGGCCCCAAAGCCATCTGGGGCACCAATCCCAGAATCTCGTCGGACCCGTTGCCGATGAGGACCTGGGCCGGTGCAATGCCATTGCGCGCGGCAATCAAGGCGGCCAGTGCACCGGGGCGCGGATCGCCATAACGGTTGACCGATGCCACGGCGTGGCTGACTGCCTCGATCACCCGCGGCGACGGCGGGTACGGACATTCGTTCAAATGCAGCAGCACCGGGTGGTGCAGTGCGCCCTCGCGGGCCAGTGACGCAGCCGTCTGAACACCACCAAATGCACTCAGGGTGCGAACCGCTGGCGACAGGAACCGGGATGAATTCATGCAAAGATCCTCGTGACAGCACCTGATTCAGTCCACCAAGTTTCTTGATGCGAAACAATAGTCCTCTACAGGCAACTTGGAATCAAGCATACCATGCCCTCCGCCCAAACCGGGGTCGGTGTTGACCCGGCGCGCCGGGTCGTCGGCCGGCAACACCTCGTGCCAGACCGGCCTGGTGTTCCACTGCGGGATCGGCGGTAGCCACGAACACCATGCGTTGCCGACCGATGAATTCGCGGTCCGCGTCGGTGAGCAGCTGGCGCACGTGCACCTCGGCGACCCGGTCTGCCAGGCGCACGCAGTCGAGCTGCAGTTGCAGCGCGCGGCTTTCAGGGTGGCAGTGCAGAGGTTCGGTCACGCTGCATGCCGCGCCGTCTCCTCCTGCTACGAACAGGGGGAACTTTGGTTGCACCGCATGCAAATGCGGCAAAATGGGTATAAATTACGCGTTGACCCGCGTTGACCCGCGTTGACCCGCGTTGAGGGTATTGAACAGGGCCAACCTGAAAGGAAATCCACCCATGGTCGAACACCGCCCCATCCCCGCAACAGTGGCATCGGTAGAGCGGCGCGTCGCGGCGATGGAAGCATCGCTCGAGGCGCGCGGACTGCATCCGGCAGAGTTCATCGCCAACCAGAAGGAGCTCATCCAGGACCACTGGGACCCCAGCAACGGCGCCCGGGTGGTTGCCAGGGCGTGGGCTGATCCGGCGTTTCGCCAGCGCCTGCTGTCCGACGGGCGCGCAGCCGTGATGGAGCTTGGCATCCCGATGCCGGCGCACCACCAGCACCTGGTGGCGCTGGAGAACACGCCACAGGTCCACAACGTCATCTGCTGCACGCTGTGCTCCTGCACCGCCTTCACCGTGATCGGATTGCCGCCCGACTGGTACAAGGACCTGGAGTACCGGGCCCGAATCGTGCGCCAGTCGCGCAGCGTATTGAAAGACATGGGCCTGGATTTGCCCGCGTCGACCGAGATCCGGGTTTGGGACACCACGACCGACACGCGCTACATCGTGGTCCCGCTGCGCCCACCTGAGACCGAGGGTTGGACGCAGGAACGGCTCGCCAGCATCGTCACACGGGACGCCATGATCGGCGTGTCCCGACTTTGACGGCAGCCCTATCCCCTCAACCCCTCAACCCCACAGGACCACGTAAACACCATGGACGGCATGCACGATCTCGGCGGCAAACAGGGTTTTGGCCCGGTGCAATACACCACCAACGCTCCAACATTTCACGCGCCCTGGGAGCAGCGCGTCAACGCCATGTATTCGCTCGCGGTCAAACATGGTGTCTTCAACATGGACGAGTACCGCCATGCGATCGAGCGCATGGAACCCCGCCACTACCTGTCAGCCAGTTATTACGAACGCACACTCACCAGCCTGGCGACGCTGTGCGTCGAGAAGAAGCTGGTACCGGTGGCAGAACTGGAGCGGCATGCCGAAGGCCGCTTTCCTCTGGCACTGCCAAGCGCACCGGGACGTGGCAACTCAATCAACCGGGTGGCATTTGCAGTCGGCGACCGGGTCCGTGTCAGCGCGGCGCTGGTAGCTGGCCATGTGCGCATGCCGGCCTACGTGCGCGGCAAGACTGGCCTGGTCGTCGGACAATCCCCGGCCTACCCCTACCCTGACGCCCACGGCCATGGCGTGGCGGCCGACAAGGAGGTCACCTACGACGTGCGTTTTGATGCCATGGATCTGTGGCCCGATGCAGCCGATCCGGCGTTTGTCCACGTCGGCTTGTTCCACAGTTATCTGGAGCCGGCTTGAACTCTGAGGTCAGCGGCGGTTCTGCCTGGGCAAGGATGGCCGGCCGTGACCGCTTTTGACTGTGTGCATCCGTGACGTCGAAACGCAACCAACCCGGTAAAGGCCCCCACCATGCTCCCCTGGATTCGCGGTGTGCTCGCACCAGATTTGACACCGTTCGACCGGCGCCTGACCACCCTGACTCGCCACGCCGACACCCACGGCGCAGTGGCGTCCTGACACAGCCGCCGTTCTTATGCAAAAGCGTGTCCGATACGGGCTGTACGGATACTATTGGGGGTGATTGCATCGGCTCCGGTGATTCCTGCCAAGACAACTAATTTATCTGTGGTTAAAATCGTGGCTCTTTCATTTGACCCCTTTAGCCCTGCCACAGCGTCCTGAAGCGCGACCCCTTGAAGTATTCGATCTTTTCACTGGCCCGAAACGCGTTCAGCCGCCATGAGAACTGGCAGCGTGCATGGCGAAGCCCCGAGCCCAAAGCAAGTTATGACGCAGTGGTGATCGGCGGCGGCGGGCATGGCTTGGCCACTGCCTATTACCTCGCCAAGGAACACGGCATGACCAACGTGGCCGTGCTGGAGAAAGGCTGGCTGGGTGGCGGCAACACCGGCCGCAACACCACCATCGTACGCTCCAATTACCACCTTGACGCCAACGCGCACTTTTACGAATTTGCGCTCAAGCTGTGGGAAGGTCTGTCGCAGGATCTGAACTTCAACGTCATGTACAGCGCCCGCGGCGTGCTCAACCTGACGCATTCACCGGCCGAGGTCGATGCCGCGATGCGCCGCGGCAATGCGATGCGCCTGAACGGCATAGACGCCGAGTGGATGTCGCGTGATGAGGTCGCGCGCTGGTTACCGAATCTGGATTGTTCGCCGCAAGCGCGTTTTCCGATCCATGGCGGCCTGCTGCAACCGCGTGGCGGCACCGTGCGCCATGACGCCGTAGCCTGGGGTTATGCACGGGCCGCAGACGCACGTGGCGTCGACATCATCCAGCAATGCGAAGTCACCGGTCTGCGCATGCAGGGCGGCGCTGTCACCGGGGTGGAAACCAACCGCGGTTTCATCGCCGCCCCCCGGGTTGGCCTGGCGGTTGCTGGCCATTCCAGCCAGCTGGCGGCGATGGCCGGCATTCGACTTCCCATCGAGTCGCACGCGCTGCAGGCCATGGTGTCCGAGCCTGTCAAGCCGGTGCTCGACACCGTCGTGACATCCGGTGCCGTGCACTTCTACATCAGCCAGTCCGACAAGGGGGAGCTGGTGATGGGCGGCGACCTGGATTTCTGCAACTCGTTCGCACAACGCGGCAACCTGCCCATCGTGGAACATGTGGTGGCCGCCTGCCTGACGCTGTTTCCGGACTTTGGCCGTCTCAAGCTGATGCGCACCTGGGGCGGCATCATGGACATGACGCTGGACGGCAGTCCGATCATCGGCACCTTGCCAGTCAAGGGCCTGACCATGACCGGCGGCTGGTGTTACGGAGGGTTCAAGGCGACACCGGCGTCGGGCTGGCTGCACGCGTACACCATGGCAACCGGTGCGCCACATGGGCTCAATGCGGCATTTTCACTGGAGCGTTTTGCGCAGGGCGCACTGCTGGACGAAAAAGGTGCCGGCCCCACCGCCTGGGCCCATTGAGCAGATGCTGACACCATGATGCCCATTCCCTGCCCCTGCTGTGGGCCACGCAACCAGACCGAATTCACCTACGGTGGTGACGCCTCGGTCAAACGGCCGGCGCCCGATGCGCCCGAGGCCGAGTGGTTTGCGTTTGTCTACCTGCGCGACAACCCCAGCGGCTGGCACGAAGAGTTGTGGCTGCACAGCGCCGGCTGCCGCAGCTGGTTCAAGCTGCGCCGCGACACCCGCAACCACGAAATTGCTGCGAGTGCACCTCTGCACCAGGCCTTCCCCGCGCAAGGTGCGCAACCATGAACCAAACCTGCCGCGTCGCGTCCGGTGGATTGGTGGACCGTGCGCGGGCCCTCAACTTCACCTATGACGGTATCGGGTACCAGGGGTACGCAGGTGACACACTGGCGTCAGCCCTGCTTGCCAACGGTGTGCACCTGGTCGGCCGCAGCTTCAAGTACCACCGGCCGCGCGGCATCCTCAGCGCCGGGTCGGAGGAGCCCAACGCACTGGTGCAGCTGTCGGCTGGTGCGCGCACCGAGCCCAATGCGCGCGCGACCCAGATCGCTTTGTTCGAAGGACTGAGCGCCAGCAGCCAGAACTGTTGGCCTTCGGTCAGGTTCGACGTGGGAGCCATCAACAACACGCTGTCTTTTCTGTTCCCGGCCGGCTTTTACTACAAGACCTTCATGTGGCCAATCGGCCCGGCCTGGTGGCTTCGGTACGAGCATGTGATACGGCGCGCCGCTGGCATGGGCCGTACCGCTACCGCGCCGGACCCGGACCACTACGAACACCGTTTCGCCCATTGCGATGTGCTGGTGGTGGGTGCCGGCCCTGCCGGGTTGGCGGCGGCGCGCGCCGCTGCCAGCTGCGGTGCCCGCACCATGGTCTGCACCGAGGACAGCTGCATGGGCGGTAGCCTGGCAGGTGGCACAGATGAGATCGACGGCATGCCTGCCGCCCACTGGATCACGCAGACGGTGGGTGAGCTGCAGGCCAATCCAAACGTCACGCTGCTGGACAACACGACCGCATTTGGCGTCTACGATGGCAACCTGGTCGGACTTGCACAACGTGCTGGCGATCTTCAAGGCGCGCCAGCGGCGCACCAGCCACGCCAGCGCCTGTGGAAGGTGCGCGCCAAATCGATCGTGTTGGCCAGCGGCGCCCACGAGCGGCCAATCGCCTATGCCAACAACGACCTTCCGGGCACCATGCTGGCCGGTGCAGTGAAGACCTATGTGCAACGCTTCGCAGTACGGCCGGGCGCCCGCGCCGTGGTGTTCACCAACAACGATTCGGCCTACGCCTGCGCACTGACATTGCATCACATCGGCGTCGCAGTCGAGGTGGTGGACGCACGGGCGGAGTCGGACTTGACCGGCAGCCTGGTCGCACGCGCCCGTGCCGGCGGTCTGGCAATCAGCGCCGCCAGTGTGGTCACGAAGGCGTATGGGCGCACCCACGTGCACGCAGTCGATATCGCGGTGCTCGGCGGCGCTGGCCAGCGCCGCGTGTCCTGTGATCTGGTCTGCATGTCGGGTGGTTGGAGCCCGGCCGTGCACCTGTTCTCGCAAGCCCGTGGCAAGCTTCGTTTCGATGAAATTCTGGCGGCGTTTGTGCCCCAGGCGTCGGTTGCCCCCATCTTTCCGGCGGGAGCAGCCAGGGGTTGCTTCGCGCTGGACGCGGCACTGGCGGACGGACACGCACAAGGATTGGCGGCCTCGCTGCGCTGCGCCTTGACGGGCGACACAATTGTAAAAATACCTGTGGCTGACGCCATGCCATCCGGGCCGCTGCGGCCGTTGTGGGAAGTTGCTGCGGCCAACCCAAGGGCCAAGCGTTTCGTCGATTTCCAGAATGACGTCACCGTCAACGATCTGGCACTGGCTGCGCGCGAGGGTTACCACTCGGTGGAACATACCAAGCGCTACACCACGCTGGGCATGGGCACCGACCAGGGCAAGACCAGCAATGTGGTCGGGCTGGCATTGCTCGCCCAGCAGCTTGGCAAATCGATCCCGGCCGTGGGCACCACCACCTTTCGCGCGCCGTATACGCCGGTCACCATGGGTGTTTTTCCAGGGCACGCCACCGGGCTGCAGATCGAGCCAGTGCGCCAGACCGCCATGCACGCGTGGCACGTACAGCATGGCGCGCGCATGGTCAACGGCGGCTTGTGGCGGCGGCCGCATTCCTACCCACGTGACGGAGAATCGGAGTTCGACGCGGCGAACCGCGAGGCGCTTAACGTGCGCTCCCATGTCGGGGTGGTGGATGTGTCCACTCTGGGCAAGATCGAACTGCAGGGGCGCGATGTGGCCGAGTTCCTCAACCGCATCTACTGCAACCGCTGGGACACCCTGCAGGTCGGTCGCTGCCGTTACGGGCTGATGTTGCGCGAAGACGGCATCGTGCTCGACGACGGCACCACCACGCGCCTGGCGGACCAGCATTACCTGATGACCACCACCACGGCCAACGCGGTCAAGGTGATGCAAAACATCGAGATGCTGCTGCAAAACGACTGGCCTGAACTCGAGGTGTTTGCCACGTCAGTTACCGAACAGTGGGCCGCCGCAGCAATCTCCGGGCCCAGTGCACGCGCCCTGCTCTCCACCTTGCTCGATATCGACCTGAACAACTCGGCGTTTCCATTTCTGGCAGTGGCCGAGTGCCAATTGCGCACCGCAAACGGCAACATTCCAGCCCGTCTGTTCCGCATGAGCTACTCGGGGGAAAGCGCTTACGAGGTCCATGCGCCAGCCAGCCACGGGCTGGCGATGTGGGAGGCGATCATCGGCGCCGGTGGGCCGATGGGCATCATGCCTTACGGCACCGAAGCCATGAGCACGCTGCGGATCGAGAAAGGCCACGTGGTGGTCGGTGCCGAGGCCGATGGTCGCACCACGGCAGATGATCTGGGCATGGGCAAACTGGTTACTGCGGCCAAATGGTGCATTGGCAAACCCCTGTTGAACCGCCCCGATCTGACCCGGCCGGACCGCTGGCAACTGGTCGGCCTCACCGCGCTGGACGGCGCCGAAATGCCGCGGGCTGCCAAGCTGGTCGAAAACCCCGACGCCGCCTTGCCCAATGCGATGCTCGGACACGTCACTGCCTGGTGCTGGAGCCCGAACCTGAACGCCTGGCTGGCGTTGGCACTGCTCGCCTCAGGCCGCCAACGCCACGGCCAGACCATGTGGGCGGTGTCGCCGCTCGCCAACGCGAAGATCCGGGTGCAGGTCAGTGCGCCCTGTTTCATCGACCCGGACGGAGAGCGACTTCGTGTCTGACGCCGCATCCATCGAATCCAGCCAACCAGGGCGTTATGGCGCTGCCGGGCCGACGCAGTTGACGCTGCAGCGGGTTGCGACCGGGACGGTGTGGAACCTGCAGGGTGCAGTTGACAACCCGGCTTTCGTGGCACAGGCGACCAGTCTCTGGGGCGCTGGGATGTTGCCGACGCCGCACCGCGTCGTCAGCTCTGCGACCTACCGCCTGTTATGGATCGGGCCAATGTCCTGGCTGGTTTTCAGTCTGCACCCGCATACGACGGACGATGCCGCGCCACGGCTGGTTTTTGCAGACAGCCTCAACCGGCTCAACGCGGCTGGCGGCGCGTTGTTCGATGTATCCGATTCGCGGGTTGGCTGGGCCGTGCGAGGGCCCAGGGCATTGGATCTTCTGGCGAGCGCATGCCCGCTGGACCTGCACCACGACGGGTTTGCGCCGGACAGCTGTGCACAGAGCCTTTTTGGGCATGTGGCGGCGCTCTACCACCGCCAGGCCGATGGCGACTTCACGGTCTATGTGGCGCGCAGTTTTGCCGACGATGTATGGGCTGCGATCTGCTCCAGCGCCGCGCAATACGGCTACCAGGTGCTGCCAGACGCGCAGTAAAAGTGTTGCACGGCGGGAAGCCGTTCAGCGGCTCATATCACCAGGCGCGCCATCTCGTCGTCATAAATGATGGTGGAAATCATCTTGATCGGCAGTTTGAGCAATTTCTCTGGCCCGTGCGGAACGCTGCCACGGAAAGTCAGTGAGTCACCGGCACTGAGCATGTAGTTTTTCTTGCCATGGCGGTAGCTCAGTTTTCCTTGCAGGATATGGATGAACTCTATACCCGGATGCTGGAAGCTGGGGAAAATTTCACTCTTGTCGTTCAAGGTCACCAGGAACGGCTCGAACACCCTGCGTGGCCCGCGCTCGATCGACAACAGCTGGTAGGTATGGCCGCGCTTGGTGCCACGGCGAACCACCTCAGGGCCCTGCCCCGCCTTGACGTGCTGCGCACCACCCTCGTCGCTTGAATAACCGGAAAAAATGCTGGCCAGGGTGGTTCCCAATGCGTCGGCCAGGCCGGCCAGCGAGTCCAGGCTTGCAGACGTCTGCCCGTTCTCGATCTTGCTGAGCATGCCGCTGCTGATGCTGGCCTTGCGGGCGATCTCGGCGATCGTCAGATTTTGTTGCAGCCGCAGCTTGCGCACTGTTTGCCCGATGTGGCGCTCCAGGTCCCGTGGTGCGAGTTCGGACGGTGGTTCTTTTTCGGTCATGGTGGTGGTGCTGCCCTGACTACTGTTGGGCAGTAATCTTAACCCCCATTACTGCATCACACCTTTGTGCACACGGCTTGCAGACCCGGAGAACATCAGAACCGGTCGCGTCCCTGCCCCGGAATCCAGTCCGTCCCTGCGAGAGGTACACCCGCCATGGCCGCCGCCTCGACGGTCAACGCCACCAGGTCCTCGCGCTCCAGGTGGTGCACATTCTGCTTGCCGCAGGCCCGGGCAATGGTCGTGAGCTCCATATTCATGGTCTTGAGGTAGTTGCGCACACGCCGGGCGCCAACATCAGGCTCCAGCCGCTGCTCCAGAACCGCGTCCTGTGTGGTGACGCCGACCGGGCATTTGCCTGTATGGCAATGGTGGCATTGCCCTGGTGCCGTACCCAGCTTGGCATAGTCGTCGACGGCGGAGTAGTACTTGCCCTTGTGGCTGTAGCTATCTCCATTGCAACCCAGTGCCATCAACATGCCCTGGCCGATCGACACGGCGTCGGCGCCCATGGCCAGCGCCTTGGCCACATCGGCGCCGGTCCGGATGCCGCCCGACACCACCAGTTGCACTACGCCGCGCAAATTCAGTTCTTCCAGTGCCTCGACCGCCTGACGCACTGCGGCCAAGGTCGGTATACCCACGTTCTCGATGAAGACCGTCTGCGTCGCGGCGGTACCACCCTGCATGCCGTCCACCACCACCACATCGGCGCCGGCAATCGCCGCCAGCTTGACATCGTTGAAGGTCCGGGTGGCACCGACCTTGACATAGATGGGCTTCTCCCAGTCGGTGATCTCGCGCAGCTCCTGAATCTTGATCACCAGATCATCGGGGCCCGTCCAGTCCGGGTGCCGGCTGGCCGAGCGCTGGTCCACTCCCTCGGGCAGGTGCCGCATGCGCGCCACACGCGGATTGATCTTCTGCCCGAGCAGCATGCCACCACCACCCGGCTTGGCGCCTTGCCCGATCACGATCTCGATGGCGTCGGCGCGACGCAGGTCGTTCGGGTTGAAGCCGTAGCGCGAGGGCAGGCATTGGTACACCAGTTGTTTGGAAGAGTTCCGCTCCTCATTCGTCATGCCGCCGTCACCGGTGGTCGTGGATGTGCCCATCTCGGTGGCGGCCATGCCCAGCGCCTGCTTGACGTTGGCCGACAACGAGCCAAAACTCATGCCTGCGATGGTGATCGGGATCGCCAGCTCGATTGGCTTCTTGGCGAACCGGCTGCCAAGGATGGTCTTGGTATCACAGCGCTCCCGGTAGCCTTCCAGTGGATAACGCGACAGCGAAGCCGCCAGAAAAAGCAGGTCGTCGAAATGCGGCAAGCGCCGCTTGGCTCCAAGACCGCGAATCTCGTACAAACCGTGCGCTGCCGCGTGCTGGATGTACTCGATGGTGCTGCGGCCGTAACCCCAACTCTCCTCCCCTTGCGGGTTCTGGACAAAACGAACGGGGTGATCCATCAATACTCCTGATTGGCGTCTGCGTTCCAGTGGTACAGGCTGCGCATCGACGCCACCCGACGGAACTCCTTGGGGTTATGGGACAACCCGGCCTGCCTGAGCAAATCGGCAACCGTTGCGTGGTCTGCGTCCGACATGGGCTCTTCATGGGCGTCGGCACCGAGCGACTTGATTTGGCCGCGCACATAGATGACGGCCTCGTACAGCGAGTCGCCCAGCGCATCGCCCGCATCACCACACACGACCAGCCGCCCCTCCTGCGCCATGAAGGCCGAAAAGTCTCCCACGTTGCCGGCCACGACGATGTCAATGCCCTTCATCGATATGCCACAGCGCAAGGAAGCATCACCATCGATGACCAGCAGGCCCCCCTGGCCCGATGCTCCCGCTGCGACAGAGGCAAAACCCTTCACGTGGACGCGCCCGGACATCATGTTCTCGGCTACCGCCGGACCGGCGTTGCCGTGTACGGTCACGCGCGCCTGCTGGTTCATGCCGGCAGCGTAGTACCCAGCATGGCCATGGATGTCGATGTCGATCGGTGCGTTCACGCCCACGGCAATGCTGTGGGCGCCGTCCGGGTTATTCACCGCGACCGACAGCGGACCATCCGGCAGTTCAGCGTGCAGATACTGGTTGAGCGCGCGCAGAGGCTGCCGCGCAAGATCGAAATTCACGCTCGCCATATGTATATTTGCTCCGGCTTGGGCTCGAAGATGTTGGCGTTCTTTACCCCCGGAAGCTTCGCCAGCGAACGGAATTCGGAGGAAATCGCGACATAGTCATCGGTTTCGGCGACGATGGCAGGTTTACAGGAAAAGGCGTCCCGCACCAGGGCCAGCTCGTCTTTCGTACCCATCAGGAACGTGTAGAAGCCGTCGAGCTCATCAAAGCCTTTTTCAAGCGCCGCCTCCAAGCCATCGCCTTCGCGCATACGCCACTCCAGGAAACGGCAGGCCGC
>CAMAWD010000146.1 GCA_945861785.1 Rhodoferax sp. OV413 | reverse complement strand
CGGTTGTCCGAACGCAGAGAACGAAGTGAACGCAGTGAGTTCCGCGGCCCGACCCTCGGGCGAGCACCACAGGGAAGTCGGCGCGTTCAGCGCCCGACCGCTCCAGTATGAGCCCCCGCCGGGCTGCGCCTGCCGCGACGCGCGCCAACGCCAACGCCAACGCCAACGCCCATGCCCATGCCCATGCCAACGCAGACCAGGCAACGAACGTCCGCAATGGGCCGAAAGCGGCCAACTGCTTCCCTGCGCTGGAACACCCGTGCGGACTACACCAGCGGCAGCAGGTAGCGCCGCTCCCAGGCGCTGATCTCGGACAGGTAACTCTGGTACTCCAGCCCCTTCACGGCGGTGAAGCCGGTGACGAAATCTTCGCCCAGCAGGCGCCGCGCAGCCGCGCTGTTGGCCATCTTTTCATGGGCAGTGACGAAGCTGCGCGCCAGCGTGTGGACCTGCTCGTAACCGTTGCCCTGCACCGGGGCGCTGGGTTGCAGCTGCTCCTCGATGCCGGCCAGGCCGGCGGCGAGCGAGGCGGCGATCGCCAGATAGGGGTTGGCGTCGGCACCGGCGACGCGGTTCTCCACGCGCCGCGCCGCCGCAGGGCTGGCCGGCACGCGCAGGCCGGTGGTGCGGTTGTCGTGGCCCCAATGCAGGTTGACCGGCGCCTGGCTGCCGGCCACGAAGCGCCGGTAGGAGTTGACGAAGGGCGCGAACACCAGCATCAGGTCGGGCCCGTAGTGCTGCTGGCCGGCGATGAAATGCGCGAAACAAGGCGCGGCGCTGCCATCCGGCAGGCTGAAGATGTTGTTGCCCGTGGCATCGACCACGCTTTGGTGCAGGTGCATGGAACTGCCGGCCATGCCGGCCATGGGTTTGGCCATGAAGACCGCGTTGAGCCGGTGCCGGATCGCGATTTCCTTGGCCGCGTACTTGAACAGGAAGGCCTGGTCCGCCACAGCCAGTGGATCGCCATGCACCAGGTTGATCTCGTACTGTGTGGGGCCGACCTCGTGGATCCAGGTATCGGCCTGAATGCCCAGTGTGGTCAGCGCCTCGCGGAACTCGTCCCAGAACGGCGCCAGGCCATTGAGCAGGTTCATGCTGAATGCGCTTTGCCCGACTTCGGCCCGGCCGCCGGCCGCAATCGGTGCCTGCAGCGGCTGAGCCGGGTCGGTGTTGGGGGCCGTCAGGTAGAACTCGATCTCCGGCGCGACGACCGGCATCCAGCCATGCGCCGCGTACCGGGCCAGCACCATCCGCAGCACACTGCGCGGCGCGAACAGGCAGGGGCTGCCGTCGAGCTCGACGCAGTCGTGTATCGCCACCGCACGCGGCACGCTGGCCCATGGGCTGCGCCGCAGCGTGGCGCGGTCGGGCACCAGCCGCACGTCCGGGTCGGCATCGGGGAACACCGGGTGGTAGGAGTATTCGCCGGTGACGGCCTGCATCGGTATGGCCTGGCAGATGCGCAGGTCGCCACCGGCGGAAAAACTGGCGGCCGGCATGAGTTTGCCGCGCGGGTAGCCCGAGATGTCGGCGAAGATGCATTCAACGTCCCGGATGCCGTGCATGGCAAAGAAGCTTGCCGGGTCGGAGCTGTCGTATGGGTGTGTCATGGAAGCAGGAATTCGCGGACCAGGGCCAGTGCCGCCGCTTCGGCTTCTTCCTGCGGCACATGCCCCATGCCGGGCAGTGTCACCAGGGTGCAGCGGGGAAGTGCGCGGACAAAGCGGTCGGCGTTCGAAACCGGGATGAAGGCGTCCTTTTCGCCCCACAACAGAAGTGTGGGCGCCTGGATGCGCGCGAGCAGGGGAAGGGGGTCGAGCAGCACGGCCTGCTGCATGCGCGCAAGCAGCGCCTTGCGGCTTCCGGGGGCAAGCATCAGGTCATGGTATTGCGTGGCCAAGGCGTCGTCCATCACGGCAGGGTTGGCATAGGCGGGCTCCAGGTTCACGCGCAGCAGTGGCTTGGGCAACACAAACCGCATCAGGTGGAGCGCGAACGGAACCTCGGGTGGTTTCCCGTAGCCGGCGTCCGGGCCGGCGAAACCGTCGGGCGACAGCAGCACCAGCCGTTCGACCCGCTCAGGGTGGCGGGCGGCGAAGGTCCAGGCAATACGACCACCGATGGAGTGGCCGACCACATCGGCCTTCGCGATGCCAAGCTGGTCCATCAGGGCCAGCATCAACACCACGGTGCGCGCATCGCTGTAGTCGCCGCTGGGGTCGGGGTCGCTCAGGGCGCTGCCAGGCAGGTCGAAACGCACCACGCGGTGGGTTTTGGACAACTCGCGCGCCCAGCCCTCCCAGGTGTGCAGGCTGGAGCCGAAGCCGTGCACCATGACGATGGCTGGCGCGTTGCGCGGTCCGGAATCGCGCACATGCAGGCGCTGGCCGGCAATCTGCAGCAGGTCGGTGGGCGCGCGCAGGTACACGGTTTCGAGGGACGCCCGGTCGCGGTCGGGCGTCCACAACCAGAAAACGAGCAGCGCCAGCAGCAGCACGACCACGCCAGCCGCAAAACGCAGTGTCATGGGCGCGGCTCCAGCAGGGTCTGCGCGGCGCGCAGGTCGGCCAGCGTGTCGATGTCGGTGATGCAGCCGATGTCGTCCAGCGGCAGTTCGACGGCATGGAAGGCGCGCACCACGGACGCGGCACCCTGCGCTCCGTCCAGTGCCCGCAGCGCTGGCCCGCAGGCGGCGGAGAAACCCACCGGATGTCCGCGCCGCCCCTGCACCAGGGGCACCACGACAGCATGCTGCGCGAGGGCATCGGCGACGGCGCGCAAAGTGTCGCCGCGCACCAGTGGCAAGTCGGCTGGCAGCACCAGCCAGCCGGATGCGTCCGGTGTGGCGCGGGCTGCGGCGGCGATCGAGTCGCCCATGCCCGGGTGCGGCGCCTGTTCCAGGTGCCAGGCCAGGCCGCTCGCCTGCACCGCGTCGAGGGTATGTTGCAGCACGGTCTTGTCGCCCAGGCGGGCCTGCAGCTTGTGGGTGTCACCGCCAGATGCCCGAAAACGTTCGCCACGCCCGGAGGCCAGCACCAGGACAACCGGTGCGTGCATCAGGCCGAGACACCCAGGATCACGCTGGACGCCTTGAACAGGGCGGTCGCCGGCAGGCCCGGGACAAGCTCCAGAGCCTTCACGCTGGGCTGCGTGACGGTGATGACAAGGACTTCGCCACCAGCCAGCTCCAGCGTAACCTCGGCGTTGACCGCGCCGGGCGTCACCTGGCGCACGCTGCCCGCGAGCTGGTTGCGCGCCGACAGGCGCGCGGCGCCCAGGTCGGTGCCCAGCAGGATGGCCGGGGCCGGGATCAGCGCGAAGGCGGTCATGCCGGTGCGCAGGCCGAGGTGCTGCGTACTCTCGCGCGTCACGATGGCCACAATGCGCGCGCCACCGGGCAGCGTCAGTTCGACCTCGTCGTTGACCGCGCCGGCGCGCACTGCGCTGACCGTGCCGAGGAGCTGGTTGCGGGCGCTGGTTTTCATGTTGAGGGTTCTCAGTACCGAGTAGTCGGTGCGCAGGTCGACAGCATCGGCGCTGAGCAACTGCACGAAGCGCTGGTGCGCCGCGTCCAGATCACCAAAACGCGCCACCAATTGTTCGCCGCGCGCCGTGAGCGTGGTCGAGCCGCCCCCACGCCCGCCTGTCGTGCGTGCCACCAGGGGTTCTCCGGCCAGGGTGTTCATTTTGTCCACCGCATCCCAGGCCGCCTTGTAACCCATGCCCATGGCCTTGGCCGCCTGGGTGATCGAGCCATGCTGCGCGATGCAGCGCAGCAGCCCGATGCGCCCGCGCCCGCCCAGGCTTGCGCTGCCGGCTGTGAGCCAGACTGCGCCCTGCAGGCCGAGCGCCTGGGCGGGTGTGCGTCGTCGGCCTGTCATGGCTTGGTGCTTTTCGAAGTGGCGGTCATGCGAGTTTAGCCAGCAGTTGCGCGGGGTCGCTGCCGGGCACCACCTGGCCTGCCACAAGATGGACCACCTCGTCAGCGAGCAGGCGCAGGTCGTCCTCGTCGTGGGTGATCAGCAGCATTGGAATCCGCAGGCTGCGCAGCAGTTCGCCAAGCTCGTCGCGCAGGCGCTTGCGCAAGGCCCGGTCGAGGGCCGCAAAGGGTTCGTCCAGGAGCAGGGCGGCGGGCTCGCATACCAGCGCGCGCGCCAGCGCGGTGCGCTGCTTCTGGCCGCCGGAGAGCTGGTGCGGGTAGTGCTGCGCCTGACCCTGCAGCCCCAGGGCCTCCAGCCAGCGGTCGGTCGCCGGATTGACGGCCTGCGGCGCCGGGTTGCGCCAGCCGCTGCGGGTGCCAAAGGCGATGTTCTGGCGCACCGTGAGGTGGGGGAACAGCGCGTAGTCCTGAAATACATAGGCCAGGCGCCGGGCCTGTGCTGTGAGGCGGGTTCCTGCTTCGCTGTCGTACAGGGTCCGGCCGGCCAGACGCACATGACCCTGGTCGGGCTGCACCAGGCCGGCGATCAGTTGCAGGCTCAGCGTCTTGCCGGCCCCCGACGGTCCGAACAGCACCAGGCGGCCTGCGTCGCTTTGCACCACCAGGTCGAGCAGGAAGTCGCCACCCGCGTGGCGCAGGCGCTTGTGCAGCCGCAGGTCCCAGGTCAAGCGGGGCAGCTCAGCGGCGGCGCCTGGTGTTGTCATGCTGGTCGCGCCGCACGGCCGGGGATCAGCCAGCCGGCTGCCAGCAGCACGGTGAGGCAGGTGACGGACGTGATGACGACCAGGAAATTTGCCAGGTCGTCCTGCCCCGCCTGCACGGCTTCGTAGACCGCGATCGACAGGGTCTGGGTCTTGCCGGGGATGGACCCGGCCACCATCAGTGTGGCCCCGAATTCGCCGGTGGCGCGGGCAAAACCGAGCAGCAACCCGGACATGATGCCGCGCCAGGCGAGTGGCAGCGACACACGCAGGAAGATGCCGATTTCGCCGATGCCCAGCACCCGCGCGGCCTGTTCCAATTGGGGGTCGACATTCTCGAAGGCCACGCGGGCTGCCTTGAAGACCAGTGGAAACGCCACAATGGTGGCGGCGATCACCGCAGCCTGCCAACTGAAGATCAGCTGGATGCCAAAGGACTTGAGCCAGGCACCGAGCGGGCCCTGGCTGCCGATCAGTACCAGCAGGTAGTACCCCAGCACGGTGGGCGGCATCACCATCGGGAGGGTGAGCGCAGCGTCGATGAACGCCCGCCCACGCAGCTTGCTGCGTGCGAGCCAATAACCGGTGCCCACGCCCAGCACCAGGTTCAGGGCCGTGGCCCAGCCAGCCACCTTGAGCGTGAGCAGCAGGGGAATCCAGGCCTGCTCCATGGCTCAGGGTTTGCCAAATCCGAACCTGGCGAGCACCGCTTGTGCCGTCGGCGACTGGATGAAGCTGATAAACCTTCGGGCCCCATCGCGTTGCTGGCTGGTGGAGCTCAGCGCGATCGGGTAGCGCACCGGCATGGGCGACTGCACGCTGAACGCCACCCGGACCCGGTCTGGCATCAGCGTGGCGTCGGTGGCATAGACGAACGCGGCATCGACTTCGCCGCGTGCCGCATAGTCGAGTGCCTGGCGGACGTTGTGCGCGCCGATGCTGCGGGCTTCGATGCCTGCCCACAGGCC
This sequence comes from Rhodoferax sp. OV413, assembly GCA_945861785.1. Lineage (GTDB taxonomy): Bacteria > Pseudomonadota > Gammaproteobacteria > Burkholderiales > Burkholderiaceae_C > CAISIP01. The sequence goes on along the minus strand of CAMAWD010000146.1, from coordinate 6,405 downwards.
GGCCTGTTCCAGCACGGCCTTGGTGTAACGCCCCACCGGCACACTGGCGGGCAGGCCGATGGCGATGCGTTTGTACCCGGGTTGGGTCAGGTCCGCCAGGCTTGCCGGGACCGCGCTTGCGCCCCGGGGGACGATCACCACCAGCGTGTTGGAGGCGAAGTTGCGGCGCGTCGATGGGTCCACCAATGCCTGTGCCTGCGCCTGGTCCATTGTGTTCTGGTCAGCGCTGGCAAACACATCGACCGGTGCACCCCTGGCCATTTGCTGCAGCAATGCGCCGGACGCGCCGAAATTCAACAACACACGTGTATCGGGGTGGGCCGCCTCAAACAGCGGCTTCAGCTCCTGGAACGCGTTGCTCAGGCTGGCCGCTGCGGAAACCGTCAGGTCTGCCGCTGCAGCGCCGAATGTCGCTAGCAAAGGAAATGCCAGGGCCGCAATCCGCAGCAGGAATCGGGTCATCGCGCGCGCTCCGCTTGGTGAAAAACGTTATATTATATTTAATACGACGTTATCCGAAATTATGAGTTTTCAGGTGATGATTCCTGCTGATACAGCAAGAAATTCGTTATTTCCAAAGTCACATTCCGAGTGCGGCGCCCCGATAACAGCGTCGCGTCGCAACGTGTTACGCAGGGCGCTCCCGGGACGCCGCGCGCGGGTTGGCGCCAGTCGGTGCAAACGCAGCAACCCATGCGCATTTTTTGAACTTGCAGACTGCTGGCCATGAACCTTGCCACGGACTGAAGCGATCGACAGGACAAGTTTGGACCAGCATCGGGCTTGACGCGGGCCGCCGCGCCGTGCCGCGGCCCGCCCGGGGTATGCTTGCTTCCTCATACCCTGGGCGCAGCAGTCGGTGGTTCGGGTCTTCTAGAATCTCTCGCAACTCCTTGGCTGCAGATAAGCTCTCGGTTTAACCTGGGATCTGCGCCGCACCGCCCTTTCACAATTCGCCGGTCGCAATGACACCCTTTTCGCACACTGGAGACCCCTTCATGCAAGTTCAATTGACCGTCAACGGCAAATCCAGCACGCTCGAGCTGGCACCCAACACCCTGTTGGTGCAGGCGCTGCGGGAGCACCTCAAGCTCACTGGGACCCATGTCGGTTGCGACACCGCGCAATGTGGTGCCTGTACGGTCATCATGAACGGGCAGGCGGTGAAGTCCTGCAACGTGCTGGCCGTGCAGGTGTCGGGCGCCAGCATCACCACCATCGAGGGCCTGGCCAAGCCGGACGGCACCATGCACCCGATGCAGGCGGCTTTCAAGGATTGCCACGGCCTGCAATGCGGCTTTTGCACCACCGGCATGGTGATGTGCGCGGTCGACCTGTGCGACCACCACCCCAAGGCCACTGAGACCGAAATCCGCGAGCTGCTGGAGGGCAACATCTGCCGCTGCACCGGTTACCAGAACATCGTGCGTGCCGTTGTCCAGGGCCAGGCGGCCATGGCGGCGAGCTGAACAGGAGAACCACCATGGGTGCACCCGATTTTTTCAGGCCCCCGCCGTCTGCGAACCAGTGTATGGGCCGCGTGTGGGAAGCAATCCAGGCTGCCAAATAGGAAAGGACCCCTTCCATCATGTACACATTCACCTACGAACGCCCGGCCACCGCTGCCGACGCCGGCAAACTTGCCGCCTCCGGCGCCAAGATCCTCGCCGGTGGGCAGACCCTGCTGGCTTCCATGAAATTGCGGCTGGCCAACCCGCCCAGCCTGGCCGACCTGGGCGGTATCGCCGAGCTGTCGGGCATCTGCCGCGAAGGCAACGCGCTGGTGATCGGCGCCATGACGCGCCATGCGGCGGTGGCCGCCAGCGCCGAGGTGCAAGCCGCGATACCGGCCCTGGCGGACCTGGCCGCGCACATCGGCGACAAGCAGGTGCGTGCCATGGGCACGCTGGGCGGTTCGGTGGCCAACAACGACCCGGCTGCCTGTTATCCCAGCGCGGTGCTGGCGCTGGGTGCCACGGTCATCACCACGCAGCGCAAGATCGCCGCAGATGACTTCTTCACCGGCATGTTCGCCACGGCGCTCAATGAAGACGAGGTCATCACCTCCATCAGTTTCCCTATCCCCCAACGCGCGGCTTACATGAAATTCAAGCAGCCGGCCTCGCGTTTTGCGATGGTGGGTGTGTTCGTGGCGCAGTCCGACGCGGGCGTGCGGGTGGCTGTCACGGGCGCCGGCAACGGCGTGTTCCGCCATGCGGGTCTCGAGGCGGCGCTCGCCAAGAGCTTCACGCCTGAAGCCGCCGCTTCGGTGAAGATCGACGCAACCGACCTGAATGCCGACATCCATGCCTCGGCAGCGTACCGGGCCAATCTGGTCAGCGTGCAGACCCAACGTGCGGTCGCAAAGGCCCTGGCTTGACAGGAGGCATCGACGCGATTGCCCAGGCGCTGGAGGAGGCCGGGTATTTCGCCGACCGCCGTCTGGCCACGGCGGTGTTTCTGGCGCTCAAGCTCGAGCGCCCGTTGCTGCTCGAAGGTGAGCCCGGGGTAGGCAAGACCGAACTCGCCAAGGCGCTCAGCGTGGCGCTCAAACGCCCGCTGGTGCGTCTGCAGTGTTACGACGGCCTGGAGCAGCGCGAGGCTCTGTACGAGTGGAACTACGCCGCGCAGCTGCTGCACATGCGGGCCGCCGAGTTGGAGCACGAGGCGCATGCCCCGGGCGCGGAACGCAGCCGCCGACCGATGGAGGTCGAACGCGAGGTCTACCAGGAGCGTTACCTGATTCGCCGTCCCCTGCTGCAGGCGCTCGAGGCTCCGGCCCCTGGTGCGGTGTTGCTTATCGACGAAGTTGACCGTGCTGACGAACCTTTCGAGGCGTTCTTGCTGGAGTACCTGGGCGAGTACCAGGTCAGCATTCCCGAGATGGGTACGGTGCGCGCGGCCGTGGCGCCGGTCACCATCCTGACCAGCAACCGCACGCGCGATCTCAACGACGCCGTAAAGCGGCGTTGCCTCTACCACTGGCTGGACTACCCCGAGCGCGAGCGCGAGCTTGCCATCGTGCGGGCCCGCGTGCCGCAAGCGTCGCAGGCGCTTTCCTTGCAAGTGGCCGATTTCGTGGGCCGGCTGCGGGGCGCCGCGGCGGCGGGCACGTTCCATCGCGCGCCGGGCATTGCCGAGAGCGTCGAATGGGCGCGTGCCCTGGTCGCGCTCGACACGCTGGTCGTCGACCCGGAGGTAGTGGCCGACACTGCGGGCATCCTGTTCAAGCAGCGCGAGGATGTGGCCGCGCTCACGCAGGCGCTCTCGGCCGACCTGTTGCGGCCGCTGGACGCCGCGCAGTGATGTCGCAGGTGCGGATCGAACTGCAGCATGCAACCCGGTGACGCGCGCCGCGGCAAATTCGCCGACAACCTGACCGGGTTCGGCAGATCCTTGCGCCGCGCCGGCATCCCGGTCGACAGCGCGCGCATGGCGCTCGCCACCGAAGCGTTGTTGCTGGTGGGCCTGGGCCTGCGCGAAGACGCCGGGGCCGCACTGGAGGCCGTGATGGTGAGCCGTGAGCAGGACCGCGCCGTGTTCCGGGAGCTGTTCGATAGCTACTTTCGCGACCCGGCGATCGCCAACAAGCTGCTGGCCCAGATGCTGCCCAGCGCAGAAGGCCGGGCCGAGCCGTCCAAGGGCCGGCCCCGCGTGCGGGAAGCCCTCGCGCCCCAGCGCGACGCGGCCCGCCTGGCGCAACCCAAGCCCGATAAAGAGGTGGATTTCGACGCCGCCATGACGGCCAGTGACCTGGCGCGGCTGCGCCACGCTGACTTCAATGGCCTGAGTGCCAGTGAATACCAGCTGGTCGAGCGGCTGGCGCGCGACATCCGTATGCCCATGCCGGAGTTCGCTGCGCGGCGGGTGCGCCCGGGCGCGCGCGGCGCGCGCATGCATTGGCCCGGCGTGATGCGCCATGCCGCGCGCACCGGCGGCGAGGTGCTGCACCTGCCGCGCATGCAGCGTCGCCGCCAGCCGCTGCCCCTGCTGGTGCTGGTGGACGTGTCGGGCTCGATGGAGCGTTACGCGCGGCTGCTGCTGGCCTTTTTGCATGCGGCGACACGCGATTTGCGCCAACGCGACGTGTTCGCCTTCGGCACGCGCCTGACCGACCTGGGTGATGCCATGCGCATTGGTGATGCCGACCGGATGCTGGCCGTGGCAGGTGCCGCGATCGAGGATTTTGCCGGCGGCACGCAACTCGGTGAGTCCCTGGCGAGCCTGCGCCGCCACCATGCGCGCCGCCTAGTGGGCCGGCGCACGGTGGTGTTGCTCGTCACCGATGGGCTCGACACCGGCGAGCCGCAGGATCTGCTCCAGGAACTGGACTGGCTGCGCCGCCACAGCCGTCGGCTGCTGTGGCTCAATCCGTTGCTGCGCTTTGACGGTTATGCTCCGCTGGCGCGCGGCGCACAGGCGCTGCATGCGCGTGCGCATGGGATGGTGGCTGTGCACAACCTCGAAAAACTCGAAGACCTCGCCGCCAGCCTGGCCGCGCTGATGGCGCGCTGACGCGGCACCGCCTGCACAGCCAGCCTTTCAACATGTCCCCCCCCTCGACCCACAGGAGCTTTGATTCATGGACATGCAAGCCAGCCGCCAACTCGCGGTGACCCAGCAGCAGGCCTGGGATGCGCTGAACGACCCTGGGGTGCTGAAGCTCTGCATCCCGGGTTGCGACAAGGTCGAGGCCACCGGGCCGGAGCAGTTCACGGTTGGCGTCGCGCTCAAGATCGGACCGGTGTCGGCCAAGTTCACCGGCAAGATCAGGCTGGGCGACATGCACCCCCCCAACAGTTACACCCTGACCTTCGATGGCCAGGGCGGTGCGGCAGGATTCAGCAAGGGCAACGCCAAGGTGGCGCTGACGCCCAACGAAGGCGGCTGTGAGTTGGCCTACACCGTGCACGCCCAGGTCGGTGGCAAGGTGGCGCAACTGGGTCAGCGCCTGGTGGACGGTGCCGCCAAGAGCATGGCGGAAGACTTTTTCAAACGGTTCGACGACGAGATGCGGCGTCGCTATCCGGCCCCGGCTGCACAAGCCCCGGTCGCGGCAGAAGTGGAACCGGTTGCTTCCGGCGCCAAGGTTCCGGCCTGGGTCTGGGTAGCCGGTGTGGTCGTGGCGTTGGCGGCCGTGTGGTGGTTGTCACGCTGAAGGCGGCCCGACATGCAGCGCGTGTCTGCCGTGGGCAGGTGCAGGCAGAGCACAGGAATGGCTGCTTTCGGCCCATTGCGGACTTTCGCTATCTGGTCTTCGTTGGCTTTGGCTTTGGCTTTGGCGTTGGTGTTGGTGTTGGTGTTGGCGTTGGCGTTGGCGTTGGCGTTGGCGTTGGCATGGGCTTTGGCGTTGGCGTTGGCGCGCGTCGCGGCAGGCGCAGCCCGGCGGGCGCTCATACTGGAGCGGTCGGGCGCTGAACGCGCCGACTGCCCTGTGGTGCTCGCCCGAGGGTCGGGCCGCAGAACTCACTACGCGCCCTGCGGGCGCTTCGTTCGGACAACCGCGGCCAGAATGATGACGAAGTGCGCTGCGCGCACCGACCCTCGAGCTCCGCTCCTCGGCGCTCCAGAAATCGCCCCCGCCGGGCTGCGCCTGCCACGACGCTGGGCTTCGGGTGTGCGCGATGTCGGGGCCCGGGTTTCCCTGCTACGCACGCCGACCCAGTCAGCAGGCGGGTCGGATGGCTGCACGGTCCGCGGGGTCACACGGTCCGCGGGGTCAGGTCTTGTATTGCAATATCGCAACGCAAGACCTGACCCCCGCCCCTGCGCTGGTGTGCGCGATGTCGGGGCCCGGGTTTCCCTGCTACGCACGCCGACCCAGTCAGCAGGCGGGTCGGATGGCTGCGCCGAGCACGGACAGGGGGTCACACCCGGTCCGTCACGGCAGGCATCCGCGGGGTCACGGCATCCGCGGGGTCAGGTCTGGTATTGCACTATCGCAACGCAAGACCTGACCCCCGCCGGCCCTTGACCCCCGCCGGCCCTGACCCCCGTCGGCTCAATATCGCAATGCAAGACCTGACCCCCACCCCTGCGCTTGGTGTTCGGGAGGTCGGGGCCCGGACTGCCCCACACTCGACCATGCATGCAGGCGCGACGGATGGCTGCACCGAGCAGTTGGAGGCAGTCGCGCATGCTGCAGAGTCACGCGCACCAGCCTCGGTGGTCGCGTCCACGGGGTCACACGTCCGCATCCGCGCGGCATCCGCGGGGTCGCCATCCGCGCGGTCACACCATCCGCGGGGTCATCACATCCGCGGGGTCAGGTCTCAATACTGTTGCTTTAGAAGAAATAACCTTTGCCGTTTTCGATGGACTACAAGCGCGAGGCCATCCGAGGTGGGCGTGGACGTCGGGTGGGCGTACGTGGCGAGATGGTGACTGGAGTAACGTCGATGGGTA
>CAMAWD010000145.1 GCA_945861785.1 Rhodoferax sp. OV413 | reverse complement strand
CGAACGGTTCTTGCCCAGCAAAGTTGCAGCGTGATCAATCAAGTCTCGCTGCGCGGGCAGTGCCCTTATATTAATGGCGGCGTCGCGCATGGTTTTCTCCTTTGAGTGCATACACAATAGATATACGAAGAATAGCCGGGCGTGTAGCTGTTGTCAATACGCGCAACGCCTTGTTCGGCAAGCTGGGTTGTAGGCTGGCTACCAGTCGCAGCATCGAACTGAGCGAGATTGGCGGTCATCCCAATTTGACGAATGCCCGCCAAATCGGCCGAATGATCTAAAACCAGGACTGTAGGCTTGCGGACGGACTCTGGCGAAGAACGCGGACGCGGGTTCGGTTCCGTGTTCCACCACCATAAAGCCTCTGCAAAGAGTTTTTCTTTGCATGTGACGAACCCCGTTCTCCGAGAGGGAAACGGGGCTTTTCTTGTGGACTTGGCTTTCTGCCGCCGGCCCCAATTCCCCCGTTTTTGACTGTTTCGGGCTCTCTCTCTTCTCTGCGCTTGCGGACTTGCACAATCCGAAGTCCGGAAGATCACCGAAGAAGAAAAAGGTTCGACTTACATCGCCGACAACGACGGCGATTCGGACGAGGCCCGCACGCTCAGGCCGCTGCAGGTGGCGGCGTGTACTTACCGCATCGCTTTCGGTCCGCGCGCCGGGCAGAAGGTGCTGACGGTGCAAGGCGCCATGCCCAGGCAGACGGAGCTCAAGCAGACGCTGTGCGCCGACATCAATGGATTCAGTCTGCACGCCGCCGTGCGCTGCGCGGCCGACGACCGCCATGCGCTGGAGCAACTGTGCCGCACCATCACCCGCCCGGCGCTGGCCAACGAGCGCGTACAGACCAACGCCGCCGGCCAGGTGGTGCTCAAGCTCAAGACCGCCTGGCCGGCGGCACCACGCATCTGGTGATGTCGCCGCTGGAGTTCATGCAGCGGCTGGCAGCGCTGGTGCCACGGCCACGGCTGCACTTGATCCGCTTCCATGGCGTGCTGGCACCCAACGCCAAGCTGCGCGCGCTGGTGGTGCCGCAAGAGGTGCCGCAAGTGCCCGAGACGCCAGCCCAACAAGCAAAGCCTGCCGCGTGCGAGGCGAACTGTGCGCATCACCGAGCGGTGCGGCTGACCTGGGCCAAGTTGCTCAAGCAGGTGTTCGACCTTGACCTGCAGCACTGCCCGAACTGCGGTGGCGATCTGAGGATCATCGCGGCGATCCTGGAGCCGCCGGTGATCGAGAAGATCCTCACGCACCTGGGGTTGCAGGCGCGTGCGCCGCCCCGGGCGCCGGCCCGTGGCCAGGCCCGGCAAGGGGCCTGAGGCCACCCAACCGTGACAGTTCAGGCGACCCGGCGACCAGGGCCGCTGGGGTCGGCTGCATCCGAGTGGTTGCGGGACCGATGGAAGCGGCCCGAAGGCAAGGGATAACCCGTAGACGGCACCATGGGGAGGCAAATTTTGGCTGGGCCATCGACGCCCGACAGATCGCCAGCAGATCTCAGCCTGCATCCAAAGACAGATTCACGCGCGACGGGCGCTGTGTTTCGGCCCACGCTGCCGAGTTCGGCGTGCCGTGGGGAGGGAAAAGGGCGTTTGGAAAGCCCCGCGCATTTCAAGCACCACACCGCCAATGCGTCGGTGATCATGGGACGCAAGACCTGGGACTCCTTGCCGCTCCGCTTCAAGCCGCTGCCCGGGCGTACCAACATCGCGCTGGCGGCCGACAGCCTGGATTGGGCACTGGCCTTGTGTGCATCGCAGCAGCCCAGGCCAGCCGATGTATGGGTGATCGGCGGCGCCCAGCTGTTGGCCGCCGCGATGCCGCTGGCCGAGCGGGCCGTGGTGACCGAACTGGACCGGGACTTCGCCGGTGATGTGTTCGCGCCAGAACTGGATGCCGCGTGGATGGAACGGTCGCGCGACGAACAGGTCGCTCCGGACGGCATGCGGTTCGCGTTCGTGACCTATGTGCGCGAACCTGCGGCCCAGGCGCCGCGGGTCAACCAGCAGGTTCTTGCGCTACCAGTTCAAGAATTGCCAGGCGGCGGCCCCGCGGCTCATGAACCCGCGACCGGCAGCGCCGCAACGTCGGCCCAGCGGCCGTTTGCGTGCGAGGCGATACAGGCCTCGATGAACGCCATGGTGTGCGCCCCGTCGGCGATCCGTGGATACGGTGCCTGCGTGAACGGCTCGCCCAGCGCGAGTGCCATGCGTTCATGGGCCATCTCGCTGTAGATGTTGGCAAATGCCTCGCGCAGCCCTTCGGGATGGCCCCGCGGCGTGCGCCCGGCCGAGAGCACCTCGGGTGGCAGGAAAACGTCGCCGCGGCCTAGCAGCCGGGTGGCTTCGCCCTGGATGGAGAGTTGCAGATAACTGGCCGAGCGGTGCGACCATTCGAGCGAGCCCTTTTCGCCGAACAGGCGCAGCCGGATGTCGTTCTCGGCGCCGGCCGCAGCCTGTGTTGCGGTGAAAGTGCCGCGCGCACCGCCATGAAACTCCAGCAGCGCGGACACATGGTCGGTGACGGTGCGCCCCGGCATCAACGCACCGACGTCAGCGCTGACGCGCCCGATACGCTGGTCGGCGACGAAACAGGCCAGATGGTGCGCATGGCAGCCGATGGCGTCCATGACCAAAGCCAGTCCACTGCGCCGCGGATCGAGCAGCCAGTCGAACCGTGGTGCGCGCGGCCCGTCCTCGACGCGGGTCGCCAGGCCGCCCTGCAGGTATTCGACCTGCACCAGCCGGATGTCGCCGAGCACGCCCGCGCGCACCAGGTGGCGCGCGTGGCGGACCATCGGATAGGCCGAATAACCGTGCGTGATCGCAAACAGCCGACCGCTTTGTTCCACCTGGCGCAACAACGCGCAGGCCTGGCCGAAATCACGCGTCACCGGCTTGTCGCAGACGACGTCGAAACCGGCATCGAGCGCGGCCGCCGAATAAGGGTAGTGGGTGTCGTTGGGCGTCATGATGGCCACCGCATCGGCACCGTCGTCGCGAGCCCGTTCCTGCGCCAGCAGTTCAGCCACGTCGCGATAACAACGCGCCGGGTCCAGCCCGACCGCGACACCGGCATCCTGCGAACGCTGCGGCTGGCTGGACAAGACGCCGGCCACGACCTTCCAGTTGCCGTCGAGTTCGGCCGCACTGCGGTGCATGTCGCCGATCCAGGCGCCCGGCCCGCCGCCGATGACGGCCAGGCGCAATGGACGGGCGAAACGCGCGCGCAGGGATGGCATGGCAGCTTCTCTTTCTGTGGTGGTCTCGCATCGGAATTGCTGCGATACTGAATCACCATTCTATTAATAACCGGCGAAACCACCCACGATGGCATCCGTCAGCCTGCGCCAGGTCCGCAAGTCCTACGACACCCACCCGGTCGTGCACGGCGTTGATCTGGAGGTGGCAGATCAGGAGTTCGTCGTGCTCGTGGGGCCCTCGGGTTGTGGCAAGAGCACGCTGCTGCGCATGATCGCCGGCCTGGAGGACATCACCGGCGGCGAGATCGCGATCGGTGCGCGGGTTGTCAACCAGATCGACCCCAAGGACCGCGACGTGGCCATGGTGTTCCAGGACTACGCGCTGTATCCGCACCTGACGGTATTCCAGAACATCGCGTTCTCGCTGCAATACCGCGGCGTCGGCAAGGCCGACATCGCGCGCCGGGTCGCCGAGGCCGCGGCCATCCTGGATATCGAGCCGCTGCTGCAACGCAAACCGCGCCAGCTCTCCGGCGGCCAGCGCCAGCGCGTCGCGATGGGCCGGGCCATCGTGCGCGAACCCGAGGTTTTCCTGTTCGACGAGCCGCTGTCCAACCTGGACGCCAAGTTGCGCGTGCAGATGCGCACCGAGATCAAGAAATTGCGTGAACGCGTACGCACCACGGCGATCTACGTCACCCACGACCAGATCGAGGCGATGACGCTGGCCGATCGCATCGTGCTGATGAACAACGGCCGCGTCGAGCAGATCGGCACGCCGGAAGACGTCTACGACACGCCGGCCACGCTGTTCGTGGCCGGTTTCGTTGGTGCGTCGGCCATGAACCTGGTGCCGGGGCGCATCGAGGCGAACGACCAGGGTTGCAGCCTGGTACTGGGTCAACACGCCCGGCTGGCCTTGCCGGCGGAGCGATTCGGCACCATGCACGGACGCGAAGTCACCGCCGGCCTGCGGCCGGAGCACCTGCAGTGGCAGGAGCAGACACAAGGCGGCAGCCTGAACGGGCAGGCCCGCGTGGTCGAGCCACTGGGGTCGGACACACTGGTCGTATTTGACGTGGCCGGTTGCGAGCTGCAGGCACGTCTTCCGCCCCGCATCGTGCGGCGCCCGGGTGACGCCGTGCGGGTAGGCATCACGCCGCACGCCATCCACCTGTTCGACCCCCAAAACCAGCGCAGGATATGAAATGGCCCCTCCACACACTGCCGATACGTCACCGGCTTGACGGAGCCCGCCACGCGATGGAAGATGCCATCGCCATCGAGCCCACCGGCTGGCGGCGCCTGCGCCGGCTGGACAAGAAATCCTTCACCCAGGCACCTGTTTCGTTTACCAACCAGGAGACAACACCGTGATCATCCGCCGCACTTTGCTCAAGACCGCCGCAGCTGCCACCGCCAGCTCCCTCATCGGCGCGCCCGCCATCGCCCAGGGCACGAAGAAAATCAGCTTCCTGACCTGGAACCTCATCGACCAGAAGGAGCTGATTGAAGGCTGGATCAACCGCTTCCAGTCGACCCGACCGGGCGTCGAGGTCGAGTGGCTGGACAAGAAGGGGCCGGAGTTCAGCCCGTTCTACCAGACCCAGCTGACGGCCGGCACGGCGCCCGACGTCATCAACACCCAGGGCGCGCTCGGTCTCGAATACGCGGCCCAGGGCGCACTGATGGACCTGTCGCCACTGTTTGCCAGGGAGGCCGCCGTCAAGAGCCGCTACGACGCCAACTACCTGGGCAACTGGATGTACGAGGGCAAGAACTACATGGTGCCGTTCTACATCACGAAGACGCTGCTGTTCTACAACAAGCCGATGTTCACCAAGGCCGGCCTGTCGGGGCCGCCGAAGAACTTCGACGAGATCCTGGCCTTTGCGCAGAAGATGACCAGCGGCGATGCGTCGTCGGGTTTCATGACGCTCAATTTCGACTGGTTGTACTGGCCACTGCTGGCCATGAACGACGTGCAGCTGGTCACACCCGATCTGAAGAAGACCGCCTTCAACACGCCGCGGGCTATCGAGGTGTTCGACCGGTTGGCCAAGGCCACCAGCAGCAACGCGATCAACAAGATCTCGTGGACCGGGCGCTGGGTCGAACCCAATGGCGCGTTCGGTGCCGGCAACATCGGCATGTTGCACGCCCACTCGCCGGCCTATTTCTTCTTCAAGGGCCAGGGCAGCTGGGTCACGCCCGAGTCGCTGGGCGTGGCGCACATGCCCGGCAACCATGCCACGCCGAACTCGCATGGCCTGGGCATCTCCAAGAGCAGCAAGCAGCCCGAACTGGCCTGGGACTTCCTCAAGTTCATCACCGACCAGGGCCAGGCCAGCGAACTGGGCATGCGGCGCAAACTGCTGACCGGCAACGTGGGCGTCGACCGGGCCACGCTGGCGATGCTGCAAAAGGACGACCCGGTGGTGCACACCATCTTGTCGACGCAGCTCGAACACACCGACAAGATGACCGGCAACTGGCGCTTCGGCAACGACAGCCGCTTGAAGGAGGCGTTCTGGCCCGAGGTGCAGAACGTCCTGCTCGGGCGCAAGGATGCCAAGACCGCCCTGGCCGATGCCGACCGGCGCATGACGCGCGAACTGGGCCGTTCCTGATGCGGCCACCAGCATCGGGCCGGCATTTTTCCGCCGGGCCGCTCCCAAGGAAAAGTCGGGCCCCTCGGGGGGCAGCGAAGTACACGAAGTGACGAGCGTGGGGGCCACATCCTGGTGGGGACAGCAGCGCAACCGCCAGCTCGCGCTGATCGTGTGTTTCCTGCTGCCGTCGCTCGTCATCTTCTTCCTGTACCGGCTGCTGCCACTGGGCTGGAACGTCATCCTGTCGTTCCAGTCCTGGTCGCCGCTGCGGCCGGCCGAGTGGATCGGCATCGAGCATTATGTCGAGATGTGGTCGTATGACGACGTGTTCTGGATCGCGCTGAAGAACACGCTGATCTTCATCGCGGCCTCGCCACTGGCAATTGCCGCTGCGCTGGGCGTGGCGTTGCTGGTGAACTCCGACCTCAAGGGCGCGTCGGTCTACCGCACCATCGTGTTCCTGTCGTATCCGCTGATGGCGATCGCGGTGGGCATCATCTGGCGCTGGATGTACGACGAGCGTGGCGGCATAATCAACTACGCGCTGCGCTCCAGCGGGCTGATCGACCGACCGATCGGTTTCCTGCAGGATTTCGACTGGGCCCTGCCCTCGGTGATCTTCGCCGAGATCTGGCAGATCCTGGGCTTTTACATGATCATCCTGCTGACCGGGTTGCAGAGCATTCCGCAGAACCTGTACGAGGCAGCGCGCATCGACGGCGCGCCGGCCTGGGCGCGGTTCTTCCGCATCACGCTGCCCATGCTGCGGCCGTCGTTGTTCCTGTGTGTCGTGGTCGGCATACTGAACTCCTTCTCCAGCTTCGACCTGGTCTACATCATGACCAACGGTGGCCCGGGCCATGCGACGGAACTGCTGATCACGCATATCTACAAGGCCGGCTTCGTGCAGACCAAGTTCGACTACGCGGCGGCACTGACGGTGGTGCAGTTCGCATTGCTGGTGGGGTTGACGTACGTGGCCAACAAGGCGGCCGGTGGCAATGCCGGCGCGGTGGAGCGCGACTAGATGGCCAGCCGGAGCAAGACTGCCACGCTGCTCGGGCTGCGCCACCTGACGCTGATGGTGATCGCGTTCATCATGCTGGTGCCGTTCTACTGGGTCATCAAGACCGCCATCACGAACGAGAACATCTATGCCTATCCGCCCGGGCTGCTGCCGCAGAACCCGCACCTGTTCAACTTCGTCGATGTTTGGTACCTGATCCCGTTTCCGCGTTACCTGCTCAACAGCATCGTCGTCTCCGTGATCGCCGTGGCCGGCAACGTCGTGTTCAACGCGATGGCCGGTTACGCGCTGACGCGGCAGTTTGCCGGCCGCCATGTCGTGCTCGCGCTGTTCCTGTCGTGCATGCTGATCCCGTTCCAGGCCACCATCATCCCGGCCTACCTGATCACCGCCAAGATCGGCCTGCTCAACACCTACCTCGGGCTGGCGCTGCCGATGTTGTCGACCATTGTCTGCATCTTCGTGTTCAAGGCAGCATTCGAGGCGGTGCCGCGTTCGCTGATCGATGCGGCGCGGCTCGACGGCCTGTCCGAATGGCGCATCATCCTGCGCGTGTTGATGCCGCTGTCCAAGCCAGCCATCGCGACCAATGTGATCCTGACCTTCATCTGGTCGTGGAACAACTTCCTGTGGCCGCTGCTGATCACACGCGACCCGCTGATGCAGACCTTGCCGCTCGGTCTGGCGCGTTTCCTGTCCTATATGGAAGACACCACCGGCGCGTTGTACGCGTTCGCGGTCATGGTGCTGGTGCCGTCCATCCTGGTGTTCCTGATGGCGCAGAAGGAGTTCATCCGCGGCCTGACATCGGGAGCGACCAAGGGATGAACCACTGGTGGACGTCGCGCTGGTTCATCGTGCCGACCCTGATGCTGGTCACGGTGCTGGGCTGGATGGTGTACGTGGGCCAGCACAACAACGGCCTGATCGAGGGCCGCGTCGTCGATGCCAAAGGGCAGCCGGTGCCCGACGCAACGATACGCATCTTCGACCGCGGCTTCGTCACCCACCAGGAGCGCGGCCGCACCCAGTCCGATGCGCAGGGCAACTTCCGCATCACCGACAACAAGAGCCACTCGGTACAACTCGAGGCCGAGACCGCTGCGCTCGGGCGGTCGGAGCGGTACGAGTTGCGGCTGTGGTTCGCGGCGCAGGGCACCCGGCTCGACGAACCGATGCGGTTCAAGGCAGCGCAAAGGGTACTGCCGTGACCACGTCCATCGCAGGGGACCAACCGGTGATCCTGTTCGATCCCTGGCCGCGCAGCGCCGACCTGATCTTCAGCGCCGACCTGCGCACGCGTTTCCAGGCATTGGGCCAGATCGTCGGACTGCAAGAGAGCGAAGGCGGAAAACTGTCCCCGGAACTCGTCGACGCCCACCTGCCACAGGCAGTGGCCATCGTCGGCCAGACCGACCTGGACGCGGCCAGGCTCGATCGTGCACCGCTGCTGCGCAGCATCATCAACGTCGAAGGCAACTTCGGCCAGAACGTCGACTACGCCGCCTGTTTCACACGCGGCATCCAGGTGCTGGGTGTCGCGCCGGTGTTCGCGCAGCCAGTAGCCGAGATGGCTCTGGGCATGGCGATCGACCTGGCGCGCGGCATCACGCGCGGCGACCGGCTGATGCGCGCCGGCCATGAACAATACGGCCTGGCCGGCAACCGGGATGCCTTCGTGCTGCGCGGCCAGACGATGGGTTTCATCGGCTGCGGCAACCTGGGCCGGGCGCTGCTCCCGCTGCTGCAACCGTTCCGGCCACGGCTGTTGATCCACGATCCCTGGCTGCCCGATGGATTGATCCGCGAACTCGGGGCTGAACCCGCCAGCCTGGAGCAGGTGCTGGCCGAACCCCGCGTGATCTTCGCGCTGGCCGGCGTCACCGCGGAGAACCAGGGCTGGGTCGATCGCAAAAAACTGCAGACGATCCGAAGCGACGCCATCTTCCTGCTGATGTCGCGCGCTGGCATCGTCGATTTCGACGCGCTGGTCGACCTGGTCGGCCGGGGCTGTTTTCGCGCCGCGACCGATGTGTTCCCCACCGAGCCGGCACCACCGGATCTGCCGGCCCGCTCGGTCGACGGCCTGTTGTTGTCGTCACATCGCGCCGGTGGCCTGCCCAGCGCGCTGGCTGCCATCGGCGAGCTGGTGGTCGACGATCTGGGCCTGATCCTGCGCGGCCTGCCACCACAACGGCTGCAGGCGGCGCGCCCCGAGACGGTCGGGCGCTGGCGCAACCCGCCGGGGCGCAGCTATGCGCCGGGGACCCGGCTGTGACCGGACAAGGCTGCATGCTGTTCGCCAGACGCAGGCGCCCTGGCCCATGACATCCATCACGCTGGTACACCGCACGCCCGACCGGCTCGGCGAAGGGCCGCAATGGAACGTCGCGCAACAATGCCTGTACTGGGTCGATGCATTTGCGCCGGCGATCCGACGCCTGGATCCCGCCGACGGCACGGTGCGCAGTTTCGCGCTGCACGACGACATCGGCTCCTTCGTGTTCTGCGCCGACGGCAGTTTGATCGGTGCCACGCGGGCTGGCTTCCAGCATATCCATCTGCGTGAAGACGGCGGCACCGACTGCTCCGTGATCGCCGACCCGCTGGCGCGCGACCGCCGGCTGATGCTCAACGACGGCAAGTGCGACCGCAAGGGCCGTTATTGGTGCGCGAGCCTGCATTCCGACTTCATCGGCAGGCAGGGCGAGTTGTTCCGGCTCGGCAGCGAAATGGTGGCCACACGGATGGACGGCGGCTTCATCGTCGGCAACGGCATCGCGTTCTCGCCGGACGACACCCGCATGTACCTGGCCGACAGCCGCGACGAGACGGTCTGGGTCTACGACTTCGACATCACCCGCGGCGACCTGGCCGGCAAGCGGCGATTCTTCTCGACTGCCGACATCGAAGGCCGTGTCGATGGCGCGACCTGCGATACTGAGGGCAACTACTGGTGCGCGCTGGTGCATGGTGCGGCGGTCGCCTGCGTCTCGCCTGCAGGAAAGTTGATCGAACGCATCGCAGTGCCGGCACGCCACCCGACCATGGTCACGTTCGGCGGGCCGAAACTCGACCAGCTCTATGTGACGACCGCGCTGCAGATGTTGCCGCCGGCCGAACAGGCGTTGTGGCCGCAAGCAGGCGGACTGCTGCGTATCGATGGCCTGGGTGCGACCGGCATACCGGAGCCGCTGTTCGCGGCGATTTAATCGTTCAGAAGAGGTGCAATACGCCATGCCAACAGTCTTGATCACCGGCTGCGACGCCGGACTGGGACGCGAATTCGCGTTGCAATATGCAGCCAACGGCTGCAGCGTACTGGCCACCTACCGCGACCTGGCGAACCGGTTGACCGATGCGTCGATGGGCCACTTCGCGCTGGATGTGACCGACTTCGCGCAGTTCGCGGCGCTCAAGATCGAGCTGGGCGACACGCCGATCGACCTGCTGGTTTCCAACGCCGGCATCGGGTTGGAGACCGGCCAGATCGGATCGCTGGATTTCGACTACATGCAGCGTATCGTGCAGACCAACACGCTGGGGCCGCTCAAGCTGGTCGACACGTTGGTCGACAACGTCGCGGCCAGTGCGATGCGGCGTGTCGTGCTGGTCAGCAGCCGCATGGGTTCGATCACCAACAACCTCTCGGGTGGGCATTACGGTTACCGGGCCAGCAAGGCCGGGCTCAACGCGATCGGACGCAGCCTGGCCATCGACCTGTTCCGCCGCGGCATCACGGTGGCCATGTTGCACCCGGGGCGGGTCAACACTGCAGGTGGTGGCGGTGCCGATGCACCCCTGGACGCCGAGCACAGCGTGCGCGCGATGCGCCAGACAATTGCGCGCATGGGCAACCATGAAACCGGCGTGTTCTGCAACTACGACGGACAGGTGATTCCATGGTGACAACGACCTCGACCTCGACCGCGGCGGCATTGCCGCACATCCGCATCGCGCTGGCCGGCTACGGTGCCTGGGGCCGCATGCATGCGCAGGCGATACGGGCGATCTCCGGTGCCGACGTGGTCGCGGTGCTGGCGCGCAGTGAGGTGGCACGCCAGGCGGCGGCCGCCGACATTCCGGGCGTACGGCTGTACGGCGACTATGCCGACATGTTGCGCGCGACCGATATCGACGTGGTGCATGTCGTCATGCCCAACCACACCCATGCCCAGGCCGCCATCGACGCATTGCAGGCGGGCAAACACGTGGTGCTGGAAAAGCCGCTGGGCCTGACGCTGGCCGAATGTGACGCGGTGCAGGCCGCGTCCGAGCGCAGTGGCCGCTTATTGGCCGTCAACCACGAACTGCGTGTCTCGCGCCAATGGGGACCGGTGCAGCAGATGATCGCGCGCGGCGATTTTGGTCAGCTGCAGCACCTGCATTTCTCGCTGTTCCGCCGCCCGTTCAAGACCGGCTCCGGCGGCTGGCGCTACGACCCCGACCGGGTCGGCTCGTGGGTTCTCGAGGAACTGGTGCATTTCATCGACCTGGTGTTGTGGTACGGCGCCGGCAACGGCATGCCGCACCGGGTCACCGCCTTCGGGGGTGGTGCCGGCAAGCGCCTGGCCGACCAGTTCAGCGTCGTGCTCGAATGGACCAACGGCGCCACGGCCGTGCTCAGCCAATGCCTGAACGGGTTCGAGCACCATACCGTGCTAGAACTGGCCGGCAGCGCCGGTGCCTTGCGCACCTGGTGGAGTGGCACGATGGACCGCACGCTGACACCCAGCTTCGAGATGAAGCGCCGACTGGGTGAGGCCGACGTCGAAACCGTGGAGATTCCTTTGTCGGGCGAAGTATTCGAACTCGAGGAAAACCTGCGTCAGGCCCTCGCAGGGTTTGCCCAGGGTCGGTCCATCCTGTCCGCGCGGGAGGCTCGCGCCAGTGTGGCGGTGTCGCTGGCGGCCGAGCAGGCGTGGTCCGAAGGCAAACCGGTCGTGCTCGACGAATGGACCCAAAGCTGAGAGGTCTACCGCGACGCTACGCTGACCCCACCATGCGACTCGCCACCTGGCCCTCAACAGTCCCATGTAATTTCGACTTTTCGGCATGTCTCGGTGTGCCCTGAAAGGCCGTGTTGAGTGATACAGTGTCATATATGACAGACCATGAGTTTGCACTCCGGTTTCAAGCGATGAGCGGCGCTCAGGATCTCGCTGCGGGGCTCGTCCTCCCGTTTGTCGAGGAAGCACTGATGGCGCATGTAAAGCTGTGCGGCGGCACTGCATTGGGTC
>CAMAWD010000144.1 GCA_945861785.1 Rhodoferax sp. OV413 | reverse complement strand
AGACAACACCAGAAGCGTCTACCAGAACGCCGAACACGGCGCCGCAACCACCCGGCTCAGCCGCTTGCAAGGCGCGTGATGGCGGCTTCGAGCGCACCGCTGCCACACGGCCCTCCCAGCACCCGCAGGCTGGCCTCGACCCCTGCAAGGCAACCGAGGACCATGGGCGCGTTCATGTCGCCCAGGTGCCCGATGCGAAAGACGCGGCCCGACAGCGGCCCCAGCCCACCGGCGATCGCCACCTGGAAACGCTCACGCGCCAGCGTGCGGATCGCCTCGGGATCGAAACCCGCGGCCACCGTGATCGTGGTCACCGAGGTGGAACGCGTCGCGCCCACCTGGCCGAAGAAACCCAAAGCGCCGCCCTCGCTCCAGCGCGCCACTGCGGCATGCACAACATCGGCCATCAGGCGGTGGCGCGCGAGGACTTGCCCGGGCCCTTCCTGAAAGAACAACCCCAACGCCGCCTCCAGGCCCATCAACGCGTTCTGCGGTGGTGTGCCACAGAACTTGCGGTACGAGAACTCGCTCTTGCGCAAGCGCCAGTCCCAGTAGTAGCGCGGCAGCGGGTTGCGTTCACAGACCGCCATGGCGCGGCTGTCGGCAGCGGCAAAACCCAGGCCCGGCGGGCACATCAGGCCTTTTTGCGATGCGCCGAGCACCACGTTGACACCCCAGGCGTCCATCGAAAACGGCGCCGCACCCAGCGAGGCCACCACGTCCACCACCAGCAAGGCCGGATGCCCGGTTGCGTCGATGGCCGCGCGCAGGGCCGGCACGTCGCTGGTGACGCCACTGGCGGTGTCGGTGTGAACCGCAAACACGGCCACGATCTCGTGCGCGGCGTCGGCGCGCAAGGCCTGCTGCACTGCTGCCAGATCGATCGGATGCCCCTCCACCCACGCTGTGCGGATCACGCGGCCACCCATGGCTTCGGTCTGCTCGGCCCAGCCCTCGGAGAAATGCCCCGTGCCCGGCACCAGCACGCAGTGGCCCGGCCCGACAAGGTTGGAGATCACGGCCTCCCAGGCGCCGTGCCCGTTGGTGGCGTACACGAACACATCGGCGGCTTCGGTCTGCAACAGGCGACGCAAGCCGCCTTCGACGGCAGCGATGGTCTGGCCCAGGCGGGGATCGGCCATGTCCATCGGCTGGCGGGCCATGGCTTGCATCACCTCCAGCGGAACATGGCTGGGGCCGGGTGAATGCAGAAACTGGCGGCCGGGGTCTCGGGTGGTGGGTGCGGTCATGCGGTGGGCAGGTTGGAACAATCCGGCCATCTTAAGCGAGGGCCCGGGCGCACTGGCCCAACGGCGGGCAAAATAGCGGCAACATGAACCAGTTCACCAAAATCGACATTGTGGTCATCGGTGCCGGCATCGCCGGTGCATCGGTGGCTAGCCACCTGGCCCCGCACCGCAGTGTGCTGCTGCTGGAACGCCAGTCCCAGCCGGGTTGCCACTTGACCGGCCGTTCGGCAGCGATGTTCATGGAGAGTTACGGCCCGCCGGCGGTGCGCGCCCTGACCCGGGCCAGCCGCGCGTTCTACACCACGCCACCGGCAGGTTTTGCCGAGCACCCGCTGCTGGCACCGCGCGGCACCGCGCGGCACGCTCTACGTGGCTGCGCCCAACGAATTGGCGTTTTTCCACCGCAAGTTTGGCGTCGTAGACAAAGTCGCACGCCTCGTCGTGCAACCCGTATGATGGGCTTCATTTTTCGTGGCTTGTCGAGGGAAAATGCTGAAATGACCGCGCCGTATTTGGATATCACATGGGACCCGGTCAAGGCCCAGTCAAACATCGCAAAGCACGGCGTTTCGTTTGTGCAGGCAGCCGGTGTGCTGCTCGATCCCTTGGCGCTGACGGTTTTCGACGCGGCACACATCCAGGCTGAGGAGCGTTGGTTTTCGCTCGGCATGTCCAGTGACGGCAAGTTGCTCGCGGTAGCCCACACCTACCATTCTGCCGGACCCTCCAGCGCCGGTGCGCGCATAATTTCAGCACGGGCCGCAACCAGACATGAGCGCCAGCAATATGAAGACGAACCTCGATAGGTGAACAGGATGAATGCACAAATGACGCACGCCGATGACGACATGCCCGCCGAGATTGACTTTGCCGGCGCCAGGCGTGGCCAGTTCCACCAAGCCGGTGCGCAGCTCAATTTACCGGTCTACCTGGAGCAGCAGGTACAAGCCACCCTGGCCGCCTTGGCCAGCGCCAAAGGGGTGGACTTCTCAGCACTCGTCAATGACCTCCTGAAGAAGGATATCGAGCTCATCGAGATGGCAAGGTAGCGAGGGCGCGCAGCATGTGTCATTGCAAGACCTGACACCGGCGCCCCTGCTTGGCGCCCTTGGCCCAACGGCGGGCAAAATAGCGGCACCATGAACCAGTTCACCAAAATCGACATTGTGGTCATCGGTGCCGGCATCGCCGGTGCATCGGTGGCCAGCCACCTGGCCCCGCACCGCAGTGTGCTGCTGCTGGAACGCGAATCCCAGCCGGGTTACCACTCGACCGGCCGTTCGGCAGCGATGTTCATGGAGAGTTACGGCCCGCCGGCGGTGCGCGCCCTGACCCGGGCCAGCCGCGCGTTCTACACCACGCCACCGACAGGTTTTGCCGAGCACCCGCTGCTGGCACCGCGCGGCACGCTCTACGTGGCTGCGCCCGGCGAGGAGGCTGCATTGGCCAAGGAGTTCGCACATCTCGCCGCCACCTGCCCCGGCCTGCTGCAACTCGACCGCGACCAGACGCTGGCGCGGGTCGCCTGTCTGCGCCCGGAGCGAGTGCTGGGCGCCATGTACGACGCTGGCTCGATGGACATCGACGTTCACAGCTTGCACCAGGGCTACCTGCGCACAATGCGCCAGCATGGTGGGGTGCTGCGCTGCGATGCCGGGGTGGTCGCGGCACAGCGCCATGGCGACGGCTGGGAGCTTCACCTGTCAGGCGGCTCGACCGTGCAAGCCCGGGTGGTGGTGAACGCCGCGGGCGCCTGGGCCGACACTGTGGGTGCGCTGCTGGGCGCTGCGCCGATCGGGCTGGTACCGCACCGGCGCAGCGCTTTCACTTTCCAGCCGCCGCAAGGCATGCCGGTGGCGCACTGGCCGGTCGTGGCCAGCCTGGACGAGACCTGGTACTTCAAGCCCGACGCCGGTGTACTGCTTGGCTCACCCGCCAACGCCGACCCAACCGTGCCGCACGATGTGGCGCCCGAAGAGCTCGACGTGGCCACCGGCATCCACCACATCGAGGCCGCCACCACCCTCACCATCCGCCGGCCCCTGCGCACCTGGGCCGGGCTGCGCTCGTTCGTGCCGGACGGAGAACTGGTGGTCGGCTGGGACCCTGCCTGTGATGGCCTGTTCTGGCTCGCCGGCCAGGGCGGTTATGGCATTCAGAGTGCGCCAGGAGTGTCTGCGCTGGCGGCATCGCTGCTGCTTGGGCAGGCGCTGCCGGAAGAACTGGTGCGCCACGGGGTCGACCCGGCGATCGTCTCGCCGCGCCGGTTGCGGTGAAGTACGCCGGGGCACCGGCGATCTTGCGCGCGGCGTCAGCCCATCCTGCACGGACCGGTTTGGCGGGTGTGCGGCCGCTGCAACATTTATCCGCGCCACAACCACGGATTCAGAACCGGGACCTTCGCGCGTTCAAAATCTGACACATCCCGTGTGACGACCGTCAGCCCGTAGTGGGCTGCTGAAGCGGCAATGATGAGATCCGGCTGGGAGAAAGTGTGGTCTGCTCTGCGCCCGTCCTCGACCATCAGGCGCCACTTCAGCATGACATCCTCGGACACCTGCAAAACGCGCTGCTCGAACAGTGGACGGACCTTGCTGGAAAGCCACTGAACAAGGTCGGCGCGCCGCTGCGCATCGGCGACCATCTCAATGCCGAATCGAATCTCAGCCAACGTCACCGCACTGATGAACAAATCCTGAAGCGGCTGCGCGGCGACAAACGCGACAACGCGCTGATCTGGCTTGGGGCGACGAAGCTCCGAGAGAACATTGGTGTCAAGGAGCCACCCGGTCACAGCGCGACATCCCGCACCGGCATCGACATTCGCGGCACATCGATCTCGATATCCCGGTGGGGCGAGCACTGGATGGCATCCACCAGCGCACGCCCCGTTTGTTCGCCCGTGAGTCGGCGAAAGTCCTCGGACGCAATCACCACAACCCCATCTCGTCCGTGCACGGTGACATGCTGCGGCCCTTCGCTGCGCACGCGGCGAACAAGTTCGCTGAACCGCGCTTTCGCGTCTTGCAGGACCCAGTGGCCTGGAAGCGGTGCATTGCGTTGTTTCGATATCTTGTTCATGGCCCACCTATTTCTAGTCTGGCTGACCAGAATAACAGATCGCGGGCATGCACTCAAGAGGATTAGGGGGCACTGTCGGGTGACGCCACTGCGCCCAAAGTACCCCCAGGTCAGCAAACGCCGCTTCAGCCCTGTGGGATCGGCTTGCACATATGTACCCACACCTGTGTCGCGCCTGCAGCCCCAATCCCAGGGCTCCCTGGAAACCCAACGGCCGACCCTATTCCAGCGTCTTCGCAAACGCATTGATCGCGTCCATATCCGGCTTGACCACCGTGTGCGGGATGCCTTCGCGCACCAGGTTGGCACGGATCGCGTGGTCGATGCGACGCGCATGCTCCTCGTCCTGGAAGCGCCCGGTGTGCACGTACTTGCGGTCGCTGCGCTCGACCACGATGTTGATGTTGTCGTGTTGCTTGTACCAGTCCAGGATCTGCTTGCGCGTCTTGGCCACATCGCACACGTTCTCTTCGTAGCTGGCGTTGTAGTAGAGCAATTGCGGCAGCGAGCACTCGGTCACCAGAAACTGCACCTGGCCATCGAGCAACTCCAGCATTCGGAACTGCTGCTGCGCGATGTGGTACTGGTTGCGCAAGGCCTCGAAATCCCTCTGCCATACCAGCGACTTGGCGAAGTCGGGTATCTGCTCGACTATCTTTTGGCGCAGGTTCAGGTTCACGATGATCCCCGCCGATACCAGCGACTTGTCTCCGCCAGGCCCGCCGATGATGTTGATCACCTTGGTCGGGTAGATCCGCATCTTGGCCTGTGGCAGTTGATTGGCCGTGTAGGTGTATTGCAGTGCCATGCCGGTGTTCCTGTCAGGTGGCGGGTTGAAGCACCACGCGCCCGACGACCCGCCCCTGGGCCAGGTCTTCCAGCGCCTGGTTTACGCTTTCGAGGGGTCGCAGGTCCAGGGGAATCTGCGGCAAGGTCACGCGCTGGGCCAGGGCCACCAGTTCACGCAGGTCGTGCAGCCCGCCCACATAGGAGCCGGTGATGGACAGGGAGCGCAGCGGAAACATCGGCAACGCCATGCGGAACTCGCCACCGAACAGGCCAACGATGACGACCTGGCCAGCGCGCCGAACCAGGCCCACCGCCAGCGCCGAGCTGGATTCGGCCCCGACGAAGTCCAGCGCACCGGCGATGTTGCCGCCACAGGCCTTGCCGATGGTCTTCAGTGCGTCGGCCTCTTTCGGGTCAAAAGCCAGACTGGCGCCATGCTGCAGTGCAGCTTCGCGTTTGGCCGGGTCGGGGTCGATCGCGACGATACGCGCCGCAGTGGTGGCCGACAGCAGCGCCACGGCAGTCATCCCGACACCGCCGCATCCGATCACGGCAACCCAGTCGGCCGAGGTGACCACGGGCAATTTCCGGATCGCCCCCATGGCCGTGATGCCGGCGCATGCAAAAGTGGCCGCGCGCGCCGGATCGAGCGTGCCCACTGGCACCAGGTAACGCTCGTGGGGCACCCTGGTGAGGTCGGCATAACCACCGGGCAACTGGATGCCCATGTTGCGCGCCGCACGCACGCACAGGTGCTCATCGCCGCGCTGGCAGGTGGCACATTCGCCGCAACCGAGCCAGGGATAAGCGATCACCAGCGCGCCGAGTTCCAAGCCCAGCACGTCGGGCCCCATCTCGACCACCTCGCCCACGATTTCATGGCCCATCGTCACCGGCAGCCGCGTGCCGGCGCGTTCCAGCGACGACAACTTGCCGCCCCCCATGTCGAAACCGCCAGCCTGGATATGCAGGTCGGAATGGCAGATACCGCAATGGGTCACCCTGAGGGTCACCTCGTGGCCCTGGGCCGGCGCGAGTGTTGCTTCGGTTTGTTCGAGCCGACCGCCCCAAGAGCTGAAGGCCCATCGGTGGACGCACTGGTATTTCATGCTGGTTTCCTGGTTGATGGTGTGGATGGTGTTGAAACAGATGCAACGAGGTTGCCGAAATCAGTCAGTTCCGCCCGGCGGCGGGCAGATTCGCGTCACGGATGGCAAACAGGCGGGCCAGATCCTCCGAGACCTCGTCCGGTTCTTCCATGTCCAGCGCCAGGTCGACCGAAGTCACTGCCGGTGCGGGGCCGATCGCGACCGGTGGCGCCTGCCACAACTGCGGATCGGGCATGTCCGGGAACGGGCAGCTGTCGCCTACCTGGTATTGCCACGAAATGCTCAGCAACCATTCGTGGGCGGCAGGGTCGAACCGGGTGATCTCGGCCATCAGAAGGTGCTGGAATGCGATGGTGTATTGCAGCAGGTGAATGTCCCAATGCTTGACCACCAGGCGCAGGTGCACGAAGGTCTGCCCGTTGCGGGCCAGTTCCAGCAGCACATGGCACTCTATCCAACCCTCGGGGATGCCGGTGGCGCGCAAGGTGTCGCGTGTCATCACCCGCACCAGTTCGCGGCGCGTTGCGGCCTGGGCGTTGTCCAGGTGGAAGGTGCGGGAATCGGGCGCCGAATCGATCTGCGACGGCCGCGGCTGCGCCGGCACATCGGGTTTGCTCGCAGATCCAAACAGGCGCTTGATCATGCTCATGGTCTGGTTCTTCCTTGGTTCTGCAGCCTTGTTGCCTCATTCGGCGGGTTTCTCTGCACCATTGTGGCCCACATCCAGGGCCACGGGCATGCGCCGGCGCACCTGCACCGTTGCGGACATGCCGATATAGGACCCCGGCGCTCCGAACCAGCTTCCCGATACCGGAGATGCATGGTCCGGATCGCGCACAACGGCCACCCGAACCAGCTGGCTGCCACCTGTGAGGTTGTTGGTCGGGTCGTAGGTGAGCCACCCCGAACCGGGCAGGTAGGCCTCCAACCAGGCATGGGTGACGCCTGAGCCCTGCACCATGTCGCCGCCGTTGTCGAGCGCGGCGTCGTAGAGGTAACCCGATACGAACCGTGCTGCAACCCCCAGGCGGCGGATCGCCTCCATCATGAGCAGCGCGAAGTCGCGGCAGCTGCCACTGCCCAGCGCCAGTGTCTGGGTGGGCGATTGGGTGGTTTCCTCGTCGCGGGGCTGGTAGCGCAGTGTCTGGCCGATGGCCGTATTCATCCGCGCGAGCAGATCGCGGGTGTTGGTGGGCCCGTCGGCAAGCAGGAAGCCACGCGTCCAGGCCATCAGCGCGCCGCCCGGATCGGCATGGTGGGGGCGCAGGTAGTGCTCCAGGTCCATGCGCTCGTCAGGTGAATACACGAACGGCAGCAGGTCGGCCTCGGTCGGCAGTGGCAGCCGTGGCTCTAGCTGCGTTGCGTGTTCGATCGTGAAAGAGCAGACGATTCGCAGTTCCCTGGCGCTTTGCAAAGGTTGGACCATGGCGATCGAATTGGAATGCGGATCCTGGATCATGCGCACAATGGCTTGCGGGGTCACCTGCAAGTCGGTGGCGAGCACGCGCTGGTCATGGCTGTCGCGCGGACGGAACATCACGCGGTGCTCGCCGAAACTCACCGGCTCGCTGTAGCGGTAGACGGTCGTGTGAACGATCTCGTGCTGGAAAGACATGGTGCTGCGAGCATTTCGGGTTATCGGGAACTAAAGAAGCTTGGCGCCGAAATGGCGCGCAAAACTCAGGGTGACGGCGGCATCGAGGCGCTGCCCTACAAACACCTGCACCCCACGCAGTACCTGGCGCAGTTCCTGTGGGTTTGCACTGCGCTCCACGGCCGCGCAAATCGGGTCGGCGGCATCACCAAGGCGCTGGCGGATGAACTGCGAAGCCTCGGCCCGCACCTGCTCGAACTCCTCGGGACTGGTAGCCGGCCGAGGCGGCCGGGAACCTTCCTGTGCAGCGTAGCCCGGCCCCGCCGGCGGGAGCAAGGCCACTGGTTCGCCCAAGGCCGTTACATACCCGAAATCGGCCAGATAGGCCAACGCGGCGTCGAGTTCGCCCGCACGCACAAACGCACCCAGTTCATTCACGCTGCGTTTGCCGTCGGCCAGGATCAACAGGCGTCGCTGCACCGCGCTGAGTGCATCGGTGCGATCGCGCATCTCCAGGCGGCCCTTCTCGGTCTTGACGGGGATCTCCCCGAGTTTCATGCGCGCGCTCCTGCAATTGCGCCCGGTTCCATCACGCGGCTCACAAGGCCTGTCTGAGCCGGCCGATGCCCTCGGCGATCTTCGCCACATCGGCAGTGGCAAAACTCAGGCGCAGTGTGGACAGGTCGGGGTCGGTCG
The DNA here is from genome assembly GCA_945861785.1 of Rhodoferax sp. OV413. Lineage (GTDB taxonomy): Bacteria > Pseudomonadota > Gammaproteobacteria > Burkholderiales > Burkholderiaceae_C > CAISIP01. Next base: position 3,615 of record CAMAWD010000144.1, on the reverse strand, counting down.
CAAAAAACGGCGCCCCGGGGATGAAGGCCACCAGCTTGTCGATGGCGCGTTTTGCAAACTCGCCGGCATGGCGGCCCTGGCCCAGGCGCGCCCAGAAGAACATGCCGCCCTGTGGCGCGTCGAACGTGATGGCGTCGCCCAGTTCACTGCGAAGGCACTCGGCCATCACGCGTGCGCGCTCGGCATAGGCAGCCCGCACGGCATCGAGTGCACCCTCCATGCGCCCGAGTGTCAGGTAATGGGCGGCGGTGGCCTGCGTCAGGTTGCTGGTGTGGGCGTCGCTGAACTGCTTGCACATCGTGGCGCGCGCGAGCAGTTCTGGCGGGGCGATCATCCAGCCAACGCGCAAGCCGGGGCTGAGTATCTTGCTGAAACTGCCGCAATGCGCCAGCCACTCGCGGCTGCCGGGCACGCCGTCGCTCAGGGCCAGCAGGCTGGGCGGCGGCGGCTTGCCAAAATACAGCTCGCCGTACGGGTCGTCCTCCACCACGAGGGTGCGGGTGCGCGCAGCGATCTCCAGCACACGCTTGCGGCGCTCCAGGCTCAGTGTTGCGCCACTGGGATTGCCAAAGGTCGGGATCAGGTACACCAGCTTGGGTTTGTGTTCGTCGATCAGGCGCTCCAGCGCGTCCACCTGCACACCATCGGCATCGATCGGCGCGCCGATCAGGTCGGCGCCATACAGCCGGAAACACTGGATCGTGGCGAGAAAGGTGGGGGCCTCGACGATCACCTTGTCACCGGGCGAGATCATGGTCTTGCCGATCAGGTCGAGCGCCTGCTGGCTGCCAGTGGTGACGATCAGGCCCTGCGGCGCAACCGCAGCGCCCTTGGCCTTCATGAAGGCGCTGATGCCCTGGCGCAAAGGCTCGTAACCTTCGGTGGCGCCGTATTGCAGCACCGGGCCCGGGTTGTTCGCCAGCACGGCGTCCGCCGAGATCCGGATGCCCTCGGCATCGAACAGGCCCGGGTCGGGGAATCCCCCGGCAAAACTGATGATGCCGGGCTTGCCCAGCAACTTGAAAAGCTCACGGATCGCGGAGGTCTCGACATTTTGGAGTCGGGTGGCGAATTGCATGGCGTCGGTGCCCCAAAAAACCCCTATTGTGGCAACACTTGCCGGGTTGCCGGAATCGGTCAAAATGGGTGCCATGCCGACTGCATCCGCAGGCCGCTGCACCCCCGGGAGAATCCATGCCTGATATCTCAAGCCTGTTCAAGTCGGTCGCCTTGCCGGTCATGCCAGAGGTCGGCCTGGCGCTGATCAACACCCTGGACGACGACGACGCGCCGGTCTCGAAAATCCAGGCCTTGATCGCGGTGGACCCGGCGCTCAGCGCCAAGTTGCTGGGCCTGGCCAACAGCGCGGCCTTTGGTTTGCCGCGCAAGGTGGCCACGCTGGACGCCGCCATGAGCCTGGTGGGGCTGTCAAAGGTCCGGGCGCTCGCGTTGTCGGCCTGCCTGCACAACGCATTCTCCATGCCCCAGGGGATCGACACCGTCACGTTCTGGCGTTATGCCGTGCGGTGCGCCGGGTATGCCCAGTGGCTTGCCGAAGGTGTCGACGAAGACCGCCAACGCGCCTGGCTGACCGGCCTGATGCTGCGCCTGGGTGAGCTGCTCATCGGCAACGCGCAACCGGCCGCTGTTGCAGCCATCGAGGCGCAACCCTGCAAGCCGGCCGAGCGCTGGTCGCGCGAGCGCCAGGCATCGGGCTTCGACGAGGGCGAAGTAACCGCGGAACTCGCGCGCCGCTGGAACTTCCCCAGCGCGATGGTGGTGGCACTGCTGCATGCCTCCGACCCGCTGGCCAGCAAGCCCCTGGTGCCCTTGGCCGGTGTCTTGCACCTCGCGGGGCGGCTGGCCGACCTCCCCTCTGCCGACTCCGACGCGATCGACACCCTGCCGGTCCCGGTCATGTCGGCGCTGGGGCTCAAGTACGGCTGGATGAAATCGGACTTTCCGGATTCCGACACCTTCCTCAAGCTGTCCTGACACGGCCGGGCGGCGAGGTCGCCCGCCGTCGCCCACCGCATCCAGCGCCGATGCAACTCTGGCATAAGCCCATGCCCCACGGCAATCGGGGGCCCCGTACACCGGCCCTCGCACCTAGAATTCCCCCGCAACAACACGCGATGGAGACAACATGGGCGCAGCCGTATTGACCGAACTGCTGGCGTATTCCCGCCTGCACGGGGGTGCCAGCAGCGAACGCATGGGGGCGTTCGTCGAAGCTTACTTCGATGGCGTCGACCCCGACGAAATCGTGGCGCGCGGCCCTGCGACGCTGTTCGCCGTGGCGTCGACCCACTGGCGGCTGCTCGACTCCGGGCACGCCAGACACAGCCCGCGGGTCCGGGTGTTCAACCCGACCCTTGCCGAAGACGGTTTCGTGAGCGACCACACCTCGATCCAGATCGTCCAGGACGACATGCCGTTCCTGGTCGATTCGGTGACGATGGCAGTCAACCGCAGCGGGCGCACGGCCCACTGGATCGTGCACCCGCTGATGCTGGTCACCCGCGCCGGGGACGGCCATGTTGCCCGTATCGGGCGGGCCGATCTGCCTGCCGGCGCGGCAACACAAGGCGCAGTGGAGTCATTGATCATGGTCGAATGCGACCGCATCGTCGGCGCCGCCGAACGCGATGCGCTGGGCGGCGCGATCGAGCAGGTGCTTGGCGATGTACGCGCTGCCGTCGAGGATTGGCAGGCGATGTGCCAACGCGTGCGCGAGGCCTGTGAGGCTGCGGCAGCCTTGCCGCTGCCCAGCCCGGCGCGCGACGAAGGCATTGCCTTTTTGCAATGGCTCGAAGGCCGGCATTTCACGTTTCTGGGCGCGCGCGACTACGACCTGCGCCACGATGCCGAAGGTGTCGTCCTGGTGGCCTGTGATGGCTCGGGCCTGGGAATTCTGCGCGGTGCCGCGCAGACCGCCGAGACCCGGCTCCCACCCGAGGCGGCAGCCCTGATCGACGCCGATGACCTGGTGCTTGTGACCAAGGCCATGACCCGCTCCACCGTGCACCGCCCGGCCTGGCTCGACTACGTCGCGGTGAAGCGTTTTGACACGCAGGGGCGGGTGAGTGGAGAGTCCCGCTTCCTGGGCCTGTACACCGCGTCAGCCTACACCGCGCCGGTGTCGGACATTCCCCGTGTGCGCCAGAGCGCCTTGAAGGTCATGGAGCGCGCAGGCGTTGTGCCCGACAGCCATGCCGCGAAGTCCTTGCAGTCGATCCTGGAGGGGTATCCGCGTGACGAGTTGTTCCAGATCGACCTCGACACCCTGAGCGCCCATGCCATCGGCATACTGCGGCTGCAGGAGCGCCAGCGCACCCGCGTGTTCGCGCGCCGCGACCCGTTCGGGCGTTTCACATCGGTCCAGGTGTTCGTGCAGCGTGACAGGTACAACACCGAGTTGCGTGTCAAGGTGGGCGCCGAGCTGATGGCCGAGCTCAACGGCCGCTCGGTCGAGTTCACCCCGACCCTGACCGACAGCCCGCTGGCGCGTATCCACTACATCGTGCGCGCCCGCGGGGCCGCGCCGCCGCTTGCCCATGCCGACGCGCTGGAGGCCCGTATTGCCCGGCTGGCGCAGCGCTGGGAAGACGAATG
>CAMAWD010000143.1 GCA_945861785.1 Rhodoferax sp. OV413 | reverse complement strand
ACCAGACCTGATCGCGCCGGAACAGGTCCGGTGCGTCCAGAAGCGAGGTGTCGTGCGTGGTGAAGATCAGCTGTGCGCCGCCCGTGTTGGTCTCCGGGCGATGGAACAGGCGCACCAGTTCGCGCACCAGCAAGGTATGCAGGCTGGTGTCGAGTTCGTCGATGACCAGCGTCAGCCCCTTGCGCAGGATGTCCATGACTGGTCCGGCAAGAAAAAGCAGGTTGCGCGTGCCGCCCGATTCGTCCATCAGGTCAAAGACCGCCTTGCCATGTTCGGTGACGTGGGAAAAGCGGAGTTGGTGCTCTTCCATCTCCTGGGCGCGTACCTCGGTCTTACCGGCCACCAGGTCAAAATGCACCGCCTGCCCTGGCACCTTGCGGGTGACGACTTCGATGTCGGCGATGCTGATATCGGCAGCGCTGAGGAAGTCGCACATCTGCTTGCGGCCTTCCGCTTGCCTGAGCAACTGAATGGAGACCTGCGGACTGAGTGGGGCCTGTTCGTTGAAGATCACCAGCCCGGCCGCAAACCAGTCGAACACCGGTCGCAGGGCCTCGCTGTTGAGCTGAACTGCCATCGACAGGAACAACGCATTCGGGCGAGTAGCACCTTCCCACAGATTCTTGGGGCCCTTGATGCCGGCACCGAAATCGTAGACATCCTTGCCGGTGTCTTCGTCGAAATGGCGATCGAACCAACGCTGCGGCTTGAAGGCCTTGTAGACCAGCAGGTGTTCGCTAACGATTCGCTGCGCCGTCAGTGAAAAGCCATACTGGTAACGCACGCCATGCAGGATAAAAGTGACTTCGAACTCGGTCGACTGCCTGCCGGACCCTGCATCCAGGCGAAACGGCTGCACGCCGTAGGTCTGGCCGGGCTGGATCACAGTGGCGGACTCCATCACCACACCGCGCATGAATTGCAGCGCCTTGATGAGGTTGGACTTGCCACCGGCATTGGCACCGTAGATCACAGCGCTGCGCAACAGATTGGGTACAGCCTTGAGGCCAGTCCCGACAGTGTGGGTAGCCGCCAGGGTTTTGTCCTTGGACGCCACGAGACTGAGCACCTGCTCGTCACGCAAGCTGCGGAAGTTCTTGACGCGGAATTCGACCAGCATCGAATTCACCATAGAAGAAGAAAATAAAGACAAATTATGCTCCATATACGCAATAATTAAACTTATTATCGACTAATCCTCCATTTACTTGAATCTTGGCTAGGTCGCAGTGCGGCCACTGCCGGGGCCCTACCCCACCCCGAGAATCCAACCTTCAGCCTTCGCCACCAAACGGTCAGCCGGCGAGAGGTTCGGCCCCAAGGCACCGCGTAGCCGTCCGTCGTCGACCACTGGCAGGATGCCGCACGCAACGCGGGCATCTCCGGCGCTGACATCGACATCACGTCGGGCGCGTTCTCCGCCCATGCCGGGTAGCGTCTCGACAGCCGGTCAAAGACGGGGCTCGGGGCAGTTGCTGATGGTTTAACCGACTGCCTGCGGCCGCGAGACCGCCTGCAGCGCCGCCACGAAGCCGTGCATCGCCTCCTCGGTTCCGACGGTCACGCGGATCCAGTCCGGCAGCCCGTTCTGGTCGGCCAGCCGGGTGATGAACCCGCGGGCAGCCAGCGCCGCCTGCAGCTGCCTGGAGCCGGTAGCCCCCTGGTCGACCTGGAACAGCACGAAGTTGCCGACGCTGGAGGTGGTCGTGTACCCGAGTGCACGGACCTGCTTTTCCAGCCATTCACGCCAGCGGCGATTGTGGCTGCGTGCCAGCGCCTGGTGCGCCGGGTCGCCGAGCGCCGCCACGGCGGCGTCCAGCGCCAAACGCGTGACGGCGAAGGGCCCGCGAAGCTTGTTCAGGGGGCCCACCATGCGTTTGGGTACGTAGGCCCAGCCCACGCGCAAACCGGCCAGGCCGTAGAACTTGGAGAAGGTCCGCGTGACGACGACGTTGGGGGTGGTGTCGCTCACCATGTCAATCAGGCTGCTGTAGCCGGGTTCCTCCACGTACTCGGCATAGGCTTCGTCCAGCACCAGCAGCACATCGGAGCGCAATGCTGCGCGCAGGCGCAGCAAGGCTTCGCGCGCCAGAAAAGTCCCGGTTGGGTTGTTCGGATTCGACAGGAACAGGATGCGGGTACGGGGCGTGACACAGGCCAGAAGTGTGTCGACATCGGCATGCATGCCGGTCTCTGGCGCCGCCACCGGCATGGCACCGTGGCTGACCGCCCGGATCCGGTAGGCCTGGAAGCCATGGGCCGAGTAGAGCACCTCGTCGCCCTTGTCGGCCCAGCCCTGGATCAGCCAGTTGATGAGCGCCTCCGAACCGGGGGCCGTGACGATCTGCTCGGCGTTGAGCTTGTGTGCACTGGCCAGCGCGCGCGCGAGCGGGTAGCCGTCGGGGTCCGGGTAGAGGTGCTGTTCGTTTGCGTGGTCGCGAATCACCTGCGCCACGGCCGGCGAGGCGCCCACGGCGGACTCGTTGCTGGAGAGCTTGAAGACCCGGCCGGCCTCATCCTTGGGGGTTTGCCCCGGTGTGTAGGTCGGGCCGTCTTCCAGGTATTTCATGGGCGCCGGCATCGCCGGCGCGCGGGTACTTGGGGCTTGCATGGGTTCAGCTCCCGGACGGCGCCGCAGTCGCTGCGGCAATGAGTTTGGCTGGCGAGATGATGTCCGGGTCGGTGACCAGCTCGATCAGGAACGGGCCATCGGTGCTGGCGCGCAGCGCGTGCCAGGTCGCGACAAGTTGCCCGTGGTCCTCCACCCGGCGCGCTGGCAGGCCCATGGCTTCGGCGTACTTGAGAAAGTCCGGGTTATGCAGCTTGGTCGCGATCGGGCGGCCTGGGTATTTGAGTTCCTGGTGCATACGGATGGCGCCGTAGATGCCGTTGTTGAGGATCACGATCGACAGGCGCAGCTTGCGTTGTACGGCGGTGACGAGTTCCTGTGCATTCATCAGGAAGCATCCATCGCCTGTGTAGGCCAGCACCTCGCGCTGCGGGTCTGCGATCGCCGCCGCAATCGCGGCCGGGACGGAATAACCCATCGGTGCACAGATCGGGGCAAGCAACACGTCGCCCGGCCTGAAGCGGTGATGCCGCAGCACGAAGTGCGTGTAATTGCCCCCGCCGAGGGAGCACACCATTCCCCCGGGAAGCGATTGGCTCAGCGCCATCACGGCCTGCGCGGGGTTGACCTTGCCCGCAAACTGCACCGGCTGGCGGAACTGCTCGAACGCGGCGCGCAGTTCGCGCGTTGTGCCGGCCCAGGATGGCGCCGCCAGCGCCGGGGCGCTGGCCAGCGCCGCGCAGAAGCAGGGCATGTCGCTGGTGATGGCCAGGTTCGGCTGCAGGGCCAGCCCCAGCGCCTCGATCTGCGGCCCCACCTGCACGAAGAACCGCTGCTCGCTCACCGACGTGAGCCGGCTGTAGCGCGCCGTCTCGATCTCGCCCAGTTGTCCGCCCAGCAACACGACCACGTCGGCCTGTTCGAGATAACCCGCAAGCGCCGGCGGCGTGACGACACCGATGCTTCCGACGTAACACGGGCTCTCGTTGTCGAACAGTTCCAGGCGCCGGAATGTCGAGGCGACCGGCAACTGCATTGCCTGCGCAAAGTCTGCCACGTCCCTGCGCGCCGCCTCGGGCCACTGTGTGCCGCCGAGCAGCAGCAGGGGGGCCTTGGCCGCACGCAGTCTGGCCAGCACCTGGGATACCAACGAGGCTGCCGGCGCAATCGGCTGCAGCGTTTCGGGCAGGGTGCCCCGGGGCGTCACCGATTCAAACTGCACGTCTTCCGCAAAGGCAATCACCACCGGCCCCGGTTTGCCGCTCATCGCAACGCGAAAGGCCTGGCGCATGACGGTCTCGACCGAAGCCGCATGGTCCACCTGGAACACCTGCTTGGCCATGCTGCCGTAGAAGCCGGGCAGGTCGATATCCTGGAACGCAGCCTGGGATTTCGAGCCAGCGGTGACGTCGCCCACCAGCAACAGCAAGGGGGTGCCCTCGTGGCGAGCCGTGTGGATGCCGATGCTGGCATTGCAGGCGCCGGGCCCGCGCGTGACCATGCACACGCCGGGCAGCCCGTCCATGCGGGCCGATGCTTCGGCCATGTAGGCTGCGCCGCCTTCGTGGCGGCACACCACCAGGTCAAAGCCGTCGCCGAGTTCACGCACGGCTTCAAGGATGCCCAGGTAGCTTTCGCCCGGGACGCAGAAGGCGCGTCGAATGCCCTGGGCCCGCAGGGCGTCGATGACGACCTGCCCGACAGTTCTTGCAGTGGTGTTCATGGGTGCATTGCTCTCGATTCTGGTTGGGTGGGCGGGGTTGGTCAGTTCGCCAGCAGGGTGTGGCCAAGCCGGCGAACCAGTTCACTCAGCCCCGCTGCGTCGCTGGCCATACCGTGCACGTAGTGGTCGGGGCGGACCAGCGCGACACGCTGTCCCTGGGCTGCGAGCCAGGTGCAGAACACGCCGTCGCGTTCGCTGAAGCCCGGTACGCTGCCGGTGTCAGCCGCAGCCGAAGGGCTGATGCGCAGCATCTGTCCGCCGATGCGGCTCCAGACGGCGCGCGCGTCGGCGTCCAGCCAGTCGTGTACGTCCTCGATGTCGGTGGCGATCAGAAAGCCTGTCCCCAGCCGGTCATCGAGCCGGTGAAATGCGCCATCGGCGCCCCGGACCCAGGGCTGTGGAAACAGGGCGCCGGCGCCGGCCGTGGGCTGGCCGTTTGCATCGCTGTCGATGAGCCCGCAAGTGAGGCCGGGAATGAACTTCTGCCGGACTGTTTCGGCCCGGCCGGAATGGAGTTCGGCCTCCAGGCGTTCGTCCCGCGCCAGTGCCGCAACCGGGTCGAGTTCGCCGATGATCAGCCCGAAGGACTTGGCGTGGGAGACGATGGTGCGCACATGCGGCTTGCGCTCCAGGCCGTAGCTTGGCAGTACGTGGTCGTTGAAACGGCCACGCAGCACGCCCTCGAGTTTCCAGGCCAGGTTGCTGGCGTCCCGGATGCCAGCGCACAGTCCCTGGCCCAGGAAGGGCGGCATCTGGTGCGCTGCATCCCCCATCAGGAAGACGCGCTCCGTGCTCCACTGTTCCACGACCAGCGCATGAAATCGGTAGATTGCCGTACGCCAGAGCGCGAATGCGTCGACGTCGATGAAGCTGCCCCAGACCCGGCGCACGGCCTCCTCGGACTGGAAATCTTCGGCCGACTCTCCCGGCAGCAGCTTGATCTCCCAGCGGCGCAGCGTGCCGGGGCCGACCATGTAGGTGCCGGGGCGCGTCGGGCGGCAATATTGCACCGCGCGGGGCGGCAGGTCGACGGGCCCCTTGATGTGCGCGTCGATGATCATCCACCATTCGTCGAAGGCCAAGTCCTCGATCGGGCTGGCCAACTGCCGGCGCACCAGGCTCTTGCCGCCATCACAGGCAATCAGGTAGCTGCAGGGCAGCTCCACGGTCTTGCCGCCGTCGGTGCAGCGCGCGCGGGCGACCAGCTGATCCGACTGCTCCTCGAAGTCGGTCAACGCGTGGCCAAGCAGGACTTGTACATTGGAATAACGCTGGACCCCACGGCGCAGGATCGCCTCCATGTCCGGCTGCACAAACATGAAGGCCGGCTCCCAGCCCAATGGATGCGGAGGCGCTTGCGGATAGAAACGCTTGATCACCTGCCCGCGCAAGCCGCGGTAGTCGGTGCCAGGGTGCGGGATGGTTGCGCGCGCTATCTCGTCGGCCAGGCCGCATTCCTGGAATACCCGCATGGCCTCGTGGTCTGCGGTGATGGCCCTGGGCTTGTCATAGACATCGCGGGCGGACTCCAGCACCGCAACGTCCAGGCCGCGTTGCCCCAGGAGATTGGCCAGAGTGGCCCCCACCGGGCCGTAGCCCACGATGACGACGTCAAACTTGTGCTTTGCGTGCATAACCGGTCTGGGCGCCGAACAACTTGGCGCGCTGCGACCAGTCGTGCGTCGTGTTCCACAGCGCCAGTACCTGCGGCGCCTCGGATTCAAAAACCTGGTACCGCTCCGCAGGGCAGGTTCGCGTGGTCAGCTCCAGTCGGTGGCCCGAGGGATCGAAGAAATAGATAGAGAGGATGAAATCGTCGTGGTTGGTCGGTCCGACCACCTTGAGACCGCGCGCCTCCAGGTCGGCCTTGGCCGCGAGCAGGACCTGCGTGTTTTCGACCTCGAAGGCGAAGTGTTGGATCCAGTCCGGCGACTCCAGATCCTTCATGTTCCCAGGGTCCTTGGGGCACTCGAAGAATGCAATCGAGCTGCCGTCCTCCATCTGCAGGAAGATGTGGATGTGCGGGCTGTACGCCCCGGTGGACGGCACGTGGTCCTCCCCCATGGCGTGGGCGAACTTGAGCCCGAGCGCCTCGGTGTAGAACTTCACGGTCTCGGCGGCGTCCTTGCAGCGAAAAGCGGCATGGTTCAGTTTCTTGCACAGCATGGTGGGTCTCCGGGCGATCAGTGGGTTTCGGAAGTCGAAGGGAGCGGGGCGATCGGGGATCAGCCCCGCCACTTGCCGGGGTGGGTGGTGCAGGTGCGCTGCTCGACCAGCATCAGGAGCCCTCCGCCCGGATGACCTGGTCAATGGCGCCGAAGAGGGTGTTGCCGGCCGGGTCGCGCATCTCGATGGTGACCCGGTCGCCAAAGCGCAGGAACGGCGTCGATGCCCGTCCCGCGCCCATCTCCTCATGGATCCTGGCCTCGGCGATGCATCCGAAACCGGCCGCTTCGTCCTGGTTGGACACCGAGCCCGCACCGATGATGGTGCCTGCGCCGAGTTTGCGGGTCCGCGCGGCGTGCGCAATCAGTTGCGGGTAGCTGAAGAACATGTCCACCCCCGCATTGGGCTGGCCCATCAGCCGTCCGTTGATCTTCGAGACGATCGGCAGGCTCAGCTTGGTGCCGTCCCAATGGGGCCCGAGTTCATCCGGCGTCACGGCCACCGGCGAAAACGAGCTGGTGGGCTTGGCCTGCATGAATCCGAAACCCTTGGGCAACTCGGTCTTGGTGATAGCGCGCAGCGTGTAGTCGTTGAGCAGCATCAGCAGCTTGATGTGCGCGCCGGCCTGGGCCGCCGTCGTGCCCATGGGCACGTCGTCCACCACGATGGCCACCTCGGCCTCGTAGTCGGCGTCGTCGCTGTCGCTGGGCATCGGCATGGGCTCGGTGGGGCCTATGAAGCCGTCCGACAGGCCCTGGTAGATCAGTGGTTCGGTCTTGTAGTTGGCGGGCATCGCGGCACCCCGGGCCTTGCGCGCCTTCTCCATGTGGTGAAGATAGACCGAACCATCCAGAAACTGGTAGCTGCGCGGAAATGGGCTTGCCAGTGCATCCACGTTGAAGGCAATGGCGCCGGGCTGCTGTCCGGCGTTCAGCTTGTGGTAGACCGCGTTCAGTGCGGGCGCTACCTGCTCCCAGCGTTCGATCGCGGCCTGCATCGTCGCCGCGATGTCCGGCACGGCGACCGCCTGGGCCAGGTTCCGGTCGACCACGACCAGTGTGCCGTCGCGGCCGCCACTTTTCAGACTGGCAAGTTTCATGCGTGCACCTCCACCCTGTGTTGGTTCATTCCAGGCTCAGGCCCGTGCCCTTGGCGGGTTTTTCCCAGGCCGAGAAATCGGTGCGCAAGCGTGCGCCCAATTCGGCCGGGGTCGAGCCGTTGGGTTCGAACCCCATCTTCAGCAGCCGATCGCTCAGGTCCGGACGCTTGACCGCCTTCATGACCGACTGGCTGATCCGGTCCAGCGCCTCCTTGGGCATCCCGGCAGGGCCGAACATGCCGAACCAGGAGGAGGCGTCCATGTTGACGCCGAGTTCCTTCAGGGTCGGCACATCGGGGACCTGTGGGTCCCGCTTGGCTCCGGTCACGGCCAGCAACCGGGCTTTGCCGGTCTTGTGGAACTCCGTGGTTTCAGACAGGGCATCGATGCGGTAGGACACGGTGCCTCCCAGCATGGCGATATTGGCCGGGCCCCCGCCCTGGAACGGGACGTGGGTGAAGCTGGCGTTGAGCAACTGGCCCAGCCAGACCCCCAGCACATGCCCTGCGCTGCCCTCGCCGGAGGAGCCGATGGTGGCCGAGTTGGGATCCTTCTTCGCCTTGTCGCTCATCTCGGCGATGGTCTTCACGTTGGCATTCAGGCCCGCCGTGATGCCAAAGGGCTGCGAGGCCAGCTGGCTGATCGGCGTGAAGTCGCGGTTCGGGTCGTAATCGAGCTTCTTGAAGATGTGCGGAAACAGCACGAAGCCGGGCGACGGCGCGACGATCACCGTGAGGCCATCCGGTTTGGTGTTTTTGATCTGTCCCAGGGCGATGCGGCCGGCGGCGCCGGGCCGGTTCTCCACCACCACCGAGCTGAAGTCGTCGCGCATCGCTTCCGCCACGTTGCGCGCCAGGACGTCGACCGACCCGCCCGGCGGAAATCCAACGATGATCTTGAGCGCCGGCTTGTCCTGTGCGAGCGCGGTCAGTGGCAGGGTGGCGGCGCCCAGCAGCGCTGCCATGGCGATCCCCGCAAGGGGGCGCAGCACGGTGCGGCGGGAAGGTGGTGTCGGGAAGTTCTTCATGGTGTCTGTTTCCTTTTTGAATAATTCAAGTAACGGGTCAAGATCCTTCAGGCGAATTCTGTGCGTGTCGTTCCAGGCCAGCCCATGGACGCCGGCCCTCAGGCCAGCCGGGTGGGCCTTGGACTCGCCTCAGCGTGCGCGATCAGCGTGCGAACCATCAGGTCCAGCATACTGCAGCGCGACTGTTGTGCGCCAGGCGCATCCCACAGGTTGTGTTCTTCCAGCGGGTCCGCGTCCAGGTCGTACAACTCGCCCCAGTCGCTTTCGTGGAACACGCTGAGCCGGTGGCTTTTGGTCACCAGCGTTCGCACCCGCACCGGCGTATCGAAACCCATGTAGGCGCGTTGCTGATTTTCCTCGATCAACACCGCCTCGCGCTGCGATGGGCTGGGCAATCCGGTGGGGTCGAACAGGGCCTTGCCCTGCATGCCATTGGGCGCGGCGATGCCGGCACGGGCCAGCACGGAAGTGGCCAGATCCATGGAGCTGGCAAGGTCTGTGCGCACGGCGGCCTGGGCGTTTTCAGACCCGGCGGGTTCGCGCCAGATGAGGGGTACCCGCACCAGCCCCTGGTAGTGGGCCGGGCCCTTGAGCATCAGGCCGTGGTCGCCCATCAGGTCGCCGTGGTCGGAGGTGAAAACGACCACGGTGTTCGCATCGGCGCCACACGCGCGAAGTTTGGCCATCACCATACCGATGCGGTCATCGACATTGCTGATCATTCCGTAGGTGAGTGCCGTGATCTCGCGGATTTCGCGCTCCGTGGTGGCGAAAATTCGCGGCCCTTCGACGTTCGCCTTGCCGGACTGGCGCTCGTCCCAGAGCCACTGCACATGGCGCTCGTGCGGGGCGCTTGCCGACGCCGTGCGCGGGACGGAAATCTGGTCCGGGTCGTACATGTCCCAGTACTTGCCGGGTGGCGTCCATGGATGGTGTGGGTCTGGAAACGAACACACCAGCAGGAACGGCTGGTCTGATTCCTTGTTGACGTGGTCCTCGAGCCAGCGGCAACTTTGCTCGGCGACGAAATGGGTCGGGTACTGGTGTTCGCTCAGCCGGGTGCGCCAGGCCTGCGGCGCAACGAACCCGGGATCGCGCAGGCCGTGCTGGCGGCCCACCCGATCCGCCACGTCGGCATGCTCTGCGGCAAGCCAGCGCGAGTAGTCGCCGAAGCACTCATCGGCGTGGTGGTTGCACAGCACGACGTCCTGGAATCCGTAGTAGGGCAGTGTCAGCCGGTGCGCAGGGTCGTTCCAGCTCGAGCGCAACTCCTGCGCGTAAGCACTGGCTGCGATATCGCGGCGTGTCGCTTCGGGGAAATGGGCCGAGCTGGCAAGCGCCGCCCGGGCGGCTTGCGGCGGCAGCACCGGCGGCAGGTCTTCCATATTCTGCAGGTGGCTCTTGCCGATCAGCGCCGTGTGGTAGCCGAATTCGCCCAGCACGTCGGCAAAGGTGACCGCCTCCAGAGGCAGGGGAACACCGTTGCCACGGCAGCCGTGGATGGAGGGCATGCGGCCGGTCAGCATCGAGCCGCGGTTGGGCATACACACCGGGTTGGCGACATAGCTGCGCTCGAAGCGTGATCCTGTGGTGGCCAGCGCGTCAATGTGCGGCGTACGCACGACCTGGTTCCCGTAGCAGCCAAGGTGGTCGGCACGTTGCTGGTCCGTCACGAAGATCAAAAAGTTCGGTGGCTTGGTCAAACCTGTGGCTCGGTGGGTGGGCATGGAAACGGTGCGCGCAGCGCGCTGGAGGATTGATTTTGGCCCCATCCTGCCGCAGGGTTCAATATGGAGCCGGCAAGGTTCATAATCAAAACTTATGAATATCCGGCATCTTGAATTTCTGTGTTCCGTGGTCGAGCAGGCCAGTTTCACCAAGGCCGCCGTGCGCCACGGTGTGTCGCAGGCCGCGATCACGCTGGCGATGCAGGGGCTGGAGCGCGATCTTGGCGCGCCCTTGTTCGAGCGCCAGGGATTTCGCAAGCGGCCGACCGAGCGCGCACTGGCGTTGGCCAGGGCAGGAGCGGGCATCGTGGCTTCGATGCGGCGCTTGCCACAAACTGGCGCGGAGCCCGTGGAGCGCGTTGTCGAGCGCCCGGCGCTCAAGGTCGGGCTGGCACCTGCGGCCGGCTTGCTGTACGGCCCGGTGATCCACGCCGCCCTTTTGGCCAGCGAGCCTGGGCGGCTGCTTTCGGTCATCACCGGGCCGGCGCCCGTGATGCTGGAGCAGCTGCAGCGCGGCGCGCTGGACATCGTGATCGCTCCGCTGCCGCGCCGCTTTCCGACGAAAACCCTGCACAAGCAAATGATGTACGTCGGCGACCCGGTCATCTATGCCAGGGTCGGGCATCCGCTGCAAGCCGCACGCACGCTCGCCGATGTGGCACAAGCCGACTGGGTCGTCGCTGGCGCTGCGGGCACGCCGGGCAACGTCATCGAAGAGGCTTTCCGGGTCCGGCGCTGGGCCCCGCCGCGCATCGCCGTGCAGTGCCCGGACTACCGCATGCTGCTGAGGCTCATCGCGGGCAGTGATCTGCTTGGAGTGGTCTCGAATGCGAGCCTGGTTTCCGACAATGAGCGTGGTCTGATCCAGCCGCTCTCGATCCGCGAAGGCCTGCCGCGTTACGACGTCTGCATGTTCTGGAAAGTCAGCCCCGGGGCCCCGGCAGGCAGCGGAGCGCGCGCCGTCATCGAGGCGCTTTCACAGCACGACCCGGCGGGGTAACCGGCGAAGGCACCTGCTCCTGGGAGAAACCTGGCGCTTGGGCCGCGCGGGCCGCCGCCATGGGGCCGCGTCGCTCAAGGGGCGGGTGCCACGGGCTGGTGTGGCAGCTCACTCTGATGGCCCACGCTGCCGAGCTGCCCGACGCGGCTTACCCGGCGCGGCGCATCAGGCTGTAACTTTGGGCCGTGGGACCGATGTCAGGCTGGGTGGCGAGAAACATCGCCATCGGGACCACGTCGTCGGGCTCCTTGACCCATTCACTGGGCGCAAATGTACGTCTGCCGAAATCGGTCATGGCGGTCTTGACCGGCCCCGGGATCAATTCATTGACACTGATGTGGTGCTCATGCAGTTCCATCGCAAGCACCTGGGTCAGCTTCCACAAAGCCAGCTTGGACGCAGAATACGCCGACATGCCCGGGTCGGTGGCGTGGCGCGCACCCGAACCCATGAAGAGAATCTTGCCAGCACCCCTTGCACGCAAATGGGGGATTGCCGCGTGCGCCGTGTGGAAGGCACCGATGAGGTTGGTATGGATTGTCTCGGCCCAGTTGGCGGGGTCCGAATCCGCCACCTTGCGCGGCTGGCCCCAGACACCCGCGTTGGCGACGACGATGTCCACGCCGCCATGGGCGTCCACCGCATGCTGGAACAACGCCAGCATCGCTGCATGCGAGCCAACGTCTGCCACCCACGCGCTGGCCGTGCCGCCGCTGGCCACGACCAACGCCACTGTCTCGTCGATCTCGTTGCGGCTGCGCGCGCTGCACACCACCGCAGCGCCGGCATGGGCATAGGCCAGTGCGATGGCGCGTCCGATTCCGCGCCCGGCCCCGGTGATGACGGCCACCTTGCCTGCCAGCGTGCCAGTTTGATTGTTCATGGTTCAGTCTGCCTTGATG
>CAMAWD010000142.1 GCA_945861785.1 Rhodoferax sp. OV413 | reverse complement strand
CGAACGAAGCGCCCGCAGGGCGCGCAGTGAGTTCTGCGGCCCGACCCTCGGGCGAGCACCACAGGGCAGTCGGCGCGTTCAGCGCCCGACCGCTCCAGTATGAGCCCCCGCCGGGCTGCGCCTGCCGCGACGCGCGCCAACGCCAACGCCAAAGCCCATGCCAACGCCAACGCCAAAGCCAAAGCCAAAGCCAACGAAGACCAGGCAACGAACGTCCGCAATGGGCCGGTCGGCGCAGGTCGATTTCATGCGATCGACCCCGGCGCCGAAACAGCGTCAATCGACCAGGGTCGCGTACACCAGGTTGCGAAACAGCTGCCGGTAGTAGGAGCGCTGGTTGATGCCCTGGATCAGCATCACGGCAAACATGTCCTCGGCCGGGTCGACGAAAAAGCTGGTGCCCCCCATGCCGCTCCAGTAGTAGGTGCCCACCGAACCGGGGACAGGCGCCACACCCAGCGCGGTGCGCACCGCAAAGCCCAGGCCGAAACCCTCGCCGGGATCCAGCAGGCTGTCGTTGGCCGGGATGTCTCCCAGGTGGTCGCAGGTCATGTAGTCCACCGTGCGCGGCCCCAGCAAGCGCACGTCGCCCAGCTGGCCCTTGTTGAGCAGCATCTGCAGGAAGTGCGCGTAGTCCGCCGCCGTGCCCACCAGGCCGCCGCCGCCCGACTCGAACTGCGGTGGCTCGCGCACATCGAACATCTCGGTCAGGGGGCCGCCGTCCGGGTCTTTCGCGAACTGCTGCGCAATGCGTCCGTGCTGCGCCGGCGGCACATGGAATGCCGTGTCGTGCATGCCCAGCGGCCCAAGGATGTGGCGCTGCAGAAACGCGCCCAGGCTGTGGCCGCTCCAGACTTCGATCAGGCGCCCCAGCACATCGGTGGCGCGGCTGTAGTCACCCACGCTGCCGGGCTGGAACATCAACGGAATCTGCGCCAGCACGCGGGTGGCGCCGGCGTTGTCCTGCCCGGGCACCCGCAGGTTGACATGCCGCTCGCGGTATATGCGCTGCACCGCCGACTCGCCGGAGAACTCGTACGTCAGGCCTGCGGTGTGGCGCAGCAGGTCGTGGATGGTGGCGGGCCGCCCGGCCGGCTGCAGCGTGACAACGCCGTTGCGCTCCACCGCCACCTGCTGGTCGGCGAACTCCGGCAGGTACTTGGCCACCGGATCGCTCAGCAAAAAGCGGCCCTGCTCCATCAGCATCATCACCGCCACCGACACGATCGGTTTGGTCATCGAATACAGGCGGAAGATCGAATCCCTGGCCATCGGCACACGGGTGGCCGGGTCCTGCACGCCGAGCGCCTCGAACAGGCCGAGTTTTCCGTGGCGTGATAGGAGCACCACCGCGCCGGGCACATGCTGGCGGTCGATCTGGCCTTGCACGGTGGCGAGCAGGTGGCCGGTGCGTTGCGGGCTCAGGCCCAGTGCTTCGGGGCTGGCGGTTGGGAGAGAGATGGTCACAGGGTTTCCAGGTTGCAGGCTTTTCCGGATGGCAGATTCTCACCGATCCGACAGCGCGGGTTTGCCGTCAATTTGCCTTGACGCCGGCCGCACGCACCAAATCACCGAAACGCTTGTTGTCCACCGCGATCAGGTCGTTCAACGCCGGCACCGACATGGGCGTGCCCTCCACACCGAACTTCTGCAGTGTGGCGCGCACATCCGGGGACTCCAGCATCTTGTTGATCTCGGTATTGAGCCGCGCCACTACCGCCGCCGGCGTGCCACGCGGCGCAGCGATGGCCTGCCAGGCCTGCAGATCAATCTTCGGGTAGGTCTCGGCCACCGTGGCCACCTGGGGCAATTCGCTCAGGCGTTTGGCGGCGGAGACCGCGATCACGCCAATCTTGTTGGCCTGGATCTGCGGCATGCCCGCCACCGCGTCCAGGAACATGAAGTCGATGCGCCCTGCCATCATGTCGGTCAGCGCGGGCAGGCTGCCCTGGTAGGGCACGTGGGTGGCGTTCACCTTCTCCTGCGACTTGACCATCTCGATGATCAGGTGGTGCATGCTGCCATTACCCGGCGAGCCGAAGTTGAACTTGCCCGGCTCGTTGCGCATCGCGGCGACGAGTTCGGCCAGGTTGCTGACCTTGAGGTCGGGCCGGGTGACCAGCAGCAGCGTGACGCTGCCGATCATCGCCACGCCCACGAAGTCGGCTGCGACCGCCGGCGGAGTGGCGTACATGGACGGCGAAATCGCCAGCGTTGTGGTTGTGGCCACCAGCAGGTTGTAACCGTCGGCCGGCGACTTGGCCACCTGGCTGGCGCCCAGCAGCGTGCCCGCGCCGGGCCGGTTCTCCACCACCACCGGCTGGCCCAGCACCCCACGCAGGCGTTCCGCCACCAGCCGGCCCAGGCTGTCGGTCAGCGCGCCGGCCGGGTAAGGCACGACGAGTTTGAGCGCGCGATCGGGATAAGCAGCCTGCGCGAAGGCCGGGGCAGCCACGAGGGCGCCGAGTCCGGCACCGGAATACCGCAGCAGCTGCCGGCGGGAAAATTCATGCTTCATGGGGGTGCTCCTGGTGGATCAAAGATGGCGTTCGAATTCGCGGGTCGGGCGTTTGCCCGATGGCGCGGGCTTGACCTGGTGCCCATCGGGCAGCGGGCCCACACCCTCCTCCGGTGTGTACGGCCCGCTGACACCCTGCACCGCATCGCCGGCGACCGTCACGCGGGCCATTGAACGGCGCTGCGGGTAGTAGTCGTGTGGTGCATAGTGCTGGGTCGAACGGTTGTCCCACATCACGACGGTATGTGGCTCCCAGTGCACGCGCATCTGGAACTCGGGCGTCTGCGCGCGGTTGTACAGATACTGCAGGACCATGGCGCTCTCGTCGGCCTTCAGGCCGTTGATCGCCACCGTGAACTGCGCGTTCACGTTGAGCACACGCCGCCCGCTCACCGGGTGCACCCTCACCACCGGATGCGACGGGTTGGGGAATTCGCGTTCGAGCTTGCGCAGGCTCGCCTGGTGGGCCTCCGAACTGGTGAACAAGGGTCGCCAGGGCTTGAAATCGTGGCGTGCCTCGAGGCCGTGGATGTATTGCTTCATGCGGTCCGACAGCCCCGTGTAGGCCGCTGTCATGCTGGCAAACAGCGTGTCGCCACCGTGTTCCGGCACGATGTTGGCACGCAGCACGGTGGCCGCCGGCGGCGCACTGCGGAAGGTCTCGTCGGCATGCCACTGGTCGGTCAGCGCTGGCGGGTTGTCGGCCGAGTAGTCGAGCACGATCACCTCGCGCTGCGCATCCAGGTTGGGGCTGAACGGGTGGATCGACAACGCGCCGAAACGCCGCGCAAAGTCCATCTGCTGGTCCAGGGTGATGTCCTGGTTGCGGAACACCAGCACCTCGTGCCGGATGAAGGCCGCGTGCAACGCCTGGAACTGCGCCTCGGGCAGGGGCTGGCGCAGGTCCAGGCCGCCGATCTCGGCCCCGATGTTGCCGCCGATGCGCCGCAGCGAGAAACCGCCTGCCGATGAAGTGGAAGTGTTTGTCATGGTTGTCTCCTCTACAGCTTGTCTGCGTCTATCCCGGCCTTGCGCAGCATGGCATGGAACATCTTGTGGGCGTTGCCCTCGCGGTCCACCTGCATGCCGGCGCGCGTGCCGGGCACGCCACGCAATACGTCGACCGGGATCTGCCGGTTCGGGCCCAGGCCAGCGTCGCTGGCGAGCTGGATCTCGCAGGCGCGCTGCAGTGTCCACAGGCGCTGGAAGGCCTGCGGGATGTTGGCGCCGGTGACCAGCAGTCCGTGGTTGCGCAGGATCAGGGTGTGCCTGTTGCCCAGCGATGCCACCAGGCGCGGACGCTCGGCCAGGCCGGTCGCCACGCCTTCGTAATCGTGGTAGGCCACCTCCCCATACAACATCGCGCTGTAGAAGTTGTCGTGCCGCAGGCCGCTTTCCTTGCAGGCCACAGCGCTGCCGGCGGTGGTGTGCACATGCATGACGCAATGCGCGTCCTCGCGCGCTTCGTGTATGGCGCCGTGGATCACGAAGCCGGCCTTGTTGACCAGGTGCCCGCTCCCGTCGACGTCCCTGCCCTGGACATCGATCTTCACCAGATTGGCGGCCGTGACCTCGCTGTAGTGCAGGCCGAAGGGGTTGATCAGGTAGTGCAGGTCGCCCGCGTCCCCCGACCCCACCCGCAGCGTGATGTGGTTGAAGATCATCTCGGCCCAGCCAAGGTAGTCAAACAGGCGGTAACAGGCGGCAAGTTCGCGCCGGGCCTGGGCTTCTTCGGGTGTTATCGGAGATGGGGGCATGCGTGTCTCCTTGCCGGGTCAGGCCAGCCGCCGATGCGGCAGTGGATGCGGCGGCGCATCGGGCATTTTCAGCCCGGCCATGGGCTGCAGCCGCAGCAGATGCCAGGGGCTGGGCATCTCGCCCACGGGCACTTCGATCAGCACCGGCCCCGGCTCATTCAATGACGCACGAATCGCCGCGCCAAGCGCCTCGGGCGTGGTGACAGATTGCGACGGAATGCCAAATGCGCGCGCGAGCAGGGCAAAGTCGGGGTTCTCCAGCTCCACCGCCACCTCGGCGCCGAACAGCCGGCGCTGGATCGCGCGCACGTTACCGAAATGCCCGTCGTTGAACACCACCAGCGTCACCGGCAGCCGGTACTTGCGCGCGGTGGCGAGCTCCTGGTAGCTCCAGCCGAAACCCCCATCGCCGGTGATCGCCAGCACGCGCTTGCCCCCGGCGGCGATGCTGGCCCCGAGCGCGGTCGGAAAGCTGTAACCCAGCGTGCCCTGGTAACCCGGGCCGATGTAGGTGCGCGGCTGGTAGACCGGGAACGCCACCCTTGAGAGGTAACCCACCTGCGTCAGTTCGTTGACGAAGATGCCATCCTCGGGCAGGGCCGCGCGCATGGCCTGGATGAACGCCGACTGCGGCGCCACTGTGTCGATCTGGCCCTGCGCCCAGGCCTGGACCTGCCGGGCCTCGGACTCGCCCAGCACCTCGCGCCGCGCCACCGCCTGCGCCAGCGCGTCGAGCGCCAGCGCCGCATCGGCCTGGATCGCAATCGCCGGCTGGCGCGGCGGCGTCAGGTCGGCCGCGTCGATGTTGACGAAGATGTATTGGATGCCTGCCATTGGCCACGAGGGCACGGGTGCCATGGCGTCCATGAAGCGGCTGCCGACCACCAGCACCACGTCGGCAAGTTCGAACAGCGGGCGCCCGGCCAGCGCGCTCATGGCCAGCGGATGGCGCGCCGACAATGCACCCAGGCCGTTGTCACTCATCACCACCGGCGCACCCAGTCGCTCGGCCAGCCGCTGCAACTGCGTGCTGGCACCGGCGGCGATCACGCCACCGCCTACGTACAGAACCGGGAAGCGGGCCTTGTCCAGCAGCGCTGCCGCCCGGTCGATGTCGGTCTGCGCTGGTGGCACTGGTGGCGCTGGTGGCGCAACCGGCGCGCCCGCCTCATCGGCCTGGGCCACCAGCAGGTCATACGGCACCTCCACGCCTACCGGCCGCGGCCGCCCGCTGTGCATGGCGGCGAAGGCCGCGTCCAGGGTCGGGCCGATCTCGCTGCGCGCCCGCACCCGTGCGTTCCACTTGGTCAGCCCCGCGATCAGCCCGGTCTGGTCCTTGATCTCGTGCAGGTTGCCATACCCCTTGCCAACGGCGCCGGAGTGGATCTGGCCGGCCAGGAACAGCAGCTTGGAGTTGGCGCCATACGCGGTGGCGAGCCCGGCGCCGGCATTGAGCACACCCGGCCCAGGCACCACCATGGCCACACCGGGCCGGCCCGACACCCGGTAGTAACCATCCGCCATGTAGGTGGTGCTCTGCTCGTGGCGCGGCACGAACTGCCGGATGGCGCTGGCGTTCTGGCGCAGCGCCTCCACCGCCCAGTCGAGCTGGATGCCGGGGATGAAGAAGATGTCGCGCACATCGTGGCGCACCAGGTTGGCGACCAGCGCCTGGCCTCCTGTCATTTCCATGGGGGGGTTCCTTGGTGGGGTGCAAGTTGCACATGCAGCAGCGCCGAACGGCCGGCACGCAGTGCGGCAAAGCAGCGCGCGATGGCGGCCTCGGTGTCGGGCGGATCGACCAGGCGTTCGCCGTGCGCGCCGCCAGCCTCGGCCAGCGCCGCGAAGTCCATGCCGGGAGTCAACTGCGATGCGAAATCGCCGCTCTGTTGCGCCGCGCCACCCGGGTACATGCGCAGGGTGGCGTCCTTCACGGCGGCCCAGCCGCTGTTGTCCAGCACCACGGTGAAGATCGGCAGGGCATATTGCCGCGATACGGCGAGCAGCGACGACGGATTGCAGAAATGGAAACTGCCGTCACCCACCACATGCATGACCTGCCGTTCGGGATGGGCCAGCTTGCAACCCAGCGCCATGCCCCCTGAAAACCCGAGCCCGCCACCCGGCAACCCGACCAGCGTGCCAGGCACGCTGCGCGGTATTTGCTCGAAGACAGCCAGCGTGTTGCGGATCGCCTCGTTGAGCACGATGTCGTGCGGGCCCAACGCACGGCCGAGCGCGGCGCAGACATGGTGCGGGTTCAGCTGCCCGCGGATGCCCGGGTCGAGCGCGAGCCTGGCCACCGCCTCGGCGCGGCGCGTGTGCTCGCCGGCCATGCGTTCGACACGCCGCGCAGCAGCGTCGCGGAACGCAGGCGTGGCGAGCGCCTCGACAGCGTCGATCAGTTGGCGCAGCAATGCAGCAGCATCCCCCTCGATCCGAAGATCGGCGGGGAAGCTCCACATCGGCATGTCGCGCTTGATGGCGTCCACGTCCATCTGCACCCAGCAAGCATCCGGGTTGGGACGCGTGGTCTTGGGGATCCAGGGCACATCGACGTCGAGCAGGATGCCCAGGTCGGTGGTCTCCACGAAGGGGGCCGGCTGGTAACCCGCGAAACAGGGTGAATCGCGCGGAATGTTCATGTGCACGGTGTTGAACTCGCACACCCGCATGCCGGTCAGGCGCGCCAGGTGGTCGAGCAGGCCCACCGCCTCGGGATTGCGTCCCGCGTAGGCGGTCACGAGCAAGGGGTCATGTGCCGCGATCAGGCGCCCGGCAAGCGCGCGGATCGCATCAGCGCCGGCACCGCTGGCCTTCACCGCGCCCTGTCGGGCGGGAGGCAGGCCCGGCACAGCGCCGGGCGCGCAAGTGGCCGCCAGCACCTCGCGCGGCAGCATCAGGTACACCGGCCCCATCGGGTCGCTCTGCATGACGCAATGGGCGCGCCCGACCACTTCGCGCGTGACCTCGGGCGCCTGCAGCGTGTACTCCCATTTGACGTAGGGGCGCACCAGGCTCGCCTGGTCGAAAGGTTCCTGGACAAAATGCACATACGTGTCGCGCCCGCCGGGCAATTCGCCATGGCTCGAGAACGGCGCGCGCCCCGCCATCACCAGCACCGGTATGCGTGCCCGCGCCAGGTTGTGCAGGCCCATCGCGGCGTTGGCCGTGCCGGCATCCACATGCACCAGCACCGCCTGCCCGCGCCCGGTGGCTGCGGCATAACCACCTGCCATGTGCACGGCCGTGTTCTCGTGCGGGCACAAGATCACCCGTGGCACGGCCCGCCCGCCGGCACGGGCTTCGGCCAGCGCCTCGATCAGCGGCGCGTGGTCGGTGCCCAGGTTGCAGAACAGGTATTCCACGCCATGCTCCACCAGCGCATCGAGCAGCAGTGCAGCGGCGGTCGGCAGCACCTGCCCTGTCATGCCTGCCCCGCCCCACGGACCCGGTCGACCAGGGCCAGCGGATCGGCCGGCAAGGCGTCGCCACGCCAGGCCACGTGCTGGTCCGGCCGCGACAAGACCAGCCGGTGCCGGTACAGGGCGTGTGCCGCCGGCGTGTCGATGTCCAGCACCTGCAGCGGCACGCCGCGTCGCTTTGCGGCCAGTTCGAGGGCGCGCGTATCGGCGCTGCGGTCCAGCCGAAGCAGTGTGTAGTCGTCGCCCAGTGCGTCGTACAGGGAGCGGCCATCCTCCAGCCAGAAATGGGGTGTGCGGCAACCCGGCACGGTGGAGGGTGTGAAACCCGCCATTGAATAGGCCGGCGCCGGTTCGCCGTCGTAGGCGATCAGCGCAGAGCGGTCGTAGAAATAGCCGAAGTTCAGGCCGCCGCAGCAATACTGGTTGACGTTGAGGTCGTACAAGGCCTGCCCGGCCTGCGCACGCGCATGGGCGCCCTCTTCGTCCTGCGCCTCGATGTTCGCCGGCACACCCTCACGCTGCTTTTGCAGGGCCAGCGCATGGTTCATCGCAAACTGCGACACCTGCTCGGTGATCGGCTGGCGCTCGGCCTCGTAACCGGACAACACCGCTTCTGCGCCCCAGCCCTTGACCCGCGCCGCGATCTGCCACGACAGGTTCATCGCATCGGCGATGCCCGCGTTCATGCCGTAACCGGCCATCGGGATCCACAAATGCGCCGCATCGCCGCAGATGAAG
Source organism: Rhodoferax sp. OV413 (assembly GCA_945861785.1). GTDB lineage: Bacteria > Pseudomonadota > Gammaproteobacteria > Burkholderiales > Burkholderiaceae_C > CAISIP01. The sequence continues at coordinate 4,341 of CAMAWD010000142.1, read as the reverse complement.
ATGCGCCGGTCGCGGAACCGGTCAGCCACCAGACGCCTGCCGACCCAATCCTCCTTGGTGAGCACCTCGTACCGGAAATCGGCGCCCACGCCCAGAATGGTGCGGATGGCCCAGTCACGGTCGACCGCATCGAACCCGGTCTCGTCGGCGTTCAGGTAGTTGTGCAGCAGCCAGGTTTCGCGCCCGTCGATGGCATACACGTTGCCGCAACGCCGGGGATTGAGCGCAAACGTGGCCCAGGCCGGCTTGTGGCGCAGCAGGCCGAGCAGGGCCGGAGCCCGAAAGTAGGTGGACTGCACCCGGCCCACCACCGCGGTTCCCTGCAGCGTGGCGCCGATCTTCGCGCGCACCATGGACCGGCCACCGTCACAACCAACCAGGTAATCGCAGCGGATGCGCAACTGGGCGCCGCTGTCGAGGTCGACGCCGGTTGCGAACGCGTGGCCATCGTCCTGCGTGACGTCGTCGATGCGGGTGCGGTTCAGGATGCGCAGCCCGGGGCTGGTCTGCGCGTGGGCAAACAGCACCGGCTCCAGGAAGATCTGGTTGATGCGGTGCGGTGGCTCTGCCGTGGGCCAGTCGGTGTCGGGGCCGCCACGCGCGGTGAAGCGGTCCTGGCGCGCCGGAATCGGGATGCGCGAGAGTTCGGCGCCGGTCACGGTGGTGCGGTAGGCAACGTCGTTCGGGTAGTCCGCCGGCAGACCGGTGTTGCGCAGGGCGGCCGCCACGCCGAGCCGGCGGAAGATCTCCATCGAGCGGGAAGACACGTGGTTGCACTTGACGTTCGGCGCTTCGCCCCGGTGGCGTACCTCGACCACCAGCACGGACACGCCACGCCGGGCCAGGTCCATGGCCAACGTCAGGCCGACCGGCCCCGCGCCCACCACCAGCACCGATGTCTCTAGCGTCTCAGGCATGCATCTGCTCCATCGAAAGAACCCTGGCGCCAACGTTCGACGCACGGGCCACCGGACTGCGGGTAGACCCGTAGGGAAAGCTGCGGTTTTCAGCTTATATTTAATGTATTAACTAATTTCGGTGCCACTGTACATGATTCCACTCGCATCCAACGAGAACCCGCTGGGCATGTCCGACGCCGCCAGGCAGGCCGCCGCGCAGGCGCTCGACAACGCCGCGCTGTACCCCGACAGCAGCGGCCGCGGCCTCAAACTGGCGCTTTCAAGCCAGCTGGACGTGCCGGCCGAATGGATCACGCTGGGCAGCGGCTCCTGCGAGATCCTCACGCTGACGGCGCAGGCCTGCGTGTCGCCGGGCGAAGGCGTGTTGTGGTCGCAATACGGGTTTTTGGTCTACGGGCAGGCGGCCTCACTGGTGCATGCACGCCGCACCGTGGTGCCGGCCCGCGATTTCGGACATGACCTCGACGCCATGCTGGCCGCGGTGGACGATTCGACCCGCCTGGTGTTTGTCGCCAACCCGAACAACCCCACCGGCACGCTGCTCGACCCGGCCCAGCTGCAGGATTTCATAACGCGGATGCCGGCACACGTGACGGTGCTGCTCGACGAGGCCTACACCGAATACCTCACACCCGAGCAACGCTACGACAGCATGGCATGGGTGCGCCAGCACCCGAACCTGATCGTGGCGCGCACCTTCTCCAAGGCCTATGGGCTGGCGGGCCTGCGCATCGGTTATGGCGTGGCCCAGCCGGCGCTCAGCCAGCAGCTCAACGGCGTGCGGCCGCGCTTCAATGTCACGACACCGGCCATGGCGGCGGCACAGGCCGCGCTGGCCGACACCGACTTCCAGCAGCGCACCTACGAACTGAACCTGTCCAGCCGCACCGAGCTCAGCCGCGGCCTGCGCGCGCTGGGCCTCGGAGTGCTGCCCTCGGCGGGCAACTTCCTGATGGTGCAGTTTCCCGATGCACCTGCCATGCACGCCGGGCTGCTGGCACAAGGCATCGAGGTGTCGGCGCTCGGCCCCTACGGCCTGACCGACCGGCTGCGGATCACCACCGGACTGCCGGAACAGAACCACGCGCTGCTGACCGCCGTCGCCCGTGCACTGCAGCCGGCCTGACAGCGAATTGCCCTTACAGCCACCCGAAGGAGACCCCCATGAAACGCCGCCAATTTGCCACCCTCGCCGCCGCATCCGCAGCCGCCCTCGCAGCACCCGCCCTGCTGGCGCAGGAGCGCACCATGAAGATCCTGGTCGGGTTTCCGCCCGGTGGTTCAGTCGATGTCATAGCCCGGCTGCTGGCCGAAAAAATGCGTGGTTCGCTGGGCCAGAACGTGATCGTCGACAACAAGCCCGGCGCTGGCGGCCGGGTCGCCCTGGTAGAACTCAAACGCGCCGCGCCAGACGGCCAGACCCTGGTGTTGTCGCCCAGTGGCGCGCTGGTGCTGCAACCCTGGTTCATCCAGAACCTCGGCTACGACCCGGTCAAAGACTTCACCGCGATCGCGCGTGTCACCACCTTCGACTTCGCCATCACCGCCGGCCCCGGCGCCCCCGCAGGCGACCTCAAGGCGGTGCTGGCCTGGCTCAAGGCCAACCCCGGCAAGGCCAACTACGCCACGTCGGGCGCGGGCACCATCCCGCACTTCGCCGGGCAATTGCTGGCGCAGGCCACCGGCGTGCCGCTGACCCATGTGGCCTACCGTGGCGGCGCACCGGCCGCAATCGACCTCGTTGGTGGGCAGATCCCGCTGATGGTCGACACCGCGTCTGAAACCCTGGAACACCACAAGGCCGGCCGGGTGCGCATCCTGGCGGTGACCGGTGAACAGCGCTCCAAGGCCCTGCCGGATGTGCCGACGCTGAAGGAGGCCGGTTTCAACCTGGCGGCGGATGCCTTCTTCGGCCTGTATGGCCCGGCCGGCATGCCGGCCGACGTGGTGGCGCGCATCGACAAGGCGGTCGCCGACGCCTTGCGTGCACCCGAGATCCAGGAGAAGGTCTACGGTTTTGGCCTGGTGCCAAGCCATTCGGGCTCCGCCGACCTCACCGCGACCCAGGCAGCGCACCTGAAGCGCTGGGAAGCCCCGGTGAAGGCGTCCGGCTTCAAGGCCGACTGAGCGCGGCTGTCGCCGACGGGCTTGCAGCATGTGGTTGCGCAATTGCTGGTATGTGATCGCGTGGGACCACGAGATCCCGGCGGCCGATGTCCCCGAGATGTTCAGCCGCACCGTGCTCGGCGAGCCGGTGCTGGTGTACCGCACCAGCGCCGGTGCGCTGGTCGCCCTGCAGGACCGCTGCTGTCACCGCCTTGCGCCCCTGTCCAAAGGACGGCGCGAGGGTGACTGCGTGCGTTGTGGTTACCACGGCCTGAAGTTCGATGCGCAGGGGCAGTGCGTCGAGGCGCCCGGCATCCCGATCGTTCCTGAAAAGGCGCGGGTGCGGGCCTACCCGGTGGTGCAGAAGAACAAGTGGGTGTTCGTCTGGATGGGTGACCCGGCCCTCGCCGACACGGCGCTGCTGCCCGACAACTTTTCGTGCGAGCACCCGGACTGGCGCAACAAGCCCGGCTACATGCACTACGACACGCCCTACCTGCTGATTTGCGACAACCTGCTGGATTTTTCGCACCTGAGCTACGTGCATGAGAAGTCGCTGGGCGGATCGGCGCAAATCGCGCAGGCTGTGCCGACAATCGAGAAAGTGGCCGGTCCGCGTGGCGACTGGCCACAGATCGGCATCAAGGTCTCGCGGCGGGTTGCCAACGTACCGGCGCCACCGTTCTACCAGCGCTTTCGCAGCTTCGACACGCCGCTGGACCGCTGGTTCGTGTATGAGTTCCTGCTGCCCGGCACACTGCTGATGCATTCGGGTGGCCGCCCCGTGACCGACGCGCCGGACGACCTGAGCCGCGCCGTTCGCCTTCACAGTTGCCAGACGCTGACCCCCGAAACCGAAACCAGCACCCACTATTTCTTCCAGCAATCGCATCCGGCCGACCAGGGCGATGCCAGCGTGACGGAGTCGATCTACAACAGCCTGATCGGCGCGTTCAACGAAGACCGCGACATGATCACGGCGCAACACCGGTCGATCCAGCGTGATCCGGATGCCCCCATGCTGCCGCTGGCCATGGATTCCGCGTTGTTGCAGTTCCGCCGCCTGGTGGCGGCGCGTGCGCAGATGGAATCGACCAAGCCGATCTGATACCGATCCGATGTCGGTCTGACCCCACGGAGCTGGACCCCGCGGAGCTGCTTGGTCTGCGTTGGCGTTGGCGCGCGTCGCGGCAGGCGCAGCCCGGCGGGGGCTCATACTGGAGCGGTCGGGCGCTGAACGCGCCGACTGCCCTGTGGTGCTCGCCCGAGGGTCGGGCCGCAGAACTCACTGCGTTCACTTCGTTCTCTCCGTTCG
>CAMAWD010000141.1 GCA_945861785.1 Rhodoferax sp. OV413 | reverse complement strand
TACCACTTGACGGCAGCGGCTACCCGCATCTCTTGGGCAAATTCTTTAGGGGCTTGATGCAAAACGGCAAATGCCGATTCGGGCATTTCAAGCGTGAGTTGTATCATGGCGTACTCCTTTGAACTAGACGAAGTTTGACACAGCAACTTCAAGCATGGTCATTCCTCAGCCGCCCGACCAGTATGCGGGCGGCTTCAGAGTCAGTGGCCCATTCCTGCATGCCCTCGGCATTGCCCAGCGCGGCCAGCCATTCCAGCAGATTGACAAAGCCTGCTGGCAATCTGGCATGTTCCTGCCCTTCAGTTCATGTAGGCAATTGAGCGCGTCCCTTGTGTTCCGAAACGCCCGGTCCAGTTTCGGAAAAATGACCATGTCACCCGGCATCAGTTGATCGATCAACCGTTTACCCGCGGGACGCAGCGTTTACCTTCCAACCCCGGCCGAATTGGTGGGGCCGGTTGCTGCACCACGCCGTGGTCATTCCGATCGAGGGCCACTCCTGCCGGCTCCGGGAACACGCGACCGTGACACCGGAGCATTTGCGCAACCGGCCTTCACTCCGGGATGGGTGGCCGGTGCAGCGATACTGCTCCCACACGCAACACCCTGCCACCGCACCGACCACCCCATGACCCCGATCACCCGTGCCGCACTCTGGATGGCCGGTTGGCTGCTGCTGATGGTCGTGATCGCCGTCGCCGGACGCGAAGCGACGCGCGAGCTGACCGTGTTTCAGGTCATGCTGATGCGCTCCGGGCTGGGCCTGGTGATGGTATGGCCGCTGATCCACCGCGCCGGCGGTCTGCGGGCCATGCGCACCCAGCACCTGTCGCAGCACGTGGCGCGCAATGCCGTGCACTACGCGGCGCAGTACGGCTGGTTCGCGGCGCTCTCGCTGATCCCGCTGGCACAAGTGGTGGCGATCGAGTTCACGATGCCGATCTGGTCGGCGCTGCTGGCGGCTGCCATGCTGGGCGAGCGGCTGGATCGGGCCCGGATCAGCGCGGTGGTGCTGGGCCTGGCCGGCGTGGTGCTGATCGTGCGGCCAGACGCGGCGCACACCAACATCGGCCAGTGGATCGCGCTGGTGGCAGCGCTCGGTTTCGGCATCTCGGTGGTGCTGGTCAAGTCGCTCACCCGTACCGACACGGCGATCCAGGTCAGTTTCTGGATGCTGTTGGTGCAATTCGCCATCGGCCTGGTTCCGGCATTGGCGGTGTGGCAGTGGCCGTCCGCCACGGGCTGGGCCTGGGTGCTGCTGGTGGCCTTCTGTGGTGCCTATTCGCACTACTGCTTTGCACGTGCCATGCAACTCGCCGACGCCACGGTGGTGGTGCCGATGGATTTCGTGCGTGTGCCGCTGACCGCGCTGGCCGGCTGGGCGCTGTATGCCGAGCGCGTGGACCTGCTGACGCTTGCGGGCATGGGGCTGATCCTTGCCGGCAACGGGTTCAATCTGCTGCGAGCCGGCGGGCGGGGGCCAGGCACCGGCAAGGGTTGATGCCGGCCAGTCAGCGCCTTCGCTGGAACGGACTTCGGCGGGAAGGCCTCGTTCGCGCCTGCTGGTAGTCCGCCGGGTCGAAGGAATCTCGCTGAGACTTCAGCGCCTCGCCATCGATACGCTCCGCCAGGCTCTCCAGGTCGGCCTCCGAAACGCCGAGTGACGCGAAATGCTCTCTCCAGGTGTTCACGATGCCAATGACTTCGACAACCAACTCCGCCGCTTGCGCCTGCGTAAGGCCGAAAGCCTCCGTTTGCGTCATGGCGTTGGCCAGGGTGGAATCGTTAAGGTCGTCCCCACAAATGAACTCTTGGAAGCCTTGGCCTGAGTTGGAAGGCCGAACATCGTAGGCTGGAGCCAGCCGAAACTGGGCAAATACACCCGGATTCACGACCAGCAGGGAGTGGTTCTTTTCGTGGTCGTCAGTGTTGTCGATGAGGATGTTGAAGACCATCCGCTTAAACAGTTCTCGCGCATCAGAGGCATTGGCATCATTTTCTGACACACCCGCTCGGCGAAGAATTCGAGCAAGCTGTGAGTAGCCCATCTCCGGGTCTTGTCCGCTCGCGGTGCTTGCGCGGATAGCCGTACCCGCTGAAATGCAGTGAACTCGCTTGTCGCCCTTGCGGTCGAAACGCCGGATGACAATGGCATTGAGCCCGTCCACTGAGATGACGTTGGTTTGCGCCACGTTGATTCCAGCCTTGGCCGCCAGCGTCATGGACGCGTGCTCCACGAGTGGTGAATCAACAGTTTCGCCGTTGAAGAACTTGATGACCCGCTGCTCGCCATCAATGACGATAAGGGCTTTGGGCTTGGCACCTCCGAGGGGCGTGCCGCCGCCTGCAATGATTTGAGACTCAATGTCTGTCAGCGACTCTCCTTCTTGGACCTTGGCAACCACCTCGCTCAGTGTCTGGGCATCCTCCAATCGAGGCAAAGGTCCGCGGCCCTTCGGGGTGTATTCGGCAGCCGAAGTTGAGACACCGAGTGCCCCAAAACGGTCGTCTCCGGCGTAATACAGGAACTCCATCAGGGACATGCGGTCTGGCTTATCGATGAAGCGAATCACTTTCTCGCCCCAGCGGTCGGGCCTGGCATCGTCCACAGCGCCTGCCGCTCGCGGATGCTTACTCTCAAGCCGTCCGGCCGGAAGAAACACAGCATCCTCCAGCGGAAGGTCTTCGCTCAATGGAAATCCCTTGCTGAGCCATTCGGGGCCGTAGCGCAGTGACACTCCTTTGCCAGACGCGACAAGATTCAGGGCGCCAACGTAGCGAGGTGCATCCTCGCCCAAGTACCAGAGAAACAGGTTATCGCAGCGCATTGTCAGCTCCCCGGGCTTTGTTGACGGTAGCCCTGATTCGGGCTTCTTGCGAAGCACGTGCACGTGCGCGGCCAAGCTCTTCGGCCTCACGAACCTCAAGCTCCAAGGCGCCCCGGTCATTTGCTGGCGCGGCAAGCTCTGCAATCGCACCGTCACGGCTCATTAGCCACAAAGCGCTGGCAACAATTCCAACGCTGATGGTCGGGTCCCCCGCCTCCAATCGCTGCAGCGTGGAGATGCTGACCCCCATACGTTTTGCCCAGCTCGCCAATGACTCTTTGCGGCGAAGCCGGGAAACGGCCAAGTCAGCGCCCAGCTTTTCGATGGCGGCGAGGGTGGAGGGAGGGAGTCGGTCTATGGCTTTAGGCGTACGTGACATGCCGATGTATAAGTATTAAATAGCATAAATCATACTTATGTATCGGCATTTCGTCAATCCTAGCCATGCCGAGCACGAAAGAAGTTCAGCCAATAAAATACCGATACAACAGTATTAAATATGCTAATTTGTGCTGCTGTATAGGTATTTTTTTGACTGCAAGCTTACAAAGTTGCAAAGTGCATGCAAGTCATTGATTTGCAAGTGAGATAGCCGGACGCACGAAGAGATAGAGCCGCCTCGACCGCTGCTGAACGGCAAGGAAATCAGGTCAGGATCATTGGTACCAGCCCGACAACCTCTATTCCCACAGATCACATCTGCGAAGGGGTACCCGCGGGGTGCAGCGTTTACTTTGCAACCCTGGCCGAATTGGTGGGACCGGTTGCTGCACCACGCCGTGGTCATTCCGATCGAGGGCAACTCCTACCGGCTCCGAGAACACGCGGCCTTGACACCGACGCACTCGCGCAACCGACCTTCACTCGGGGATGGGTGGGCGGTGCGGCGATACTGCTCCGACACGCAACACCCTGCCACCGCACTGCCCGGCCCATGACCCCGATCACCCGTGCCGCACTCTGGATGGCCGGCTGGCGGCTGCTGATGGTCGTGATTGCGGTCGCCGGACGCGAAGCGACGCGCGAGCTGACCGTGTTTCAGGTCATGATGATGCGCTCCGGGCTGGGCCTGGTGATGGTATGGCCGCTGGTCCATCGCGCCGGCGGTCTGCTGGCCATGCGCACCCAACACCTGTCGCAGCACGTGGCGCGCAACGCCGTGCACTACGCAGCGCAGTACGGCTGGTTCGCAATGTAGTCGTTCACAAAACTGCTCTCAAAGCCGACCGGGGTGCGGGTTCCCAGAGGCGCGCGAAGTGCTTCGACCAGAGGCAGCACAGCCGATGACCACTGGAGCAGGCCGGGCCCTGCTGGCGCGGGTGCGGCAGAAGCCAAGGCCCCCCCCAGTACCGCCTTGGCCGCATCTGTGGCCGCGTAACGCGTGGACCGGCCGTCCCCCATTTTCTCCAGAAAGCCAGCGGCCAGGAGGTCTCGCAAAGCTCGGTTGATGGTGGGCCGGGAAGCCGGCAGGGAATGCTCCAGTGCACCAGGCTGTACGGGCGCCCCGGCGGCAAGGACCAGGCGCAGCAAAGCATCGTGACGGTGCGACAGGGTAGGGGTGGGCATGGAAGGGAATCTTGTCGCAATGACAAGAATAAGATTCAATCTTGTCACTCTGATAAGAAAACTTCACGGTGCGGTCGCGGGCGACGCGGATGCGAATCTGCTCACGTGACAAGCCTCGTTTGGCGGCGCTGCCGCCTCGGTCGCAGGCGCTGCATCCGACGAACTTCTGGCCCTGGAACGAGGTGGTTTCAACAAATTCATGGGTGTGCATCAGGTCCGTTGCCGGTCGCGCGCTGCGATTTACGAAGTGTGGTCGGTTCAGTTCTGGCGTGGTCAGTTCGCGTTGGAGCTTGCTTCGCCGCTGCCAATTGCGGCCAAGTCATTGCCTTGACGCAGATCAACCATCCCGGTCCGCCCGCCACGCAGAATGGTCCATCCAGGATCGCTGGCCCATCACAACGCCAACCACGCGCCATGGGCCCGCCGGGCCGCCCCAAGGGCGAACAGCGCAGTGCCCAGCACGAAGGTACCCCATGAGCATCCGCAACCTCGATTCCCTGTTTTCCCCCGCCAGCGTGGCCATCTTCGGCGCGTCCAATCGCCCGGCCAGTGTCGGCGGAACAGTGTGGCGCAACATGCGCGGCGGGCGGTTTTCCGGCCCCGTCTATGCGGTCAACCCGAAGTACCGCGAGCTCGACGGCCAACCGGTGTACGCCGGGGTCGCCGACCTGCCTGAGGTGCCGGAACTGGCGGTGATCTGCACACCTGGCCCGACCGTGGTGCCATTGATCGCGCAGCTCGGGGCCCGCGGCACACGCGCCGCGGTGGTGCTGACGGCCGGTCTGGACGCCCGCCAAAAGCAGGACATGCTCGACGCGGCGCGGCCCTGGTTGCTGCGCATCCTGGGCCCCAACTGCATTGGCCTGATGATCCCTGGAGCGGGCTTGAACGCGAGTTTCGCGCATGTCGATGCCTTGCCCGGTGAACTGGCTTTCGTCACCCAGTCGGGCGCGCTGATGACGGCCATGCTGGACTGGGCCGACGCGCGCAAGATCGGGTTTTCGCACCTGGTCTCGCTGGGGGAACACGCCGACGTCGATTTCGGCGACGTGCTCGATTACCTGGCCAGCGATTCCAGCGCCCGTGCCATCGTGATGTACATCGAGTCGATCACCTCGCCGCGCAAGTTCATGTCGGCGGCGCGGGCGGCGGCGCGCAACAAACCCGTCATCGTGGTGAAATCTGGCCGCTCCAGCCAGGGGCAACGCGCCGCCGCGTCGCATACCGGTGCGATGGCCGGCTCCGACCTGGTGTACGACGCCGCGATCGCGCGTGCCGGCATGTTGCGTGTGGACACCATGTTGCAGCTGTTCCTGGCGGCCGAGACGCTGACCCGTTTTCGCACCAACCAGGCCGACAGTCTGACGATCGTCACCAACGGCGGCGGCGCCGGTGTGCTGGCGGCCGACGCTTGCGCCCATATCGGCGTCGAACTCGCCGAGCTGACCGACAGCACCTTGCAGCAACTTGACGCTGTACTGCCGGCCAACTGGTCGCGCTGCAATCCGCTGGACATCATCGGTGACGCGCCGGTTGCGCGGTATGTGCAGACACTGCAGGCGCTCAATGACGACCCGGCGACCGGGGCGGTGCTGTTCATCCACGCCCCGACGGCGATCGTGCCCAGCGCCCAGATCGCTGCCGCCCTGGTGCCGCTGGCGCTCCAAAACCCGTCGCGCTGGATGGGCAGCTGGCTTGGCGACACGGCGGTGGCCCAGGCGCGCCAAACTTTCCAGGACGCCGGGATTGCCTGTTACGACACGCCGGAGTTGGCAGTGCGCGCGTTTGCGATGGGTGTGGCATACCGGCGCAACCAGGCGCAGTTGATCGAGACACCGCCACTGGCCGAACCCGGGCTGCAGGGCGACACGGCGGCGGTCGCTGCGCTGGTGCGCGAGGTGCTCGCCAGTGGGCGCGAGATGATGACCGAGCCGCAGGCCAAGGCCGTATTGGCGGCCTACGGCATCCCCACCGTGCCCACCGTGCGTGTGGATGCGCAGCCCGAAGTCGCGGCACGTGCCGCACAGACGATCGGTTTCCCGGTGGCGCTGAAGATCCTCTCGCCCGACATCACGCACAAGTCGGATGTCGGCGGCGTAGCGCTCAACCTCGACAGCGTTGAAGAGGTGCGCCTGGCGGCCCGGTCCATGCTGCAGCGGGTAAGCCACGCACTGCCACAGGCCCGGATCGACGGTTTCACGGTGCAGGCCATGGTGCTGCGTCCGCATTCCCAGGAACTGATCGTGGGTGCCTCCATCGACAAGGTGTTCGGGCCGGTGATCCTGTTCGGCCAGGGCGGCACAGCGGTAGAGGTGGTCGCCGACCGCGCGGTGGCCCTGCCGCCGCTCAACCTCCCGCTGGCGCGCGCGCTGGTGGAACGCACACGCGTGTCGCGGCTGCTCAAAGGCTGGCGCGACACGCCGGCGGCCGACACCGATGCGCTTTGCCGCTGCCTGGTGGCGGTGTCTCAGTTGCTGGCCGACGTGCCGCAGATTGCCGAGCTCGACATCAACCCGCTGATCGTCAACCACCAGGGCGTGCTGGCGCTGGACGCGCGCATCCGTGTCAGCGCGGGTGCGCCTGCAGGCGCGGACAACTTCGCCATCCGGCCCTATCCGGCGCAGCTGGCGGAAACCCTTCAATGGCAGGACCGCGCACTGACGCTGCGCCCGATTCGCCCGGAAGACGAAGCCCAGCACCTCGCCTTTTTGCAGCGTCTCGGTGACGAGGACATCCGCATGCGGGTCTTCTACAGCCGGCGCAGCATCGAGCACACCGAGTTGGCCCGGCTGACGCAGATCGACTATGCGCGCGAGATGGCATTCGTCGCCGTGGCCACTGAAGGGGAGGGCACAGAGTGCCAGCCGCAGACGCTGGGCGTGGTGCGTGCCGTGGCCGACCCCGACAACATCGATGCCGAATTCGGCATCACCGTGCGCTCGGACCTCAAGGGCGGTGGATTGGGCGAACTGCTGATGCGCAAGATGATCAGCTACCTGCGCACGCTGGGCACCCGGCGGCTGGTGGCCACCGTGCTCCCGCAGAATGTGCGCATGCGTCAACTCGCGCGTCTGCTTGGGTTTGTCGAGGACGGGGCGCAACCTGACCGCGACACGATTGCCATCCACCTTGACCTGCAACCGGATGAACCCCTGTCCCCAGTTCGCGGTCAGAAGCTGCCTGTGCCTCAGCCCAGCCCCAGCGCCCGCTCCAGCACCGCGCAATAGGCATCCGGTCGAACGACATACGGATAGTGCCCACCCGTCTTGAGGCGGGCGTGGCGGGCCCCGGGGTACCGCTTGACGACATCGTCCTGAACTGCGCGCGGCAGCAACGGGTCGTCTTCACAGTCGATGATGGTGATACGTGCGCCGGGTATGGCAAGCACCGGCACTGCGGGTGCCGCCTGCACCGCCAGCACCCGGGCTTTCATGGCACGCGGACTCAGCAGCCGCGTGCCGCTGTCGATCAGCAGGGCCTTGAGTTTCTTCACGGCCGGTTCGGTCTCTGGCCAGGAGCGCACCGAGGCGAGCACCATGTCGCGGTGCCTGGTGGCCGGCGCCGCGCGCAGATCTTCCACTGGCTGGCGCTGCACGATGCGCCGGGTCAGGCCCGGATCGCACAGGGTGTTGCCCAGGATCAGCTGCTCTACGCGTTGCGGGTGCCGGGCGGCAAAGTGTTGTGCCAGAAAACCACCCAGCGAAGACCCGACGATGCTGGCCTTTGTGATGCCGAGCTGGTCCATCAGCGCGGCCAGCGAGTCGGCCAGGCGCCCGATGTCGTCGATCAGCGGGTAGGTGAGCGACAACATGCGCACACGCGTTCCGAGCCGCTCCATCGGTTCCTTGAAGATTGCCGCGGTGCCCAGCGTACCTGGCAGCATCACCAGCGTGGGGCCGCCCTTTTTGCCACGCGTCTCGATCACCTTCCACAGCAGGCCACCGACCCGCACGGCGCGTTCCACCGGCATTTTCATGATTTGCTCCGTGCAGCCAACGCGGCCGCGACATGGACAAGAATCGCCACGATGCTCACCGGCAACGCGGCGGAGAACCACACCATCGACAAACCGATGGCCTCGGAATTGCGCGAGGCCGAGCGCGCCAGGAACCCACGCGCCAGGTCCTGGCCGGGGCCAAAAATGCAGAAATACAGGATTGGGCCGAGGAACAGCAGCACCGTGGCGGCACGCAGCCAGGCGATGGCGGTGTTGGCTTCCATGAACGGCAGCCGCAGCAAAACCGGGTCGCCGCCGGCCTTGAACGCCACCGCGGCACCGAGCAGCCCCGACCACACCATGGCGTAGCGGGCGCCTTCCTCGGTCCATCCGGGCGGCTCGGAAAACACGTAACGCGCCACCACCTGGATGGCGATCAGCAGCACCATCAGCGCCAGGCAGCCTGCCGCCCCGAACCGGCAGGCCCGGTCAACGCTGCGGCTCACTCCCGCGAGCCAGCTCATCTGTCAGCGCGCCTTGGCGGATGCGTCGACGAACAGCTTCACATCCGGCGCCGACAGGATCGCGCCCCAGGACTCGTGAGACCGCTCCTGGAACACCTTGCGGTTTCCCGGTGTCAGCTGCGTGATCTTGATGCCGGCCTTGCTCAGCTGCTCCAGGGCCTGCTGGTCGCTGGACTTGACCCACTCGCGGTTTGCAGCCACACCCTTGGCGACACCGGCGTCGAAGGCGGCCTTGCGTTCGGGCGTGAGTTTTTTGTACCAGTCCTCCGACACCATGGCCACGCGCAGCGGCTGGATCACGTTGGCGGCGGTGTAGAACTTCAGGATCGAGGCATGGCCGAACAGGAACGGGACAAAGGGCGGGTTGATGTAGCCCGAGGCGATGCCGGTCTGCAGCGCATTGGCGACCTCGGGCATGGTGATGACCACGCCGTTGGTGCCCCAGGCCTTGAACAGCTTCATCTGGTTTTCGTCCAACGCCCGGATGCGCAGGTCGGCCATGTCTTCGGGCTTGTTGATCTCGCGCTTGGTGTTGAAGATGCCGGTGCCGCCGCCCACTGCGATCAGGGCCACCACACGCGCGCCTTTTGGCGTTACGCCTTCGTTGACCTTGGCCAGCAGGCCGCCGGCGGCATCTGCCTTGTCGAGGTGAGACAGGGAGTCGAACAGGTAGGGCAGGCTGAAGCCGAAGGTCAGCTTGTTGAGCTGCGCGGCGCGCGCCAGGTCGGCCAGGTTGACCTCGAGCAGGCCCTGGGTGGTCTGGTCGAGCCGTTCGGATTCGCCGCCGATCGCGTTGACAGGCAACTCCTTGACGGCAAAACCTGTGGCCTTGAGGTGGTCGCCGAGCGCCTTGGCGAAGACGTAACTGCCAGAACGCACCGCGTCGGGCGGCGAGTCGAGGGCGATTTTCACTTCCTGGGCGCCGACCGGGGCGGCCAGCGCCAGCAGCAGGGCTGCGATGCCTCCAATGGATTTCATGGTGTGTGTCTCTCGGGGTGGGTGGGTGAAATGCGGTCGGTGTCGCGTTTGTCTACTTGAGCAGGCCGAACCAGCGCGGCAGGAACAGGCTGCATTCGGGTACCAGCACGATGACGAACAGCAGCAGGACTTCGAGAATCGCAAACGGAACAATCGCGCGCGCCAGTGACCAGTATTCGACCTTGCACACGGTCGACACCGCCAGCAGGCAGCCGCCCACCGGTGGCGTGATCAGCCCGATGGTCAGGTTCAGGCACAACACGATGCCCAGGTGCACCGGGTCGACACCCAGCGCAACTGCCGGCGGCCCCAGCAGCGGCACCAGCAGCGCCAGCGCCACGGGAGGGTCGAGGAACATGCCTGCGGCAATGAAGATCAGGTTGACGACGATCAGGTACTCGATGCGGCCCAGCCCCAGTTCGGTCACGAAACCCGCAAGCCGTGTCGGGAGTTGCTCATGGCCGGCCAGCCAGCTGAAACAGGCCACAGCGCCCAGGATCATGAAGATCGCGCCGGTCAGCGCCGCGGTCTGTACCAGGCTTTCTGCGAGATCGCCCTTGCCCAGGCCGCCGTACCAGACACCGACCGCCAGTGCGACGACCACCGTGAGTGCTGCGGCCTCGGTGGGCGTGACGATGCCGAACACGATGCCGCCCATGATGATGACCGGCAAGGCCAGCGCTGGCAGGGCGCGGCCAAAGGCAGGCCAAAACGCGGGCACATCGCCGGCCGTTCCTCCCGGGTGGTCGTAGCGGCGCGCGAACCACGCATTGGCCATGAACAGCACACCGGCCAGCATCAGCCCGGGCACCACACCTCCGACAAACAAGGCGGCCACCGACGTCTGCATCACTGCGCCATAGAAGATCATCACGATCGATGGCGGGATGATCGGCCCGATGACGGATGCCGCGGCAGTGAGTGCGGACGCATACAGTGGCGAATAACCCCGCGCCACCATGGCCGGCACCAGCGTATTGCCCAGCGCTGCTGCGTCGGCCACTGCGGAGCCGGATATACCGGCGAAGAACACGCTGGCCAGCACATTGACGTGCCCCAGGCCACCCTTGAGCCGGCCCAGCATGGCCATGGCAAAGTCGACCAGGGCGCGCGTGATGCCGGCGCGGTTCATGATTTCGCCCGCCAGGATGAACAGCGGCATCGCCATCAGCGCGAACACGTCGATCTGGCTGAAGATACGCTGCGGCATGATGGCCAGGTAACGCAGGTTGTCGCTGGCTATGAATGCCAGCACCGAGGAGGCGCCGAGGGCATAGGCAACTGCCGTGCCGGTCGCCAACAGGGCCAGCATGGCTGACAGGACGAGCCAGAACATGAAATGACTATAGCACCGGGGAATTTTCGTCTCTCTCTCCCTGTCTGTTAGGCTGGCGGCATCCATTCAACACTTACGCACGAGGTACCCCCATGCAATACCGACGACTGGGCCGCAGCGGCCTGCAGGTGAGCGAACTCTCCCTGGGCTCCTGGGTCACCTACCACAACCAGGTCAATGTGACGGCCGCGCGCGAGATGCTGGCCGCCGCCATGGACGCCGGCATGAATTTCTTCGACAACGCCGAAGGGTATGCCAGCGGCAAGAGCGAGGAGGTGATGGGCAAGGCCTTCAAGGCGCTCAAGTGGCCGCGGCTGAACTACATCGTGTCGACCAAGTTCTATTGGGGACTGGCCACCGAGGGCGCGGGCATTAATCGCAAGAACACGCTGAACCGCAAGTACCTGTCGCAGGCGATAGACGGCTCGTTGGCCCGCATGGGGCTGGACTTCATCGACCTGGTGTATTGCCACCGGCCCGATCCGCACACTCCGATCGAGGAAACCGTGTGGGCCATGAGCGACATGATCACGCAGGGCAAGGCGCTGTACTGGGGCACCAGCGAATGGTCGGCAGGCGAGATCCGCGCCGCGTGGGACATCGCCGAGCGCCACCACCTGCACAAGCCGGTGGTCGAACAGCCGCAGTACCACCTGTTTCACCGCCGCCGGGTGGAGCAGGAATATGCCCGCCTGTACGAAGACGTCGGGCTGGGCCTGACCACCTGGAGCCCTCTGGCCAGCGGATTGCTGACTGGCAAGTACCGCAAGGGCGTGCCGAAGGACAGCCGCGGCGCGCGCAAGGACATGGGGTTCCTGGTCAAGGCGCTGACCGACACAGCCCGCAATACGGCTGTCGATCAGCTGGTGGTGGTGGCTGCCGATCTTGGTTGCACACCAGCGCAGTTGGCCATTGCCTGGGCCGCGCGCAATCCGCGGGTGAGCAGCGTGATCACCGGCGCGTCAAAAGTATCGCAACTCAAGGACAACCTGGGCGCACTCGAGGTGATCCCAAAACTCACTCCCGAGGTGCTGGCACGGCTGGACGAGATCTGCCAGCCCGTGGTCGCCTGATACCGGTTGGCACTGGATCCTGGAGGCGTTGAGACTGACCGTTTTCGGCCCATAGCGGTCGTTCGTTGCCTGGTCTGCGTTGGCGTTGGCATGGGCATGGGCATGGGCATGGGCGTTGGCGTTGGCGCGCGTCGCGGCAGGCGCAGCCCGGCGTGGGCTCAACCTGGAGCGGTCGGGCGCTGAACGCGCCGACTGCCCTGTGGTGCTCGCACGAGGGTCGGGCCGCGGAACTCACTGCGTTCACTTCGTTCTCTCCGTTCGGACAACCGCGGCCAGAATGATGACGAAGTGCGCTGCGCGCACCGACCCTCGGGCTCCGCTCCTCGGCGCTCCAGAAATCGCCCCCACCGGGCTGCGCCTGCCGCGACGCTGGGCTTCTGGTGTTCGGGCCGTCGCATGGGGGGTGGGGTCACAATACTGTTGCTTTAGTTGAATTCTGAGGCACAATCACGCCCGGGTCAACTCTTGACGGTGGTGAGTTATGGCGCGAACGAAGGCGGTACTGGGCTCAGGGGCGAGGTTGAGCGACTACATGTGCGCGAGTTTGCTTGCGCGGGCGGT
>CAMAWD010000140.1 GCA_945861785.1 Rhodoferax sp. OV413 | reverse complement strand
CGAAGTGAACGCAGTGAGTTCTGCGGCCCGACCCTCGGGCGAGCACCACAGGGCAGTCGGCGCGTTCAGCGCCCGACCGCTCCAGTATGAGCCCCCGCCGGGCTGCGCATGCCGCGACGCGCGCCAACGCCAAAGCCCATGCCCATGCCCATGCCAACGCCAACGCCAACGCCAACGCAGACCAGGCAACGAACGTCCGCAATGGGCCGAAAGCAGACTGTCAACAAGCCTGTGCACCACGAGCCCCAGGCAATTTTTCCCGCGCATTCAGAGAGTCACCTTCCAACGAAAGGACCCACACCATGAACACCCGCACGTCCCCCGAAAATCTGGCCCCGTTCGGCGAAGACCATGGCCCGCTGCTCACGGGCGTCTACGCCCCGGTCGCTGAAGAGCTCGCGCTGAAGGACCTGAAACTGCTCAAGGGCGCAATCCCGACCAACCTCAACGGCGTGTACCTGCGGGCCGGCCCGAACGCGCGTTACGCGCCGAATGGCCGCTACCACCCCTTCGATGGCGACGGCATGGTGCATGCGGCCCATTTCGAGAATGGTCACCTCACCTACCGCAACCGCTGGGTGCAGACCGAAGGTTTCGTCGAAGAGCAGCAGGTCGGCAAGTCCACCCACTTCGGCATCCGCGAAACCCTCAAGGGCCGGCCCGACAAGCGCCTCAAGGACACCGCCAACACCGACCTGGTGGGGCATCGCGGCCGCGCACTGGCGCTTTGGTACATGTCGGGTGACGCCTACGAGATCGATCCGATCACGCTAGAAACACTGGGCAAATCCACCGCCATATCCCACAGTGGCGGCAAGATCTCCGCGCACGCCAAGGTGGACGAAATAACCGAAGAAATGATGTTCTTCGACTACGGCAACGATGCACCCTACATGCATTACGGCGTGGTGGGGGCCGACGGGCAACTCAAGCACCATGTTCCGATCGACCTGCCCGGCCCGCGGCTTCCGCACGACATGGCCGTCACCGAGCACTACTCGGTGCTGCATGACCTGCCGCTGTTCCACGACCACGAGGCAATGGCCCTGGGCCGCCACAAGATCCAGTTCCACCCCGAAATGTCCAGCCGTTTCGGCGTGATTGCGCGTTTCGGCGCAGCCGACAGCATCCGCTGGTTCAGTTTCACGCCCTGCTACCTGTACCACGTGGTCAACGCCTGGGAAGAAGGCGACTGGGTGGTGATGGTGGGTTGCCGCTACATGCCGGCGCTGGACGCACTGGGCAACATCGACGCCCAGCGCACCGCCAAGGATGTGGCCGAGTTGGTGATGCACGCACGCCTGTGGGTGTGGAAGATGAACATGAAGACCGGCGAGACTGCCGAACACGTCCTCAACACGCAACACAACGCCGAATTCCCCAGCTACAACGGCCGGCTGACCGGGCGCAAAACCCGCTTCGGCTACCTGGTCGACCACTCCGAGACGGTCACCTTGCAATGGGCCGGTGTGCGCAAGTTCGACCTGGAAACCGGCGCCGATCTCGGGGGCTGGTCCGATGACGCGCAGCACAGTTGGTACTCCGAACCCTGGTTCGCCGAAGCCGACGCCCCTCAGGCCGAGGACGATGGTTACCTGATCAGCTTCCAGTGGAACGACGCCCTGCAGCGACAGACCCTCGACATCTTCGATGCGCGCGACCTCGCCTGCGGCCCGGTGGCCCAGGTCGAGCTGCCGCAGCGCCTGCCCGCGGGTTTTCATGCCTGCTGGATCGAGCGGGACAGGCTCGCTTTGGGACGCCGCTGAACATGGTCCTGGTCCAACCGGAGAAAATCACCGAGTTCACCCAGCAGGGCTGGTGGGGCAGCCAGACGGTATGGAGCTTGTTCGGCAAGAACCTGCACGAACGCCCGGACGCCGAGGCCGTGGTGGACGCGCCCAACAGGGCCGAGTTCGGGCACGGCGTACCGCGCCGCCTGCGCTGGCGCGACCTTGCTGCCGAAGTCGACTGCCTGTGCCTGGTTCTGCTGGAGCAGCACATCCGCCGCGATGACATCGTCGTGATGATGCTCCCCAACTGTGTAGAGCAGTTCGCGGTGTACCTGGCCTGCGCGCGCCTGGGCGTGGTGGTCACGCCGGTGCCGGTACAGTACCGCGAGCACGAGCTCGAACACATCCTGCGCTTGACCGAGGCCGTGGCGGTGTTCACCTTCACGCACATCGGCCGGCCCGGCCACGAACACATGGCCGCCGCCATGTTCTGCGGGCTCCAAGGCCACCACCCGTCCCTGCGCACTGTCCTGGCCTGGGGTGACGATGCGGTCGACGGCGTTGTGCACCTGGGCAACACCGCGGCCGGGCCGCTGAACCCGGAGCAGGCACATGCAGTGCAGCAGGCCGAGCAGGATGCCGCCGTCACCGCCAACGACGTGTTCACGATCTGCTGGACCTCGGGCACCGAGGCCGCGCCCAAGGGTGTTCCGCGCAGCCACAACGAATGGCTGATCATTCCGCCCAGCATCATCGAGGCGGGATCGCTGCCGGCCCAGGCCCGGCTGCTCAACCCGTTCCCTCTGGTGAACATGTCGGGCATCTCCAGCGCGTTTGCCACCTGGCTGGTGCTGGGCGGCACCGTGGTGCAGCACCACCCGTTCAGCCTGCCGGTGTTCCTGCAGCAACTGCGCGAAGAGCGCATCGATTACACAGTGGCGCCGCCCGCCATCCTCAACATGCTGTTGCACAACGAAAGCCTGCTGGAGGGCATCGACTTCAAGCGGCTGTCGCGCATCGGCTCCGGCTCGGCACCGCTGTCCGAGTGGATGGTGCGAGGTTTTGCAGAGAAGTACGGCGTGCAGATCATCAACTACTTCGGCTCCAACGAAGGCGCGGCATTGACCGGCAGCGACCTCGACATTCCCGACCCGGCGCTGCGTGCCCAGTACTTTCCGCGCGCCGGCGTGCCCGGGTTGACCTGGCGCATCTCCACCACGCGCAAGATCCGCACCCGGCTGGTCGACCTCGACACCGGAGACGACATCCTGGAGCCGGGGCGCCCGGGCGAGTTGCGGTTTGCCGGGCCCACCGTGTTCAGTGGTTATTACCGCGCACCGGCAATGAGCCAACGCGCCTTCGATACGCAGGGGTACTACTGCACCGGCGACCTGTTCGAGATCGCCGGTGACAAATCGCAGTACTACCGCTACGTGGGCCGCTCCAAGGACTTGGTGATCCGCGGCGGAATGAACATCTCCAGCGAGGAGATCGAAGGCCTGCTGTCGGCCTGCCCCGGTGTGCGTGAAGTCGCTGTTGTTGGTGTGCCGGACCAGGTGATGGGCGAAAAGCTGTGCGCCTGTGTCGCCATGGCCGAAGGGCACTTGCTGCAGCTGAAAGACCTGGTCGACTACCTGCGCGACGAGCAACACATCGCGGCCTTCAAGCTGCCCGAATACCTGCTCCCGGTGTCCGCGCTGCCGCGCAACCCGGTGGGCAAGGTCCTCAAGCGCGAGTTGCGCGAACAGGCCCGTGCGCTTGCACCACACTTGCCATGAGCGAAGGACCCCCATGAAACCCGTCCTGCTGCTGATTCCCGGCATGTTCAACACCACCGCAATCTGGGACCCGGTGATTGCAGCGCTCAGCACCCATGCAGCGGCCCCCGAAGTCCGCGTCGCCGACGTGCTGAAGCAGGAGTCGATCGCTGCCATGGCCGACGATGCCTGGGCGCTGGTAGCTGGCCTGCCGGTTGACACGCCCCTGGTGGTCTGCGGCTTTTCGATGGGTGGTTACGTCGCGCTCGAACTGCTGGCCGCGCACCCGGACCGGGTGCATGCGCTGGCAATGGTGGACAGCTCCGCGGCGGTCGAAACACCCGAGAGCACCGTGGTACGCGAGAAGACCATCGCCGCGCTGGGGCGCAACTTCGAGCGCACGGTAGAAGGCATCATCTCCTTCAGCCTGCACCCTGACAGCCTGCAGGACGCCGCCCTGGTGGGCGGCATGCGCAGCATGATGCACGCCGTGGGCGCCGCAGCGGCCATCCGCCAGACGCGCGCCGTCATCGGGCGCAGCGACCACCGGCCCCTGCTCGCGACACTGCGCCTGCCCGTCCTGATCGTTTGCGGGCGCGAGGACAAGGTCACGCCGCCCGCAGCGTCTGAAGAGTTGTTGCGCCTGTTGCCGCATGCGCAGCTTGCATGGATCGACAACGCCGGCCACCAGACCCCGCTGGAGCAGGCCCCGACGGTCGCGCGACACCTGCTCGCACTGATCGCCCGTGTGCTTGTTCCAGCGCCGGCACCAGCCACCCCCTCCTGACCCCACCACCGCATTCACAAAGGTTTCGCCATGCAAAGACGTTCCGTTCTCCAAGCTCTGGTCGCCGCACCCACAGCGGCCCTGCTGCCGACTGCATTTGCCCAGACCGCCACCGATCGGCCGATCCGGGTGGTGGTTCCGTTTGCCGCCGGCAACACACTCGACACCGCCTTGCGGCAGGTCGCCGAGGTGATGAAACAGACCACCGGGCAGACCGTGCTGGTGGAGGCCAAACCCGGCGGGTCCGGCATCATCGCCGCGCAGTACGTGATGCAAGCGGCGCCCGACGGCGCCACCCTGCTGCTGGCCAACACCAGCATGTTCACCATCAACCCGCATACGTTTGCGAAGCTGCCCTACGACCCCGAGAAGCACTTCAAACCGGTCACCAACTTCCTGGGTTCGGCGATGGTGATGGCGGTGCATGCCAGCGTGCCGGCCAACAACGTGGCCGAGTTCGTCGCCTGGACCAAGGCCAATCCCGGCAAGGTGTCGTATGCATCCTTCACCGCTGGCAATTCGTCGCATTTTGCCGGCGTGATCCTGAACCAGCGCGCCGGGATCGACATGGTCCATGTGCCTTTCAATGGCACGCCGCCCGCCGTGCAGAACCTGGTCGGCGGACAGGTGCAGGCGGCGTTCCTGCCCTTGCTGGCGGTCAAACCGCATGTAGACTCCGGCAAGGTCAAGGTGCTGGCCATCACCAGCCCGCAGCGCTCGCCACTGGCACCCACGCTTGCGACCTTCCGTGAGCAAGGTTACCCTGAGCTCGACATCTACATCTGGGCGTCCATCGTGGCACCGGCAGGCACGCCGGACCCGGTGATCGCCCGGCTGAACACCGAGTTCACCAAGGCGCTGCGCAGTACCGAGATCCGCGACAAGTGGCAGGCCATGGGTTTCGAGGCCCTGCCCTCCACACCCGATGAGTTCACCCGCTTCGCCCAGGCCGAGTCCAGGCGTTGGGCCGAGGCGGTCAAAATTTCCGGCTTCAAGGCTTCCGAATAATCAAGCTCCACCATGACCCTGCGCAACTTTCCCTTCCCGCTGCGGCTGCCAGTATTTGCCGCGCCGATGTTCCTGATCTCCGGCCCGGCACTGGTGCTGGAGGCCTGCAAAGCCGGCATCATCGGTGCCTTTCCAACGCCCAACGCCCGCCCCATCGCGCAGCTGGATGACTGGATGCGCGAGATCACCGAAGGGCTGGCGCGGGCGCGTGATGCGCAGCCCGGCGCAACCATCGGCCCGTGGTGCGCGAACCTGGTCACACACTCGTCGAACACGCGGCTGGCCGAAGACCTGGCGTTGGTGGCCAAGTACAAACCGCCGATCGTGGTGACCGCGCTGGGCAGTCCCAAGGCGGCCATCGAGGTCGTCCACGGGTACGGCGGCCTGGTATTTGCCGACGTGATCGGCATCGCACTGGCGAAAAAGGCGGTCGCGGCCGGCGCCGACGGCCTGGCATGCGTGTCGGCCGGCGCGGGCGGGCACACCGGCTTCCTGTCGCCGTTCGCGTTTGTCAGCGCAGTGCGCGAGTTCTTTGACGGCTACGTGATCGTGGGCGGTGGCATCAGCGACGGCTGGGGCGTGGCTGGCGCGATCACCAGCGGCGCCGACTTCGTCTACATGGGCACACGTTTCATCCCCAGCGCCGAGAGCCTCGCGCCCGACGCCTACAAACAGATGGTGGTGGACAGTTCGGTAGACGACCTGATCGTCAGCGCCGGCATCTCCGGCACCCCGGCAAGCTGGCTCAAGCCTTCCATCGTCGCCAGCGGGCTGGACCCGGCCAATATGCCGGCCACTCCGGGCCGTGCCTATGACAGCAACCAGGCCTTCGCCGGCAAAAAGTGGACCACCGTCTGGGCCGCTGGCCAGGGCGTGGGGGCGAGCAAGGCCATCGAGCCCGTGGCCACCATCGTCGACCAGCTTGCGCGCGAATATGCGCAGGCGGTCACCCGCATGAATAACCTGCCGTGGACGGCATGACAAGGAGCGCATGATGACTGAAACGGTGTTTGTATTGGGTGGTTTCCAGACCGATTTCGCCAAGGTCTGGTCGCGCCAGGGCCAGGATATTTCCGACATGACGCGCGAGGCCACGCTGGGCGCGCTGGCGGCCTGCGCACTGGATGCGACGGACATTCAGAGCATCCACGTCGGCAACGCGTTCGGCGAATTGCAGCGCCAGCAGGCGCACCTCGGCGCGATGGTGGCGCAGGTGGTGCCCGCGTTGTGGGGCGTGCCAGCCATGCGCCACGAAGGCGCCTGCGCATCCTCGTCACTGGGCATCCTCACGGCCATGGCGGAGATCGAGGCCGGCCGCTACGACTGCGTGCTGGTGCTGGGCGTGGAGGAGTTCAAGAACCTGCCTGGCGACGTGGCCTCGCAAAACCAGAACGCCGCCGCCTGGCAGGGCCACGAGGACATCGACTGCAAATTCATGTGGCCGGCTGCCTTCGGCCTGCTGGCCCAGGAGTACGAACGCCGTTATGGGCTGGACCGCCGCCACCTGAACCGCATCGCCGAGCTCAACTATGGCAACGCCAGACGCAACCCGCTGGCCCAGACCCGCAAATGGAACTTCGACCCGCTGGCCTTCACCGACGACGACGAGGCCAACCCGGTGATCGAACCCGGCACACGCCGCCAGGACTGCGGGCAGATCACCGACGGCGCGTGCGCCGTGGTGCTGGCCTCAAGCCGCTTCGCCCAGGAACACATGCGCAAACGTGGCGGCTCGGTCGACGCGCTGGCCCGCATCGCCGGCTGGGGCCACCGCAATGCCGGCCTCAGGCTGAAGGACAAACTCGAACGCAGCAAAGACGCAGCCTATGTGTTTCCGCACCTGCGCCAGGCCATCGAGGACACCTGGCGGCGCGCTGGTGTGCAAGGCATCGACGCCATGGACGGTGTCGAGACGCACGATTGCTTCACCACCACCGAATACATGGCCATCGACCACCTGGGCTTGACCGCCCCGGGCCAGAGCTGGCAGGCGGTGGAAGACGGCCGCATCGAACGCGGCGGCAGTTGCCCCATCAACATGAGCGGCGGGCTGATCGGCTGCGGTCACCCGGTGGGAGCCACCGGCACGCGCCTGTTGTTCGATGCCGCCCGCCAGGTCACCGGCACGGCGGGCGAGTGCCAGATCGAAGGGGCGCGCCGCCTGCAAACCCTCAACATCGGAGGTTCCTGCGCCACGGTGGTGAGCTTCGTGCTGGCCTGCCAGGACTGATCAGCATGCCCGGCACCGTCACGCCGGGCTTCGCGCCGGACCTGGACCGCACGCGCGACGCGATCGCGAGCAGCACGCTCAGCCACGGACTGATGGTGCTGGGCGATCGGTGGACCACGGCGGTCCTGTTGGGCGCTTTCACCGGCGTGCAGAAATTCGAGGACTGGCAATCCCAGCTCGGCATTCCGCGCTCCACACTCACCGACCGGCTGAAGAAGCTGGTGGCACTGGACTTGTTGCGCCAGCGCGTCTACCAGCAACGCCCGCAACGCTGCGCCTACCACCTGACACAGGCCGGCCTCAAACTCTATGACCAGGTGCTGATGATCTGGATGTGGGAGAAACGCTGGGGCAGCCGCAAAGGCATGTTGCCGGCCAAACTGACGCACCTCCCGTGCGGCCACCATTTCGTGCCCGTGCTGGCCTGTTCGGCCTGCCACCACAAGACCGGCATGAACGACTTGCAACTGACCCTCAAGATCAACCACAAGTTGCTGGGCACCCAGGGCAAGACGGTGCGGTCGTCGCGTGTGTCTGGCAGCGACGAAGCCGGCATGGGCCTGGGCCTGCGGGTGGACCGCTGGTCTTTGCTGATCATCAATGCCGTCATCCTGGGTTGCCACTATTTTGACCAGCTGGCCTACGTGCTGGGCATCGCCAGCAGTGTGTTGTCGCGCCGCCTCAGCGGCATGGTCGACACCAACCTGCTGCTGTGCCAGCAGGATCAGAGCGACACGCGCCGCAACATCTACCGCCTGACGCCGGCCAGCCGCGATCTGTTCGCCTACCTGGTCTGTTTTTCCACCTGGGCCAGCCGCGACCATTTGCACCAGCCCAGTTCCATCCGCCCGATCCACAAGCACTGCGGCCAGGCCTTCGTGCCGCAGGTGCTGTGCAGCGCCTGCGGCGATCCCGTGAAACCCTGGGAAGTGTCGTTCGATCTACCCACCAAGACCTTTGTCACCGCCTGAAGGAGACCCGCCATGCCAACCGAACTGATCCGCCGCGTCAAGAGCGACATCGCGCCAGGTGACCATCCGTACCTGCAGGGCGCCTGGACGCCCTTGCTCGAAGAGGTCAATGCCACCGACATGCGGGTGCTGGAGGGTGCCATCCCGGGCGACATCGACGGCGTCTACCTGCGCAACACGCAGAACCCGGTGTACCAGTCGATCGGTCGTTACCACCCTTTCGACGGTGACGGCATGGTCCACATGATCTCCTTCAAGGACGGCCAGGCCAGCTACCGCAACCGCTTTGTCGCCACCAAGGGCCTGGGTGCCGAACAGGAGGCCGGCCACCGGCTGTGGGCCGGGTTGATGGAAGACCCCCGGCTCTCGGAGCGCCCGGGCTGGGGCGCACACGGCGCGATCAAGGACGCGTCGAGCACCGATGTCGTGGTGCACGCGGGCAAGGCGCTCACGTCCTACTACCAGTGCGGTGAAGGGTACCGGATGGACCCGTTCACGCTGGAGCAACACGGCATCCCGCCGTGGTCGCCGCTGGATGGCATCTCGGCCCACATGAAGGTCGACGAGTCCAACGGCGAGATGCTGTTCTTCAACTACTCCAAACACGCGCCCTACATGCACTATGGCGTGGTGGACCGGCATGACAAACTGGTGCATTACGTGCCGATCCCGCTGCCGGGGCCGCGCCTGCCACACGACATGGCATTCACCGAGCACTACGCGATCCTGAACGACTTTCCGCTGTACTGGGACCCGGAGCTGCTGAAACAGGGCAAACACGTGGTCAAGTTCCACCCCGAGCAGGCTTCGCGCTTCGCGGTCATCCCGCGGCGCGGCCAGAGCAGCGAAATCCGTTGGTTCGAGGCCACACCGACCTTTGTGCTGCATTGGCTCAATGCCTACGAAGAAGGCGACGAGATCATCCTGGACGGCTACTTCGAGGACGAACCCGAGCCCAAGAACTTCGACGGCGCGCCCAAGGGGTATGGGCGCATGATGTCCTACCTGGACCAGTACAAGATGGGCACCCACCTGCACCGCTGGCGCTTCAACCTGGCCACGGGCAAGACCACCGAGCAGCGGCTCGACGACCGCATCCTCGAATTCGGCATGATCAACCAGCGCTACGCCACACGTCCTTACCGCTACGCCTACAGCGCGGTGCAGGTGCCGGGCTGGTTCCTGTTCCACGGCTACGTGAAACACGATCTGCAAACCGGACAATCCTGGGAGATCCGGCTGCCCGAGGGCCAGTACGCCAGCGAAGCGCCGTTCGCACCACGCATCAATGCAAAGGACGAGGACGACGGTTACCTGGTGACCTTCATCACCAACGAGAACACACAACGCTCCGAATGCCTGCTGATCGACAGCAAGCATTTCGCCGATGGGCCTGTGTGCCGCATCGAGTTGCCGCACAAGCTGTGCAGCGGCACCCACTCCTGCTGGGCCAATGGTGCGGACATCCGCACCGGACTGCTGAGGGCACCATGCTGAAGACCGCACTTGTTTTTGGCGCAAGCGCACTGTGGCTGGTGTGGGTGGCGGGTTTGCTGGTGTTCCGGCGCCGGGCGGAACTGCGCGTGGGAACCCTGCGTGAATTCGTCTTTCCTGCCGCGGCCCTGGCCATCGGCCTGGCATGGCTCGCCAGCACCAAGGAGTCGCCTGGCTCCTGGTTCCTGGCGATCTACATGCGCGCCGCGGTGATCACCGGCGTATTGCTGACAGCCGTCTGGCTGCTCAGCCTGCTCAAGCGCGACGCCGGCATCATGGACGTCGCGTACCCGCTGGCGGCAGCGGTTCCCGTGGTGGTGCTGATCGCGCAGCGCGGATCCTGGTCACCCCACGAAATCGTCACCGTCGCAATGGTCGTCCTCTGGAGCCTGCGCATGTCGCTGCACATCGGCATACGCAATGCCGGCCACGGTGAAGACGGCCGTTACGCCGCCTGGCGCAAGCGGTTCGGAGGCCATTGGTGGTGGTGGAGCTTTTTCCAGGTGTTCATGATGCAGGGGGTGATGGTGTGGTTGTGGTCGCTGGGCCTGATCGGGGCCGTGGCCGCGGGGCGGCAGGATCTGGGATGGCAACACGGGCTGGCCGTATTGCTGTTCACCGTGGGCTTCTACTTCCAGGTGGTCGGCGACCTGCAGTTGGAGCGCTTCAAGAAAACCCGCACCGACCGCAGCATGGTGCTCGACACCGGCCTGTGGCGGCTCACCCGCCACCCCAACTATTTTGGCGAAGCGGTGGTGTGGTGGAGTTTCGGCGCGCTGGGCCTGGTGCACCCCTGGGGTTGGCTCGCGCTGGTCTGCCCGGCCTACGTCACCTGGTTCATGGGCGCCGGTTCGGCCACGCCGATGCAGGACCGCTACCTGGCCAAGACCAAACCCGCCTACGCCGAGTACATGCGCCGGGTGCCGACCTTCTTTCCATGGGGGACGCCGAAGTGACGACTTCCACCGACCTGCAGGGCCGTGGCGCGATCGTCACCGGCGCCGGCAAGGGCCTCGGGCGCGCCTATGCCCTGCATCTGGCGGCGCGTGGCGCGAAGGTTCTGGTCAACAACCGGCGCCATGCGGGCGAAAGTGACGCTCAGACTTCGGCTGCGCAGACGGTGGAGGCGATCCGCGCAGCCGGTGGTGTGGCCGACGCCAACTTTAGCGACGTGAATGACCCCGAAAGCGGCAGCGCCATGGTGCAGCAGGCACTGGCGAATTTTGGCGCGTTGGACATCGTGGTGGCCAACGCCGGCACCGACCAGCCCACCGCGTTCCACAAACAGAGCCTGGCCGACTTCCGTGCCATCTTCGACACCAGCTTTTTCGGCAACCTGCACCTGGCGCATGCCGCCTGGCCGCACCTGCTGCAACAGGGGTATGGCCGCATGGTGCTGACAGCATCCAGCGCCGGCCTGCACGCCAACCACGGGCAGTCGGCGTATTCCGCAGCCAAGGCAGCGGTCATCGGTCTGATGCGCGCCCTGGCGATCGAGGGTCGGCGCCGCGACGTGCGGGTCAACGTGATCGCACCGTACGGGTATTCACAGATGACCGCGCCCTACATGGATCCCGCGCTGGCCGACAGCTTCGACCCGGCCTTGGTGGCTCCGCTGGTGGGCTGGTTGTGCAGCCCGCAATGCGATGTCACGGGCGAGGTGCTGGTCAGCGGCGCAGGCCTGGTGCGGCGCGCCGGTGTCGGCGAGAGTGATGCCTCGGCGCTGTTTCAGGGACCGATCAGCGACGTCGTGCATGCCCTGCGCAGCAAAGCCCTCCAGGGCTATCCGAGCGCCAACGATTCCTTTGCCCGGTTTCTGCAGGAACTGGCAAGACATTCTCCGGAGACAGCACCATGACCCACGCCTGGATCGCAGACGCCGTGCGCACGCCGCGCGGCAAGGGAAACGACAAAGGCAGCCTCAAGGGCGTCAAACCAGCCGAACTCCTGGCGCAGACCCTGCGCGCCTTGGCGCAACGCACTGCGCTCGACACCCGCCGCGTGAACGACGCGATCTTCGGCTGCGTGACGCAGACCGGTGACCAGGGAACCAGCGTGGGCACGCTCGCGCTGCCCCTGGCCGGCTGGAGCGACACCGTGTCGGCGGTCACGATCAACCGCTACTGCGCCTCCGGGCTGTCAGCCACCAACTTCGCCGCGCTGCAGGCGCTGCACGGCGACACGCTGGCGCTGGGCGGCGGCGTGGAGATGATGTCGCGGGTTCCGATGGGCAGCGACCAGGGGCCGCTCACACATGACCTGGAACTGCAGGCGCTGGCGCATCTGGTGCCGATCGGCATCGCGGCCGACACCATTGCCACCCAGCGCGGCTACACCCGCGAGATGCTCGACACCTATGCGGCCGCTTCCCAGCAACGCGCCGCCGCGGCGTCGGCACGCGGCAGGCCGCCGTCGCTGGTGCCGGTGAACGGTGCCGACGGGCAACTGCTGCTGGACCGCGACGAAAACATCCGCGCCAGCACCACGGCACAGTCGTTGGCCACGATGCAGCCGGCATTCGCGCAATGGGGCGCCAAGGGCGGTGATGCGGGATGGGACGCGCAACTGTGCCGGCGCTATGGGCTCGACAGCGTCACCCATGTGCACCACGCAGGCAACTCGCCGGCCATGGCCGATGCCGCCGCCGCCGTGCTGGTGGGCTCCCGGTCAGCCCTGCAGCAGGCCGGCCTCGCCGCGCGGGGGCGCATCCTCGGGTTTGCAGACTGCGGCTCCGACCGCATGCTGGCGCTGACCGGCACGGTGGATGCGGCCCGCCTCGCGTTGGCCCGCGCCGGGCTGCAGACCAAGGACATCGATCTGTTCGAGATCAACGAGGGATTTGCCGCCATGGCGCTGCACTTCATGGACGAGATGCAGGTGGGCCATGAACGCGTGAACGTGAACGGTGGCGCGATCGCCATCGGCCATGCGATGGGCTGCACCGGTGCGGCACTGGTCAGCGTGCTGCTCGATGAGTTGGAACGGCGTGGCCAGCGTTACGGCTGTATCTCGATCTGCGGCGCGGCCGGGGTGGCGAGCGCGATGGTGATCGAGCGGACGCACCTGCGGTAGGAAACCCTGGTCGCGCCCCTGCTCCCTAGGGTAAATCCCCTGTGCGGCGCCCTTGCACGCCATACACTGGGCTTCGTTCAACGCTTGGGGCA
>CAMAWD010000139.1 GCA_945861785.1 Rhodoferax sp. OV413 | reverse complement strand
GCCAGCGCGCGTCCCAGGTGGCGGCCAGCTTCGAAATCGCCATCGGCCACTAGGCGGGTCACGGCTTGCATGCTTTGCAGCACGGCGGCATGCTCGTCGGTGTGGCACTCGCGAGCAGGAAAATCTGTCTCCTGCATCCACTGGTCCTCGCTGGCGAAATGGTCACGCGAATGAACATGCACAGCAGCTAACGCTGCGGCCACGCCTTCGTCGGTAGCGGCAAGCAGCGTATCAACCAAGACCACAAACTCGTCGTGAATATGGTCCATAGGCCCATAACCGAGCCGCAAGTCGTCATGCCAAGAGGCAGCAGGAGGTATGGGGGCGGCGGTTTGCATATTTATCTGAATAGGGTGCGTAAAGGCGTAGATGCCATCGACAGGACAAGTGCGCGCGTTTCAGATGAAGCGGCAGGAAACGCTGCCCAGAGCGCCGACCGAGGCCTGGACCAGGTCGCCAGCGGCCACAGGAACCATCGGGCCGAGTGCGCCCGACAAAATCACCTGGCCCTGGCGCAAGCCCTGGCCACGGGCGGCCATGGTGCGGGCCAGCCAGAAGGCGGCCCGCAGCGGATGGCCGAGGCAGGCCGCGCCGCTGCCGGTCGAGACAGTCTGACCGTTCTTGTCCATCTGCATGCCGATTGCGCCGAGCGACAGCGCGCCGATCGGCACCGGCTGGTCGCCCAGCACATAAAGCCCCGAAGATGCGTTGTCGGCCACGGTGTCGACCAACGTGATTTTCCAATCAGTAATGGCGCTATCAACGATCTCGATTGCCGGCAGGGCATAGCTAAGGCAAGCCAGGAATTCGGAGTAGCTCGGCGCGCTGCCAGTGACATCCCGACCTACAACGAAGGCGATCTCGGCTTCTACCTTTGGCTGCATCAGTCGGGTGGTTGGTACGTCTTGCCCGTTGAGAAATTCCATGTCGTCGAAAAGCACGCCAAAATCCGGCTGGTCCACGCCGAGCTGCTGCTGCACCGCCTTTGAGGTCAGGCCCACCTTCAAGCCGACGACTCGGCGGCCGGATTCCAACCGGGCGCGCGTGTTTACCTCGGCGACTGCGTAAGCCGCATCGAGACTGGCTATGCCGTGGCTGGTGGACACCGGCGGGATGCTACGTCGGTTTGTTCGTGCGAGCGCCAGTGCCTGCGCTGCCTGCTGGATGGCTTCGGATTGATGGGTCATGGGGTTCTCCTTGGGTCGTGAAAGGGTCTCAAGCGCTGTCTCGGCCAAGCCAGCGCAGCGCATTGTCCTGGCGCAGCAGACGGCGGGTCGCATCGTCCAAGGTCAGTTGGTCGATACGGTGGGCCGGCTCGCGGTCCATGATTGCGAACGGGTAGTCGGTGCCGGCCAGCACCTGCGTCGTGCCGAAGACCTGCAGCAAGATGCGGATGGTGTCGGCGTCGTACACCAAGTCGTCGACGAACAGTTGCCGAACCAGCTCGCGCGGCGACTGGTCCATGAGCTTGCGAATCGGCGGCAATTGTTGCCAGCCATGCTGCAAGCGCGGCAGCAGCATGGCCAGCGAGCCGCCCCCGTGGCTAAAGGCAATGCGCAGCTTCGGTAGCCGCGCCAGTGTTCCGGACGTGAGCAGCGAGGCGGCGGCCAGGCCGACTTCGCCGGGAAAGGCCAGCACCTGCTCAAGCAGTGGCGGGCCAACCAGCCGGTCCATTCCCGCAGGACGCAAGGCATGGACGAAGATGGCAGCGCCAAGCGATTGGGCGGCAGCAAAGAACGGCTCGTGGTCGGCGTGACCAAGCGGTTTGCCATTGATGTTACTGCCGAGCTCTACACCCGCCAGCCCCAGTTTCATGCAGCGTTCCAGCTCGCCAATGGCCAGTTCCACATCCTGCAGCGGCACTGCGCCCAGGCCGGTGAAGTGCGCTGGGTCGGCACTGACCATTGCCGCCAGTTCCTCATTCATAAAAGAATTAAGCGACAGGGCGTCGTCGGCTGCCAGCCAGTACGACAGCAACTCCGGCATCGGCGATACCACTTGGTGCGTGACCCCCGTAGGCGTCATCTCCTGCAGCCTGCGGCCAGCGTCCCAGCTTGAGTCGGGCACGGTGCGGTAGATCCGGCCCTCGAGCATCACGTTGCGGTCGCAGGCCGCGTCACCCGGCGCCATCGACGGCCAAGCGACGCTTTTGCGTTGGCCCACGTAGGCCGGAAACTGGTGGGGAACCCAGTGGGTGTGGGCGTCGACCAAGCCGCAAGCGCAGCCAGCGCTCTGGAACGCGGCGGTCATGCTTTTAACTCGGCGACCAGCGATGCGTCCGACAGCATCACTTGGCCGTCGCGGATCTCCACTGGGTAGGTTCGCAGGGCTTGAGTGCATGGTGGGCCGACGGCCTCGCCAGTGCGCACATCAAAGGTGCCTAAGTGCATCCCGCATTCGACGATGTGGCCCTCCAGGCAACCATCCTCGGTCAGTGAGGAATTACCGTGGGTACAGCGGTCATCGGTGGCATAGACATTTCCCGCCACCAGGTAGACGGCCACGCGGCGGCCATCCGGCAGGTAGCCCATACCAATGCCGCCGTCCGCCACGGCATCTAGGCTGCACAAGGAAATGAAATTACTGTTACGTGTCATGGTGAATGTCCTCAGGCGGCCAGAGCTTGCTGCACCAAGGCGCGGATATTCGCCTCCGGCGCGCTAAATTGTTCGGGGGTGATGGTGGCGCGCGGCACAATCAGTTTCTTGAGCGGTCCGAAGTCGCGCGTCGCGTTCAGTGTGGCAACGCCGGTGACGAGCCCACCGCTCCAGTGCACCAGCACGCGGCCTCCAGCGGCATCTACCCGCCAGGCCTGCTGCTCGCCGGTAAGCGCGCCAGCGCACTGCAGTCGGGCGCTGCCCTGGTCTGACCAGAACCACGGCACCGCGTCGTACGCCTTGGCTTCACTGGGGTTGCACCAGATCGCCGCCAGCGCCTGCGCTTGGCCCTGGGCGTTAGCCCAGGTTTCGATGCGCTCAAAGCGACCGGTCACAGGATTGCGCTGGCGTGTCACGTCACCAACCGCGAACACGTCGGGTGTCGTGGTGCGGCACCAGCTATCAACGAATACGCCGTCGTCGCAGGCGATGCCGGCATCCGCCGCCAGCTCGTCGTTGGCCCGCACGCCAATGCCGACCACCACCAGGCCGGCCGGCACGCGCTGGCCGTCGTCCAGCACGGCCTCTTGGGTGCCTTCGTCGAGCGCGACCACTGTGCGACTGAGATGGATCGCTATGCCGCAGCGGCGGTGGTGTTCAAGGAGGACATCGGCCATGGCGGCCGGCGCGCTGCGGCTCATCAACCGCGGGGACTTCTCGACCACAGTCGATTGCCGGCCCAGCGCGGCGGCGCTGGCCGCTAGCTCCAGCCCGATCGGACCGCCGCCGATCACCAGCAGGCTGGCAACAGATGTCAGGGCCTCGCGGATGGCACGGGCATCGCCCAGCGTGCGCAGCGTCAGCACGCGCGGCAGACCATCGAGTTGGGCCAGCCGAAGCGGCCGGGTGCCAGTGGCCAGTACCAGCCGGTCCCAAGGCAGTGTGCTTCCGTCATCCAAGCGCAGCGCCTTGCGCTGCGGATCGATGGCCATGGCTTTGCGTTGGCGTAGCTGCTTCACCTTGGGCGGCAATTCTGGCGAAAGCCAAATCTGCGACTCGTCGCCGTCCAGTTGGAGCTGCTTGGACAGTGGCGGCCGATCATACGGTTGCCAGGGTTCGTCACCTACCAACGTGACCTCGCCCGCATAACCCCGCTGAACGAGCGCGCTAGCGACATTGAAGCCCGCCAACCCAGCTCCGACAATGACGACACTTTGCCGTTCTGCGCTCAGGAGCTTGCTCATGTGGTCTGATGAAAGACAGCAAACACCTTGTTGGAGTTGAAGACGTTAGTCTCAATAAAATTGCTCCAGTCGAGCTTGGCTCCCAGCTCCTCCATCGCACCCAGCATCGGGCACCAGTTCAGCAGTTCCTGCTGGCCTGCGGCTTCGAAGTCCTCGGTTCGGGAGTTACGCCAGCTGGCGTAATCACCTTCTAACAGCGCGCGGTAAAGGTTGCGGTCAGCCGGGGTGTCCGGGCGCAGGCGCCACGTGTGGTCGCAAAGGAACGCGTGCGACCAGCTGGAAGACGCGATCACGGCCACGCGCCATGGCGAATCGCGCAAGATGCGCGCAGTGGCAGCGCCCATGTCCATGCATCGCTTTGGAGATGGCCCGGGAGGGTCTGGCTCGATCTGTGTTCCGAAATCAGTCATAAAACCACGCGCCGAGATCACCTTGCGACCATAGCAGTTGATAGGCACGGCAATGGTGGGATAGTCCCATCCCACCCGGTCATAGTCCAGGTACAGAATGGCGTTCGTGAAAGCGTGAGCCAAACTCTCGTGGTGAAGCGGCTTGTAGGCGTAGGCGGTGTCAAAGTTAGCTTCAATCAGACCACTGACCAGGTGCTTGGCAATATCGCGCCGACCGCGCAGGCGGTAGTGCTTGTCTGCGCCCTCCCCCCAGGCATTAGGTTTGCCGCTCATCATGGAGGATCCCATAGCGTGCCGCCACGGATAAAGGTCCATGTCTTCATAGGCGCAGACAGTGAACGGCGGGATCACGTCTTCCTTGAAATTTTCGTACTGGTCGTCACCCCAGATCAGCACCACATCGGGCTTAAAGTCGTCAAGCGCCTTTCGCACCTTGCGGAACTGTTCCACCAAGGCAGCGCGGTGGGTAGCAGCGGCTGCCACGCCCAGGTCGCTGCCCCACTCGGCTTGTGCGGCCGCCGGCCAGTTTTCGGGCAACTTCACGTCGCTCGGAATACCGGGATCGGCCAGCGTCATACGCAAGATGGTCGACATCGCCGCGTCTGGGGAGGAGAGCGGAGGATAGTGGGAGAGGCCCAGTCCGAGAATTTCTGCCATAGATGCTTACAAGCGTTACTGGTTAGTACTGTGACGGTGCCTAGGTCAGGCCGCGCGGGATTTCTTCTCGCTTTTATCTGCCGCGCGATCGCGTGCCTGTTCGTCTTCAATGGAGACAAGCAATTCCCTGAGCAGACTGACCAACTGGATTCGCTTTTCACGCGAAAGCCCGTACATCAGCCGCTCCAGCCGCCGCCAGTGGTCCGGCAGGTGTTCGGCAAGGAATTCCTTCCCCTTGGGCGTCAGCACGGCCAGCAGCCAGCGTTGGTCCACCGCGTTGAGCTCGCGCTTGACCAGACCGCGTTCGATCAAGGTATTGATATTGCCCGACAGGTTTGTCGGCTTCACCACCAGCATGCCCGCAAGGGCACCCATGGTGGTGGGTTGGCCGGTGCGCTGCAGCACGGTGAGGATGTTGAACTGTAGCGGCGACAGGCCGATGCAGGCCACTTCCTCGGCTTGGTCGCGGTCAAGTACCGCATAGGCACGGTACAGCCCTAGCAGCACCCAAAGGGCTGTGCCGTCCAAAGCCTTATCAAGGGCAGCAGCCACCATGACCTGATCGCTCAGGTGTGCCAACGGCGCATCCTCAGGTGTAAAAGGCGCGGCCTCTGCTCCGCCAAATGGTGTCGGTTGATTGGTTTTCTTCACAGTACTTCAATTTTTTAATAGTCTTGATTATGGAACAAAAAAAACAATAGGAGCAAATACTTTTTTAAAATTTAGCCTTGAAATCACGGGTAAACCCGCTGTTGTGAAAAACTTTCGATCCTAATAATGTTGCAGCAATTGAAGTAGTTAAGCGTTAACCCTTTAAATATTGGAGACGAGATGATGAAGCGACGGCAGGTTTTAGGACAGTTAGCGGTGGCTGCGCTTGGTGTCACCGGCACATCGGTGCAGGCACAAAATTTTCCAGCAAAGTCGCTGCGTATCGTCGTTCCCTACGCTGCTGGCGGCTCACCAGATACGGTGGCCCGAATCTTGACTCAGCAATTAGGTTCTGAATTGGGGCAGTCGGTCGTGGTGGAGAATATTCCCGGTTCCAGCGGTATAGCTGCGATCGAGATCGTGCGCAACGGCGCCGCAGACGGCCATACGCTTTTGATGGCCGATGCCGCTCATTGGGCGGTCAATCGTGTGACTAAGGCAAAGCTACCGCACAACTTCCAGAAAGACCTGGCGCCGGTATCCATTGCCTCGTACTCGGCACTGTATCTCTCCGTGTTCGGGAAATTCCCCGCATCAAACTTGAGTGAGTTGGTAGCAGCCATCAAGGCCAAACCAGGCGCATACACATATGGCTCTTCTGGCGTTGGCAGCTTGCACCACCTCAGCATGGAAGCTTTCAAGAGCGCACTCGGACTCGACATCCTCCACGTGCCGTACAAAGGTACTGGTCAGTCGGTTCCGGCCTTGGTGAGTGGCCAGGTGGACATGGCTATTGCGGCCTACAACTCGATCGTGGGGTTCGCGAAGGAGGGCCGGATTAAGATTATTGCGGGCAACACCCGAGAGCGCATGACCATACTGCCGCAGTTTCCGCCAATGGGCGATGCCGGCCTGAAAGATTTCCATTTTCCCGGCGAGAACGCGCTGTTCGTGCCCTCAGGCACCCCTAAACCGGTAATCGACAGACTGGCGGCCGCGATTGCGAAGGTACTGGCGATGCCGGACATCGTTACCAAACTCAACGCTGCTGGCGTTGAGCCTCCCAAACTGGGGGGGGCCGCAGCCCTGGCCGAAACCGTTCAGCGCGACATCGCACGCTACGAGTCGGTGGTCCGTATCGCCGGAATTCAGCCGGACTAACGCCGGTTTTTCCGATTAACCGTTTTATTTCCTGAAAGCTCCAGATGCAACAGGTCGCAGATCCGTTCAGCGCTAACGCTATCACCCATGAGAATCTGCAATCGCTCGTCCAAGATGGCCGCGTCCATTCTCGCGCCTACACAAATCAAGCCATCTTCGACTTGGAGATTGACCGGATTTTTCATCGGTCATGGATCTATGTTGGACACGAGAGCGAGGTACCAAAGCCAGGCGACTACCAAGCGCGCCCAATAGGTCGTACGCCCGTTATCCTGGTGCGCGGCAAAGACAACAAGGTGCGGGTTCTCGTCAACCGCTGCCGCCACCGCGGCGCGCAGGTGGTACAGACCGAGTCCGGCAACACTCGGATGTTCCGCTGCTGGTACCACGGCTGGACCTATGAATTGACCGGAGCCTTGGCAGAAGTCACCGAAAAGGGTGGCTATGGCCCCGACTTCAAGACCGAAAACATGGGATTGGTCGAAGTGCCACGCGTAGCATCCCATCGCGGCTTCGTGTTTGCCAGCATCAAGGCGCAAGGCGATTCGCTGGCCGAGTTCCTGGGCGGTGCCGCAGCACAATTCGACATGCTGGTAGACGCATCGCCGACCGGCGAGATTTTTCTCGACGCAGGCACAAACAAGACCGAATACCTGGGCAACTGGAAGCTGGTCGGCATGGACGGATACCACCCCAACTTCGTCCACGCATCCGTCGTGGCGGGCTGGGCGCGAAATAGCGAATCCGGTATTGGCGCAATGCACCGCGAAGATCCTTTTAGTGATGAAGCGTTAACGCTCACCCGCGACTATGGCAACGGCCACGCCATGCTGGACTTCCGGGCGCAACGCCTCAAAAGTTACAAGAAACATGCGGAGTTTCTTTCCAAAGTGCCGGGTGGTGTGAAGTACGTTGAGGATATGCACAAGGCCTATGGGCAGGAACGTGCAGAGTTGTTGATCAGTCTATCGGGCGACCCGCACCTGGGCGTCTTCCCGAACCTGCAATTAATTGGCAACCAGGTGCGGATCATCACCCCGATTACCCCGGGCATGACTCAAGTGACGATGTCGATGGTGCGCTTGGGCGGCGTGAGTGATGAGATCAACACCATGAGAGTGCGCCAGCACGAGTCGTTCTACGGACCGGCAGGTTCCGGGTCGCCCGACGACGCCGAAATCTTTGAGCGCGTGCAGCGCGGCATGATGGCCGAGATTAATCCTTGGATTGAAATTTCGCGTGGCATGCATCGGGAGTTTGTCGACACGGATGGCAGTGTGGTGGGCCGTATTACCGACGAAGTGCCGCAGCGTGGCCAGATGAAGTACTGGCTGCATCTGATGACGCAAGCGGCATGATTTCTGGAGACCCCCGTATGGACAATCAAAAACTAGCCCAGTGGGCCGCCCTGCGTGAAGCGGAACTGTTCTTGTTCCGCGAGGCCCAGCTGGCAGACGAACACCAGTACAAGGAGTGGTTCTCGCTTTGGACCGAGGAGCTTCTTTACTGGGTGCCCTGCAATAGCGACGAAGAGGCAGTCGGTCGCAAGATCGCCTTGATCAACGACAACCGGCCTGAGCTCGACGAGCGCCTGTTCCGCCTTGGCACCAAATTCGCTCACGCCCAGAACCCGAAGTCGCGCCTGAGTCGGGTGATTGGCAACGTCGTTCTCGAGGAGTGGGATGCAGATCGCGGTGGCCGCGTGACCTCGCGCTTTAACCTGACCGAGGTACGCGCGGGCCGCCAGCTGACATTCGCCGGACGTCAAACGCACTTGCTGGAGCGTCAGGATGGCGTGCTTCGCATGCGTGAAAAGCACGTCTTCCTGGCCAACCACGACATCCCGATGCCGAACTTGACTTTTATTATCTAACCCACTTTACCGAGCACCACATGTCTAATACCAATCCTGAAATCGGCCACGCCATCGTCGCGGCCGGCCTTAAAACCAATTACCTAGAGTCTGGGTCAGGCGAGCCGGTGATCTTGATTCACGGCTCTGGTCCTGGGGTCACGGCCTATGCCAATTGGCGCCTGTCGATTCCGGTGCTTGCCGAGAAATACCGTGTATTAGCACCCGATATTGCTGGCTTCGGGTATACCGAGCGCAAGTCCGACACCGTCTACGATCTTGACTTCTGGGTCCGTCACCTGATCGAGTGGATGGATGCGGTAGGCGTGAAAAAGGCCCGCTTCGTGGGTAACTCGTTCGGCGGCGCGCTGACGCTGGCTCTGACGGCGCGCCATCCGGAACGGGTGGACCGCTTCGTATTGATGGGTGCTGCCGGCGTCGATTTCGAGGTGACCCCCGGGCTGGAAGCGGTTTGGGGCTATGAACCGTCGGTTGAGAACATGCGCAAGATGGCCATGACCTTTGCCTATGACACCAGCATCATTACCGATGACTTGGTCAAGTCGCGTTACGAAGCCAGTATTCGCCCCGGCTTTCACGAGACCTACTCACAAATGTTCGCGGCACCGCGCCAGCGCCACGCAAAGGCCTTGGCAACGCCCGAAGCCGACGTCCGCAAGATCACCCAGCGCGCGCTCGTGATCCATGGGCGCGACGACCAGATCGTGCCTTTGTCTAACAGTCTGAAGCTGCATTCGCTGCTGAAGCACTCCGATCTGCACGTGTTTGGGGAGTGCGGTCACTG
The DNA here is from genome assembly GCA_945861785.1 of Rhodoferax sp. OV413. Classification (GTDB taxonomy): domain Bacteria; phylum Pseudomonadota; class Gammaproteobacteria; order Burkholderiales; family Burkholderiaceae_C; genus CAISIP01. The sequence goes on along the minus strand of CAMAWD010000139.1, from coordinate 4,089 downwards.
GACCCAGATTGAGCGCAAAAACCAGTTCTTGTCGTTGGTGATGGACTTCTTCGCGTCGTGAACGGTTTAGCAAACAAGTGCCAGCCATGAGCCAACTACCTGTGGTGGGAATGATGATCGGCGATCCTGCGGGCGTCGGCCCTGAGGTCTGCGTACGTACGGCGGCCGCAACCGAACTAGCTGGTGTCTGCCGTACCGTGCTGATCGGCGACCTCGGCGTACTGCGGCGCGCCGCCGTCGTGTGCGGCCTGAGTCTGCGTTTTGAGCCTGTCACCGATCCTTCCGAGCAGCTTCCTGCTGGCGTGATTGGGGTGGTCGACCCAGGCGGCTTTGATGTAGACCGCTGCGAAATCGGCAAGGCTTCTGCTACCTCCGGGAACGCTGTCCTGCAATGGATCGCACGCGGCGAGGAGTTAGGCCGCTCCGGCCGCCTGCAAGGCTTGGTGATGGGACCGGTAGAAACCGCTTCGCTCCTGGCCACCGGCAAAATCAAGGAAATCGACGATCTGCAACCGGCCGGCACCTTCATGATGAGAATCAGCAGCAAGCTACGGGTCGTGCCGCTGACGGAACACGTGTCTTTGAGCGATGCCATCACCATGGCAACGCCAGAGCGCATCTTGCAGGTGATCGAGATGGCCAATGCGAGCTTGCGCGCTTGGGGTTTCGAGAAGCCGCGAATCGCCGTCGCCGGCATTAATCCGCACGCGATGTTCCCACAGGATCAGGAGCGTGTGGGCCCGGCTGTGGAGAAAGCACGCGCACGCGGAATCGACGCACACGGGCCACTCGTGCCTGACGCGGTTTTTCGCCAGTGCATTCAAGGCCAGTGGGATGTGGTGGTCACCATGTTCCACGACCAGGGGCAGATCGCAGTCAAGACGGTGGGGTTCGAAGGCGCCTGCACCGTCTATGTCGGCTTGCCTTTCGTCATGCTGAACGTACCGCACGGCACGGCTTACGACATCGCTGGCCGCGGCGTGGCGCAGCACGCCAGCATGCTGTCGGCCGTCCGAACGGCGGCTCTGCTGGCGTCCGGCCAGCCGCTTGCGGCGTGAGCGTCACGCCACAAGGGACAAAGATGGGTCAGAAAAAAGTAGCCTTGGTGACCGGCGGCAGCGCTGGCCTCGGCGAGCAGATCGCGGTGGGCCTGCAAAGCGACGGCTTTGAGGTCGTCGTATGCGGCCGGCGCCAGAACAAACTCGACGCAATGCAAGCGCGTGGCATGAGTGCTGTACGCTGCGATGTTGCCGACGCGGCGGACGTGCAGCGCATGCAGCAGGCGGTGGCCGAACGCCACGGCCGCTTGGACGTTCTGGTGCATTGCGCCGGCGTCGCATTGCAGCGCAGCAGCTTCGTTGAGGCGGATATGGTCCAGGTCGAAGAGATGGTGCGTATCAACTTGCTGGGCACGCTCTACGTAGCGCAGGCCTTCATGCCCCTTCTTTACGCCAGCAGGGGCAGCTTGCTAACCTTCAGCAGCACATTGGCACAACGTCCGCGCGCCGGCTCGGCCGCCTACACGGCCACCAAGGGGGCAGTGGAAGCCTTCAGCCGCTCGCTCGCCATTGAGGCGGCTGTGCACGGTGCGCGGGTGAACTGTATAGCGCCCGGCCTGGTGCGCAGTGACATTTATCTGGCGGCCGGGATGTCAGGCGAGGACTACGACCAGCTGCTGAAGGCACGTGCGGTCGAAATTCCACTAAAACGGGTGGGGGAGCCAGAGGATATTTGCGGGCTGGTGTCCTATCTTGTCTCTGATAAATCCAGCTGGATCACAGGCCAGTGCTTCGGCATCGATGGCGGGGCGATGCTGCGTTGAACGCAGGCCTTAAGAACACAAACCTGTTGGTCTGCACCCTGCTTTGTCTTACGATGTTCTATTCGGAGTCACGCTGGCCTTCTTGGCCATGGCGATCTATGGCGCCTCCATGGTCACGATTGCTGCCGCAGCTAAGGAGATGAGTAGTGGGCCAGGGTCTTTGCTGGCAGCCGCCGCCGCGGTTCCTGTCGGGATCACCATCGTGCTAATTCAGTGGACGGTCGGTCCGGGTGTCAAGGTGCCGACCCTCTGGTCCGTCGTTTGCTTCGCCCTGGCCGGCATCTGTTCGACTTATATCGGCCGCTGGCTGGTCTTCAAGTCGATCGAGCGGCTAGGTCCGAGCGGGTCAGCCGGCCTGCAAACCATCAGTCCCTTGATCACCGCTGCGTTAGGTTGGATCTTTTTGGGGGAAGTGATCGGCACCATCGGTTTCGTCGGCATCGCACTTGGTATCGCAGGGCTATTGGCCATGAGCATCGGCATCGACCGTTCCCAGCGAAAGACGGTACGGCCAGTCTTGGTGATGCGGGAAGGCTCGAGGCACAGCTTCATGTCCGCAACCCTGCTGATCGGCGTGGGCTCAGCGGCGGCCTATTCGTTAAGTCATGTGTTCCGCGCTTCCGGCGTACGTCAGTGGAACGAGGCCTTGATGGGCGCCCTGATCGGCGCTATGGCTGGCCTGCTGGTACTCGCGTTGGCCAATCACGGGCAAATGCCTGAATACGTTCGACAGGCGCGGTCCAACCCCAAGGCAGCCCGCATCTTTCTCGGAGTCGGCTGCCTTCAGTTCCTGGCTCAGGCGCTGGTCATTGCGTCCATGAAGTACATCCCGGCCAGCATGGCAGCGCTGATCTCGATGTGCACGCCACTGGTGGTGTTGCCGGTCAGCTACTTTGCATTGGGCAATGACGAGCGTCTGAGCTGGCTCACGGTGCTCGGCATTGCGATCACCCTGATTGGCATCACGCTGGTCATCCTGTATGGCGCACCCGCGCACTAGTTTTAATTGACTCTCAAAGGAGACACACATGAATCGTCGAAGCTTCAACATTACTGCTGCGGCGACTTGCGCCGCCGGCCTCATGCCTGGCTTTTCGTGGGCGCAATCAACGTACCCGAGCAAGCCAGTCAAGTTCATCGTGCCTTATGCGGCCGGTGGCCAGCCGGACGTTATCGCCCGCGTGCTGACGCCCCACCTCAGCGAGCGGCTCGGCCAGCCGGTGGTGGTGGAAAACCGGCCTGGTGCTTCAGGCGCAGCCGCCTACAACGGGCTGCTGCAAAGCACGCCCACCGATGGCCACACATTTATCATGTCCGACGGCGCCATGCTTTCTATCAGTCCGCATATCAACAAGGCGACCAACTACAAGCTGGGGAAGGATCTGCTACCGGTCTCATTGGTTGGCCGCTCGTCGCTGTACTTGGTGGCCCATCCAAAGACTGGGGTCAACACGCTCCAGGAGTTCGTGACAGCGGTGCGCAAGAAGCCTGGCGAATACACCTATGGATCCTCTGGCATCGGCAGCAATCATCAACTGACGATGGAGGCCTTGAAGGCGGCGCTCAACCTCGACATCCGGCACGTGCCCTACCGCGGCTCTGGGCAATCGACGCCGGCTCTGGTCAGTGGTCAGGTCGACTTCTCAATTGCCGCCATGCCGTCGATCGCGGGCTTTGTGCAAAACGGCCAAGTGAAAGTGCTAGCATCGAACGCGGCCAATCGTTCGCCGCTGGCACCAGACGTGCCGCTGATCGCTGAATTGGTACCGGGTTTTGACTTTGCCACGATCCTGACCGTGCTTGCCGCCGCCGGCACGCCAACCATCGCCATCGACCGCGTCAGCCGCGAGCTGGCCGAAGTGGTGAAGCTGCCGGATGTGGTGAAGCGTCTGCACGGCGCTGCGGTGGAACCGATCGGCGGCGGCCCCGTCGAGCTGGGCAAGGCACTGGAGCGCGAAATCGAGGTCATGGCGCGAGCCGTCCAAGCGGCGCAGCTGAAGGCGGAGTAGGTACGCCGCTCCTGCATGTCGGTAGTCAAAAAATTACCCCTTGCCTACGAGGAGCGTGTCTACTGCACAGGTTTGAGCATGCCAAATCGAGCCAATACCTTTATCTATCTGGCATTCCCCCAATTCAGTAGACAAATATTATTGTCAAAATCTGAATTGGAGAAATGCAAATGCAAAGAGCCAAATACACAGCTGAATTCAAAGAAGAGGCAGTTCGCCAAGTTATCGACAGGGGCCACTCTGTTATCGATGTAGCCA
>CAMAWD010000138.1 GCA_945861785.1 Rhodoferax sp. OV413 | reverse complement strand
GACAACCTGATGACCCACTGGGCTGTGTACTTTTCGAGCAAAGTAGAAGCGCTGAAGGCATTGCACGAGGTGTGGCTGGTGGCGCGTGCGTGGAAGCCGTTTTTCGAAAAGTTCGGTGCGTCTCAAAAAGACATGGCGCACCTGGAGGGGGCCATTCGGAGGTTGGACCAAATTGCAGCTCCAGAGCTCGAAAAACCGCTACGGGGCTTTTAGGGCTAAAGCTCTTGAGACAGATCGCGTTGCACGGTCTGCGGTTTTGACGCGCGGTGAGCCCGTCACTTGGGGCCATCACTTGCGCCAGCCACCGTAAGTCTTTGTCGGCTGGGGCATTTCGCGCGTCGTCACTACTGGCTGGCGCCGCGTAGTGACGACGCGGTTGGCGCAGGGTTTGGCTTGAGGCAGGGCGCTGGCGGGATTGCAGCAGCTTGACATCGGCTGTCGCCGCTTCGGCCCGGAGGGCCGGATCGATGGCGCAGTTGGCCCGCGCGACCGGCTGTGATGCTGGTTGGGGCAGGACGTGCGTTGGTTGTGCCCGGTGGCTGACGAGTATCTCCAAGCCTTTCGGCTGCCGGTTTTCAGGAGATGAGGCCAGCTTGGGCGATGCGGTAACGGGCATCAGCCGGGCTGACTCAGCCAGTGGGGAAACTGAACTGGGCCGATGCTGCACCAACTTCTTGTGGTTTGCAACAGCAGTGGGTGTCGAGGTACTTTCTTGGTGTCGACCCGACAACGAGATTGTCCTGGGGCTGTCAGCACTGCTGACAACTGTTCCCGCAGACGTCGAGCCAGGCGGCTTACCCGCCGCTGCGCGAGTCTTGCGTAAGCGGCGCCGATCGCGCGGGCGTGAAAAGCCCGTCCCGGATCTATGGACAGATCGTGCTGGGGACGCCATCGCGCTGCGGCCGCTACCGCATGGCCGGCGGAGGATGGGCTTTTCAAAGGCCCTTTTCCGTGCCAACTGCACCCCGAACACGCCACCAGACCGGACGCGTGTGGGCCGGTCTGTGAAGGCGGCTGAGAACTGTATGGCGCTATCGCCGCGACTCGATGAACTTATTGTGGTTCAAGCCGAGAGCGGATCGACGCCGGATTCTGCCGGCAGTCGAGCACAGCCACGATTACGGCCATGTCTCCGCTCAGGTCATAGTAGATCGCAAACGGAAACCGCTTGGACAGCGTCCGATGGAATCCGCCGACGGGTTTCGGATGCAGTCCGGCGAACAATCGCAATGACTCGAGATCGCCAGTGAGACAGTCAAGAAAATACGTTCCGAGCCCGTCACCTTGTGCTTCGTAAAACCAGTACCCCGACTCCAAATCGCTCTGCGCCGATGGCAGGATGCTGAGCGAGAACATAGCGCGTCAGCGTCCAGGCTTCAACGGCTGCGGCGCTAAGTTTGGCGTGCGTCGGCGAGTGACCGCAACCGGCGCTTGGTCTCCTCCCACGGAACCGCCTGCTCCATTTCCAGTCGGCGCTGCGCAAGAACCTCGGCATGCCAGGTCGGACTGGGGTTATGCAATGGGTCGCGGCTCAGCGAATCCCACAGCACCTCCATCGCCGCGAGTCTGGCAGGCAAGGGGAGATTTGCCAGGTCATCGGTTTGCATTTCCACACCTCCATGTGAGCAAGACAGGCGCTGATGGTAGCAAATGCCGATACCTGCGACGATCCATTGCAGGCTGCCAATTTGAACGGCGGATTTGCACAACGGCGACCGGCCGGCGGGGCGCCGCAACGCTTTCGATAAGTCTGCGGGCTGGCGGACGGCGACGCGCAACGCGCGCCGATGCTGCGCCAAGATCATGTGGATTGCAATAGCAGCAGTGGGTGTCAAGGCCTTTATTGTCGAGAACCGGCCGGGCGCGGCGGGCAACCTCGCTGCCGGTGCCGCCGCCAAGGCGCCTCCCACCGGGTATTCGCTCTTCGTGGTGAGCTCCGCCAATGCGCGTCCTGCAAGTACCCTTCAAGGGCGGCCCGGAAACCATGACAGCCCTGCTGTCGGGCGTGGTCGATTTCACCTTCGCACCGATCCCCCTCGCCCTGCCGCACGTTCGCAGTGGTCGCCTGCGCTTGCTGGCGGTCACCAGCCCGCAGCGCTCCACGATCTTCCCGGACATGCCGACAGTGGAGGAACAGGGGCTGGCAGGTTACGAGGTCAGCGCCTGGTATGGCCTGGCCGCGCCCTGTCATCAACACGCTCAATTCCCATACCGAGGCTGTCCTTGCGTTGCCCGACGTCCGCGAGAAACTCGCCGGCCAGGGCATGGAAGCGGCGCCACCGAAGAGCTCAAGTTCTACGCCCGCCTGGTGGCCGACGCGAACATCGAGAAGATGCAGGGGGTCCGCTCGCGCCGCCATGCGCGGCGAGCGGGGTGCAATCGCCGCTGCTGCCCCAGTGGTTGCGAAGTGCCGCCCTCTCCTGTATATTTAGCATGTAAATATCATTATTTGATAAATGAGTGCTTTATATAGCCCCTCCGAAAAAGGCTTTGACGAGCGCCTGACGGCCATTGACCGGTGCCAGGTCGCGCTGTTGCGCGAGATCGTGGGCCAATACAGCTCGCGTCTGGTGCTCAAGGGCGGCATGGCCATGCGCGCCGTGTTCGGCAGCATGCGGCTGACCAAGGGCATCGACTTTGATCGCGAGTCGTCGCTGTCGCTGGACAGCGCAAAAAAGGGCTTGCCCCGGGCGATGGTGCGGGCGGCATCCGTTGCGGGCATTCGCCAGCCCGAGGCTGAAATCACCAAGCTGACCGCCACCACGATCCGCGCGCGGCTGGCCGGGCAGACGAACGGCGGCGTTGCGGTGCGCTTTGAGGTCGAGATCTCCGGCCGGGGCGATCCTTCCGCGCAGGAAAGGCGCAAGGAAACCATCGTGCCGCCGCAGGCCTACGGCATGGCACCGTTCCTGGTGGAATCCTATTCCAGCGATGCGCTGGCCGCCATGAAAGTCGCCGCCGCCATGTCCGAAGCGCGCAACGTGCCGCGCGACATTTACGACCTGTACGACCTGCTGGTCGCGGGCGCGAACCCTGTGCGGCTGCTGGCCCCTGCCCCGCAGGACGTGCTGGAGCGTATGCAGGCCGGCGCCTTGAGCAAGCTGGAAGGCATAGGCTTCGATCTCGCGCGCGAAGAACTCCTGCCCTACCTGCCCCCCGACACGCGCGCCGCGCTCACTGAGGACCGCTGGCTCGAATGCACGCTGGCCGTGTGCGAGGCGCTGGAGAAATGGGCGGCCGAAGCCCTGCTGCTCAAAGGCCTGCCGCCATGAGGGCACCCTGGAAGCTCGCGGCGGAGGCACGGCTGATGAACGCGGACACGCCGGCGGTGCTGACCACCGGCATGGTGCACATGCTCGCCACGGCGACTACCGAAGTGCCGCCGTCGAGCCCCACGATCGACCGCTGGCTGAAGGACCTGGTGCTGTCCCAAAAGCTTCGGCCGGTCATCAAGGGCGTGTACCTCAACCTCGCGGGCCACCGCAACGTGAGCCCCGCGGCGGCCGCGCAGTGGGTGCGCACGCGCAGCATCGTCAGCCTGGCCTGGGTGCTGGAGCAGGCGGGCCTGACCAACAACTTCGGCGACACCGTCACCTGCGTCATTCCCATCGAAGCCGGCTGGTCCACGCCCCAGGTGTCCGACCGCAAGACCCAGGCCGGCATCTTCCGCTTCTTCGCGATGCCGGCGCACCTGAACGACGAGCGGGCCGGCCGCCTGGCAGATTTGCAAGACCAACGCTTCGACTACCGCCGCGCGACACCCGAGAAAGCACTGCTGGACTGGATCTACCTGGGCGCGTCGCCGCGCAGCCGCATGACGCGCCCGCCGTTCGACCTGGAAATCGAGCCACTGAGTGCGGCGCGGCTCAAACGGCTGGCAAAAGGGTTGAACATGGCGCCGCTGTTGGAAAGTTGGCGTGCCGAACGGGAGCGCTATCAGGCGAATCCTGAAGTCGAGGACAACGCTTCATCCTGGCTGAAGATTTGAAGCGGGCGACGGTTCCGCATGCCCTGGTCAACGCGCCGGTCGCCGCGCCGGTCGCCGCGCCGCCCGGCCCGGGGATCTTCTTCGACGACGTGCAGGCCGGCCACAGCTGGACCACACCCGGCGCGCCGGTGGGCGAGGACGAGATCGTCCACTTCGCCGGTGAATGGGACCCGCAGCCTCAGCACCTGGATCGGGAGGCGGCCGCGGCCACGGTCTTCGGCCAGCTGTGTGCCAGCGGCCTGCACACCCTTCTGCTGACCTACCGGCTTCACAGCCCGATCGCGGCGTGCTGGCATTGCGGCTGGCCACGCACAACCAGGACGGCAAGCTGGTGATGGCCCTGGTGCTGACGCTGCTGGTGAGGCGGCGGGTGGCGGCGAAAGACGGTTGAAGACTGTTAACGCTAGACGTCAGAGGCTTTGAGGGTCGCGATCTTGGGCGCCATTTTGAGTTGGCGCTTGCAGGTCTCGCCCGTCCCCATAGGCGCGCTCATACTTCATCGCCACCGCCAGGCCCAACGCCTGGCAACCGTCGTTGACGTGCAGACGCCTGATTCCGGCCTGATCTTCCGCGCGATCGAAGCGGTCGACAGAGCCTTCAGTTCAGGCCAATGCCATGTCACCCACGGCACGGCTGATGCGGCCATTGCCGTCGTCAAACGGGTGCAAGGTCACCAGCCACAAATGCGCCAACCCAGCGTGCACCAGCGTATCACCAGAAGGATTGGCGTTGAACCATTCCAAAAACGCGGCTGTTTGTGCGGGCAAGGTGTGGGCGGCCGGTGCCTCAAAATGCACTTTTTCGCGACCCACCGGGCCCGAGACGCAATCGCAATGACTCGAGATCGCCAGTGAGACAGTCAAGAAAATACGTTCCGAGCCCGTCACCTTGCGCTTCGTAAAACCAGTAGCCCAACTCCAAGTCGCCCTGCGCCGATGGCAGGATGCTGAGCGAGAACATAAAGCGTCAGCGTCCAGGTTTCAACGGCTGCGGCGCGTTAAGTTTGGCGTGCGTCGGCGAGGGATCGCAACCGGCGCTTGGTCTCCTCCCACGGAACCGCCGCCCACCTGGTGGATCACGTCATCGGCGCAGGTGCCGGTGCGCCAGTGGGTGCTCTCGCTGCCCATCCCGCTGCCGTTGCTGCTTGCCGCGCGCCGGGCGGGCGCTGGGCATCGACGATATGCGTGCCGAGGTTCTGCCCGCAGACAAGGCAGCAATGCCCTGCAAGGTTGACAATGAATCATGCGTACCGTATCGATCACCGAAGCAAAAAAGGACCTGTCACACCTGGCGCGGTCTGAACAATCGTTCACGCTCACTAGTCGGGGCCACGATGTGGCACAGGTACGCATCTTTGCCATCGCCAAGTTTGACCCGATAAAGGCCGCTGCCGCTGCCAAGCGAATCAAGGAGCTCGGGGCGAACGTCAAGCCTTCGAAGAAATACGGCGCCTCTGCGACGATTCGAAAAATTCGCGATGGCAAGTGAGCGCATCGTTCTGGATGCGAGCTTCATACTGGAGGCGATCATCCCGACAACGCAAGCGGGCAGGGAAGACGCAGAAGCAATTCCAGACGGCTTGGCCAATGGCGAAATCAAGGCCGTTGTGCCTTGGATTTTCTACTGCGAGATTGCGGCCGGCTGCGCGCGCTCAGTACGAGGCCGGCGCGTCAGCGACCAGACGGCGCGCGAATTCATGGAGCAACTGATGGCACCATGCGCACCGGGGCGCAGGCCTACGATTCAATGTATGTCGTGCTGGCCGAGTCGATGGATTTGCCGGTGGCTGCTGTCGATCGGGGAATGCGCACAGCCGCGCGGTCAATGAAAGTTGCATTGTTCGCCGCGAGGTGAACCGGTGCCACCAGCAGGCCGGGTGCGCGCGCGGTGCCGTTGCCACCTCGAAGTCACCGCGCAGTTTGGCCGCTGCGACCCTGAGAACCTGGCTTGTTGGTCGCGCTTACCCCAAGCGCGACGCGCAGGCCACGTTTCATCCCCTGACAAGCCGGCGAGCACCGAGCCTCTGCAGGTGTCCTTCTACAACCTGGTCGAAGCCCATGTCCTTCGAGCATTGCGAACTGAGCACGGTGTGGCACTGGCCGAGTTTCGCAAGGCCATCGCCTACGCCCAGAAGAAACTGCAGTTGCATCGCCTCTTGCTGAGCCCCGAGCTGCGAACGCATGCTGGCCAGGTGTTCCTCGACCGCTACGTGGAACTCATCAACTTGAGCGCCTCCGGCCAGTTGGTGATGCGCAAGATGTTCGAGGACCACCTCCAACGGGTCGAGTGGGACGAGTGGCAGTTCCCGGTGAGGCTGCACCCGTATGTTGACTCAACGCAGAGGGCGGCTGAACGCCCTATCGCAATCGACCCTCATGTAGCCTTCGGTCGCCCTATTGTGCGCCGTGCTGGCATTTCCACGGCGGCCATTGCGGATCGCATTGACGCCGGCGAGACCGTCGACGCTCTCGCCGACGACTACGATTTGTAGCGCGACGAGATTGAGCAAGCGGTGCTTTACTCCCGGGCGGCGTGAGTCGGGTCTACTTCACCGACCGCGACCTCGGAAAGTACCAGACCTATGCGGTCGAACGCGATTGCTGGCCAGCGCAAGCCGGCGAACAGATAAAGCGCAAGAGAGCCGACAAGGGCAACGGCATCCCGCACCTTGTGCCGCTGGCGCCTCGGCTGACATGGCCCGCAGGGGGGCGGGCTGCGGCAGATCGCGTTGCACGGTCTGCGGTTTTGATGCGCGGTGAGCCCGTCACTTGGGGCCGTCACTTGCGCCAGCCGTCGTAAGTCCTTGTCGACCGGGGCAATTTGCGCGTCGTCACTACTGGCTGGCTGCCGCGCAGTGACGACGCGGTTGGCGCAGGGCCCAAGGCGCTTTGATTCAGCTGGGGAAAGATACAGGCGAAGACGGCAAATTCACAACGTTTACCCTCGGTAATTTCGAAGATCGTGCCATGCTGAAGAAATTCAAAGAAAATATCCTGAGAAATTGTCTTTTCAGGCCCCCGCAAGGGGTAAACACCTATAGACCACGTATTGCTGTGATGTGCCAATGCCCGATGAATTTTTCATACCAAGAATTAGAGGAAAGCGTACGCAGTGCCTTTCAGGCCGTTGCTAACACCGACCTCAAGGCCATTTTTGACATGCTGTCTGACTTTCATGTAGCCGTATCCAATGACATTGCGGTTGTCAGGTGCATGCTCGACCAGAGCTATGTTTTGGGAGGCAAGTTGACCACCATCGTTGCCCCGACAACCTGCGTTCTTCGTCGGGACACCGGCACCTAGAAATTCATATTGATTCACTCACTCCCGTTTTCCGATGCTTGATCCGGTCCCTTTCTTGGTGCTGCCGGACACCAGAAACAATAAAGGTAGAGACACCATGGTCACTCGAAAGTCTTTTTACATTTCTATATTGGCAATCACGGTTGCGCTGTTGAGTGCTTGGCCACTAAAAGCATCTGCACAGCAATCACGCAACATTGAGACCGCTAAAGCATGGCTGACGGACTTTCACACCAGCAGACCAGCGTTTATGGCCATGGTTAAAGAGAATATGGCGAGCGATGGGGTCGTCGTGAACAATCGTTTTGTCGGGTTCGGGATGATGTGGGATAACGTCCGTGGTACGGAAGAAGGTCGTATGGTATTGACTGAAGTGCGCCCTGACGGGCCTGCAAGCGGCACTGTTAAGGCTGGCGACGAATTCATATCAGTCCGCGGAATACCGGTCACCAAAGAGAGCATGCAAGGCGATAAGCTGCGCTTGCGTGGGAAGGCCGGCGAAACTGTCGCCGCAGTGATCAAGCGCGATGGAAAAGAGATTCCAATCGAGATGACTCGCGGAAAGGTACCAGAGGCTTTGACTACCAAGAATCGGCTACTAGAGAATTTAAGTCGAGGTAAAGATGATCAATGGGGTTGGAAAAATTCGAAGATACAAATTAAAGAAGTGATAGGCGACGCCAACGTTCTTTATGCACGTTTTCAAGTGATTCATACCGATTCAGTTTCCAAACTGCCCTTTGAGGTCGAACGCGTTTTTCGCCTCACATTCAATAATGAGGGAAAAATTACCAGCACTTGGGGCTTATCCGAGGAACGTTTCCAACTCGAGCAAACGGGATTCACAATTTCGAGATAACTTTCATGAATCCAGGCCGACGCCCCGGATGATGAAAGAAACTCCAGGTTGGAGGTGCTGAGGTCGGTGAGGATATCTGCGCACCGGGCCATCGGGAGCCTGTGGTGATGCGTGAGGTATACCGCCAGCGCCTGGAGGTTGGCTCCGTACTGCGTCGCAGCAGTGACGCCCTCAGGGAAGATGCTGCGGTGCATCTTCCCGCAGCTGCACGATGCCGAGAAGATCTGATGCGCGACGACTTCGTCGGGGTTTGGAACTCGCCTGAGTGCATGTCCCTCGTGGCCGGGCTGCCCGCCGGGCTTGCGTTTGACTCCATCATCCAATGCCGGCGCGTCCGATGAGGGCGCGCTTGCTCGAGTTGCGGCTGTTCTTCGCAAGTATCCCTTCGTGGTGTGCAACCGAATTGCGATGGCGACTGGCGGCGGCGGGGATTGGTCGAAAATTCAGAGTGCGGCCTTGTTGAGCCAACGCTCAGGGTTGCGCAGCCAGGTCAGCGTCAGGCTTGGCGGTGCAACTCTTCGCGAACCACGGCGCGCACCACATCGGCCAGTTGCACCGTGCGCAGGGCATCGCGCAAGGTCTCATTAATCAGCGTCTGGTAGCCACGCCCACCGGCACGCGCCTTATAGGCCTGCAACACAGCATCATCAAGGTTGATGGTGATGCGCGTCTTGCCGATAGAAAAATCTGGCAGCACATCAGTCAGCGGGCGCAACTGCGCCGCCTGCACGCGGGTTAGCTCGGGGCTGTCGTGATCGGGCACGTTGGCTTTTGGGTCTGCGTCCACCGCCGCCCAATCAATGGCTGGCGCAGCGGCAGAGGCTTTGAGCTTCCAATTTTTTGCGTTCACGGTCGTTGGCCTTTCTAAAAGAAATGATGCGCGTCACCTCGGGCGCAGGGCAGCAAAAAACCACCACCATCCAGCGCTTTACTTTATGCATAAAAATATGCATACACAAGAAAATGGGATGGCGTGCCGCACATCCATAAGGACAGGCATTTCAACCGCATCACGGGCGGGCGCGGGGCGGTGCCAGCTTGGACGAATAGGAAATCCAAGCGTATGAATGCGTTTATTGCCCAGGTTTTGGGCGTCTCAAGCCGCAATGCGGGGTCTGCCTGAGCGCTGGTTCAGATCCAGTTCCCCGAAATTTCCTGACTCTCCCATTCTTGGGCATTGCCAGGCGCAGCCTGCCGCCCAGCGGCGGTCATCCCACTGATTCGCTGATCGGCTTCAAAGTCTGGTGCCGCTTTGATGCGCATCTGGCCACCGCAGATCGGGCAAAGCAGCGGGAAGACTTCGTAGATGCGGGCGATCAGCGCCGCCCACAGGATGTGCGCTGGGCGTTTGGGCTGAGAGTAGCTGCACCCCCCCAGATTCTCCTGCCCAGCGCGTGCAAACCAACGCTCACCACACCGGGAGGGCGCATTGCGATGGCGCCCCGGTCCACTGCGCGCGTCGCCGCCCCGAGCAGACCACGCTGTACCGCCTGGTGCAGCAGCATGCCGCGACGTTCTTCGCCCAGGCCGAACAGAGCACCGGTGCCGGGCTGCCGCAATTCGTCAAAGACGAGTTCGACGCCTTCCTCGAATGCGGCATCCTGGCCCACGGCTTCTTGCGCCTGCGCTGCGAGGATTGCGGCCACGACAAGCTGCTGGCCTTCAGCTGCAAGCGCCGTGGCTTTTGACCCTCGTGCGGGGCCCGGCGCATGGCGCAGACCGCCGCCCACCTGGTGGACCACGTCATCGGCGCAGGTGCCGGTGCGCCAGTGGGTGCTGTCAATGCCCATCCCCCTGCGCCTGCTGCTGGCCGCACAGCCCCAGCTGGTGACGCCGGTGCTGCAGGCGGTGCAGCGCGTGGTCACGCGCCATCTGCTCGGCCAGGCTGGGCTCAAGGCCGAGGAAGCCGACAGCAGCGCCGTCACGCTGATCCAACGCTTTGGGTCGGCGGCCAATCGCAACATACATCTGCAATGCCTGGTGCTGGACGGCGTGTACTTACCGCATCGCTTTCGGTCCCCGGGCCGGGCAGAAGGTGCTGACGGTGCAGGGCGCCATGCCCAGGCAGACGGAGTTCAAGCAGACGCTGTGCGCCGGCATCAATCGATTCAGTCTGCACGCAGCCGTGCGCTGCGCGGCCGATTACCGCGATGCGCTTGCGGCGGATTGAGCCGTCAGCTTGGCCTGACTTCGGCAAAGGGTTGTCAAAGCAGAGCGTGTGATTGCTCGATGGGCCAGCCAGCGAATTGGCAACCGAAAGCGCTTATCCACGGCCGCTCGATCGGCGCCTATCACGCAAGACCCGCGCGGCGGTGGGTAAGCCGCGTGGGTCGATGTCTGCGGGAAATGTTGTCCGCAGTGCTGATCGCCCTGGCGCAGACCCTGCGCCAGTCCGGCATCGCGAAATACCCCGGCTCCACTGCTGTTGCAAACCAGCCCTGAACACGCTGGCGCGCACGCTGGACCCCGGCAGCGAAGCGCGTTACTACAGCTATCGGCAGTTCCCGTATGCACGGACCTGGGTTGCCGCCGTGTCGGAGCAACTCGGCAGAAAGCCCCGAACGGCCTGTCGATCGCGGCGCGCGCGATGGCCCTGGTACGGCGCAATGTTTGCGGCAATCAACCACACCCAACCAATCGGAGACACCCATGATGAAGAAGCCGGCCTGATCGAGCGCTTCGAGGCCAGGGAGAGGCAGGCCTTCAAACACAGCGGCTTCTCTGTGAACGCCGGCGTGCGTATCGAGGCGCAGGACCGCGCCGCCCTGGTGCCGCCGCCGCGCACGCACCGCCACCGATACTACGGTGTGCTGGCGCCGGCCTCGCCGCTCAGAGCTGTGGTGACGGCCATGGCGCAGGCTGGGCCGGCCCAGGACGGGTCGGGCAAAGCGGTACCGGCGAGGGCGCGTCTGGCTCGGTGCTACCGGGCAATGCGCTCGGCAGTGGTGTGGTCGCAATGGTTGTTCAAGCGCCAGCTCCCGAGCCACCCAGGCGTTTCCCGGCGCACACCCTGTGGGCGGCGCCAATCGCGCGCATCTACGAGGTTTTTCCGCTGGTGTGTCCCTTGTGTGGCGGCAGCATGCGCATCCTTGCGTTCATCACCGAGGGGCACAGATCAGGCGGATGCTGGAGCACATCGACGTGGACGCTCAGGCGCCGCCCACCACCCCGGCGCGCGGGCCGCCGCAGTGGGACGAGTGTGCCGCACAGGGTGCAGATGGTGCCGGGCAGGGGGCGCCAATCGACCCGGACAGGGGCGAGTCAGCCCAGACAGCGCCCGAGGACGTGTTCGATCAGCGCACCGACTGGTGAACGCGCAATCCGGCGATGCAAACGCGCGCCGTGGGGCGGGCCATGCTGGTCGGGCTCCCGGTCGCCCCAAATGGCCTGGTAAGCGCAGCATCAGGATCAAGTGAAGCCCAGTGTTGTTGTTGTTGTTGGTGGCGGTGTTGGCGGCGGCGCACGCAGAGTACGGGTTTTGGGGATGGCCGCGGGGGCGGTATTTGGGTTCGGGTGGTTGGATTTTCTATCCCCGACGCGCTGTACGACATCGCTGCCTTTCGCGACTTCTGTCGCATCGATCTCTCAACATCGTCAATCGGGACAGACCCATCACAAGACAGGTGCGCCCGGCATGAGCAGAGGACGGGGGAAATGTCCCGACTTGGGCTCAAGCCAACCTCACAACTCGATGAAAAGTTCATTTGATTCGCCGTTTCAACAAGGTCATGGTCATGAGTCGCTCTGCCGGCAATTGATCAGCGATTCCTTAACGTTCATCGACTGATGCGGCTCGGACATCGTGTCTCGCGATATCGAGTCTCTCAAAGCGATTGACCTTTGCAAATAATCAAGTATCATCCTACTTTGAAACGTTTCAAAAACCGAAGTGAAGGAGCAAATGAAATGCCCAAAAGCATGCAACTTTTACGTCTCGCGAGCGCCTGTGTCTTGTCCATCATGTGCGGCCAGGCCGCTGCCCAGGCCCAGGCATCTGTACCTCGCAGTCAAACTCTGATATTGGCGGCTCGCAGTACGGGCCCAACTTTTCCGGGTGTCGGCGTTGCCAACCCCTACATGGCCACTGAGCAGACAAGTGTCGCGCCCCACCTCGCCCAAGAAGCACTTTTCTACTACAACACGTTTAACGGTCAAATGATCCCGTGGCAGGCGACTGCCGCTAAGTACTCGGACGGATTCAAGACCTTGCGCGTGTCCATTCGCCCCCGCGTTACCTGGAGTGACGGAACCCTCTTTTCGCCTGAAGATGTCGCATTTACATTGAAGCTGCTCAGAGACAACGGCAATGGGAAGAAGGACTTGAAGGGAGCCGTGGCCATTGCGGCGGCAGTGAAGGATGCAGTTGTTGCCGGCAACGATGTTGTGATCACCTTTAATCAGCCTTCCCCGCGCTTCCTGCTTGACCAACTCGTTGTGATGTTTGGTCAGGGGCTAACTATGCTGCCCGCGCATGTTTTCAAGAATGTGTCGGACCCGGGGTCTTTCGCGTACTACGATACCGCCAAGGGATGGCCGCTAACCACCGGGGCGTATTCCTTGACCAGATGGACAACAACCGAGATAGTGCTGGACCGAAACGACAACTGGTGGGGCAAGAAGAGCGGCTTCCGGGATCTCCCGGCTCCAAGACGTGTGGTGGCGGTGCCCTTCAACAACCCAGACCGCGGCGCCCAGCTCATTCAAGCTGGCGAAGCGGACACCTCGCGTGACCTTCCCGTCGGCGTCATCCGGAAACTCCTTGAGGGCAATGAGTCAATAACTACGTTCTCGGGGAAGCGGTCGCCCTTCGGCAACATTGACTGGTGGCCCATCTCACTGTGGTTTAACAATATGTCAGCGCCATTTGACGACGCACGTGTGAGGCGCGCGATCAGTCATTCAATCAACCGCAATCAAGTAGTCGACTTCGCATTCGAAGGTGCGAGCGACGTATCAAAAGGGCCTTACCCGGCATTCGGAACTCTCATGAAGTACATCGACGCTTCAGATACCATTGCACAGGCTGAAGGCGCCATCACGTTCGACCTGGCGAAGACAGGCAAGATCATGTCCGACGCTGGCTATCAAAAGAATGCAGCGGGATTCTGGGCGAAAAACGGGCAAGCGATCAAGTCTGAAATTCACTCGATAGGCACTCTTGCAGAGATCGGCACGATCGTCGCCGAACAATTGCGCAAGGCGGGCTTTGACGTGACTTTTGTGCAAGCAGCCGACTCTCTGCCTCGCATCCGCGACGGCCGAGCACAAATGATGCTTTGGGGGCACCACTCCAGCATCGCCGACCCGTACGCGACGCTCGCAAGCTATACGTGCGCACAGGCGCGTCCGATCGGCACACCAATCTATCCCAACTTCTCTCGTTGGTGCGATCAAGAGTTTGACAAGATTGTTGCGAAGATCGGCGAACTGCCACCTGAGGACCATGCGAGAATAATGCCGCTGTTCAAGCAGGCAATGGCCATCTGGTACCGGCAGA
>CAMAWD010000137.1 GCA_945861785.1 Rhodoferax sp. OV413 | reverse complement strand
CCCTTGGGCGGCGGCTGCGGATCCAGCCCCAGGTGAGCAAGGATCTTCTCGATCACCGGGCGCTCCAGGATGGCTGCGATGATCTTGAGCTCCCCGGCGCCGCAGTGCGGGCAGCGCTGCATGTCGATATCGAACACCCGCTTGAGCAGCCGTGCCCAGCTGATGCGTGCGGGCCCAACTTGGGCGGTCTCGGCTTCGCCGCTGCAGGAACTCCAGCGGGCTCATCACCAGGTGCGTGGTGCCGTCGCGCCAAGGGGTCTTGGGCTTGAGCTCCACCTGGCCTGCATCATTGAGCTGCACTCTCTCGTCTGCCAGCGCCGGTCGGGTGATGTATCGGCACAGCTGCTCCAGCCGCTTGCGCTCGTGTGCTTGCACCCGCACGGCAGCGTGCAGACTGAAGCCGTCGATGTCGGAACACAGAAGCTCGCGCGCCATGCCCTCGCGCACCCTCGCGCTCCGCAGCGTCAATACCTTGTGCCCGGCGCGCTTAGCCGTTGGCGATGCGGTAAGTGATGGCTGCCACCTGCAGTGGCCGCAGGGTGCGCGCTTCGTGCCCGTCGGCGTCAGGCTCGGCCAGCCAGGTCTGCCCCATCTCCTCGATCAGCACGCCCCGGCGCGTGAGCATCTTCATCAGCCGGGCGATGACCGTGTGCAGCAGCGCGTGCAGTTCGTCTTCGGTGGGCGCACCGGCATCGACGAAGGTCGGCGTGCCTTCGGCACCGCGCCGGTACACGCCGTCCAGCACCCGGCAGTGCAGGTGGATGTTGAGGTTGGCGGCGGACCCAAAACGCTGGATCAGCGTGACGGCGCCGCTGTCGGCTTCATCGGGCTTGAGTCCAGCCTGGCCGAGCAGATGGCGCGTGACCACGCGCTGCACCACCTGCAGCACCGGCGTCACCAGCCCGGGCTGCGCGGCCAGCAGCAAACGCAGCGGGATGGCAGCGAGAGCACCCACTGGCGCACGGCACCAGCGGGATGACGTGATCCACCAGGTGGGCGGCGGTCTGCGACATGCGCCGGGCACCGCATGAGGGGCAGAACCCGCGGCGCTTGCAGCTGAAGGCCAGCAGCTTGTCGTGCCCGCAATCCCCGCAGCGCAGGCGCAGGAACCCGTCCGCCAGGATGCCGCACTGTAGGTACCGGGGTTCGAATCCCCGTACGGTCGCCAGACACGCCGCTAGGTGGTGAAGGCACAAGCCGTTGACGGCTTGTCTGCAAAGGCAAGTGACTTGGCTCGAAAGAGCAAACGTCAGCTACCAGGAGTGGTAGTTCAGTTGGTTGGAATACCGGCCTGTCACGCCGGGGGTCGCGGGTTCGAGTCCTGTCCACCGCCAGTCTTTATGCGGTTCTCCTTGATAGCGTCCAACAACAAGTTGGCGCTTCCTATTCCAAATTTGAATATGTTGGAATTTACTGATGTACTTCACTCTCATATTCATAGCAAGTCGTTCGGTTAACTCTCGCTTGCTTGCGTCGGAAATTCGCGTGTCAGCAGCCGCTGCCTTGAACGGATTGATCAGTGAACCTTCAATTGTCGATATTAAAATGTTCGATCAATAACGCCTGAACGGCATCAAGCCTTGCCTTCAGGTCGATGAGGTCCTTTCTTGCGACACATCCGATTTTCAATCCCCACTGATCACAGCCAAACTGGTCCAGGACGCTTAGGGGGAGGACCTCGCTTGCGGTCCTACAACAGGCCTACCAACTTCTTGGCATCTGCCAAGCCGGAATGCTCGAACGCCAGCTTGAACTCGTCAAGTTCGAGCGTCGTCATTCCGACATCCGCAGACTGACCCACCGCGCGCCACTGCCCCACGGCTTCAACGACCTGGCGCACGATCGCCAACGCCTGTTTAGGAGTCAGCGCGAACTGTGAGGCTTGCCCCATCAATTGGGCCATGCTTGTGATGGGGCCCGTGTCTTCGCTCAACCATGTCTTGGATTCGCGGTCCTTGTCCGGCATCGGATTGACGTCGAACGCCGGCGACAGCTGCCATTGGTTGCCACCCATGTAAAGGAATCCGATGTTTTGCAGGTGGTCGTCGACGTTGGTGATGAGGTGGTGAAACACCAGGCGGCGCCACAGTTCTTGAGCGTCGTCCACATAGTTCGCACAGACCCCTTTCATCACCGCGAGTACCTCGGTGTAAGCGTGTTCGGCTTGTCGACTCGCCTGGAGCAGCGTGGCGCCTGACATGTAGGGGATGCGCGCATCCTCGGGCGCGCGGTCGAATCGGCGGATGACCGCTACAGGGTTGCCTTGCACCACAGCCACATGGGCATGCGCAGCGTTGATGCCCGCCAAGCTCGCCAGCTTGAGCGCAAGGACCTCCGCACGCGTCACACTGCGCTCGTCCTTGATGCTCGGGAACTTACCCAGAGCCAAGAGCCCATCCTCGTCCAGGATGCTGCATTTCGGGCGCATGCCTCCCAGGGAGGTACCCTTACCTAGCAGATAGGCCAAATCCTTGGCTGTTTCCCTGCCCAGTTCGACCGCTCGTGAAGCCGAAAGCATCTTCTCGAGCTCCAGCATTGGAGGTGTCGCACGCCGCCCGGCAGGTATGGACTCCAGATAAGCGCCATGCGTATTGCGCAAGCGTAAGGCGCCCATGCGGCTGAAGTCATCGACCGCGCAAAGGTAATCGAGCTCGGTCAGCGTCCCCAGAGTCGGGGTATCCTCGCGGCGCTTGGCATGCGCGCGGGCGATGACACGGCGGCCCCAGGCATCCGGCTCGGTGTCTCCCAGCGCGAGAAAGAACACCGAGTCCTCCTGGGTCGCGGCCTTGCGGGTCTGGTACCCCGGCGTGGCCGTGAGGTCCGGTGATACGTTGAACGTGTCCTTGTTGTCCAGCCAATCCTGAAAGTAGGCGAACTGCGTGAACACGCGAGGCCCGTTGCGCACAAACACGAGTTTGCCCACGGACGTGCCTACCTTGCCCAGGCACACATCCAGTTCCGTCTTCATGTTCTGTGCCGCAGCACCTGCTCGCGTAGCCATATCGTGCCACCCCTTCAAAATGCTTTGGGTACCTTACGGCGTTTGCTGTAGACCCGAGTGGGTAGTTCTGCATCCATCAGCGCGAGCCCCACGGAATCAGTCGGCGTGTCGAGAAGCAAGCGCAGCTTCTCCAACTCCCCAAAGACCTGAAGAGCGCTGCCCAGGTAGGTGAGCGCCGTTCCAGAATGTCCGTCCTCCAGCCGACGTACTGTGCTTACTGAAACGCCCATGCGGGACGCCAAGTCGGCTTGAGACAACCCCCGTCGCCGGCGCGCGAGCTCGATGCTCTGGCCTAGTGACTTGAGCGCTCGGTCGACGGAGAGGTTAGTAGCAGTAGCCATGTGAAATCGCCCTCATAAGAACGTTTTAATTACATAAGCGCTCTAATCAGAATTATTCTAGCAGGCAGGCGGTCATTTTTCTGAGTCACTCCGGTAGCACCGTCGCAATACACCATGAGGGTTTTCAGTGCGGGATCGGCCTGGAACTCTTCGTAAGCCAGAAGGAGGTCCGATATGACCGCGGGTGACAGGGCATTGACCGGTGGGCTCATCGGGCCCGTCGGCGAGTCGCAGAAGCCGCGCGGTGGCGTAGGCCGATGCGATACCCAGGTCATTGTTGGTGCCGCCTCCGCCGTGCAACTGGATAGCCCAGTCGATGACCTTGCAAGCCATGTTGGGCACGGCCACCTTGATCATCGCGATCTCGGCCTTTGCCACCTTGTTGCCCACGGTGTCCATGCGATGCGCCGCGTTCAGCGTCAGCAGCCGCGCCTGTTCGATCAGGATGCGCGACTCGGCGATGCGTTCTATCGTGACGCCCTGCTGGGCAATGGTCTTTCCGAAGGCGACGCGCGTGAGGCTGCGCTTGCACATCAGTTCCAGCATACGTTCGGCCAATCCGATGAGCCGCATGCAATGCGTGGATGCGCCCTGGGCCGAGCCGTCCCTGCGCAATCTCGAAGCCACGTCCTTCGCCCAGCAGTATGTTGGAGGCCGGCACGCACACATTGGTGAACGTGACTTCGGACGCGCGATCGGGCACGCCATAAAACCCGAACACGCCGATCGCCCGCACCACCTTCAGACGCCCGGCGTGGCCAGCGGCACCAGGATCATCGACTGCTGTTTGTGGCGATCGAGATTATCGGGGTCCGTCTTACCTCACCCCACTGGACGCGCTGCGCAACGACGTCGATCGCTTCCCCGCAATGTGGGTGAAACGGGTGGGTGACGCGAACGGTACTGGTCAACTCGTCGGTACGAGCTGCAGTTGATTCGGTGATCGAACACGCGCTTGAGCAGCCGCGTCCAGCTGATGCGTCCGGGCCCAACTTGGGCGGTCTCGGCTTCGCCGCTGCAGGAACTCCAGCGGGCTCATCACCAGGTGCGTGGTGCCGTCGCGCCAAGGTGTCTTGAGCTTGAGCTCCACCTGGCCTGCATCATTGAGCTGCACTCTCTCGTCTGCCAGCGCCGGCCGGGTGATGGTGCGGCACAGCTGCTCCAGCCGCTTGCGCTCGTGCGCTTGCACCCGCGCGGCAGCGTGCAGACTGAAGCCGTCGATGTCGGAACACAGAAGCTCGCGCGCCATGCCCTCGCGCGCCATCGCGCCGCGCAGGGTCAAGACCTTCTGCCCGGCACGCGGCCCGAAGGCGATGCGGTAAGTGATGGCCGCCGCCTGCAGTGGCTGCAGGGTGCGCGCTTCGTCACCGTCGGCGTTGGGGTCAGCCAGGTAGGTCTGCCCCATCTCCTCGATCAGAACGCCGTGGCGCGTGAGCATCTTCATCAGCCGGGCGATGACCGTGTGCAGCAGCGCGTGCAGTTCGTCGTCGCTGGGCGCACCGGCTTGGACGAACACCGGCACGCCATCGGCGCCGCACCGGTACACGCCGTCCAGCACCAGGCAATGCAGATGAATGTTGAGGTTGGCCGCTGACCCAAAGCGTTGGATCAGCGTGACGGCGCCGCTGTCGGCTTCATCGGGCTTGAGTCCAGCCTGGACGCGCAGGTGGCGCGTGATCACACGGTGCACCACCTACAGCACCGGAGTCACCAGCTTGGGCTGTGCGGCCAGCAGCAAGCGCAGGGGGATGGGCATTGACAGCACCCACTGGCGCACCGGCACATGGGGGATGACGTGGTCCACCAGATGCGCCGCGGTCTGCGCCATGCGCCGGGCCCCGCACGAGGGGCAAAAGCCACGGCGCTTGGCAAGCTGAAAGCGACCAGCTTGTCGTGCCCGCAATCCCCGCAGCGCAGCCGCAGGAAGCCGTGGGCCAGGATGCCGTATTCGAGGAAGGCGTCGAACTCGTCACGGACGAATTGCGGCAGCCGGGCGCCGGTGGCCTCTTCGGACTGGGCGATGAAACTCTGGGCATGCTGCTGCACCAGGCGATACAGCGTGGTCTGCTCCGGGCGGTGGCGCGCGTAGTGGACCGGGGCGCCATCGCAATGCGCCCTCGCGGTCTGGTGAGCGTTGGTTTGCACGCGCTGGGCATGGGGAATCCGGGGTGGTGCAGCTTCTCAGGGCGCGCGGGCCAACGCATCCGCCTTTGGGGGGATCACCAACTCCCGGTGCCACGGCGATGGCCCCGCAGCGGCGCAGCACCTTGCCCGGGAGCGCCGCCGCCGGCCATGCGGTAGCAGCCACTGCGCGATGGCGTCCCCGGCACGATCTATCCATCGATCCGGGACGGCGCTTTCCACGCCCGCGCAAAGCCGTCGACCGACCAAGAACGCCGAAAACGCTTATCCACGGCCGCGCGATCGGCGCCACTCACGCAAGACTCGCGCGGCGGTGGGTAAGCCGCCTGGCTCGACGACGGCGGAACTCGCTGTCAGCAGTGCTGACATCCCCGCCGCAATCGCTGTGCCAATCGGGAATCAGGAAAACACCTCGACTCCACTGCTGTTGCAATCCACAGGAATTTGGCGCAGCATCGGCCCAGTTCAACTCCCCACTGGCTGAGTCAGCCCGGCTGATGCCCGTTACCGCATCGCCCATGCCCGCTCACGCTGGCGCCCGCACCGGCCACATCTCCTGAAAGCCGGCAGCCGAAAGGCTGGAGATACTTGTCAGACATCGGGCACGACATGCGCCCACCCTGCCCCAACCGGCATCACAGCCGGTCCCACGGGCCAACTGCGCCACCGATCCGGCCTGCCCGGCCGAAGCGGCGGCAATCGAAGCCAAGCTGCTGCAATCCCGCAGCGCCCTGCCTCAAGCCAAACCCTGCGCCAACCGCGTCGTCACTACGCGGCGCCAGCCAGTAGTGACGACGCGCAAATTGCCCCAGCCGACAAGGACTTACGGTGGCTGGCGCAAGTGACGACCCCAAGTGACGGGCTCACCGCGCGTCAAAACCGCAGACCGTGCAACGCGATCTGCACCCGCCCGCTCCCTGCGGGCCACGTCAGCCGAAGCGCAATCTGGCGCACCCAGGGCCTTGGGATCAATGGCTCAACCCGATGAACCGACTTGCAGCAGCAATCGCCATCGGTGCCAATGCCGCGTGCCGCGGCGGCCAGCAAGATGACCTCGGCACAAGACGGGAGTGGTGTCCCGTGTCCCTTGTAGTTCCCGCAACGCTTAGGCGTTCGGGGCGGACAGAAACACTTACCTGAAATCTACACACCAGCGACGACGAGCGGATACCCCGGGGCAACCAACAGCAGCAAGGACGCAAATCAGAAAGGCAGCGCGTGCGAGACCTGAACTATGAACTGAAACAAATATGCCGACGCAACCGCGACGGCAGCTATGCGACCCAACGTGATCGCGAGCGGGTGCTTGACCTGGTGGCCAACCAGCTGCAGGAACTTGGCTACCGGCACATGTCTGCAGCAAGCCTCAAGCCCAAACACGTTCAGCGGCTGGTGGAGCGATGGCAGGCCGAAGCCATGGCGGTGGGCACGCTCAAGAACCGGATGGCCGAACTGCGATGGTGGGCTGAGAAGATCGGCAAGCAGAACGTCATCGCACGCGATAACGCCCACTACGGCATCGGCAACCGGCAATTTGTCACCCAGGTCAGCAAGGCGCGGGAATTGAGCGCTGTCGACCTTGGACGAATCACCGATCCATACACGGCCATGTCACTGCGGCTGCAAGCTGCTTTCGGCCTGCGCCGTGCAGAGTCGATCAAGATCCAACCGGTATGGGCAGACAGGGGCAACCAATTGGTCCTCAAGGCCAGTTGGGCCAAGGGTGGTCGCGCCAGAGAGATCCCGATCCGCAATGAAGAACAGCGCCGGGAGCTCGACGCAGCCAAGTCACTGGCCGGCAAGGGCAGCTTGATCCCGGCCGGCCTGAGCTATGTCGATCAATTGCGGCGCTTCGAACACCAGTGCGCAGCAGCAGGCATCCATCGCGTCCATGGACATCGGCATCAGTACGCGCAAGTCCGCTACCGGGAACTCACCGGATGGGCGGCACCGGCAGCCGGTGGACCACGGTCCAAGGAATTGACGCCTGAGCAGCGCGAAGTCGACCGGCAGGCCCGGGTTACGATCAGCGAGGAACTGGGGCACGGGAGAGAGCAAATCACCGCGGTCTACCTGTCCCGATAGCGGTTGGACTGCCAAGTCATTGATTTCATCCATCGCACCAGTGACCAGCCTTGCCTGCGACCACTCGGCAACCAGGCGCCCCGCTCTCGACCCCATCACGATTCCACCACTCCCCACCCCTGCTATTGTTGCTATTCCTGCTATTTTGGAAGTCCCGGCCGCCTTCGACATGCGGATGAATAGCAGCAATAGCAACAATAGCAGGACCCCCGGCGCCGAAAAAAGCGTACTTCGCCGGGGAACCGCATCAATCGGCCAGCAGCGCCGGGTTCACCACCACGTACCGCCGCCGCCCCTGCGTTTCCAGGCGCGCCCTCCCGCGTTCATTCAGCGTGGCGAGGGCGGCCTTCAGGTCGCGACTGTCGCGTACGCACGCCGGGCCGTACTGGTAGATCCGGGTTGTCGGAATCCGCGCGTCACCGGTCGTGCACGCTTCATTGAGCAACCAGTTGTCCAGCCGGATCGCCGCGGCAAGCGCAGGCGGCGTATCGAGTTCTGCCAGCAGCCTGCGGGCTTCATGCAGATGCCAGCAAACCACCTCCTCGGCGCCCAGCACATGATCGACACCAATCGTACCGGCGGGCCCCTGCTCCAGCACATGGAAGAGCGCGGCGAGTCGTGCAACATTCTCGGCAGCCTTCGCAGCGACGTCACGCACTGCCTGGTATGCACCGCCTGCGCCCAGCCCCTCCTCGATGCGGTCATGCAGGCGTACCCATGCGGCGTGCCCCGCAGGCGACAGGTCGAGCACGATCGGTGTGAGACCGCCCTGTGCATCAGTGGACAGCGGAGTGTCGAGCAGTTCGGTGATGCGCAGCCCGAAGTGCTCGACGCCCGGCATAGCCTCCGGTGCGGGCCGATAAGCCCGGGTGCCCTGCGTGCTGGCCGGCCAGGCAATCATGAAACGGGCGATGAAGCCGGTGCCGCGCGGCAGGCTGCCTGCGCGGTCCATGAAGCCGCGCAGGGCGTCTGGCTGGACCATCAGCCCAACGGTCAGGCGCCGGTGGCGCAACTGGAACGACGGCTTGCTGCGGCGGTCGACGAGGAATTCGCCGCCCTCCCACATCACGTTGAGCAAGGCGAGGTAGCGCAGGATGGTGTCCTGGCCCATGCCGTGTGATCCGAGCACGGCACCCGCCTCGGCCGACAGCACGCCCGCGGTCGGCCAGCCGGTGGCCAGTGCGTGCGCCAAAGCCTCCGGTGTGGCATCGGCGTAGAGCAATCGCGGCACAACGATGGGCTGCGGCGCCTCGCGCGCCAGGGCGTCAAGTTCTCCTTCCTCCTTGGTGGTGTTCTGAGAGCGGCGGCGCTTGGTCTTGATCGCATCGAGAACGCCGGCCTTCTTCGCCTCGAAGCCGGCGAGGGCAGCCTCCTGGGAAGCAAGCTCCGACGCCATCTGCGCCAACTGGCCACTCTCCCATTTGCGCAGGGCAGGACTGAAGATGCTGTCACAGGTGGTCTTGCGCTCGCCGGAATCGGCCACTGCAAGCAGATAGAGCGACACCGGACCGACCAGTTGGCGGTCACGGCGCACGTTGACCAGCCCCTGCGCGGCCACGGAGAGTGCCGCCAGCGCCGAGCACGCGACCAGGGCCATGGGTGCCTGCACAAATGCCTGCGCCTCGCCGACCGCATCGCGTAACGTGGGCGGCAGCCCTTCGACCGGATACGGCAAGGGGTCGAGTGGTGCGGTCAGCGGTTCGGGCTCGGGCCATTCGCTCGCCGGCGCAACTGTCGGGTCCTCGCCTTTGCCGTCATCTGCACTGGGGGCGCTTGCCGCGCTCACACCTGTCAGCACTGCTAACAGCCCCTGATTCCGATGCAGATCATTGAAGTCCGTTGCGCCTGCCGGTGGCTCCGGTCCGAAGTCCGGTATCGCAAGCCGTCCGCCTACAGCCAAAGCGGCCTGCCGCGCAAGCGTGAGCCCAGGGTTGCCCTTTGTCTCGCGATCGTCATCGGCACAGACCACCATGTCAGCCTGCGGATACTCGTCCCGAATCGCCTTTGCAACTGCCGCCAGGTTGCCCGCATGGAAGGCGACGGCCACAGGGTAACCGGTCGCCTCACGGATGCTCGCTCCGGTCGCGAAGCCCTCGGCGACGCAGACGATCTCAGGTCCTTCGCCAGCCGCGCCGGTTGCTCCGATCCGGAAGTAGTGGCCCCGGACCGCTGCGTCCTTGAGGAATCGTTTGGTTCCACTCCCGCCGATGAATTGCAGGCCATGAAGATCGCCCGCCGCGTCGCAGACGGGAGCGACCAATGCGCCTCGGTACACCCGCAGTCCATGCGCTGAGACTTCTTTGCCAAACAGATACGGATGATCCGCAGGCGCAGGTTGCGCCGTGGACCAGATGCGTACTGCGCGCTCACGGGCATTGGCATGGCGCCGCGCCACCTCCACGCCGCGCTGAGTGGAAGCAGCCTGCGCCCGTGCCTGCATCGCATCGCGCTCTGCCGCGGTCAGCGGGCGACCAAGATCCACCCGCCAAGTCTGCCAGCCGTGTCCATCGCGCCAGTTCTCCATGCCTCCGGCTGGTAACCCGTCCAGATGAAGGAGGTAGGCCGCGTCCCCCCGCCCGCGCGCGCCCGCCGCATTGCAGCGGTGCAGCCGGCCGTCGGCGATGATCGAGTCGGGCGGCACGATCTCACGCGCGCTGAGCGCGGCAAGGAACTGGTCCAGGACTTCGGAGGCCGTGACCGCCTTCACGGCCGGCCGACCTTGACCCGGGCCGCAATCCACTTGCTGACGTCCGATTCGAGCCATCCCACGGCGCGCAGGCCGAGCTGCACGGGCTTGGGGAAGGCTCCGTCCTTCATGTATTGGTAGAGCGTGCTGCGCGATAGTCCGGTGCGCTGCTCGACGTGCCGCCGACGCAATATCGTCGGCTCTTGGTGGATCTTCTGGTGCATATTCCGTTTCTCCTGGGTATGAATCAACATGCGTGGGCCCGACTTCGCATGTCTGCGGAAAATCAAGGCCCTACATACCTGTTACGTAATTGCGCCGGAAAGTGTCGGGAATATTTGAAAAAAAACCGGCAAATGGCGCCGTTACACCATCTACGATGAATGCGATCGCTGGACGCTCCTCTCTGTCACCGCGTGTGCACTCCTGCGTCAAAGTCGCGCGGTCGCAGCCATTCGTCCTGTCAGACACTAAGGCTACCCTCCAATTTTCAGCAGAAGAGTAGATTTCAACGGATGCTGAAAATAGTTTGAAAAGTGAAATTTTTGCAGTATTTCAATAAATGTGGTATTTTCAACGGATGTTGAAAGAAGTAAATTCAATGAAAGAGGCAGTGTCTCGCGCTGGTGAAATGCTGCACAAGTTACTTGAGAATATCCCGATCCTTCAAGTAAAAAGCATCGGGGCCGAAGCCATGTCCGGAGATTGGGAGCCGGACTTGATTGCCCGGCTCCTCGTGGACGGACGGCAGCACCTGCTCGTCTGCGCGTACAAGCCGAACGGTCAACCCCGGCATGCCCGGTCCGCGTTGCTGGAACTGCGGAACTACGTGGCCCATCGAGCCCCCCAGGCGACGCCCGTCTTCATCTCCCCCTACCTGTCACCCGCGGTGAAGCTGTTGTGCGCAGAGAAAGGCGTGGGCTATCTAGACCTGGCGGGAAACGCCCGCATCGCCTTTGGCGGCGTGTTCATCGAGCGCCTGGTGGCAGACAAGCCAGCCGCCGAGCAACGCGAACTCAAATCCTTGTTCAGGCCAAAGTCGGCCCAGGTGCTGCGCGCCATGCTGCGTGCGCCTGGCCGTGCATGGCGCGTCACCGAGTTGGCGGAAATCACCAAGGTCAGCCTGGGACACATCAGCAACGTGCGCACCGGCTTGATTGATCGGGAGTGGGCGCGCGCCTCGAACGATGGCCTCGTCCTCTCAAAGCCCGACGCACTGCTGGACGCATGGCGGGAGAGCTACACCGCGCCGCCAGGTGAGCGGCTGCGCTTCTACACGCCATTGCATGGCAACGCGTTTGAAGACGCGGCGCGCGGCGCCCTTGCCGCCAAGGACGCTCCCGGACATGCTGCCTTCGCATCGTTCTCGGCAGCGCAGTGGCTCGCTCCTTACGGGCGCACCGGCACGCACTACTTTTTCGCCGACGAGGAAGGCCTGCACAAGCTCCAGGCAGCGCTGAAGCTCGCCCCTGCCTCCAAGGGCGAGAACGTGGTCGTCATCGTGCCGAAAGACTTGGGACTGCTCGCAGACACCGTCGAACCTGCGCCCGGCGCAGTCTGCACGAGCCCGGTTCAGACATTTCTCGACCTGTCCATTGCCGGCGAACGCGGTGCCGAGGCCGCCGACCACTTGCGCCGAGAAAGGCTCACATGGCCCCAATGACACCACCCCAGGAACCACAGTCGGCTGCCGAGTACGACGACCGCACAACCGCGGCCGTGAAGTCCGTGCTGATCGAGATCGGCCAGATCCTTGGCAGCTTCAAGGGCAAGTTCGCCATCATCGGCGGCGCGGTCCCCTGGCTGCTGCTGGCCAACGAGGATATGCCGCACGTCGGCACGCTCGACGTGGACGTTGGGCTTGATGCTGAGGCACTTGGAGACGGCGAGTACGCAAGCTTGATCGGTGCGCTCCAAGGCCATGGGTACGCCCAGCGTGAGGGGCTTCGGCGCTTCCAATTGGTTCGCCAGGTTCCCGCGCGCGATGGTGGCGAGGCGATCAACGTCGTGGTCGATTTCCTGATGCCGCGCGACGCGAAGGTCATCAGGAACGATCCTCCCCTGATCAACGACTTCGCCGTGCAGCGGGCGGACGGTGCAGATCTGGCGATGCGGTTCTATCAAATGGTGGCGGTCGCCGGTCCGATGCCGGATGGAGGGATGAACCGCGTCGAGATCGCGGTGTGTTCCATCCCCGCGCTGCTGGCGATGAAAGGCCATGCGCTGGCGGGCCGCTACAAGCAGAAGGACGCCTATGACATCTACTACTGCGTGCGGAACTACCCCGGTGGGATTGAGGCCCTGGCGCAAGAATGCCGCCAACTGCTGGCACATGCCAGCGGTGAGAGCGGCTTCCGGCACATTGCCGACAAGTTCGACACCTTCGAGGGGCACGGCCCCACGTGCGTGAGACGCTTCGTCGAGGACACGCAGGCGCTCGGCAATCGCACGCCCGACCAGTGGCAGCAGGATGCATTCGGACAGATCGACGCGCTGCTACGCGCCATGGCGCTGCGGGGTTGAGTCGCACCGCCCCAAGTCCACCACCGTCTGGTCCATACACCGGGAAATTCGAGAAAGATCCTGACCGGCAAGATATCAGCGCGCTGGCAATGAACTTGCCGTACGTCTCTCGTTGATCGGTGCGACCTACGCGGTACGGGCCACCGTGTCACAGAACTGCGCCCAATCGGCCATCAGACTGCGGCGCTTGTCGAACAAGGTGCCACGTGCATAGGCTGCCTCGGCCTTGTCCTTGAGCTGGTGCGCCAAGGCATGCTCGATGACCTCGCGCGGATAGGCCGTGGTCTCCCCCGCCCAGTCGCGGAACGTGGAACGAAATCCGTGGGCGGTGACCGGACAACCCATACGCCGCAGGACAGCCGTCAGTGTCATGTCCGAAAGGGCGGTGCCCTTCGTGTTCGGGAACAGCAACTCGCTGTCCTCGATGCGCGGTAGGGCACGCAGCAAATTCACAGCGGAGACAGACAGCGGAATGCGGTGCTCACGTCCGGCCTTCATGCGCTGCTCGGGGATGGTCCATACCGCCTTGTCCAGCTCCACTTCGGCCCAGCTCGCACCGCGCACCTCCCCCGACCGGGCGGCCGTGATGATGGCGAACTCCAGCGCCCGCGCGCCCATGCTGAACTGCCGGCGAAGTTCGACCATGAATGCGCCGATATGGGCGTAGTCCAGCGCTGAGTGGTGCTCGATCTTGGCCACCTTGCTCGGCGTGGCCAGAATCTTGTCGAGGTGTCCGCGCCAGCGCGCCGGGTTGTCCCCGCTGCGGTATCCCCGGGCGCTGGCATAGTCCAGCACGTTTTCAATCCGTCCACGCAGGCGTGAAGCTGTTTCCGTCTTGGTAGTCCAGATCGGTTCCAGGATCATCAGGATGTGGGCCTGCTGCACGTCGCGCACCAGCAACCTGCCGATCACCGGATCCGCATACGTTGCCAACGTGGTGCGCCACTGCTCACCATGCTTGGCGTTTTTCCACTCCTTTTCCTTGACGGC
>CAMAWD010000136.1 GCA_945861785.1 Rhodoferax sp. OV413 | reverse complement strand
CCGCCGAATTGTTCCATGACCTCGAAAAGAAGCGCCGCAAGTAAGCGCGCTCCGCTGCCGCGTGCGGCGGACTATGCAAAGTCGTTCCGCAAGGATTGGGAGCGCCTGACCCGGGCAGGCCGGTACGACATGAACCGGCTCAAGGAGGCAATGCTGCTGCTGATCGCCAACGACGGCCCTCTCGGGCCCGAGTGGCTCGATCACCCATTGGGTGGTGACTGGCAAGGACATCGTGAGTGCCATGTCGGTGGTGATCTTCTGATGGCTTACAAGCTCGATGACACCGAAAAAACCGGCTGTATTGTGTTTGTGCGCGCAGGAACACATGCCGATCTTTTTGAGTAAGGCTTACGATGTATCGCACCAGGAGCCGAGCGCCGAACCTGACCTCCTGCGATCGCTTCCTGGTCGGATTGGCGACGCTGTTCGTGCGCGAGCGACGTATTTTATAGCTCGGTGTAGTGGTCAGGCCTGCAACACTGCTTGGGTTTCACCAGGCACTGGTGCAGCGCCAATATCGGTTGCTGTTTTCCTCGTCAGGTTGCCATCGCAAACCCGGGCCCAAAGCTCCGTCAGTCGAACCCATTGCAGCCTCGACCCAAACCACTGCTCCCAGCGCGCCGCCGAGGCTTTGTCCGCCGCGTTGGCCAACACGATCGCTCTCAAGCACTGCGCCGACTCGGCCAGTATCCGCTCGCCCACCGCAGACCGAAGCCGCCATCGCCCGCGAACTGTTTGCCTGCGCCGCCGCAGCCGGCAACTGCGAGCACAAGCGCGCATTGCATCGGCGTGCCGGCGCTGGTACGCGATCTGGCCGCGCAGATTGCCCACGGCCGCTACCGGCCGCAACCCTTCACGGTGTTTGCCGTCACCGACCCCAGGCTGCGCTTTATCGACGACAGCTGCGCAAACCGCAAGGGCCGCTGCACAAATCGCTCTACCACGCCCCGCCCGGTATCGGTGTGCCCAGCACGGCGCTGTTGCAACGTATGTTGGCAACGATCAACAGCTACTACGGCGTATTCAGTCATGCGCACACCAAAGACGTGGCCGCTTTTGGCGACAGCCGTAGCCGTTGCCCCCAAACGGCGCCAACCGAAGTCAGCGCAATGCTTCCTTGCGCGCTTACAGCCCGTTTCCCGGTGCGCCACCTCCTTGTCGCATTGAAAAATATGCACGCCGGCCCCCACTGCAAAAAATAATATAAGTGCCTGACCTGGGCCGGCAGGAGTCGACCGGGAATGGCTGTGCCGACCAAAAGCCGACTTGACTATTGGTGTCTGATTGCGACCATCAACTGATGATTTGTGGTGTGGAAAAACCCAACCGTCCGCTTTTAATCTGCCGAGCCTGAACAGTGCCAGCATAAAATATCAAATACCAAAATTGACAGTATTGACAGCATTGACAGAATAAAAATAAATGATAGAATTGATAGAATGAAAAAGGTTAACGACATGGCAACAGTCCCCGTGAGAGATCTGCCCGACGCGGTGCATCGCGAGCTTCACTTGCGGGAGGCGACGCCTGCCGGCAGCACCGAGGCTGAAGTCCGAGACAACTCCGAAACGACCGTGTGCCCGCCGCAGCGGCTTAGCCTGCGCACGGCCTTGGCGCAGGTGCGCGACAAGGCTGCGGCCCGGCCGGCGAGATTTGGGTGATCGATCTGCATAACAAGCGCTTCTGCGAGGTGGTGTCGTGAGCCGGTATGTTTGGAGCGGCGTGGTTTGGCTCTGCGCTGTGCTGCCGTTGTCCGTGCACGCGCAGATTCTCGAACAATTGATTGCCTCAGCACTCGCCTCCCACCCTTCCGCTCAGGCCCAGCGCGCGCTGGTGCAGTCGGCCGAAGCGGGGGTAGACAGCGCACGCTGGCAGTTTTATCCGACGCCATCCGTGTCGGTCGAAACCGCCAGTGCGAGCGCCGCCGACCGCCTTTATCGGGGTGACAACCGCGTCGCAACGCTGCGTTTGCAGCAACCCTTGTGGACCGGCGGGCGCTTGACTGCGGGCATGGACAAGGCGGCGGCGGGGTTGGCGGTGAGCCAGGCCGCGCTCGAAGAAGTGCGCTTGCAATTGGGCCTGCGCGTGGTGCAGACCTATGGCGACTGGTTGTCGGCGCATTTGAAGACGCTCGCCAACGAAAAAAGTCTCGCCACGCACGTGCGGCTGCGCGAGCAGGTCGAACGTCGCATCACCGAAGGGGTGTCGGCCCGGAGCGATCTGGTGCTGGCGGTGGCGCGCCTTGAAGGGATCTCGGCAGACGTCACGGCGGCGCGCGCACTGGGCGAGATCGCCCTCGCGCGTCTGGCGCAGTTGCTGGGCAGCCCGGTAGATGGCGCAGCACTCACTGCGGTGCTGGCCCACCCGCGTGCGCTCGATGGCAGCGCGCAAGCCCTGCGCGAGCGGGCGATCGGTATCAACCCCACGGTCACCAAGGCGCAGGCGCAGGCGCGGGTGCAAGAGGCGGTGGTCGACGAGCGGCGCGCCGATCTTTACCCAGAGGTGTATGCACGCATGGAGCGCCAATACGGCGATTACAACGTCGCCAACGGCGCACCGCAAAGCCGCTTGTTCATTGGACTCACCAGCCGGTTTGGGGCGGGGCTGTCGTCGCTGTCGAATGTGGCGGCGGCGCGCACGCAACACGCAGCGGCCCTGAGTGAAATCGAGGTGCAGTCGCGCACGGTGAGCGAACAGGTGTTGGCCGATTTTGCGCTGGGCTTGTCAGCCGCCAGCCGCATGGCGTCGATCCAGGCTTCGCTCGGGGCGGCCGAGGACGTATCGGCATCGTATGACCGGCAGTTTCTGGCGGGGCGAAAATCGTGGCTCGATGTGATGAACGCGGCGCGTGAACTGGCGCAGACTGAAACCCAATTGGCCGATCTGCAATCAACGCAGCTGGTGGTGACCTGGCGGCTGGCAGCTTATGCGCGCGGCATCGACGCGCTGGGCGATGGGAAAAAATGAGCAGCGCGAAACCTGAGAGCCTGCACGAGTTGGTGCCGATCGACGCAGCACCCAATCTGCTGCCCTGCCTTGCGCGGCTCGCGCAATTGCAGCACGAGAGTGTTGACCGGCTGGCGGTGCAGGCGGCGGCTGAGGCGGCGTTGAGCGACTCTGCCAATGACCCCAAGGGGCAACTCAAAACGGTGGCCACGCAGTTACAAGTGGCAGCGCCACGTTGGCTGCCGGCGCCGGACGCTGCGCGCATGCCGGCGCTGGTGGTTGCGCTGCGTGGCGAGCAGGTTGGGCAATGGGGCGTGCTGCGCGGCCAGAATGCGCAGGGGCAGTGGATCAGCGAGTGGTGGGATGGCGCCACACAACGCTGGCAAGAGCGCGCCGATGCGAGCCTCGAATACCACGCCTTCGCCACGTTCAGGCTGAGCCGTCCTTATGTCGCGAGCCAGAGCCCGGTGTACCAGCTGATCCGCGATGAAATCTTCTCGCACCGCAAACTGCTGCGCGAGGCGGTGCTCGGCGGCTTGATGATCAACGTGGTGGCGCTCGCCACTTCGTTCTACAGCATGCAGGTGTACGACCGCGTGATTCCGACCAATGCCGCGCAGACGCTGCTCGTGCTGACGCTGGGCGTGCTGGTGGCAATTCTGTTCGAACTGGCGGCCAAGCGCGTGCGCAGCGGCTTGTATGAGCGCCTGATCGACGCCGTGGACCAGCGCTTGTCACGCACCATTTACCTGCGCTTTCTGGCGATCCGGCTGGACCAGTTGCCGCAAAGTGTCGGCGGGCTTGCGGCCCAGATGCGCGGCTATGAAACGGTGCGCGGGTTCTTTACGGCGATCACCACCAACTTTCTGGTCGATGCGCCGTTTGCGCTGGTCTTTTTATTGATCATCGGCTTGATCGGCGGCTGGCTGGCGCTGATCCCCCTGACATTTTTTGTGCTGTGCGTGGTGGTGGGCTTGGTTTACCGCAAACAGGTCGACGCTTTTGCGGGGAAATCAAACGCCGCCAGCAATCAAAAGACCGGCCTGCTGGTGGAGACCATCGAAGGCGCCGAGAGCATCAAATCGGGCCAGGGCGGCTGGCGCATGCTCTCGCGCTGGATGAAGACCACCGATGAGGCGCGCGACTTTGATTTGCAGATGCGCAACATCAGCGAACACTCGCAGCACCTGGCCGGCGCGCTGCAGCAGATCTCGTATACGCTGATGATCGCTGCCGGCGCACTGCTGGTGAGCCGTGGCGAAATGACCCTGGGCGGGCTGATCGCCTGCTCGATCTTGTCGGGCCGGGTGCTCGCGCCGGTCTCGATGATCCCCGGGCAACTGGTGCAATGGGCGCATGCCAAGGCGGCGCTGCACGGGCTCGACCGCCTGTGGGCCTTGCAGGATGACCACCACGGGCAGGAACAGCCCATCGTGGTGGGCAGCATACGCGGGGACTATCGTTTTGAGGGGGTGGTGACGAGCTACGGCTCGAAGAAGGCCCTGGCGCTGCCCAGCCTGCTCATCCGGCCCGGAGAAAAAGTCGGCGTGCTGGGGCCGGTTGGTGCTGGCAAGACCACCCTGCTGCGCTTGTTGTCGGGGATGTACAAGCCGCAAGAGGGGCGCATCTTGCTCGATGACATCGATCTCGGGCACCTCTCCAAACCGGTGCTGGCCGAACACATGGGTTATGTACAGCAGGACGGGCGCCTGTTTGCCGGCACCCTGCGCGACAACCTGATCCTCGGCCAACTCGATCCCGGCGATGAACCGATCCTTGCTGCCGCCCGCCAGACCGGTTTGCTGCAGGCGGTGATCGCCGTGCATCCGAAGGGCTTGCAGCAGGAAATCTTTGAAGGTGGCAGCGGCCTCTCGGGCGGGCAACGGCAGTTGGTGAATCTGACGCGCGCGTTTTTACGCCGGCCGACCTTGTGGTTGCTCGATGAACCAACCGCCTCGATGGACCGTGGGCTGGAACTGCAAGTCACGCAGGCGCTCAAGGCGACGATTCGCCCGACCGATACGCTGGTGCTGGTCACCCACAAGGGCGAAATGCTCGAACTGGTGGAGCGCGTGATCGTCATCGCCAATCAGCAGGTGGTGCTCGACGGGCCAAAGGCGCAGGTCTTGCAGAAACTGCAAACCCCGCCGGGGGCCGCACCCAACACAAGGGCCGCATGATGCACAGACGGGGCGTTTTACCGCAGCCATGCCGCGGCGGGATTTCGATGACGGTTTTATTGTTTGTGGCGCTGACCGCGTTCTTGTCGTGGGCGGCGTTGTTTGAGATCGACCAGACGGTGCGTGCGCAGGGGCAGATCATTCCGATTGCGCGCACGCAGGTGATTCAGTCGGCCGACGGCGGTGTGCTGGAGAAACTGCTGGTCGAGGAAGGTCAGCGCGTCAAGGCCGGCCAGCAACTGGCGGTGCTGGAGCGCGAACGCTCGACCGCAGGTTTTGATGAAAGCCGCGCCAAGGAGGCCGCACTCACCGCGGCGCTGGTACGGGCGCAGGCCGAGGCCAGCGAGCGCACGCCGGAGTTCGGCGCACGGCTGCAAGGCTACCCGGAATTCATTGCGGTTCAGCAGGCGCTGTATGCGCAACGAAAGCGCGGCCTGCAGGAAGAGTTGGCCATGCTCACCGACGCGCTCGCCATGGCCAAAGAAGAACTGCGCATGAACGATGCCTTGCTCAAAACCGGCGACACCAGCCAGCTCGAGGTGATGCGTGCCAAACGCCAGGTCGGCGAACTCGAGGGCAAGATCAACGCCTCGCGCAACAAATACCTGCAAGAAGCGCGCGCCGAGGCCACCAAGGTGTCTGAAGACCTTGCCTCGAACCGTTACAAGCTCGATGAGCGGAAAAGTATTCTCGGTAAAACAGTGTTGAACGCGCCGATTGCCGGGGTGGTGAAATACCTCAAGCTCACCACCATCGGCGGCGTGCTGCGCGCCGGCGATGAGTTGATGCAAATCTCACCGACCGAAGGCGAGATGGTGTTCGAGGTGAAGATCAACCCGGCCGACATCGGCCAGTTGAGCACCGGCCTGCCAGTGTCGATCAAACTCGACGCGTTTGATTATTCGGTCTACGGCAGCCTTGAGGGCACGCTGAAGTATCTGAGTTCCGACACGCTGGCCGAGCAAGGCGCGAACGGGCAGACCAACACCTACTACCGCGCGCAAGTGCGCATCGACGCCGAGCGTGCAAAGACGCACCCCAATCCCAAACTCGCAAGCGTCGAGTTAAAGCCCGGCATGACCGCGACGGTCGACGTCCGTACCGGCCGTCGCTCAGTGCTCGAGTATCTGGCGAAACCGGTTTACAAGGCGTTTCGCGGGGCGTTGAATGAGCGTTGAGGGTTCTGTCTGCAGGCCAGCAGCGGTATCTCCTCAAAATCGGCACAATGCTTGGACGCAGAGATCAGGTTCTCAGCGAGCCCGCCAGCTTCCTTGGCGCATATGAAGACCAGCACGCTCGCACGCAACGGCGTAACGACGGAGGTGGTGGCTTTGCTCGAGGGCAAGCAACGTGTTGCCGAGGATGTGTTTGGCTGGAATCGGCGGGCCATAGAAGTGGGCATTCATGAATATCAAACCGGCATAACTTGCATCAACGACATCGCCACCCGAGTCAAGCCAAAAACAGAAGACAAGCACCCCAAACTGCTGGCTGAAATACACAGCATCATGGAGCCCCACAGCGAATCCGAATCGAGCCTGCGCACCACCTTGCTCTATACCAGCATGACGGCCAAAACGGTACATGAGGCGCTTGTTCAAAAAGGATGGTCACCGCAATCCCTGCCCAGTGTGCGTACGATCTCCAATCTCCTGCATCGCCAAGATTACCGACTGCGCGCAATCGCCAGCTTGGTGGATGGCGTCTACGAGAAGGGCGTCAAAATTCGCGGCAGCCAGAACTTGGCACTGTCCAGTTGCGCAGTTTGTCATTTGATCAAATGTGCCATACTCGAATTGGGGTGGTTGGAATGCCTATCTGTATCAAGATCATCATATTTTCCGCCTTCTGGCAAGCAAGAAGCACCCCCTCAAAGAAAGAATGAAACCCATGTCCATCCCCCTGATTGACCTCGGTGGACACATCGACCCGTTCAGCCCGTCCGCAAAACGCACCGCCACCCAGTTGTACGAGGCGCTCAGTAGTGTGGGCTTTGCCTACATCAGCGGGCATCAGGTTTCGGCCGATGCCACCCAAGCCGCTTTCGCGGCGTCCCGGGCGTTCCACGCAAGCTCGCTGGAGGACAAACAGTCGTTAGCGATCAACAGCGCGCATCGTGGTTACATGGGTATGGCCACCTCGACCATCGTGACATCCTCAGTGGCAAAGGTGACTCGCCCCAATATGAGCGAATCACTCATGATCATGCACGCGCTGCCGGCAGATGACCCGGGCCTGCTCGCCGGGCAGCCGCTGCAGGGGCCAAACCAGTGGCCGCACTGGATGCCGGACTTCAGGCCTCGC
Organism: Rhodoferax sp. OV413; assembly: GCA_945861785.1. Lineage (GTDB taxonomy): Bacteria > Pseudomonadota > Gammaproteobacteria > Burkholderiales > Burkholderiaceae_C > CAISIP01. The sequence goes on along the minus strand of CAMAWD010000136.1, from coordinate 6,426 downwards.
ATGGAGCGCTATATTGACGAGGTCGATGTGTTGAGTCGCTATATCGTTCGCTTGATCGCGATCAGCCTGGGCCTGGAGGCACGGCAACTGGACCATTTTTTCGATAAGCCCACTACTTTTCTGCGTGCGCTGCACTATCCACCACAGGCCCCAAACGAAACCGAGCAGATGGGCGCTGCGCCGCACACCGATTACGGCGTCATCACCCTGCTGGCACAGGACAATTCCGGCGGACTTCGGGTGCGCCCGCGCGGTGGTGACTGGATCGAGGCCCCCCCTATCCCGGATACCTATGTTCTCAATGTCGGGGACATGCTGGCACGCTGGACCAACGGACGTTTCGTCTCAACCCCGCACTGCGTGATCAACCGTTCGGGTGGTGACCGGTATTCATTGCCGTATTTTTTCGATCCGTCCATGGATGCGTTGATCGAATGCGTGCCAACCTGCACGGATGCAGACCATCCCCCCCAATATCCGCCGATACGCTACGGGGACTATCTGATGGAGCGCCTCAACAAGAACTACGACTACCGCAAAGACACTGCGGCCACAGCAGCCTGATTTTTTTTGTCCAACTTTTAACTCAAGGAACCTTATGACCGATACATCACGTAATTTGACCCGGCGCGACGCTCTCTTTGCCAGCCTGTCCGCCGCTGCACTGGCGTCGCTTGGCCTGCCAATGGCGGCAAACGCGGCTGAGAAACTGGTTGTCAATACCTACGGTGGTCGATGGGAAAAGTTCTGGCGCGCGGAGCTGCTGCCACGGCTCAACAAGAGCGCGGGCGTGGACGCCACACTGGACGTTGGCCTGGGCAAGAACTTCATTGCAAACCTTCGCACTGCGGGCATCGAAAAACCGCCTTACAGTGTGCTGATGGTGAATGAAAACATCGCGAGCGTGGTGCGCGGTGAAGGCTACTTCGAGCCCATCCCCGTGGCCAAGGTGCCCAACCTGGCGAATGTCTACCCGAACCTTCGCAATCCTGGCGACAACGGTGTGCGCGCCATTATCTCGACCATTGGTCTCGGTTACCGCACTGACCTGGTCAAGAAGCCGCCCAAGTCGTGGTCCGACCTGTGGAGCAACCCCGAGTTCAAAGGCAAGATCGGCCTGTACCAGATCGGCAATACCGCCGCCATGCTGTTCCTGTTGATGACGGCCAAGATATACGGTGGTTCGCAAGATGCGATTGACCGCGCATTCACCGAGGTCAAGAAGCTGATGCCGTTTCAGCAGGTTGATTTCAGCGGTACGCTGTCAACCATGCTGACCCGTGGCGACGTGACAGTGGCGGTCATCGATTTGCCTGAAATCGTGGCGCTGAAAATGAAGGGCGTGCCGGTTGAAATGGTGGTGCCGACCGAGGGGGTCATGGCATTCGAGCAATCGTTCAATATCCTGAAGAATGCCCCCAACAAGGAGGCCGCGTACAAATACCTGAACCTTATCTTGCAGCAAGATGTGCAGGAAATCATGGCCAAGGAGTTCTTCACCTCGCCATCGAACATGAAATCCACGCTGGCTGCAGACGTGGCGGTCAATGTTCCGGTCAACGGTGCCAAGATGGCCAGTATTGTCCAGTTCGACTGGGCCAAGGTCAATCCGCAACTCGGTGCCATCACCGACCGGTGGGACCGGGAGATGAAGTGACACAGTTGCAACTGCAAGGCATCCGAAAGACCTTTCCCTCGGCTGGCGGAATCCATACCGCCATCCACGACCTCGACCTGCATACCGAAGAAGGCGAGTTCATTTCGCTGCTGGGGCCAAGCGGCTGCGGCAAGACCACGACCTTGAATTGCGTGGCGGGGTTTGAGTTGCCGGATGCTGGCAGTGTGCGAGTCGACGGACAGGACATCACCCACTTGCCGCCTGAACGCCGTGACATGGGCATGGTGTTCCAGAACTATGCGCTGTTTCCCCACCTTGACGTGCAGCGCAATCTGGCGTTCGGGCTGGAGATGCGCGGCCTCGACAAGGCTTCCATGACCACTCGCATCAAAGAGGTGCTGGCGATGGTGCAACTGTCGTCGATGGCCGATCGGTTTCCACGGCAGTTGTCGGGGGGCCAACAGCAACGGGTAGCGCTGGCGCGCGCCCTGGTCATCGAGCCACGCTTGCTGCTGCTCGACGAACCGCTCGCCAATCTGGACGCAGTGCTGCGCGAAGAGATGCGGATCTTCATCCGCCAGTTGCAGCAGCGGGTGGGCATCACGACGCTTTACGTGACCCACGACCAGGCTGAGGCGATGGTCATGTCAGACCGGGTAGCCGTCATGATGGGGGGGAAGATTTTGCAGTTTGATGTGCCCGAAGCGATCTACATGCGCCCCAGGAGTGTGGAGGTGGCTCAATTTATCGGGCGCTCCAACCTGATTGACGGACAGGTTGAGAGCGTGACGGGTTCCTGCGCATCAGCCGGCAGCCCGGCCTCTGCCCGCATCAGAACATCGCTGGGATGGGTCGACGCGGGCACGGATCAGCCTTTGACAACGGGCCAGTCGGTGACGGTCTCGGTTCGCCCTGAGGCCATCCACTTCCGCGATGATGGACCGTACCGGGGCACCGTTCAATCGACCTACTTTCTGGGCAGCACGGTTGAACACACGGTGTCGTGTACCCAAGGCCAGACGCTGCTGGTGCAGACTGCACCGGCCCAGCGCGTGGCAGCAGGCGTCAATGTCCACTTTGAATTCGAGCCAGGTCATGCCTGGTCTATTGCTGCTGCGGCATGACAGCCTCTGCCCGTGCTTCGTCAGACGGTTCGACCTTGAGCGCCAGCGCAACCCAGACCGGTGTCCATCGGACCTATCGCGCACGGTTCAGTCGCAACGCATTGTGGCTACTCGCGCCTGCCCTGCTGCTGATCGCCGTGTTCCTGGTGCTGCCCTACTTGAACATCGTATTGATGAGTTTTCGCGCGCAAGCGGTCGGTTCCCCCTATGGCGCTGGCTACACTTTTACAAACTACACCAGCGCGCTCAGTGACAGCTATGTGCGCGGCGTGTTGATCGACACCCTGCTGCTCGGCCTGACCACCACGCCGATCTGCCTGCTGCTTGGTTATCCGGTCGCTTTCCACCTTGCCCGCACCCGCTCGCGCTGGGCCAGTCTGCTTTATGTTCTGGTGCTGTCGCCGTTACTTGTGGGTGTGGTGGTGCGCAGCTTCGGCTGGCTGATTCTGCTGTCTGGCAACGGTGTCATCAACCGTGCGCTGATCGACATGGGTTGGATCGATACGGGATTGCAGTTGATGAACAACCGGCTTGGCGTGACCATCGCGCTGGTTCATGTCTTCCTGCCCTTCATGATTCTGCCGCTCATGGGCGTGATACAAAGCATCGACCCGACGCTGGAATCGGCCGCCCGGTCGCTCGGCGCCTCGCGCGTCAAGGTGTTTTGGCGCGTCATTTTCCCGCTGTCCATGCCGGGTATTCAGGCCGGCACTATTCTCGTTTTCGTGCTCACCCTCAGTGCCTACGTCACGCCGCTGATGATTGGGGGTGCGCAGGTGAAGACCATGTCGGTGCTGGTGGTTCAGAGCCTGATCGACAACTTCCGTTGGCCCTTGGGGGCTTCCCAGGCCTTGCTTCTGGCGCTCTGCGGCGGGCTTGTTGTGGCGCTGTACGCGCGACTGACGGGACGGGCCATGAAAGGCTTGCAATGACCACCAGCGTTTCACCGAACTCGCCACTGGCCCGGGCGGTTTCGACCCCCGGCCAGCGTGCCGGGAATGCCATCGGGTTGATCTGCGTCGCGTTGGTCTATGCATTCCTCATGCTTCCGATCATCATCATCGCCTTGATGTCACTCAGCGCTGGAGAAGTGCTGGCCTTCCCTCCCCAAGGGATTTCTTTGCGCTGGTTCGTATCGGTATTCCGCAACGAAGCCTTCGTGCGGGCGATGGGCATTTCTCTGGCGCTGGCGGCGGGGGCGACCGTGGTGTCGTGCGTAATCGGCGTGGCGGCCGCGCTGTACGTGGTGCGTTATGCCACCCGCGCCCGTGAATCCCTGCGTTTGCTGCTGATGTTGCCACTCATGCTTCCCGAAATTCTCACCGGCATCGCGCTGCTATTTTTTTTGTACGCGACTGGTATTGGCACCAAGACCGTGTTCGGCCTGGTGGTCGGTCATGTGCTGATCACGCTTCCATACGTCTTTACCAACGTCGCCTCAGCGCTCTACAACCAGGACGCATCTATCGAGCGCGCTGCCCGCAGTCTCGGCGCCACCCCCTTTGGCGCATTCCGTCGTGTCACGCTGCCCCTGATCAAGCCGGGCCTGATCACTGGTGGCATGTTCGCTTTTGTGATCTCGTTCGATCTATTCAATATGTCGTTGCTGCTCAAAGGCATCGGGATGACGACATTGCCGCTTCAACTGTTCGACTACCTGCGTTACGACTTCGACCCCGCTGCTGCTGCCGTGTCGACGCTGAGCGTGTTGCTGACCCTGGCCGTGGTCATCGCCGTGGACCGGGTGGTAGGTCTGCGGTCGCTACGGTTCGGCTGATATCCGATGTCATGGCGTTCACACTCGACTGATCTCGCCCCTGTTTCCTGTACGCCGTAAGCCACCGCTGTTCCGCCCCGACCCAGGACAGGGGTCTGGGCACTTGGCCCCTCGATAACCAAATCGCAATTTGGTGTCGAACTCGGGTGGCCAGCGACCCCATGTGGGTGGCGCGAGCGGCACAGGACGCGGTCGAGTCGGAGAGCTTCGCCGGGTGAAGCTGCAGGACTCTTTGTCGGGTGGTCATCTTGATCCCGCCCAGGTTGGCCGCACCCAGTGGGAGCCGCGCGCGCTGTGGCGCGTCTACCCCCAAGTCCACGGTCCTGCGGGCTTCAACGGCACAAACCGAGGCAATGCGCGCTTCTTTCCGATCGAACACGCTGGTGCGATCATTCCGACCCTGTACGCGGCCACGTCGGTGCAGGCGGCTCTCATGGAGACCGTCCTGCACGACGCCCCCATACCTTCAGCGGGATTCATCCAGACGCTCGAACCGGCGACGGATACCCGCCGTATTTCGCGCCTGCAGTCGACGACGCCACTGAGACTGGCAGATTTGTCGACTGTCGGTCTGAGCCGGCTTGGCATCTCGCGAAGCGACGTGGTCGACTCGGACAAGACGGCTTACGCTGTCACTCGGCAGCTTGCGACCTGGGTCTACGTGACTTGCCCCGATGTGCAAGGGCTCGCCCGGACGTTGCGGCAAGATGACAGCGCCCAGGCAATCATGCTGTTCGAGCCGCGCCTCGCAGGCGGCACACTGACCGTGGTCGAGCAGGACGCGGAATTCTTCAGCGGACCTCATCACGCTGCCCTGATAGAACTGGTGGCCCGGCTCGGGGCAGGTTTGATCATCGTCCCGTGATCATGCGGTGCGAGCTTCAACGCCTTGTCGCGAAGCCAGCCGCTGCATGAACTCCAGCGGCGACATGACCAGGTGCGTGGTCCCGTCGCGCCAGGCGGTCTTGCGCTTGCGCACCACCTGGCCGGTGGCGTTGCGCCGCACGCGCTTTTCAAACGGCAGAACAGGGGCGGCACACTGCGCCCGACGGTGTTCGAATTCAGCCCATTAAAGTGGACCCTGGATTTCAGACAGCAGTTTAAGTGGGACACTGTCGAGAGAAATGGGTAAATCATGAGTGAAACGAAGAAGCGCAACGTGCATCTGCCGGAGTTCAAAGCGAAGGTCGGGCTGGAGGCCGTGCGATCGGTGAAGACGATCAACCAGATCGGGCAGGAGTACGGTGTACACCCGGTGCAGGTCAGCCAGTGGAAAAAGGAAATCCAGGAACAAGCCCGCACGCTGTTTGAAGGTAAGCGGGGTCCGCAACCAGTGGCCGCGCACAGCGCACCAGATCGGTTGTACGGCGAAATCGGGCGACTGAAAATGGAGCTCGACTGGCTCAAAAAAAAGTCCGGAGTGAGCCTGCCATGATGCGCCAAGCGTGGATCGACAAGGATGCCACGGCGACGGTTGCACTGACGCGCCAGTGCGTGCTTGCAGGCGTATCACGTGCGACGGTCTATGCGCGGCAAAGGCCCAGGCTACTTGACCAACACGATGAGATGCTCAAGCGACTAATCGACCAGGAGTACACGCGCCACCCGTTTTACGGTACCCGAAGAATGGTGGTGTACCTGGGGCAATGCGGCCACACCGTCAACCGCAAACGGGCGCAGCGGCTGATGCGTGCGCTGGGTCTGGCGGGCATGGCACCGGGTCCCAACACCAGCCGGGCGCATCCACAGCACAAGGTGTACCCCTACCTGTTGCGCGGTATCGCCGTGGTGCGGCCCAACCAGGTCTGGAGCACGGACATCACCTACATCCGGCTCGAACGTGGGTTTGTCTATCTGGTGGCAGTCATCGACTGGTACTCCCGGCGGGTGCTGAGCTGGCGCATCAG
>CAMAWD010000135.1 GCA_945861785.1 Rhodoferax sp. OV413 | reverse complement strand
AAAGATCGGCGAGCCAAACCCCGTCGGCAAATCCGCCGTCTCAATGATGTCCTTCAACGCCACCGGCATCCCATCAATCAACGACAGCGCCGTCCCTGCCCGCCACCGCCCCGTCGCCGCATCCGCACTCCGCCGCGCCGCCTCGACATTCAGCGCAGCAAACGCCCGCACCACCGGCTCGCGCGCCTCAATCCGCTCCAGACAAACCTCCAGCAAAGCCCGCGGCGACCCAACCCCCTCGCCAAAACCATCCCGCAACGACGCAAACGTGCTCATTCAAACGCACCCCGTATGGTCAAAAAATCCATTCAAGCCAATTTCCAGATCAACGCCAACGCTTTGACTGCCACCGCAGCCAACCCCAGGCCATGCAGGTCAACGGATAATTTGGAGATGCGACAACAAAACCCCAGCTCAAACCAGCCCAGACAGCGGCAGCGCCCGGCCTACACGACCCAAGCACCTTGCTCCGCCCCACTCTGCCTCGCACTGGTCACCAACACAGCCGCCCCAACACCACACACGCAATCCCACTTCTGATTTTTTTGACCATACGGGTTGGCATATTTGAATTTTTTGACTTTAAGGGATGTTCAGGCGGTGTCCCGCGCCAGGGCGCGGGCGCGGATCTCGTCGAAGTCGGCGGGCCGTGGATGCAGGTCGAGGCGGCGCCCAGCCTTCACGATCTGGCTGGGAATATCGTGGCCGATGAGGGCTGGCAGCCGTTTCGCGGCCGCCAGCAGCAAGGGCAGGTCGATGCCGGTGTCATAGCCCATGAGCGCGAGCGCGTGCGCGATCTCCTCGGTGCAGACGTTGCCGCTCGCGCCCGGCGCGTACGGGCAGCCGCCGATGCCGCCAAAGGAGGCGTCGAACCGGTCGGCGCCGGCGTCGACGCCGGCTAGCACGTTGGCAAGGCCCATGCCCCGGGTGTTATGGAAGTGCAACGTGAGCTCCGTGTCAGCCCAGCGTTCGCGAAAGGCCCTCGTCAGTTCCGCGACTTGCGTCGGGAAGGCCATGCCCGTCGTGTCGCAGAGCGTCACGCCGTGGGCGCCCAGCGTCTCGACGTAGCGGCCGCACCAGCCCAGTACGGTCTCTACCGGCACGTCGCCTTCCATCGGGCAGCCGAAGGCGCAGGACATCGACACGTTCACGGCGGCGCCGGCGGCCCGGGCGATGGCTGCGACCTCTGCCAGCCCGGCGAAGGACTGCTCGCGCGTCATCCGCAGGTTGGCCAGGTTGTGGCTCTCCGTGGCCGACATCACTAGGTTCATTTCGTCGGCCCGCGATTCGATGGCGCGCTCGGCGCCGCGCACGTTCGGCACCAGGGCGCTGTACACCACACCCGGGCGACGGCGGATCTCGCGCAAAACCTGCTCAGCGTCGCGCAGCGCCGGGATCGCCTTGGGCGACACGAAGGCGGTCACCTCAATTTTCGCCAGTCCCGCATCGGACAGCAAATTGACCAGGGCGACCTTGTCCTCGGTCGGGACGAAGGCCGCTTCGGCCTGAAGCCCGTCGCGGGTGCCCACTTCCTGCAGGTGCAGACGCCGGCCCCGGCCGGCCCACACCTCGTTGTTCATGTTCATGCAACCACCTTCTTTTCGCGCAATGCCTTAATGTCGCCGGCGGCAAAGCCGATTTCCTGCAGCACCGCGTCGGTGTCGTCGCCCAGCCGCGGCGCCGAACTGCGCACGCTGCCCGGGGTTCCCATCAGCTTGGGCACGATGCCCGGCACCTCCAACTGGTGCCCGTCGCGGGTCACCTGCTGCAGGATCATGTCGCGGGCGCGGTAGTGCGGGTCTTCCACGATGTCCTTGGCGGTGTAGACCCGGCCGGCCGGCACCCGCGCGTTGCCCAGTACCTCCAGCACCTCGGTGACCGGCCGCCGCACGGTCCACGCCTCGATCGCGGTGTCGAGTTCGCCCACGCGCGCCACCCGGCCGGCGTTGTCGGCCAGTGCGGGGTCGGCGCCCAGGTCGTCGCGGCCGATTGCCTGCATCAGCCGCTTGAAGATGCTGTCGCCGTTGCCGGCGATCAGCACCACCCCGTCGGTGCAGCGGTAGGCGTTGGACGGCGCGATCCCGGGCAGGGCCGAGCCGGCCGGCTCGCGCACCGCGCCCAAGGCGCTGTACTCGGGAACCAGGCTTTCCATCACGTTGAACACCGCTTCAGTCAGGGCGACATCGATCACTTGGCCCTTGCCGCCGTTGACCTTGCGGTGGTAGAGCGCGGTGAGCACGCCGATGGTGCCATGCAGGGCCGCCAGCGTGTCGCCGATCGAGATGCCGCAACGCACCGGCACCCGTCCCGGCTCGCCGGTCAGGTGGCGCAGGCCGCCCATCGCTTCGCCGATCGCGCCGAAGCCCGGCAGGTCGCGGTAGGGGCCGCTCTGGCCGTAGCCCGAGATGCGCAGCATGACCAGGCCCGGGTTTCTGCGGGCCAGCGCGTCGTAGTCCATGCCCCAGCCTTCCATGGTGCCGGGGCGGAAATTCTCGATCAGCACATCGGCCTGGTCGATCAGCTTCTTGGCAATGGCCTGGCCCTCGGCTTGGCGCAGGTCCAGCGCGACGGAGCGCTTGTTGCGCGACTGCACCTGCCACCAGACCGAGGTGCCGTCCTGCAGCAGGCGCCAGTTGCGCAGCGGGTCGCCGGCACCAGGCGCCTCGATCTTGATCACTTCGGCACCGAATTCGCCCAGCGTCTTGCCGGCGAACGGGCCGGCGATAAGCTGACCCATCTCGACGACCTTGAGGCCGGCCAGCGCACCGGGTTGTAGGTCAGGCAGATTCACGGCGCCTCCTTCAGTCAACGGTGGCGCCCGATTCCTTGACGATCCGCGCCCACCGCGGCAGGTCCTCACGCACCAGCGTGGCGAACTGCTCGGGTGTGGACTTGAACGGTTCACAGCCCACGCCGGCCAGCCGATCCTGGGCGTCCTTGCTGTCCAGCGCCTTGGCGATCTCCGCATTGAGCTGGGTGATGATGGCCTTGGGTGTGCCGGCCGGTACGAACAGGCCGTACCACGGTGTCGCGCCGAAGCCCCGGACGGTGTCGCCGATGGTCGGGGCATCGGGCAGCGCGGGCACGCGCTTGGGATTGACCACGCCCAGGACCTTAATCTTGCCGCTGCGGATGTGCGCAATGGACGAGGGCAGGCTCTGGACCGAGACCTGCACCTGGCCAGCAATCAGGTCGATCACGGCTGCCGCTGCGCCCTTGTAGGGGATGTGCACCAGATCGATGCCGGTCTGCTTGCCCAGCATTTCCCCAATCAGGTGGTTCAGTGTGCCGTTGCCGGCCGAGCCGATGTTGATCTTGCCCGGCTGCTGCTTGGCCTGTGCGATCAGTTCGCTGACGTTGTTGGCGGGAAAGGCGGGGTTGGCCACCAGCACGTAGCCGGCCGTGGCCACCGGGCCGACCGGCTCGAAGTCCTTCTGCGGATCGAAGCCGGTGCTTTTGTACAGCGAGGGGTTGATCACCATCGAGCTGTCGGCGGTGAGCATCAGGGTGTACCCGTCCGGGCGCGCCTTGGCCGCAGCCACGGTGCCCAAGTTACCGCCGGCGCCCGGCCGGTTGTCGACGATGAAGGTCTGGCCGGTCTGCTCGGTCAGCTTTTGTGCGATCACCCGGGCGATGGCGTCGTTGGCACCGCCGGCGGCCTGCGGCACGATGATGGTGACAGGCTTGTTCGGGTACTTGTCCTGGGCCAGAGCGGGGTCGCCAAGTGCGGCGAATAGGGCCAGGGCGAGCGTGGCACGGCGTTGGATGGGCATGTCGGAATCTCCTTTTAGTAGGTTCAGGTGAAAAGCCAGGGTTCGGTCGTACGTCGGCGCGCCTCGAAGGCGCGGATGCGGTCGGCCCTCTGCAAGGCCCAGATCTCGTTTCAATTTATTCGCTTTGTACAACGTTTAACTAAAGAAAATTTTATGTTTAAAGTTAGCATCATGTATTCCCCGACGCTGAGCGGACGTTTTGACATGGCGGACATTCCCAATTACACGGACCCGCAACCTCTGGTTCAGATCAGCGAAATTAAGTTTAGTTGAAGACGGAAATTTCAGGCTGCGACGGAGCCTGGCAGCCCGGCAACTGGTTGCGCGCGGAGCACGCGCTCCTCTTGCCCGAGCATGTGCTGGCGCCATTGGGCGGTGATGCGTCGGCGCGCTCTTTGGACCTAGGCGCGGTGGCAAACTTTGGGGCCTTGGCGACACCCTTTCTAATTCCAAAGCGCTTGCGCAAGAAGACCGCGCCCGGGCTTTCATGCGTTGAAGTGCTTGCCCGGCCTTGGCCGCGCACGAGCCGAGTCAATTTTGGCGTGGTCTGCCACAGGCCGCCCGCTGGCGCTGTACAGCGACCGCCACAGCATCTTCACCAAGCACGACCGCGAAGACCCAACACCCACCCAATTTGAGCGCGCCCTGGGGGAACTCAACATCGACTCCATCCTGGCCTACTCGCCCCAGGCCAAGGGACGCGTGGAGCGGGCGTTTCAGACGCTGCAAGACCGTTTGGTCAAGGCCTTGCGGCTGGCCAGTATCAGCACCCTTGAAGCGGCCAAGGCCTGGCTGCCCCAGTATGTGGCCCGGCACAATGCGCGCTTTGGCCGCGTGCCCGCCAGCGCCCAAGACGTGCACCATAAGCTAAAAATTAGGCCTCTAGCCCGCACCGAACGTACGTGAATAGCTACTGCTAGAACCGCATTTTATGGACGTGTGACCGTCGACTGTCTGTTTTCTTTCTGCCAGCAACTGAACCAACACCCTGCTGACATCCACCAAATATCCCACGGCGAGACAGCCCTCAGAATTCAGTCGTGCTAATTCGTCAACCGCCGCCTTTTAAAAAGTCCAGCAGCATCCGATTGCGAGACAACAGCATGCGCTCGGGTGCGGCCACGGCGGTGATGTGGGAACCAAACCGGGTCTGCGGTTTCCAGTGTGCAAGCACCTGCACCAACTGGCCGGTTTTCAACGCATCATCACAAAGGTAATCTGGAAGCATGGCGATGCCTAGTCCCTGAATGGCGGCATCCGTCACGGCCTCTGGGTTGTTGACGTGGTAGCGGCCTTTTACCTGGACGGTTTTGCGACTGGCGCCTTCCTGGCCTGCGTCAAGGTTACTAAAAGTCCAGGTGTCGTCGGCATGTTCACGCCAGTAGGAAAAGCAGGCATGTCCGGTCAGGTCTTCGGGGTCTTTGGGTATTCCAGCATCCGCCAGGTAGCTCGGCGACGCGGCCAGTAACCAGCCGATGGGGTTTAGCGCAGTGCAATGCATCTCCTGCTGGGTCGTGGCGGACCAGCGCAGTGCAATGTCGATGCGGTGACGGGCAAGGTCAACCAGCTGATCACTAAACTCAAGCTCGATTTCAATGGCCGGATGCAGCCGCAAGAATTCTGGCAAGCGCTTTGCCAGCACCCTTTGGCCCCATGACACGGGCGCCGTCAGCCGAATAGTTCCGCTCAATTCAGAGCGCAGCGCTCGTAGCCGCTCTTCTCCCGCCAGCAATTCCGCTACTGCCCGCCGCGCAAATTCTAGATAAGTCTCGCCTGCCGCAGTCAAGGCTACTTTACGGGTAGAGCGGCTGAACAGCGTGGCTCCAATCTGTTCTTCCAGCAGGGCCACCCGTTTGCTGACCTGGCCTTTGCTAATGCCCAGGTCGTCGGCCGCCGCGCTAACGCTCAGGCGCTCCGCAACCTTTAAAAAGGCCAGCAGCATGTTGGAGCTGACGGTTGTCAAGTCGTTTCCCGATTGATTTATTGTTTCGACTTTGGATACAAACGGTTTGCATTACACCAGATGTGTTGAAGGCGATCCATCCTTAAACTCGATTCGTGATCAAGCCACTGTGAAAACCACCAAAACAACCGGAGACAAAGATGCAGATTCACGCCGACCCGATTACCGTCAATTGCCGCAAAGTTCTTGCTGGACTGGACTTTCTGGGCATTCCTTTTGAACTCGTACACGTTGACTATTTCACGGGGGCGCACAAGGTTGAGCCCTATCTTTCCATTAATCCGAACGCCTCCGTCCCTTCGCTGGTCGATGGCGACTTGGTGCTGTGGGAGTCCAATGCCATCTTGCAATATGCGGCCGACAAGGCTGGCATGGAGAGGGCCTATCCTAAAGATCTGAAAAAGCGCGCCGACATCAACCGGTGGATGCTGTGGGAGTCGTCGAGCTGGTTCCCCGCCTGCTATTTGTACCTGGTTGAAAACTGCGTCAAACCACTGCTGGGTGGGCAGCCAGATGCCGACGTGCTGGCGGCGCACGATGCCCACTTCCACAAGCTCGCCAGCATTCTCGACAACCGCCTGGCTGACCGACCCTGGGTCACTGGCAACACCCCGACCATCGCCGATATTGCTCTGGCTGCGCCCATGCACCTGCACGGCTGGCAAAAGCTGCCGCTTGCGCAGCATAAGAACCTGAGTCGCTGGCTCACCCAAAATGTCGAGTCGCTGCCAAGCTGGCAAAAAACATGGGTTGGCGAGGGCTTCACCACCAAAAAACAGTCAGCCGTGCTGGCGGAGGCCTGACAGACATGACGGTATCGGTATCCGTTCCAGCGACGCTGAACTACACAGTCGATAACGGGTGCGCGCCCGACTACTATTTCTATGAACCGGAACCAGGAACCGATTTAAACCCGCCCGGAACCGATCCTCAAGCCGTAGAGATTCACGACGCCTGGCATCTGCGCGCGCAGCTTTCGCTGGACCGGGAGGGGTTTGAGCTGCATGACTTTGACGCGCCTTTTTCGAGCTTTGACGATGATGCAGCCGTCAAGTCTGTGTTTTATGCGCAAGTGGTCGATTTCGTCAAAGCCCATACCGGTGCCCGCATGGTGAAGGTGTTTGACCACACCGTCCGCAAACGCATGCCGGCTGATCTGAAGGTGCAGACGGAAGTGCAAAGGCCCGCTGTCATGCTGGTACACAGTGACTACACCGTCAATAGTGGGCCTCAGCGTGTTCGGCAGGTGATGGGAGAGCAGGCCGAGGCCTTGCTCGAGCGTCGGGTGGCTTTCTACAACGTTTGGAAGCCCCTGCACCGCCGCGTCGAAGAGCTGCCTCTTGCCATGTGTGATGCGCAGACGCACCAGCCAGACGACATGCTGCGCATGGACCTCAAATACCGCGAGCGCACAGGTGAGATCTATGTCATGCGGCATTCGCCAAAGCACCGCTGGATGTACTTTCCAAAAATGGAGCCCCACCACGCGCTGATGCTGAAAACCTACGACAGCGAGGTTGATGGACGCTGTCGGTTCATGGGGCATACCGCCTTTGAAGACCCCACGTCAGCCGCTGACGCGCCCCGCCGAGAGAGTATCGAAGTGCGGACGATGGCGTTTTTTTGAGTTGGCGGCATGCCTGGGAGGCAGCGGCCGGATGCCAACTATAGGGAGCACTTACCCGATCAAGCCACAACTTACTTCAGATGCTGCAAGCCGTACCGGATCGACCGGTTTTTGCGATAGAGAGAATTTTCACTCTGATGAAATTTCCCTGCATACACAACATCATTAACAGCCCGCGCCCTTCCAAACGGTCTGGTCAAAAACCGGACCGCGCCAATTTCCAGATCAACGCTGCCGCTCTAGCAGCCACAGCTGCCAACCCCGCGCCCAGCAGTTCAAACCATAGCAGGCCACCTTTGCTTTCACTCAACGGACAGCTCTGTTCAATCCCAAGTAAAAACGGCTTCCTGTGCGCCTATGTCAAAGGACAAGGCAAGCCCTTGCTCTTGGTCCATACCGTCAACGCTGCGGCAAGCGCTGCCGAGGTTCGGCCAATATTCGATTTAATGAGTCAGCACCGCACGGTCTACGCCATCGATTTACCGGGTTACGGCACCTCTGAACGCTCAGACCGCTTGTATACCCCCCGCCTGATGACTGACGCCATCCTGGACCTAAGCACCTACATCCGCACGCAACACAGCGACCAACCGATTGATGCCATGGCCGCATCCTTGTCATGTGAATTTCTGGCACGCGCCGCATCCGAACAACCCACAACCTTCAATACCCTGTCCCTGGTCAGTCCCACCGGCATGACCGGTCTCAAGCTGCGCCAAGCAGCAGAAGGAACCACCTATGGACAGAACTGGTTGTGGTCCACTTTAAAAGGTCCGGGATGGGGCCGCCTCCTTTTCAAAGGCCTCACGCGACCGGGCGTGATTCGCTATTTTCTGAACAAGACCTGGGGCTCCCGCGCCATTGACGAAACTATGTACGAGTACGCGGTCTGGGCCACGCGCCAGCCTGGCGCAGAGCATGCGCCTTTGTGCTTTTTGTCAGCCCAGATGTTTAGCGCCGATATCACCACTGTCTACGACCGGCTTCGCCTGCCTGTCTGGATGAGCCACGGCGTACGCGGCGATTTTGTCGACTACCGGGGTAAGGAGCGATTTACTGGGCGGGGCAATTGGCGCTTCACAGTGTTTGATTCTGGGGCACTTCCCTATTTCGAAGACCCGCGGGCATTTGGCAAAAACATGCTGGAATTCATGGGTTCATCGGTTGCTATGTGAGCATCTGTATTGGCGCCGACGTAGATTTGACCCTGGCGCCGACTATTGACTGACCCCGTATGGTCAAAATATCCAGCCAAGCCAATTTCCAGATCAACGCCAACCCCACTGCCCAGCAGCTCAACCCATCGCAGACAGCAACAGTGCCCGGTCTACACGATCCAAGCGCCCTGCCTTAGACCGTGGTGGCCGGGATTTGATTCTGATGGGGCAGATGTATTTGAATTTTTTGACCATACGAACAGACCAAGAAGGGGAACCAATGGCACTTCGGGCGGAGCCCGCAAAGGCGTGGACTGATTTCTGCGCCATGTGCTCTACACGGACGACCTGCGGGATCACATCGGCTGCAGCACCTTCGCGCCGGTTTGCCCGATATCGTCCGGTACCCTGCAATACAGGGCTTTTTTCTTTGCACGGTCGGGCGCCGCCGGCGCCTTCAGGCGAACCGCACCGACATCCGGCCCAGCCAGCCGAAATCAGCCTGTACCGACATACCGGGCTCGACGGGGATGGGCGTAATACAAGCACCGGTGGTGATAAAGTGCTCGGGCTCGACGCGTTGACCCGCAGCGCCCACTTCGTTCACGAACCACACCAGCGCCTCGACGGGGTCGCCGAGCACGTTGCTGCCAACGCCATGCAGAACGCGGCCGTCGCTCACCTGGGCCTGAACCGCCAACGAGATCAGTGAATCGAGGCGTCCCGCCGGTGGTATGGGCGCGCCCAACACCATGTCGTTGGAGCATGCGCAGTCGGCGATCAACTGGGCCTCGCCAGCCTTTTCGAAATGAACGAAGCGAGAGTCGGGCACCTCGATACCGGGCTGCACCACGTCGACCGCGGCCAGCACCTCCGCGCGGATGTAGCCCTTCGGACGGGGTGTGATGGCGTGCTTGAAGCGGAACACGATTTCACACTCGGCAACCCGCATGCGGTTGGAGGCGAGCGACACCGTCGCGCCATCGGTAACCACCCGGTCGGCAAATACCGGCCCTGCAAGAGGCCCGCTGACCGCAATGTGCTGCTGGCCGGCCACGCTCGTGGCGGCGATCTTCCAGCCGCCGATGCGGCCCGTCAGCGCGGGCCACCGGGCTTGCACCGCATAGCCGTGAGTGCGGCTGGTGGGCCGGCACGCTGCAGGCAGCGATTCGATGTGCTCACGCGCGCGCCAACTGCTCGCAAGCAGTGATGCGGCTTCGCTGTCGGTTTCGGTGTAGGCGTGAGAAGAAATAGATACGGAAGAGTCCTTACGGGTGGGCTTTGTTGAAGATGACATAGTTTGAGATGTACGGGTAGTTTCGTTCGGGGGCTCGGCTTTCAAGCTACCCTACTCCGATTGTCCACGCGCCGGGAGCGGATCGACGTCAGTCGAAAGGTTGGAATCTCTGCATCTTGCACTGCGGGACTTTGGGAATGTCGTGGCGTTTGAGAATATTGCCTATGCTTTGGTCTGACACTGTGTGCCCAAGGTTCTTGAGTGCACCGGCAATGCGGTAATAGCCCCAGCCTGCGTTCTCTCGCGCCATGCGTAGGATCAGCGCTTGGAGCTCTTGACTGATTTGGGGGCGTCCCACAGTTGCACGTGCTTTGGAGCCATCGAACTTTTTTGCAACCAGTTGTCGATGCCAGGAGAGGATTGTCTCGGGTCTGACGATGTTGGCCACATCACCCAGTGCTTTGCGGCCCAGTCGGTGGCCAATTTCTGCAAGAGTTTGTCTCTGCGGATCAGTCAGGCGCAAGCTGCCTTGGAGTTGCTGGATCAAAATCCGGTTCTCAGCTGAGAGATATTCACGGCGCAGCAGCAACTCTTGATCCACGGTGCCAGTGATGTAGGCCACGGCTTTTGGTCAGCAAAGCACCGGCGTTTCGAGGGATTTGTATTTTTTGACTACACGAGACGCGCTCAGCCCTCGAATACGAGTTACTTGGTAGGCAGCAGGGTAGCAGTGGGGCGACGGGAGCCTGCGATTTTGAAGTACCATGCTTCAAATTGATCGCCACTTCAGGAGACCGTGTTTAATGGCTTTGCAAGCTACGACTGAGCTCGAGAGACTCGGGACCTTCACCTCCGAACTGCGCTTGTCGTCGATACCGCAGGATGTGGTGCGCCTGGCTAAGCTGGCGATCCTCAACATCATCAGCGGCATCCTGGTGTCCGACCATCCTCGGTTGAACCCGGGGAGAGCCGCCCTGCTGCGTTATGCACAAAGCCAAGGCGCTGCGCCGCGATCGACCATTGTGGGAACCGCACAACGCACATCGCCCGAGCTGGCCGCGCTGGTGACCAGTGGATCGGCGATGATGGCCCACGGCGATGATTGGAGCTGGCCGGCCCGCACCCACCTGAGCGCTGTGGTCTTCCCGGCGGCACTTGCCATGGCCGAGGCGCAGGGGCGGGAGGGCGCGGATCTGATCGCGGCATTCATCGCTGGCAGTGAGGTGGCCATTCGTGTGGGCGCCGCGATCAAGCCGGTTACCGACCGTAAGATTCCTTTCACGTCTCCGGTACACGGCCTGGCCACCGCTGCCTCTGCTGCCAATCTGATGAGAATGGATCCCGCCAGGGCGGCCCTGGCCCTTTCGATAGCAAGCGACATGGGGACCGGGCTATTGGCGCAGGCGCCACGCCAGCATGTGGTTCTGCGCACGCCTTTGGGAGGCAGCCTGGGCCTGTATGCCGCCGGTCTGGCCGCAGAAGGTATCGAAGGCCGACTGGATGTGCTGTCGGCTTTCTGCGAGATCTACGGCAGGTATGACCCGAGCGCGCTCCTCGATGGTTTGGGCGACCGATTCATTTTTGGCGAATGCGGATTTCTTCCTAAAGTGTTTCATTTTTCAACCGGGATCTACCCGACCATTCACGGGCTTCAAGTCCATCGCCGCACCGCCACCTACCCAACCGCAGACATCGTCGGCATCGAGTGCCTGAGCAGTCCGGCGCTGAGGCAGGTCTATGGGGCCGCGCCAGACCTGTCGCGCGAGATGACCCACTTCAGCCTCAAGCTGGCCATCGCACTGGCCTTGACCGGTTCAGGTTTCCTCTATGAGGATGTGGCAACGCTGCCGCACCCAGCCCCCGAGGTACGGCGCTTGAGCGCTCTGGTGGAGCTGACGGCACATCCGGACCTGCATGAGCAGGTCAACCTCAGCGCCGCCGCCGAACGAACTGTGAGCCGATTGCGGCTGCGCGATGGCAGTCTAATCAGCATCGACAGCGTCCCCTACCCGGCCGTCACGCACTATGAACGCGATGAGGGCCGCGTCAAGGCGCTTTTCATGCGCCGATTGGGCCTCCGCTGGGGCGACAGCCGGGCTCAGGCCATCATTGAAGCCGTCGAAGCGCTGGACCAGGCCATGGGCCTGGAAAAGCTTGTGCATGCCCTCTCACCCCCCACCGTCTGACAAAAAAGGAATAGTCTCGTGAAAACACAACGAATCGGTGTCGCCCGTCGGCATTTTCTGGGCTTCGGTGTCGGGACCTTGATGGGTAGCCCCAGCGTTTTCGCTCAGGCTTTTCCATCGCGGCCCATCAGCATCATCGGCAATCTCGGCGGTGCGCTCGATATGCCGGCCAGGGTGGTTTTTGAGCGCATCAAGGTCAATACCGGAGCAACCGTGGTGGTCGAGCAGCGGCCCGGAGGCAACGGAGCCATCGGTCTTTCGCCGGTCTCGCGTGCCCAGGCTAACGGCTATACGCTGGCCTACACCTATGCCAGCGCCCTCACGCTCAATCCTTACATGACCAAGGGCCTGGACTTTGGCCCTGAAAGCTTCACGCCCATCAGTGCCTTGGTGCAGGTCGGTCCGGTTATTGCTGTCAAGGCCGATCACCCCGCCAAGACGCTCCCCGATTTCCTGGCCGTGGCGCGGCTCAAGCCGGAGTCGGTCAAGATCGGGTACTCCGGCGCCGGCACCCAGGTCAATCTCCTGCGCCTGCAGGAGGCCACCGGGGCGATATTCCTGCTGGTGCCGTTTCGCTCGAATGCAGATGCGATTGCTAGCACCCTGGGTGGCTTTATCGATGCGCATGTCGATACAGTGGCCACCGTCGTCGCCCAGGCCGGCAAGCTCAGGGCGCTCTCCTTTGGCGGGCATCCGCGCAATCCGCAGCTGCCCGGCGTCCCCTCGATGCGGGAAATCGTCCCAGGGCTGGACATGATCACCTGGTTCGGGATCGTCGGTCCACCCGCAATGCCCACGGAGATCGTTAGCTGGCTGCATGCCGAGATCGTCAAGGCGCTTCGTGATCCACAGGTCAGCGACACACTCACCAAGGCGGGGTATGACTTGGTCGGTAATTCCCCATCGGAATTGCGGGCCCTGATCCGCGAGGAGTCGGTGGCACACAAGGCGATAGCAGAAAAATACAAGCTCGGTAGCTGATCCCTGGCACGGGCCCGAATTCCGGTCATGTCTGGCCCCTCAGGACGCCCTCAGGGTATGCCCAGGATCATCAGCGCGTCAAAGGTGAATACTGCAGCTCCGGTGGGCCTGTGTGGTCCCATTCACTAGACCTGGAATTCTCGATGGACGCTCTCATACGATCTGCCCTTGCCCGCGTATGGTCAAAAATATCAATCCGAGCCATGTAGGTCCTACATTTGCTCTTCGCGTATGGTCAAAAAACCACCCAAGCCAATTCCCGGATCAAAGCCACCGCGTTAACAGCCACCGCCACCAACCCCGTGTCCAGCTGCTCAAACCAGCGCGGGCAGCCGCAGCGCCCGGTCTGCACGATCCAAGTGCCCTGCCCTAAGCCCGGTGCAGCACGCACTGTGCCGGCAGGTGTTCCAGATTTTTTGACCATACGAGATATCGGTTGTCCAAGTGCTGGGTCTGAAACTACAGTGTGTTCATTGCTACACAACCAAAGGACCACACAATGAGCGCACTGACAACAGAACTCGCAAGATTGAAGTTAACAGCAGCACAGAAACCCACGCAGATACCACCCGCGCAACAGCGCTGCAACAAGTTGCGGGCAGGGTTTGAGACGTGAACAGGTACTTGATTTGGGTTCGCATCAATGCGTACCAGACTGCCAACACCATTGTTTATGCGCACAGCGACTACCAAGCACGTCAGTTGGCGGAAGCACAGTACGGCATTGGGTCGGTATTGAACTACACGCTGTTGGATGACTGATAGGTTTTTTTGAAACGCAGCTTTTTGTCACGCTGCATTGGCTGTGTCAAAAACCCTGCTTTTGCATAAACAGTGACTGTGTAAATACATGATGGGTCTAGAAGGAATCGTCGGCGCTGAAGAAGTCAGTGGCGGCAGCACTGCGCGGGAGCCTGTCAGGAATTTTGTGTTTGAGGCATAGCATGTCAAAAAGGAGCATCTATGCCAATGAAAGTAAAGACCGCTGCGGCGGCCACAGCGGTATTGCCGCACATTTCGTCTGAATTGCTGGACCAGATTGTCACCGGCCCGATG
>CAMAWD010000134.1 GCA_945861785.1 Rhodoferax sp. OV413 | reverse complement strand
CGCTCCACGCAGGCGACCTGCTTTGCGTGAGGGAAATTCACATAACCAGCAAGCCGCTCGCTGCTCCAGATGCGCCGGGTCTCCACCCGACCATGCCCCTTATCCAAAGTGACATGCTCAGGGGGGGGATGCCTCCATGTGGAGGCTGGCAATATCGGCTTTGAGGGTAGGCTGGTTGTCTTTGACCGTAAGCAGGTAATGCGCCCCTTTGTCTTGGACCAAATACTGTGCCGTTTCGATTTGCGTGTGCAAGGCATCAGCGGTGACCACTCGCCCAGTCAACTCCATCGCGTCGAGCAAGGGTTTGACGGCCTTCATTTCACTCGCCTTGTCAGGCACGGCCACCTGATTCATGACCATACCACTGTGGTGTCCAAAAGCGCTCACCAGTTGCAGCGTATCTTGGGTTGCGCCGATGCTGCGCGTGCCGCGCAAGACCTTGCCATCAATTGCAATGGGCTCGCCTCTCTGCCCTTGGGTTTGCAACCAGCCACCCAACTGACTTTCAAGTTGCTCAATGTCGATGCCTTTGAGCATGCGCCGGATGGTGGGCTCCGAGGGGCGCTCATAACTGCCATCTTGGGCGCGGCGGCAGCGCAGTCTGCGCAGCATCGCCGCAGGCAGTCGCTTGACCCATTCACCAATGGCGGTACTGCCCTGCGCGCCGCTGATTACTGCACACAGGATGATTGCCAACAATGATCGCTGTTGGTGGCGCAGTCCTCGCTTGGCGCAGGGGTCATCGATGGCACTCAGGCGCGCAAACAGCGCCTGCGCATCGGTGTCGCTCAATACCATCATCTTCACCTCCAGTCGTGGCAGTGCCGGGTGTGCAACAGCACCAGACAAAATACTCTGGGCTTGTGGGTGCAAGGGGTACACCCAGACCCGTTTTTGTTGGCCGTGTGGGTGGTAGGTGTCGTTGGATTTGGAAAAACCTCGGGTGTGACCCAATTCGACCCAATTGGCGCCGCGGTAGCAAGTACCGCTAAAGCGACTGGGATCAACGAAGGTTTCTGCCAAGATGAGCCGATGCCCATGAACGAGTAGCCAATCCTGACTCAAGCAGGCCAGATTGAGGCCAAGAATGCGGGAGGCCAGATTCTTGACGCGCTCACCCGGCAGAATCAAAAAACGGCTGTTGTTGGCGATGCAGGCCAGACGCTGCCATTGCAGCGTGGGCGACCAGCCAATCCAGTCGTCTCGGCTTGCTACTTTGAGTGCGGCAGAGGCCCAGCCCAGTAAAGCGAGCCAATGACCATCGATCTCTGCGACGTAGCGCAGGCTGCGCCCCACCAGCGCCACGAAACCAAGGTAGTGGTGAGCGCGCATCAAGGCCTCCCAGTGGGCGCGTTCGTCAGCTTTGATTAGGCGAACCCGTACTCTCTTGAGGTCTACAGATGAGATTGGCGCAGCAAATGGTATGCCTGCATTTGTACCGGCACCAGCGAAAAAAAGCCAGTAGGGGTTAATACCTGTGTGAAATCAGCAACGTACCCTGAACAATGACGGAGCCCTGGATAGGACAAGGCTAGGACTTGCGCATATTGGTTTGTTGTGGCACATTGAGTAAACAAATGACGATATGTGTATTCTTGAAGACAGAACAGTTTGGGGTTTCGCCCGCGTCGAATCATAGAAAGCACGGTTCGCGTTTTTTTTCGCCATACTCAAGACGACCAGTCTAATTTTGAATTAACGGGATCTCAGATGAAAGAACCAGCCGCCAGGGAGCGGATGATCGCAAGGGGATTGGAGGTGCTGTCAGAGCAGGGCTTTGCCGCGACTGGACTTGACGCTCTGCTTAAGAGTGCCGGAGTACCCAAAGGATCCTTCTACCACTACTTCCGCAGCAAAAGTGACTTCGGTCTCGCCGTGTTGGAGCGATATGCGGAGATTTGGGACCGGAAGCTATGTCGCATATTGCATGATCCCACCAAGCGGCCTCTCATGCGAATCAGCAACTACATCGACGAGTCGATCGCAGGTATGGAGAAGTTCGACTTTCGGAGAGGTTGCTTGATCGGCAACTTAGGGCAGGAACTTGGATCGCTGGACGATGCGTTAGCAGCGCGCATTGGGGATGTATTCGACAGCTGGGCCGCCCACATGGAAGCATGCTTGAAAGAGGCCGTTGAAAGCGGTGAAATCAGCTGCACCCTTGATCCCAAACTTTTGTCGCAATTCTTCTGGGCGAGCTGGGAGGGAGCGGTCCTGCGCTCCAAAGTTAAACGATCAATCGCACCGCTCCTGCAATTCCGTGATGTCATGCTGTGCCTCCTTCGCGCGGCACATGTATCCGGTTCTACGGCCCCAGGCCCGCTGAGTGATCAATGACGATCAGCGCCCTCCTTCGCCCACGTTCGATCGCCATCGTCGGTGCCAGTCCGACGCAAGGCAGTTTCGGCGCCCAATTGCATAGTGCAATTAAGTCGATGGGCTACGAAGGTACAGTTCACCTTGTCAACCATAAGTACGACGAAATCGGCGGATCGCATTGCTACCACTCCATCGACGAGATTCCGGGAGCCGTGGATTGCGTGGCCTTTGCTGTCGCCGACGGCACGCTCGAAGCCGTATTTGTCAGCGCAGCCAAGGCAGGAGCGAAGTCGGCCGTTGCGTTTGGCCGAGCGGTCGGCAGTGCCTCCGACGGTAGTCCGCTCACCGAGCGAATCGCACAAATTGCCGGCGACGCGAACATGGCGGTTTGCGGTGCAAACTGTATGGGTTACGTGAATTATGAAGACGGCATTCAACTTACGGGATTTCCGTTTGCCGGCCTTATCCAGCGCACCGGTCCCATCGGCATCGTCTCGCACAGCGGCTCGACTTGGTCTGGTCTGGTCGGAAACAAGCGTGGATTGAACTACAACTACGTGATATCAGCAGGTCAGGAACTCGTAACCTCAGTCAGCGAATATTTGGAGTTTCTGGTAGCGCAGCCCCAGACCCGGGTCGTCCTATGTGTGTTGGAAACCATCCGCCATCCAGAGTCTTTTTTGAGTGCCGTGTCAAAGGCCAATGCACGAGGCGTTGCTGTAGTCGTTTTGAAGCTTGGCCGCAGTGAAGCTGGCCAGGGCTTCGCTCAATCACACAGTGGGGCGATGTCTGGCCGCGCTGATGTGTACGACGCCATCTTTGAGCGATGCGGTGTTATTTCAGTTCGGACGTTGGATGAGATGCTTGACTGCGCCGATCTTTTCGCCAACGAGCGACGTCCAATCTGCAGTGGTGTGGCAATTGGCACTGATTCGGGTGGCGAGCGCCAGCTCATTGCCGATCTTGGTAGCGAGATCGGGCTAGGTTTCCCGACGCTCGAAGAAAGCACTATCGAACTACTTTCGCCGTTGCTAGACCCCGGCGTCAAACCTGAAAATCCACTTGACTATTGGGGCGACGGACGAAACGTCATTGCTCCTTGTTTGAAAGCATTGGCCGCCGATCGTGGCATCGGAACCGTCGCGATGGCATCCAATCTTCCAGATGGGCGTGAATTCACACATGCTTGCGCCAACGCAGTGCGCGAGGCGCACGCGGCAACGGATAAGCCGATGGTTGTGATGTCAAATATCGCAACAACGTTGTCGCCCGTGGTGGCGGCTCAACTGCGCTCCGAAGGTATCCCGGTCATCGCGGGAACCGAGACCGGCCTTCGTGCGCTGCGCCATTTCAGCGAATTTAGGGCGCGCAATGAATCTGCTCTCAGGCGCCGGTGGGCACTTCAAGGAGGCGCCGATGACTTCGCTTTTCCACATGAGCCGAGTCTGAAGACCCATACGCTCGACGCGAAAAGCAGCTTTTCGTTGCTCGAACAGGCCGGCATACCCGTGGCGCATTGGGAGATAACTGCCAACTACGCGGATGCCATCGACTTCGCAACTAGGATCGGATTTCCTGTGGTTGCGAAAATTGACGTGCCTAGCATCGCCCACAAAACCGAAGCTGGAGGTGTCGCGTTAAATCTGATGAGCACCGACCAAGTTCGAGAGGCGATCGAAGGATTCGAAAGGCTTGGCCATGGCTCATCCGCGCTGATTCAGAAGCAAGTCAAAGGCGTCGAATTGATTCTGGGCTTGTTTCAAGATGAGCAGTTTGGCCCTGTCTTCACGCTTGGTGCTGGCGGAATATTCACCGAGGTTTTGAAGGATTTCGTTCTTCTCCTGCCGGGCGATGACCTTGAGCACATTGCAAACAAAATCCGATCCCTACGAATCTTCACCTTGTTAAACGGCGCTCGGGGTCTACCAAAGGCAGATATTGATGAGATTGCCACCGTCGTCCAGAAATTTATTCGACTTGGCATTTCGTTGAGCGGGCGTGTATCGGAAATGGAAGTGAATCCGCTCGTCGTCGATGGGCGCACCATCGTTGCCGTCGACTGTCTTGTAATCCTGACTTGAGATGGCTGTAACTTATGGAATATACCCAGATTACTTTGGCAATCTCGGACCGCATCGGATTCATCACCCTCAATCGTCCCAAGAGCCTCAATGCACTCAACGGTCAGATGATGTCCGAAGTCACGCATGCAATGGCGGACTTGACCGCACGCGACGACGTTCATGTCATCGTTCTCGCAGCTGAGGGTAGAGCTTTCTCTGCGGGCTTCGATTTAAAGGAGGCCGCGCTGAAAAAAAACGTAGGCGTTGGTGACTGGTCCCGAGTATTGCGAAGCGATTTCGATTTCATCATGCAGTTCTGGGATTGTCCTAAGCCAACTATTGCCGCCGTGCATGGGCATTGCATCGCCGGCGGGTTGGAACTGGCGGTTGCATGCGACATCACCATCGCCGATACCACCGCGGTGTTCGGTGAACCCGAAGTTCGCTTTGGCGCATCTATTGCATCGCTCATTCTTCCCTGGGTAATAGGACCAAAGGCAGCCAAAGACATTCTTCTGACCGGTCGGGACGACATTACAGCAGAACGCGCGTATCAGTTGGGAATCGTCAATCACCTCGTTGAACCAGGTAAGCACCGCGAAAAAGCCAACGAAGTAGCCAAGCTCATCGCGACTGCCTCAGCATTGTCAGTGCGGATGACTAAACGTGCCATTAACAGAGGGCTCGATGGCCAGGGCATGCGGAATGCTCTGCTTGCATCAGTCGATTCAGCCATCCTTATTGAGGCGAGCATGGGACCAGAGCGAGAAGAGTTCGATCGAATCCGTTCGACGGATGGATTGAAGGCTGCGATTGCATGGCGGAATGCTCGCAGCAATTGAGTGACGCCCATCAACCTAATTCGGGGAGAATCTCAAATGGAATAGACAGTCGGAAATTTGGCTTGGCGCAAGCCCTCTCAGTATTATTCGTCTTAGTGACCCGACAGGGCAGATTTGCAGCCCGATACAGCCCGATACAGCCCGAATCTGCACGACCGATTCCGGTGGCTATTGATTGGCGATTCTCCGACTGGAAATCAATGATTTTCCGTAAAGTTGTGAAGGGTTTCGATTTGGAAAATTCGGTGCTCACGCATGTATTCTTTTTGGTCTTTATTCATGAAGGAAGATAATTATGCGACTCCTTTCTTTTAAGCTCGTATTAGTGGTGGCCAGTCTCTCGCTCTCCACGGGCAGTGCTCTCGCCAATTGCGGAAAAGTCACCATCACGGAAATGAACTGGGCGTCTGCCGCCATCGTGACCGCAGTCTCGAAGTTCTTGATGACTCAGGGTTACGGTTGCGACGTGACCACGATTCCAAGTTCGGCGCAACCCGCTGTGACATCCGTGGCGGAAACTGGGCAACCCGACATCGTCACAGAGCTCTTCATTAATTCAGCACCAGCGTATGCCGGACTGGAGGCGGCCGGCAAGGTCAAGACGCTGACCGACGTCTTGTCGGACGGGGCCAGTGGAGGCTGGTGGATTCCCAAGTACCTGGCTGATGCACACCCGGAGTTGAAGAAGTTGGAAGGCATTCTCGCCAATCCAGCTTTGGTCGGCGGGCGATTCAATAACTGCCCAAATGGCTGGGGATGTCGAATCGTCGGTGACAACCTGATTAAGGCTTGGAATATGCCTGAGCGGGGCATGGTCATCTTCAATCATGGTTCGGGCGAGACGCTGGCTGCTTCAATTGCTGCGGCATTCAAGGATAAGGCGCCGTGGTTCGGTTACTACTGGTCGCCAACCCCGGTGATGGCGAAATTTCCGATGGTGCAGGTGGATATGGGGCCGTACGTCAAATCCGTGCATGACTGCAACATGCGGCGTGAGTGCGCAACTGCTGGCAAGTCAGGCTATCCCCGTGATCGAGTGATCACGGCGGTAACGACCACTTTCGCGTCGCGCGAACCGGCGGCGGCTGCACTAATGGCCAAGGTCGCATTCACCAACGACCAAATGCTTGATTTGATCGCTTGGAGAGAAGCCAACAAGGCCACTGCCGACGAGACGGCCGTCTACTTTCTGACAAAATACAAATCGGTATGGACAACTTGGCTCAATGACGACGCTAGGAAGAAGCTGGCCAATCTGCTTCGATGATCCGATCAACACCACTGGAGATAGACCTCAGGTGGCGTTTGGACGCTTCACTCGGGCGCCGGCCTATGCGGATTGACCACGCATGGGTACGGCTGTGAGCATTTATGTCGACCTGATCGACTCGGTAGGGCTTCGCTCTTGGTGCGACGCCGCAGGAGCGACAAAAGGCCCTATGACCATGGCCGAGCTTCTGGCCAAGTCGAAGGGCACGAGCGCCACCAACACAGAGTTGTCACTGTGGGGTTTGCCGTTTCCATCACTGGATGAATTGAACAAGGCCTGCGGAGCCATTCCACGCTCGCGCGATCTGACTGCCGGTGTCGAAGCGTTATTTCTCGGTGCCAAGGATGGTATGAAGGTCGTTCTGGATCCGCTGACCCAGCCACTAAGTTGGATACTTCAGGCCGTCCTTCAGTTGGCTCAATCCACCCCCTGGTGGCTGATGATTTCCTTGATCTGTTTGTTTGTGTTGGGGGCGACTCGATCGGCGCGCGTCGTTGGGCTGGTGTTGGCGTCGTTACTCTTCTTGGCTTTTGTAGACCACTACACGTACGCTATCCAGACCCTTGCAATCATCATGACCTGTGCATGTCTTAGTGTGCTGCTCGGCGTGCCGATCGGCATCACCATGTCGATGCACGATAGATTTCGACGGATGATTATCCCCTTGCTGGACACACTCCAGACGCTACCGACCTTCGTGTACTTGATTCCGCTTATCTTCCTTTTCAGTGTTACCGAACCGAAGTTGTACGGCATCGCCATCATTGTCTATTCGATCGCGCCAGTGATCCGCATGACCGACCTCGGGATTCGCTTGGTTGACCGCGACGTGTTGGAGGCTGCCGATGCATTCGGCATGTCCGGGCGACAAAAGCTCTTCAGCATACAGATTCCGCTGGCTTTGCCGAATATCATGGCGGGTGTCAACCAGACCATCATGCTGTCTTTGTCCATGGTGGTGATCGCCTCGCTGGTGTCTGCGCCTGGTCTCGGGACGCTGGTGCTGCGCGGAATTAACAACCTGGAGTTGGGTGTCGGGCTTGTCGCCGGGTCGGGAATCGTCATCCTGGCAATCATGCTCGACCGTGTCAGCAAGGCTGCGTTGCAGCGCATCAACCTCGCGCACAAGCCATGAGTGAAGACGCGCGACACCGTGCCCCGATAAAGGTGCAGGTCCGTGACCTGTACAAGATTTTCGGACCCGAAGCGGAATCCATGGTTCCACTGGTACGTGGCGGCATGACGAAATCTGAACTGCTCACGCGCCATAGGCATGTTCTCGGGTTGCAAAACATCCAGGTGGATATGCGCCAGGGGCAGATCACAGTGATCATGGGGTTGTCTGGCTCTGGCAAGTCCACGTTGATCCGGCACCTCAACAGGTTGATCGAGCCAACCGCAGGCCAGGTACTCCTAGACGGACAGGACATCACGACCTTGGCGCCCGACGCTCTGCGCGACTTGCGTCGCAGTCGCATGTCGATGGTGTTCCAGAAGTTCGCTTTGCTGCCGCATCGCACGATCCTGCAAAATGTGGCGCTGGCGCCGACCATCCGCGGCGAACCCGCAGATGTATCCGCGGCCAACGCCAAGCGCTGGTTAACCAGGGTTGGTCTGGCAGGCTATGAATCGCACTATCCGCACCAGTTGTCGGGCGGTATGCAACAACGTGTCGGCATTGCGCGCGCCTTGTGCTCAGAGGCTGAGGTCATGCTCATGGACGAGGCGTTCTCAGCGCTCGACCCGATCATTCGCACTGACATGCAGGGACTGCTGCTCGAGTTGCAGCGCGAACTGCATAAGACCATCATTTTTATCACGCACGACCTTGATGAGGCCTTGCGCCTGGCCGACCACCTGGTGGTGCTGAATGACGGGCGAGTTATCCAGCAGGGGGATCCTCAGGATATCGTCATGAAGCCGGCGGAGGCGTATATCGAATCATTTGTTCGCGATATCAACCGCGCGCGGGTGCTTCGGGTTCGTTCCATCATGCACCCCCTGACGCGAGGCGATGCCGCGCTTGAATCGCTCGACGCGAGCCAGTCGTTGGAGCAAGCGATCGGCGTGTCGAACGGCGACGTGGACAAGATCTACCGCGTCACGGACGATGGTCGCGACGTCGGCATGCTCACTATGCGTGACGTGTTTACCGCGTTGGCACCAAAATCTGCTTCGGAAGCTGCCCGGCATTGAGCTTGAAGGGGCCTCAACAAAAGCTGTTGAACTAACTTTATTCGCCCGCAGTTCGGCCATGCCGTAACCAACCCATGTGAACTAGGAGGCTTCCTGGCCGTCGGCAGGCACTAGCCGCGCAGAAGGTTCGCCGTGGGCGCCGGGTCCAGGACGTAAGGCCTCAAACCGCCAGCGACCGAAGTGCGTCCTCGTTCATAGTGACGCCCAGCCCCGGCGCCTGCGGCAGGCTCGCAAAGCCGTCCTTGATGACGTAGTCGCAGTCGGCGAAATCGTTGCCCAACTCCAAGTAGTCGTAATAGAGCTCGGCGTAGATCGCGTTTGGCATCACCGCACAGGCGTGGAGCATGGTGAGAAAGGCCACCGTCGTGCTGTTCCAACTGTGGGGCGAGATCAGCACCGAGTGGGCGTCGGCCATGGCGCCGATCTCGAGCATCGTCAGCAGGCCGCCGGCCCCGGCGATGTCGGGGTTGACCACGTCGACCGCTCTCCTGTCAAACAGTTGGCGGAAGTGGCGCAGGCCCGCCTGGCGTTCGCCCGTGGTGATGCGCGCAGTCGTGGCTGCGCGGAACTCGGCCAACGCATCGGGGTCGTCGCCCGCCAGCGGCTCCTCGATCCAATAAGGCTCGTAGGGCTCGAACAACCGGGCTGCGCGCAGTGCGCGCCGCGGGTCCTGCTGGACCGCGAAGTCGAGCATGATGTCGACG
The DNA here is from genome assembly GCA_945861785.1 of Rhodoferax sp. OV413. Classification (GTDB taxonomy): domain Bacteria; phylum Pseudomonadota; class Gammaproteobacteria; order Burkholderiales; family Burkholderiaceae_C; genus CAISIP01. The sequence goes on along the minus strand of CAMAWD010000134.1, from coordinate 4,635 downwards.
TCCGGGCCGACCGCCTCGCGGGTCAGGCGGACGCAGGCTTCAGCGCCCGCCAGGGTCGGCTGGCGCAGGGGATAGATTTTGACCGCGCGGTAGCCCTCCGAGCGCATCCTCGCGCATCGCGCAGCAATGGCTTCGGGCGTCTGTACGGGCGAGTCCCAGGCGTTGGCATAGACCGGCACCTTGTCGACGATGGCACCTCCCAGCAGGGCATGCAATGGCAAATTCGCGGCCTTACCCAGTAGGTCCCAGAGCGCAATCTCGATCGCGCTCGTCGCCGCGGCGTAATCGATTCCGGGATGCTTGCTGTCCATCGGCTTGGCGATGCGACTCAGGAAGGCGCGCGGACTCGCCTCGGGCATTTGCTTAAGGGCTTCGCCCAATGCAATGATGATCTCCCGGGTTGCCCGTTGCCTGTGGCTCAGGGCATAGGCCTCGCCCCAACCAACGATGCCGGTCTCGGTCTCCAACTTCACGAACACTACGATCTGGCCAGCCGACCAGCCGTCTGAGCTGGGTCTTGGGCCGATCAGGAAAGGCGTCACCTTGGCGATTTTCATGGAAATACCCTCTGCTTGTCCGCAACACCCCGATGCCGATTGAACTTTGACAAGGTGCTGAAACTGAGTTCTTGAACGGCGTTTGTGGATAACTATAGCGTTGCGGGCTTTGCTGCCGGGCCTTGTCCGCCCGCCTCTTCTCGCCTGCGACCGCTGCGTTGCAGATCGTGGAGGCGCTTCGCGCCTGAGCTGGCCGCCCGCCCGCCCGGCCGTCAAGCCGGGCAACCGCCGTTACCGGCCCTCACCATTCCGCCACACTGCCGTCCGCATGGCGCCATTCGGGGATACGCCAGTCCGGCGCGCTCTTGCTGCGTTCTATGACCAGGGCCTCGTTCACCTCCACGCCCAATCCGGGTCTGGAGGGCGGCAGCATGTGGCCGTCGTGGAAGGCGAAATCTTCCTTGTTCAGCACGTAGTCCAGCAACTCGCCGCCCTGGTTGTAGTGGATGCCCATGCTCTGTTCCTGGAACACGGCGTTGCGCGAGACGAAGTCGACATGCAGGCATGCTGCCAGGGCCACCGGGCCGAGGGGACAGTGGGGCGCCAGGGCCACGTAGTGGGCCTCGGCCATGGCTGCGATGCGTACACATTCGGTGATACCGCCGGCATGCGACACGTCGGGCTGCAGGATCGCGACGCCGCCGCGCGCGAGCACCCGCTTGAAATCGAAGCGCGAGAACATGCGCTCGCCGGCAGCGATGGGGATCGCGGTCATCGCAGCCAGGCGCGGGTAGTGCTCCTCCTGTTCGGCCAGCACCGGTTCCTCGATGAACAACGGCTTGAAGGCTTCGAGTTCGCGGATCAGCACCGGCGCCATGGGCACCGACACGCGGCCATGGAAGTCGAGCCCGAAGTCCACGCTGTCGCCCAGCGCTTCGCGGACTCCGGCCACCACCGCCACGGCGCGGTCGATTGTGCGGTGGCTGTCCACCGTCTGCAACTGCTCGCAGCCATTGAGCTTGAAGGTGTCGAAGCCGGCCCGCTGCAGCCTGCGCATGTCTTCCACCACCTGCTGCGGCCGGTCGCCGCCGACCCAGCTGTACACCTTGATGCGGTCGCGCACCAGGCCGCCCAGCAATTGCCAGACCGGCGCACCGAGCACCTTGCCCTTGATGTCCCACAGCGCCTGGTCGATTCCCGCCAGCGCGCTCATCAGGATCGGTCCGCCACGGTAGAAGCCGCCCCGGTACATCGCCTGCCACAGGTCGTTAATACGCGCCGGGTCACGCCCAATCACAAGTTCGGACAGCTCGTGCACCGCCGTTTCCACGCTGCGTGCACGGCCCTCGATGACCGGCTCGCCCCACCCCGTGACGCCCTCGTCGGTCTCGACCTTGAGGAACATCCAGCGCGGCGCGACGCGGTAGGTGGTGAACTTCGTGACCTTCATGGGTGCTTCCTTCCAGTTGGCGGCGAGATCAATCCAGCTTCAGGCCGATGCGTCGGATCAGTTCCGCATACCGGGTCACGTCGTCGCGCAGCGTCGCGGCAAGGGCTTGCGGTGTGCCGGCAATAATGGTGTAGCCTTGATTGATCAGCGGGTTGGCGATGGCCGGGTCGCGCATGATGCGCATGATGTCCTGGTTCAGCCGCTGCACGACGGCGGGTGGCGTACCCGCCGGCACCACCAGGCCATTCTCCGATTCGAGCACGAACCCGGCACCCGGCAGCGCCTCCCTGAGCGTGGGCACGTCGGGCAACTGGGGCATGCGCTGTTCCGAGGTGACGGCAAGGGGACGGAACCTGCCGGCCTTGAACTGCGGAATCATCGAGGCCAGCACCGGGAAAGCCACGTCGGTGGTTCCGGACAGCAGCGAAGTCATCATCTCGGGCCCGCCCTTGTAGGGCACGTGCAGCATGTCCACGCCCGCGGCTGCCTTGAACATCTCGGCCGAGAAATGCGCCAGCGTGCCGTTGCCCCCTGACGCGTATTGCATCGCGCCGGGTTTCGCCTTGGCGCGCGCGACGAGGTCGGCGATCGACATGATCGGCGATCTGGCATCCACCATGGCCACGGCCGGGGTCTTGATAAGGCCGCCGACCGGTTCGAAGTCCTTCAGCGGGTCGTAGCCGACCTTCGAATAAAGGGCTGGGTTGGCCGAGAAATTGCTCGCGGTGGGAAGTATGGTGTAGCCGTCGGCCGGCGCGCGGGCCACGTAGTCGATGCCGATGTTGGCACCGGCGCCGGGTTTGTTCTCCACGATCACCGGCTGCTTCCACACCTCTGCCAGGCGCGTGGATACCGTGCGCAGCAGCGTGTCGATGGCCACGCCGGCCGGAAACGGCACGACGAACTTCACGGCGCGCTCGGGCCAGGCCCCCGCCCCCTGGGCGAACGCGCGCTGCATCGGCAAGGTTCCCATGCTGGCGGCGGAAGCCAGCAGAAAGATTCGGCGGTCGATGGTCACGGTGTGCGCTCCTGTGTTGTGGTTGAGAAAGGCAAGAGGAGAAAAGGGTCAGCGCGCGGCACGCGGACCCGGATGCAGCCAGACGTCGTGGATCGTGCCGCTGTAGCGGAACGTGCCGTGGCGCTGGTAGAGGTCCCAGGACACCGGCGCGCGGCGGTCGAGGCCCACGTCCAATCCCTCGAACAGGCCCACCATCAGCGTGGGCGACAGATCCTGCCAGGCGCCGGCTTGTGTTTCGTCCAGCAGGATACGGCCGCAGCCGCGGCGTTCACCCAGCGCCTCGTACTCCAGCGTGGCCGTGCGTTCGCCTTCGGTCAATGCGGTGGGCGCCAGGTCGGCCGGGTAGCCGAAGCCGTTGTAGTGCAGGTGCAGCGCGCCGTGCTCGGCATACATCACGATGCCGCCGATCACGTCGCCCAAGGCCCACAACACGCCCGCGTCGCCGGCGGACCAGCGAAAACGCGTGACGACGCGGAAGTGGCGGTTGGCGATCATCGGCACCACGTCCATCCGGTGCACGCTCTGGCTGCCGGGCAAGAAGCGGCGCGGGTGGTTCGATCGCTCGCGCAGCCAGGCCGGCACGTCGCTGAACTTGCCCGGCCGACCGCGGTTGTCCAGCGGATAGACGAGCTGCCGCCACGCCGCTTCATCGAAGGCGGTCACCAGTTCCTGCAGGAGCGCGGGATGGCGCGCAGCGAGATCCTCGCTCTCCGAGAAATCCTTGTCGAGGTGGTGCAGGGTCCAGTTGTCCATGTCGATGGGCGCATCGCGTACCTGGATCGAGCGCACCAGCCAGCCATCGCGGTAGAAGGCGCGATTGGCCCAGCATTCGTAATACTGCGCGCGCCGTGGCGAAGGCTTGGCGCCGAGCAGCATGGCACTGCAGTCCAGGCCGTCCATGGCACGCGCCGGCAGCCCCTGGTTGTGCGCGAGCGCCGGCACGCCGGCCATGGCCATCAGGGTCGGCATCATGTCGGTGACATGCATTAAGTCCGTGCGGATGGCTCCCGCGTCGCGCAGCTGCGCCGGCCACGAGACGATGCAGCTCACGCGCCGGCCGCCGCCACCGGTGTAACTCTTGAAACTCGGGAACGGCGTGTTTGACACCTCGCCCCAGGCGGTGGGGTAGACGGCGATGCTGCGACCGGAGCCGAGTTCCGCCGCATGTGCCTGTTCGTATTCCAGCGGATGGTTCGGCAGCCCCGAATAACGCCTGTTGTTGTTGAACAGTCCGTGCTCGCCCCCCGCATCGGTGCCGCCGTTGTCGGATGCGAAGACGATGATGGTGTTGGCCAGCTCGCCGATGCCATCGAGGTAACGCACCAGCTTGCCGACGTTCTGGTCGGCGTTATCGAGCATGCCCGCATAAGCCTCCATGTGGCGCGCATACATCGGACGCAGGTCCGGTGCGGTGGCGTCCCACAACGGCGTGCGCGGGTCGGAGGCCGCCATGCGGGTCTCGGGCGGCACTAGCCCGAGTGCCTTCTGCCGCTCCAGCCTGCGCCGGCGCGTCTCGGTCCAGCCGCAGTCGTAGCGGCCGATGTACTTGTCCATGTCCGCCGGCTTGGTCTGCAAGGGCGCATGCATCGCGTTGTTCGCCACGTACAGGAAAAAAGGCTTGGCGGGATGGCTCTCCCGCAGCTCCTGCAAGAAGCGTATGCTGCGGTCCA
>CAMAWD010000133.1 GCA_945861785.1 Rhodoferax sp. OV413 | reverse complement strand
CAAGACCTGACCCCTTCCCCTCTGGCGGGGGTTTTTGGTGCGCGGCGTTCCAACGACTTTGCAGGATCAGGTCGGCGGTGCGTTCGGCGCAGCGGCATAAAGGAGGAGCCCGCAGGGCGGGGGACAGCCGCGGAGCCGAATGCGCCGTCGGCCTGGTCCCACACCAAGCCGCCGGGGTCCAGGCTGTCATGTTTTCCGGAAAGACCAACAACGTCCGCAATGGGCCGAAAGCAGCCATTGGCACCGGCACGGAGACACTGCGGGCCGATGGAACCCGGTCCACGCTAGACGCCTGTTGCCAGGTTGATCCGGTCCACGATGCCACGCAGCGTCAGGTAGCCCATGCTGGCGTAGCGGTAACTTGGCGCCACGGCCGGGTCCTGCTCGGCCTCCACCACAAGCCAGCCCTGGTAGCCGGCACGGTGCAACGTGGACAACACAGCGTCATAGTCGATGACACCGTCGCCCGGGACCGTGAAGGTGCCATTGAGCACGCCGGTCAGGAAGCTCCAGCCGTCGTTGCGGGCCTGGGCGATAACCTGCGGGCGCACGTCCTTGCAATGCACGTGGACCACGCGTGCCACGTGTTTGTGCAGCAGGGCCACCACATCGGTTGCGCCGCCGTACCAGGCGTGGCCGGTGTCGAACAGCAGGCCAACTTTGGCGCTGTCGGTCACGGCCATGAGGTGGTCGATGTCGTCGGGCGATTCCACATAGGCCCCGATGTGGTGGTGGTAAGCCAGCGTGATGCCGTAGGTGGCCTGCAGGTGCGCGCCAAAAATGTTCAGCCGGTCGCCATAAGCCTTCCACTGGGCAGGATCGGTGAAACGCGGACGCCTTGCCAGCGGGCTGTCGATCTGGCCCTGGATGGTGCCGGCGCATTCACCGTAGACCACCACCCGGGCGGCGTTGAACTGCAACTTGCGCATGTGTTCGCGGCAGCGTTCAATTTCGGCATCGACCGAGTCCTCTGCCAGAAATCCCGAGTACCAGCCCGAAACGCAGGCCAGGCCGAACTCGGCCAGCTTGGCCTTGAGGGCAGGGCCCTCCTTCGGGAACTTGTTGCCGAGCTCGAACCCCTCGTAACCGATCTCTTTCCCTTCGGCCAAGGCGGTCTCCAGCAACGTGTCGCCACCCAGCGATGGCAGGTCGTCGTTCATCCAACTGATCGGGTTGATGCCGATGCGTACATTCCAGTTCATGGGTGTTGTTCTTTCTTGGCCGCCACATAGGCGGCGCGGGCCTCGCCGACTTCGGCGCGTTCGGACACTTCGGGTATGGCCACCTCCCACCAGCAGCCGCCGTCGTCGGTGGTGCGCGTGTGGGTGGTGTTGATCACGATCACCTGGGTGCGGGTGGCGGCACGTGCAGCTTCCATGGCGGCCCTGAATGCGTCGATGCTTGCCGCGTGCACGCTGTCTGCGCCCAGGCTGCGCGCGTGCAAGGCGAAGTCGATCACCGGCACCTCACCGCCGGGTGCCACGCAATCGTCGAGCATGTTGTTGAAGCGCGCGCTGCCGCTGGCAATCTGCAGGCGCTGGATGCAGCCGAAACCCCGGTTGTCCAGCACCACGATGATCAATTTGCGCCCCAGCATGACCGACGTGGCGATCTCGGAATTCATCATCAGGTAGGAACCGTCGCCGACCATCACGATCACTTCACTCTCGGGTCGCGCAATCTTCACACCCAGGCCGCCTGCGATCTCGTATCCCATGCAGGAGTAACCGTACTCCATGTGGTAGTTGCCTGGCGCGCCGGCGCGCCACAACTTGTGCAGCTCGGCCGGCAGGGTGCCGGCGGCGCAGACCACCACGTCGCGTGTGTCGCTGTCGGGGGCCGAGTCGCGCACCGCGCCGATCACGTCGGCGTCATAAGGGAGTTGCCCGGCAGGCAAATGGGGGGCGGCGGTCAAGTCGTCTACACGCTGCACCCAAAACGCGGCGAGTTCCCGTGCCTTGCCGGTCCAGGCGGGGTCGGCAGACCAGCCCTGAACCGCAGAGGAAAGCAGCGTGAGACCAACCTGCGCATCTGCCACCAGGTTGGTATCGCTCGCCTTGCGGGCATCCAGCGCCTGCACGTTCAGGCCGAGCACCCGTGCCTGTGTGAAAAGGCTTTTGGAGCCGGTGGTGAAATCCTGAAGGCGTGTGCCCACTGCCAGCACCAGGTCGGCATCGCGCGCCAGCGCGTTGGCGGCCGGTGACCCTGTGACACCGATGGCGCCGGTGTTGAGCGCATGGTTCCAGGGCACGCTGCTCTTGCCAGCCTGGGTCTCGGTGATCGGGATGCCATGGGCTTCGGCAAACGCCTGCAACTGCGCCCCGGCCTGGCTGTAGAGAACCCCGCCTCCGGCCACGATCAGTGGGCGTTTCGCGGTGCGCAGCATTGCTGCTGCCCGCGCCAGTTCGCCCGCGTCCGGGGCGGGGCGGCGCAGACGGATCGGTTTCGGGTGCAGAAAACTGGTCGGGCAATCGAACGCGTGGGTCTGCACGTCCTGCGGCAGCGCCAGGCACACTGGCCCGCAGGTGGCAGGGTCGCTCATGACGGCGATGGCACGCGGCAGCGCGTCGAGAATTTGCCCGGCGCGGGTGATCCGGTCGAAGTAGCGCGTGAGCGGGCGGAAGGCGTCGTTGACACTGACGTCGCCGTGGGCGAAGTCTTCGAGTTGCTGCAGCACCGGATCCGGCGCCCGCGACGCAAACACGTCCCCTGGCAACAGCAGAACGGGCAGCCGGTTCACATGGGCCAATGCGGCTGCGGTCAACAGGTTGGTGGCGCCCGGGCCGATAGACGTGGACACCGCCATCATCTGCTGGCGCAAGCGCGCCTTGCCGAAGGCGATGGCCGCATGCGCCATCGCCTGTTCGTTGTGCGCGCGCCAGGTCGGCAGTCGGGCGCGTTCGGCCCAAAGCGCCTCGCCAATGCCGGCCACGTTGCCATGGCCGAAGATGGCGAACACGCCGGCGCAATAGGGCTGCAGGCTGCCGTCGGCCTGTTCGACCTGCAGCGCCGCCAGGTATTTGACCAGCGCCTGTGCCATGGTGAGTCTTTGGGTTGTCACGGGGTCTTTGCCTCTGGTTGCAGGGTCTTGCAATTCATCCGACCGCACTCGGCGCATGTGCGCCGCGGTCACGCCAGGCGCGCACCAGCTGAGCAAAATTGTCGGCCACGGCGTCCACCAGCCGGGTGTCGCTGATCTGCCCGGCCAGCCATTGCCGGGACGCATCGGCCCATACGCTGCGCCCGACCATGAAGCCCTTGACGATCGGGCTTGTCGCCATGGCAAAACTGTTGGCGAGCATCGCCAGGGGCTGGTTCAGGCCCAAGATCACGGCGCCACGGCAGGTCGGGTCGCGCTGCGCGACCAGTTGCTCCAGCGCCTGCCAGCCGGCGGCCTGCATCGGTGCGAGTTTCCACCATTCGGGCCGGATGCCCAGGTTGTAGAAGCGCTGAACCGAACGCAGCACGGCGGCGTCCGGTGGCACCCCGGGCGCCACTCCGGGCGGGCAGATGATCTCCAGCAACAGCTCATGGCCACTGGCCCGGGTGGCCTGCCAGAGTTCCTGCACTTTCAGTTCCTGGTCGAGGCGCAGGTCGACCGCGTCGTCGGGGTGGTAATGCACCAGGCATTTGACGACCTGCTCGGCCGGCCAGGTGACCAGGGCGCTGCCTATCGACAGGGTGCCGTCGAAACGCAGCGGGCGCGAGCCTGGCAGCTCGACCGGCCGGCCGACCCACCAGCCCCGACCCGTGGCGGCGGCGAGTGCGTCGGCGCCATAGGCGCCACTATCGATCAGCACGCCCGCGCGACCTTGCAGCCCGTGCTCCTGCACCACCTGCTCGACCGACTGCAGCAGCAGCTTCTTGAGTGCGACGATGCGTGCCTCGGGGGCCCCGCTGCGCCGCGCCATGTCGTAGAACTGGCTGCGGTGGTCGAAGGCCAGCACCTGCAGCTCCGGCCAGGCGCGGCGCGCGGCCGTGGTGCGATGCAAATGCGCAAGCTGGATGTCGGCATCGACCCGCGGCGTGCGCTGGCCACTGAACCAGTGCGCCAGCTCGGCGGGTGTCGGCATGGCCGGCGCGCAGGCGTGGCGCGACACCACCAGCGCGCCGCACGCGTTGGCCAGCCGCGCCGCGGTCTCGAAGTCCTGCCCCTGCAGGAAGCCGGTCATCAAACCGGCGGCGAACGCATCACCGGCGCCCAGCACGTTCATGACCTCGACGCGCTCGCCCTGGGCGGTCAGCGCGTCGGACAGCCGGGCTGGAATGGCGCCCGGGATGAAGCAGCAGCCGGCCGCACCGAGTTTCACGACCAGCGCCGCAGCCGACACTGCCCGCACCGCGCGCAGCGAGGCCAGCAGGTCGCCCGGCACACCACCCGCAATCAGGAATTCCTCCTCGGTACCGATCAGCAGCTCGAAATGCGGCAGCATCGCCTGCAACTGCCCGGTGACATCGGCATTGGCCACGAATCGGTTGGCGCCTTCGCCACGTTTGGTCAGGCCCCACAGGACCGGCCGGTAATCGATGTCGAGCACGCGCAGCACCTGGTGGCGGGCAGCGTATTCCAGCGCCTTGGCCGAAGCCGCGCGCACCATCGGTGCGCTCAGGTGTGTGCCGGTGATCAGCAGCGCGCGGCAGCCCGCGATGAAGTCCTCGTCGATCAGGCCGGGGTCCAGTGCCATGTCGGCGCAGTTCTCGCGGTAGAACAGCAGCGGGAAGGTGTCGCGGTCCTTCAGGCCCAGCAGCACCAGGCCGGTCAGGCGCTGCGGGTCGACCTGGATCTGCGACACGTCGCAACCTTCGCGCGCCAGGGTGTCGGTCAGGAAGCGACCCATCTGCTCGTCGCCGACCCGCGAGACCATGGCTGCGCGCAGGCCCAGCCGGGCCACGCCGAATGCGATGTTGGCCGAACTGCCGCCCAGGTACTTGGCGAAGCTCGACACATCTTCGAGCGGTGCGCCCACCTGCTGCGCGTACAGGTCCACGGCGAGGCGGCCCAGGCAGGCGAGGTCATGGCGGCGGCCGGCAGGAACGTTCAGGGTGGACATGCGGGTGGGTGACTGGTGTCAGCTCAGGGTGAGGGGGAACCGCGCCAGGCATTCCCACTGCGGGATAGGCACGGACTTGGAGGAGCGGCAGACGGCGATCTGGTCAAAGGTGATCTGCTGGCCGTTGAATTCCTCAGCCAGGATGTCGCACAGGCCGGTGTTGCCGGGATGGGTGTCCCCGTACGCCAGGCTGAGGTGCGGGAATGGTGACAAGCCTTGCGCAGTGGCCGTCTGCCTGCGTGCCAACTGTTGTAGCTGGGCAAATTCCGCCATCGGCGGGAAGCGCAGGTAAAGGCAGCGGAAGAAGTGGGGGCTGCATTCCACCCTGCCGACCGTCCAGCACAGCGGTCCACACTGCCGGGCCATGCGCTCTACCAGCGCGTGTATGCGCTCCATCGGCAGCGCTATGTCCCCCTGCACAGTCAGATGCGGTACGAAACTGGGGCCGCCGAGCAGCACGGACAGGCGCGCCACGGTCTCCAGCAATCGGGCTTCGGACTGGGTGTCTGGAAGCAGCCAGACCGAGTACTGGGCTGGTGGCGCATTGCGTGAGCGACCGAGGGGCATGGCTGGATTCTATTTTCCGACACTCGACAGGACATCGGCCTTGAGAAAACGTTCGACAAACAGCATAAACAGCACCGAGGGCACCAACAATAACAAGGCAGTGATCGACGCGATCTGGTAGTTGCCCTCCAGGGCTGCGTTGAGCATGGTCAGCGGCAACGTTTGAACGTCCGGCACACCAACAAAGAAGGTGCCCGAGAATTCGTCGAGAGAAATCAGGAATACGAAGATCGCGCTGGCCATCAGCCCGGGGGCGGCCAATGGCAGCGAGATGGTCATGAATGCGCGCAAGGGCGAGGCACCCAGGTTGCGCGCCGCCTCCACCTGCTCCGCGTTGATGGCGGCGAACGAGGCCGATGCGATCCAGACAGCGAACACCAGGCCCTGGATGGCATGCACCAGCATGACGCCCCAGATGGTCCCGGTCAGGCCCAGACCGTAGAAGATGCGCGCGATGTTCAGGTGCACCGCCACCGTCGGAAACGCCTGCGGCAGCAGGAAAAACAACAGGAACAGGCTGCGAAACGGGAGATTGCGCTTGGACAGCGCGTATCCTGCAGGGATGGCAACTGCCAGACTGAGGATCACGGTCATCACCGCGATCAGCAGGCTGGTGGACAGGGCGCGCATCGCGCCAGCCTCGGGGCGAAACACCTTGCTCCAGAACGCAAAGCCCCAGCGCACGGGCAGCTTGGCCGGAAAATACCAGGCTTCGGTGACCGTCCAGATCAGCATGTTGAGCAGCGGGCCGAAGATGGCTACCGCGAGCAGCCCGATCAGGACACCGCGGACCGTGCCACCCACGAACCCGGGCAGACGTGAATGGGTGAGTGTCATTTTGGCTGGCCCCCGCTGCGCAAGCCCTGGCGCAGATAGAACCACGCGGCCACGCCGCTCATGGCGAACGACACGAAGCCCAGGGCATTGGCCACCCCGTAATCACCGTAGGAGTTCACGCGCCAGGCCATGTCCACAGTCAGCATGGTGGGTGATCCGGCGACGATCATCATCGGCACCGACAAGGCGGACAGCATCGTGACGAAGGAGAGGATCAGGCTGACCCAGACCGTCGACAGCACCTGCGGCAACACAATCTCCATCAGGATGCGAAAGCGGCCTGCGCCGAGCCCGCGTGCCGACTCGATCATGGAGCGGTCCATGGAGGCCATGGCGCCGCTGATCAGCAGTGCCGCAAAAGGCAGCTGCTTCCAGACAAAGGTGACCACGACGCCGCGCCAGTCCAGGAAGCTCAGGGCCTGGAGCGGTTCTATCAGGCCAAGCGACATCAATGTGTTGTTGAGCATCCCGTTCTTGGCCAGGAAAGTCCGCATCAGTTGCGCCGCCACCACGAAGGGGATGAACAGCGGCCAGCGGTAGATCCATTTCAGGATCGCCACCGATCTCGGGTTTTCGCCCAGGGTGATGTAGCCTGCGATGGCAATCGCGAAAACGCCAACCAGGGCGGTCGACAGCACGGTGACGCCGGCGGTCAGCGCAATGTCGTTGCCGTACAGCGCAAACGCCTTGGTGAAGTTGCCCAGGTCCCAGCCGCCGGTGACCTCATTGCGGAAGGCGTACGTCAGCGAGAACGCCAGAGGGTATACGAACAGCAGCCCGACCATCAGCAGGGCCGGCAGCAGCAGTGCCAGCGCGGCAAGTGTTGCGGATGGTCGGCGCATGGCGGGCCGTGTCAGTTTTGCACTTGCGCTTCGTACTGCTCGCGCAGGTCCTTGAAGTAAGGCGCAAGCGGGAACGGTTTGCCATTCTTGGCCAGTTCGTCCGGCGTCACATCGACGAAGAGTTGGTTCCAGACCTTGGGGTCGAGTGCGGGCTTGACGACATTGGCATCAATGCCCGGATACCAATTGAAGCGTTTCACGATGCCTTCGGCCTGCACTTCGGGGCTGGTGGCCAGGGTGATGAACTTCTTGGCCAGATCCACGTTCTTGGCCTTGGCGGGAATCGCGTAGTAGTAGGGCTGGCCAGGCATGCCGGGTGAGAGGATCTTGAGTTTCATGTTGGGCGCCAGGCGACCTTCGGCCTTCCAGGTCTGGAACATGTCGACCCACACCGGCCCCATCGCGATCTCGCCGCGGTTGAGCATGTCCAGCGTGCCAGCGTTGCCAGGTGTGAACACCACTTGCTGGTTGAACCCCTTCAGATCGGAAAACGCCTTCTTCCAGCCGGCGGGCGACTTGGCGTCGTACGGACCTTGCTGCACGGTGTCGGCGTTGCCGCCGTAGGCATACATCCAGCCGACCACGAAGGCCACGCCGGACATTCCGCCCTTGAGCCCGTTGTAGCCGAAGCTTTTCGGGTTCTTGGCCACGAACGCGCGCAGTTCGTCGTAGGAGCCGGGTGGGTTCTTGATCAGGTCCGGGTTGTAGGCCAGGGCGGTCTGGCTCTCGAACATCGGCATCACGTAGCCGTCCACATTCACCCCGAGCGCCTTTTTGGCCGACTGGCTGACAGCGAATTTCCCAGTAGGGATGCTGTCGCGGTATTTCATCAACAGACCGTCGCGCACCATTTCGCCGGTTTTCTGCTGGTTGGGGATGATGACGTCAGTGTCCCAGGTGGCCAGTCCAGCGCTTTTTTGAGCCTGGAGCTTCTCCATCATCTTCTGGGAGCCGGCGTCATCGGGGCCGGTGCCGACCACGCTGACCTTGACGCCGGGGTTCTGCTTTTCGAACAGCGGCCCCAGGTAGTCGGTGATGTAGTCCACCATGTTCTGCGAGCCCCCGCTGATCACGTTCAGCGTGACTTGGGCCTGGGCCGATGTGGACAGGACGCCTAGCGCAATGGCGATGGAAACGGCGACGGTGCGACGGACTGGATTCATGAAAGCTCCTTGCGGTTGAAATAAACGGATGACAGGGTGAAAAGCGATTGCGCAGATTTCCCTTGGGAGGGCCTCTGTGCGGTCATGTGCGCGATAGCGAACGTGGGTACACATGCAGCCCGCTGACTGGAATGCGCACCGTGACGGCGTCGCCGAGCGGCAGGGTGCTCGGGTGGTGGATGAAGAATGCACCGCACGCCGTGTCAACCTCGCAGCGGTAGCCGCCGCCGAGGTAGCTGACCTGGCGCAGGCGGCCCGGGATCTGCAGGCTGTCTGCATGGTGCGCGCCTGGGGCCCCGAGCGTGGCCATTTCACTGCGAAAGTGTATTTGCGCCCGGCCTTCGATGGTGGCCGCCGGCACGTCGAGTTGCACCATTGCCTGGGGAATGCCAGGAACGCGCAGTTGCAGGCGGCCGGCCTCCGTGCTGGCGCCGCAATCGATGATGTTGTCCGCACCCATGAATGCCGCTACGTAGGGGGACACCGGACGCTGGTAGACGTCTTCCGGCGTGCCGACCTGGGCCACCCTGCCCTGGTCGAGGACCACCACCTGGTCTGCCATCACCATCGCCTCTTCGCGGTCGTGGGTGACCAAAATCGCAGTCACACCAAGCTTGCGCTGGATGGCACGGATTTCGTGCCGCATCTGCAGCCGGATGCCGGCGTCCAGGTTGGACAGCGGTTCGTCGAGCAGCAGTATCTGCGGCTCGATGGCCAGGGCACGCCCCAGTGCCACCCGCTGGCGCTGGCCGCCCGAGAGCTCGGTGACCGGGCGGGCACCGTAACCTTCCAGCCCCAGCATTGCCAGCATCGCTGCGACACGGCGGCGGATCTCTTCGCGGGTCACGCGACGCAGCTTCAGGCCGTAACCGATGTTTTGTTCCACGCTCATGTGTGACCACAAGGCATAGGACTGGAACACCATCGCCATGCCGCGGTGTTCCGGCGGCTGGAGCAGTATGTCGCGTCCGTTGACCGCGATGGAGCCGCCCGTGGCTTGGGTGAACCCGGACAGGGTGCGCAAAAGCGTTGTCTTTCCGCACCCGGAAGCCCCCAAAAGAGCGACGAAGCTGCCCGGGGCAATCGCGAGGTCGATGCCTTTGAGCACCTCGTTGCTACCGTAGGCAACGCGCAGGCCGCGCACGGAGATGATGGGGTCGAGTGGCATGGATCGGGTTGTTCTTTTCGGCGCATCGGCTGAACCGCGCGGGCGGCAACGCCGTGCGCCTTGGAGGTATGGACAATGCCTGAAGCTTATGGCGTGATCGTGACAGAAGGAAATAAATAAGTAATAGTGAAAACACTTAGAATATTTTTTCTGTTTTCTATTTACTCCCTTGCTTTACCGGACCGTGGCTTCCTCCATACCTTCTTTGCGGCGCGCACCTGTCCCCGATACCTCCGCCGGAGCTTTGCTGGCAGCGATCCGTACAGAGTTCGCGTCGCTGAGCCGCCAGCTCAAGCTGATTGCGCGTTATGTGGAGGAGCACCGCGACCAGATCGGTCTGGACCGTATCCAGGATGTGGCCCGCATCAGCGGTGTCCAGCCATCGGCCGTGATCCGGTTTGCCAAGCGCTTCGGCTTTTCGGGCTACACCGAGATGCAGAAAATATTCCGGGACGGCATTGCGCAGCAGATTGCACCGAGCCGCAACTACCAGGCGCGCATCCGAAGCGTCATCGATGCGGCGCAGGGCCAACTGAGCAGCGCAGACATCGCGGACGAGTTCATTGGGGGCAGCATTGCCGGCATGCAGGAGTTCAAGCGGGATCTGCACAGTTCGACCTTCGACGACGCTGTGGCGCTGCTGGTCGATGCCCCGTCTGTGTGGGTGATGGGGCTGCGCCGCTCCTTTGCCGTCGCGTCATACCTTGCCTACGCGCTGCAACACACCGACAAGCGGGTCGAACTGGTGTCCGGCATCGGCGGTATGGTCGAAGGCCAGGTGCGCGGCATGCGTGCGGGGGACGTGATGCTGGTGGTCAGTTTTTCACCGTATGCCGAGGAGTCGCTGCAGTGCGCCCGGCTGGCGGCTGTCCGCGGCGGCCGCGTGCTGGCGATCACCGACAGCCAGATGAGCCCGCTTGCCGCGTTGTCGACAGTGACCCTGGTGGTGCACGAAAGCAGTACTTTTGGTTTTCGGGCCCTTACCAATACCATGTGCCTGGCGCAAAGCCTGTTCATCGCGTTGGCTTACCGAACCGAACTCCTGTACGCCCCCGCAGACGGGCGTGCATCCCCGCCGGCATCGCCGGTATAGTCCAGCGCCATCCCTGAAGGAAAAACCATGAAGAACGTGGCGATTTTTGGTGCTGGCCGCATCGGCCGCATCCACGCTTCCAACCTGGCAGCCTTGCCCGGTGTGGAGCTGCGGTATGTGTGTGACCCGGTGGTGGTGGCCGCCGCCGACCTGGCGCAACAACACAATGCCCGGGTGGTGGAGGTGGACGCTGCGCTCGCCGACCCAAGCATTGATGTCGTGGCCATTGCGTCGTCCACCGACACCCACAGTGACCTGATCACCCGTGCCGCGGCAGCCGGCAAACACATCTTCTGCGAGAAACCGGTCGACATGTCGGTGACCCGGGCGCGCGCCTGTGCCGATGCCGTCCAAGCGGCCGGCGTGGCCTGCATGATCGGATTCCAACGCCGCTTCGACCCCACTTTCAACGAGGCGCGCACGCGGATGGACCGCGGCGATATCGGCAATCCGGAAATGCTGATCATCACCAGCCGGGACCCGGGCGCACCGCCGGCGGCATACATCCAGGCTTCTGGTGGCATCTTTCGTGACATGCTGATCCACGATTTCGATGTGTTTCGCTGGATCCTGTGCGCCGACGGGGATGAGGCCCAATGGATCAGTGCCACTGGTTCGGTCCTGACCGACCCGTCGATCCGGGCACTTGGCGACATGGACAGCACCGCAGTGACCATTCGCACCCGCCAGGGGCGCCTGTGCCAGATCAACACCTCGCGCCGCGCCGCCTACGGGTACGACCAACGTTTCGAGCTGCTCGGATCGAAGGGCATGTTGCAATGTGGCAACCATGCACCGAGCGAGGTGGTGCAATCGGACGCGACAGGTGTGCGCCGCGACAAGCCGGAGAACTTTTTCCTGCAGCGCTACAGCACCGCCTACCGCCTTGAAATCACCCATTTTTTCGAGTGTCTGCAAACCGGCGCGCCATTTCGGACCACCATCGCCGACGGTGTCGCAGCACAGGTGCTGGCCGACGCCGCAGCCCAGAGTTGTCAAAGCGGCCAGCCGGTGACCTTGTGACCGGCTGCCTGCAGGCGGCTACGATCAGGGCTTTCGTCCCGATACAAGAACCATGTCCGATATCCTGAACAAGATTGTGGCGGTCAAGCGCGAAGAGCTTGCCCAGGCGCTCGCGCGCAAACCGCTGGCGGTGGTCCGTGCAGATGCCGAGTCGCGCATCCTGACCCGCGACTTCGAGGCAGCCATGCGATTGACGATCGCCAGAGGACGCAGTGCAGTGATCGCCGAGATCAAGAAGGCCAGTCCGTCCAAAGGCATCCTGCGCCCGGATTTCGAACCAGCCGACATTGCGCAAACGTATGCGGAACACGGGGCAAGTTGCCTGTCGGTGCTGACGGACCAGCAGTTTTTCCAGGGTAGCGTGGACTACCTCAAGCAAGCGCGCGCATCCTGCCAGTTGCCGGTTTTGCGCAAGGACTTTCTGGTCGACCCCTACCAGGTCTATGAGTCACGGGCCATGGGCGCGGATGCAGTCCTGCTGATCGCCGCCTGTCTGGACGATGCACAGTTGCGTGACATGGAGGCAATCGCCCATGGCCTTTTCATGTCGGTTCTGGTGGAAGTGCATGACGCGGCCGAGCTGGCGCGGGCACTGAAGCTGAAGACCGCCTTGATCGGCATCAACAACCGCAACCTGCGCACCTTCGAGGTGTCGCTAGACACCACCCTGGCATTGATGGGTCAACTGCCGCCGGACCGTCTGCTTGTCACAGAAAGCGGCATCACCGGGCGCGACGACGTGCTGCGCATGGCGGGCGCAGGGGTGCGCGGCTTTCTGGTGGGCGAAGCGTTCATGCGCGCCGAGGACCCGGGCAAGGCAATGGCGCAACTGTTTGCCTTTGACTGACGTGTTGGTCGCAGATCGGCTGTCGGCCTGGGAGCCCCGGCATTGGCCTGTGGCCGGCGACTGGCAGCCGGTCGTGGACAGGTTTCTCAACGGGGCGGAGGGGCGGCAACTGGCTGAGTTCGTTCAGTCTCGGCTGGCCGTCGGTGCAACTGTCTACCCGGCGACGCCATTCCAGGCCCTGGCCAAGACCCCCCTGGCGAGCGTTCGGGTGGTCATACTTGGACAGGATCCCTATCATGGGCCGGGTCAGGCACATGGCCTGGCGTTTTCCGTTCCCGACGGTGTCCGCCCGCCCCCCTCCTTGCGCAATATCCTTGCCGAAGTCGAGGGTTGCAGCGAGGGCGCCGCGCCGTCACGCCTGCCTGCGGCGAATCGCAGCGGGAATTTGCTGCACTGGGCAGAGCAGGGCGTACTATTGCTGAACACCTGCCTGACCGTGGAGCAGGGCCTGCCAGGGTCCCATGCCGGGCACGGTTGGGAAACTTTCGCCGACGATCTGGTGCAGGCTGTGTTGCGGCGCCCGGCGCCGGTCGTGTTCATGTTGTGGGGCGCACAGGCTCAGGCCCGCAAGCCGCTTTTCGAGCCCGCCCAGAACGCCGGCCAGTGTCTGGTGTTGTGCGCCAACCACCCATCACCCTTGTCGGCCCGGCGCCCACCTGTGCCCTTCATCGGCTGCCAGCATTTCCGCGTGGCCAACGATTTTCTCGCCCGGCAAGGGCTTGCCCCAGTGGATTGGGCAGTTTGACTTCAGTCTGTGAAAAGGCGCTTCACGCTGAATTTTTCCGTGGCATAATCTGCGGCTCACCAAAGGAGAGGTGGCCGAGTGGTTAATGGCAGCAGACTGTAAATCTGCCCTCTTACGAGTACGCTGGTTCGAATCCAGCCCTCTCCACCAGCGAAAAATGCGGATTTTGTATTTGGGGTGACTGGAAATAAGTGGAATGTGAGGCTTTTAGGGTTGATTTGGTTCAGCCCTGATGCGGGAGTAGTTCAATGGTAGAACCCTAGCCTTCCAAGCTAATGACGCGGGTTCGATTCCCGTCTCCCGCTCCACGGTCCGGTTCGATTGGTTGATTTATTGGTCAGGCGCTAGTTTAGGTAGAGGCCCATTTGGCTCAGTGGCAGAGCACTCCCTTGGTAAGGGAGAGGTCGCGGGTCCGATTCCCGCAATGGGCACCAGAATATTTATGTGCTGTCGGCAGTGGAGCCTCCGCTTGGACGGTGCTGGTTGATCTGAAATTTGTTGCATTTAGATTCCTTTTTGGAGCTGTTTGAAAATGGGAAAAGCAAAATTTGCACGCACCAAGCCGCACGTGAACGTGGGAACGATTGGTCACGTTGACCATGGCAAGACGACGCTGACGGCGGCGATCACGACGATTTTGGCGGCCAAGTTTGGCGGCGAAGCCAAGGCCTACGACCAGATCGACGCGGCACCCGAGGAAAAGGCGCGCGGCATCACGATCAACACGGCGCACGTCGAGTACGAGACTGCCAACCGGCACTATGCCCACGTGGACTGCCCCGGGCACGCTGACTATGTGAAGAACATGATTACGGGCGCCGCGCAGATGGACGGCGCCATTTTGGTGTGTTCGGCTGCTGACGGCCCTATGCCCCA
>CAMAWD010000132.1 GCA_945861785.1 Rhodoferax sp. OV413 | reverse complement strand
GCGTTGGCGTTGGCGCGCGTCGCGGCAGGCGCAGCCCGGCGGGGGCTCATACTGGAGCGGTCGGGCGCTGAACGCGCCGACTGCCCTGTGGTGCTCGCCCGAGGGTCGGGCCGCAGAACTCACTGCGTTCACTTCGTTCTCTCCGTTCGGACCACCGCGGCCAAAATGATGACGAAGTGCGCTGCGCGCACCGACCCTCGAGCTCCGCGCCTCGGCGCCCCAGAAATCGCCCCCCCCGGGCTGCGCCTGCCACGACGCTGGGTCTTCGGTGTTCGGGATGTCGGGGTCCGGACTTCCCGCCCGGGGGGGTCAGGTCTTGGTTTGCCGTATCGCAATGCAAGACCTGACCCCCGCCCCCGGGATGACCCCCGCCCCCGAGATCAGGTCGGCGGTGCGTTCGGCGCAGCGGCATAAAGGAGGAGCCCGCAGGGCGGGGGACAGCCGCGGAGCTGAATGCGCCGTCGGCCTGGTCCCACACCAAGCCGCCGGGTTCCAGGCTGTCGTGTTTTCCGGAAAGACCAACAACGTCCGCAATGGGCCGAAAGCCGACAACCGGCCATCCCTCCGGATTCTTGTCGCGCGGCCGATTCGCAGCTACCAGGAGCACCTGACATGAGCGCATCCCTCGAAGGCAAACTGGTGGTGGCGATCTCGTCGCGTGCGCTGTTCGACTTCGAGGAAGAGAACACCGTATTCGAACAAGGGGCGGGCCAGCACCGCGACCGGGCCTACATGGCGCTGCAACTGGAGCGGCTGGACCAGCCGGCCAAGCCGGGCGTGGCGTTCTCGCTGGTGCGCAAGCTGCTGGCCTTCAACCAGCCGCGCACCGACGATGCGCACGCGCCCTCGCAGCCGGTGGAAGTGGTCATCCTGTCGCGCAACGACCCGGTGTCCGGCATGCGGGTGTTCCGCTCGGCCAAACACTACGGCCTGTCGATCGAACGCGGCAGTTTCACGCGCGGGCAGCCGCCCTGGCGCTACCTGCGGCCGCTGCACGCCAATCTGTTCCTGTCGGCGCACCTGAGCGACGTGCGCGCCGCGCTCGAAGCCGGTGTGCCGGCTGCGCAGGTCTACCCGCAATCGGCCCACGCCAGTGAAGCGCATCCGAACGAGGTGCGCATCGCCTTTGACGGCGATGCCGTGCTGTTCAGCGACGAGGCCGAGCGGGTGTACCAGCGTGAAGGGCTGTCGGCGTTCCAGCGCCATGAAACCGAAAAGGCAGCCCAGCCGCTGCTGGCCGGGCCGTTCAAGCCGCTGCTGCTGGCGCTGCAGCGCCTGCAGCAGGAAGGCACGGCCTCCATGCGCATCCGCACTGCGCTGGTCACGGCCCGCAGCGCGCCGGCGCACGAACGCGCCATCCGCACCTTGATGAACTGGAACATCGAGGTCGACGAGGCGATGTTCCTGGGCGGTCTGGCCAAGGGTGAATTCCTGCGCGAGTTCGAGCCCGACTTTTTCTTCGACGACCAGACCGGCCACATCGAATCGGCTTCGCAGCATGTGCCCTCGGGGCATGTGGCCAGCGGCATCTCCAACCCGTCACCTTGAAGGGGCTAAGCACCATGGGCATTGCCGACAAATTCCGCAGTTTCTGGGTCTTCGTGTTGCGGGTGGGCCACTTGTCGGCCCCGTACTTCCAGTCGCAAGAAAAGTGGAAGGCGCGGGGCTTGTTTGCCGCCATCGTGGCGCTGAACCTGGGCTCGGTCTACCTGGCCGTGCTGTTCAACGACTGGTACGGCCGCTTCTACGACGGCCTGCAGGCCAAGAGCGCGACGGTGTTCTGGACCGAGATCGGCAATTTCAGCTACATCGCGTTCAGCGCCATCGTCGTGGCCGTGTACCGCTTCTACCTGACCCAGCTGCTCGAAATGAACTGGCGCAAGTGGATGACGAACTACTACATGCAGCGCTGGCTGGACGGCAAGGCCTTCTACCAGATGGAGCTGGCACGGTTCACCGGGCGCAATGGGGCCGCACCCGACAATCCCGACCAGCGCATCTCGGAAGACGTGAACGGGTTCACCGCCCAGACTGTGGGGCTGTCCATGGGCCTGCTCAACGCCAGCGTCACGCTGGCAAGTTTCGTCGGCATCCTGTGGGGCCTGTCGGGCGCATTCACCGTCAATCTGGCGGGCGACGCCTACGTCATCCCCGGCTTCATGGTCTGGATGGCGGTGTTGTATTGCCTGGTGGGCAGTGTCCTGTCGCATTACATCGGACGGTCGCAGATAGCGCTGAATTTTGAGCAGCAGCGCCGCGAGGCCGATTTCCGCAACCACATGATGCGGGTGCGCGAGTACAGTGAATCGATCGCGCTGGACCGGGGCCAGGCGGTGGAGCAGGCGCACCTGAGCACGCGTTTCACGTCGGTGCTCGCCAATTACCTGGCGCTGCTCAAAGCGCAAAAGAACCTGATCTGGTTCACCAGCTTTTTCGGGCAGGCCGCTGTCATCTTCCCGATGATCGTCGCGGCGCCGCGTTATTTCAGCGGCGCGATCCAGCTGGGTGACCTGATGAAGATCAACTCCGCCTTCGGGCGGGTTCAGGATTCGCTGAGCTGGTTCGTCGACAACTACAGCAGCCTGGCCGCCTGGCGCGCCACGGTGGACCGGTTGACCAGTTTCGACGACGCGATCTCGCTTGCGGGCGCCGCCAACCCGGGCCTGGCGCAATCCGGGTCGGACGGGCTGGCATTGGTCGATCTCGACATCGCCTTGCCAACCGGCGCCGTCCTGCTGGCCGGAACCACACTGAAGGCCAGGGCCGGTGACCGGATCCTGCTCAGCGGCCCCTCGGGCAGCGGCAAGTCGACCTTGTTCCGCACCCTGGCTGGCATCTGGCCGTTTGCCACTGGTGCGGTGGCCCGCCCGGCGGACAGCATGTTCATTCCCCAGCGCCCCTATTTCCCGAACGGCCCGTTGCGGGAGGCGCTGGCCTACCCGGAGCCTGCCACCCGTTACAGCGACGACGCAATGCAAATTGCGCTGCGCGACGCCTTGCTGCCGGCACTGGCTGCCGAGTTGGACACGGCCGACGCGTGGGGCCAGAAACTGTCGGGTGGCGAGCAACAAAGGCTGGCCATCGCCCGGGTGCTGCTCAAGCAACCGGCCTGGGTGTTTGCCGACGAAGCCACCAGCGCACTGGACGATGTGGCCGAGAAAACGATCTACCAGCGGCTGCTGGCCATGGTGGCAAAAACGGGTGGTGGCCTGGTGTCGATTGCGCACAAACCCTCGGTGGCCGATTTCCACAACGGCAACTGGCGGCTGGAGGCGCAACCAGACGGCGCTGCGGCGCGGTTCAAGGTGGTGGCGTCTTCGGGCTGAACTTCTCGAAACCACGGGCACGCAACACGCAAGCCGGGCACTCACCGCAGCCATAACCCCAGGCATGGCGGTGTTGCCGGTCGCCCAGGTAACAGGTGTGGGTGTGTTCTGTGATCAACTCAACCAACGCGGCCCCCCAGCATTTCGGCCAGCGCCCAGGTTGCCGCCTTGTCGATCCACATCAGCGGGGTTTCGAGCAGAAATCGCCGGTCCATCCCCAGGGACAGGGCCAGTTGCAGGGCCTTCATGGTGTCGTCGCAGCAATCCGGGTAACCCGAAAAATCGGTTTCACAGACGCCGCTGACCAGCACCTGCAGACCCCGCCGGCAAGCGACGGCAGCCGCAAGTGTCAGGAACACGAGATTGCGGCCTGGCACAAAACTGTTGGATGGTTTCGACCCGCTGGTAACGGGTCAGCGCATGGGCCAGGCAGGTGGTGGAGTCCTGACCACCAGAGAAAAGAACCAGGGCAGACGTGTGCATGGTGCCATGGCAGGCGAAGGAAGCACCGCGCTCAGAGTTTCTCGTTCTTCTTGATCTTGCTCGGGGTGTAGGTCAGTTCTTCCTTGGCCAGCACCCCGGGCGCGGCCTGGGGATTGTTCTGGTTCAGCGGAACATTTTGCACCAGCGCCTGCGGCTGCGACATCTCGACCACGCTGCCACTGGCGCGCCACATGGAACGCAGGAACTCCAGCAAACGCTTGGAGATAGGTTCGGGTGGAGGGTCCTCGGCCTTTTGCGGCTGCGGGCGCTTGATGGTCCAGTCGTTGTCCGGGCGTTGGGCCTGGGCACCTTTTTGCACCGGATCCGGCACGCTGCGAAACACTGCTTCGCCAGACTTTTGCTGCAGGGCACTTTCGCTGATGTTATTGACCACACCCGGTGAGCGCGCGGCCGGCGGCGGGTTGACCGGGCTCACCGGCAGCACCCTCGAACCGGTGGACGCCGGCAGGCTGACGCCCGCGGGGCGCGCACCTGGTTGGCGGTCGACGGACGGGAGTTGCATGGTTGCCAGAGCCTTCAAGCCTTGTTACAGATGCGGGTTTCGGCCCGCTCGTATGCTGTTAACGGCAGAACTGGGCGCTTATTTAGTCCTTTTTTCGAGGCTCAATGCCAAATTCTTGCTCAATAACAAGCCGCGTGACCGTCCCGGCGTGAATCACTGGCGGCGACATAACCGTCTTGCAGGTCGTCTGACAGCTTCCAGATGAACTGCCCGGCACCGAAGTCCATGTAGGAGTCCAGGTACTCCTCGACCTGGTGCCCACGGTCCCGCAAGCCCTGAACCAGCGCCGGGTCCATGGTTTTTTCGCAGTCGATGGACAGGCCGGTGCCGACCTTCCAGCGCGGCGCATCACAGGCTGCCTGTGGCTGCTGGGCGTGGTTGAGCATGCGCACGAGGGCCTGCAGGTGCCCTTGGGGCTGCATGTTGCCGCCCATCACACCGAAACTCATGCGCGGCTTGCCGTTTTGCGTGAGGAAACCGGGAATGATGGTGTGAAATGGGCGTTTGCCGCCGGCAACGATATTGGGGTGTTGCGGGTCGAGCGAGAAGCCGTGCCCCCGGTTCTGCAGGCTGACACCGGTGCCCGGCACCACGATGCCGCTGCCAAAACCCATGTAGTTGGACTGGATCAGGCTGATCATCATGCCGCTCTCGTCGGCTGCGGTCAGGTAGATGGTGCCGCCCTTGGGTGGCGTGCCGTGCCCGAAATTGGTGGCACGATTGGGGTCGATCAGGCGCACCCGCTCGGACAGGTAGGCATCGGAGAGAAGATCTTCCGCCGTGACTTCGGTCATGGAACGTGCATCCGCCACCCAGCGGTAGGTATCGGCGAACGCCAGCTTCATGGCCTCGATCTGAAGATGTTGCGACTGCAGGCCGTCGATTGGCAGGCTGGCCAGATCGAGCTTGTCCAGCATGCCCAGGGCCATCAGGGCGGCAATGCCCTGGCCATTGGGCGGGATTTCATGCAGCGTGTGGCCGGCGTAGTCCTTCTGGATCGGCGTGACCCACTGCGGCTGGTAACCCGCCAGGTCGGCCATCGTCATGCTGCCACCATTGGCAGCAGAATGCGCCACCAACTTCTCGGCGATCTCGCCCCGGTAGAAGGCCTCGCCTTCCGATTCGGCTATTTTGCGCAAGGTCGCGCCGGCCTCGGCAAACACGAACCGCTCCCCCGGCAGTGGCGAGCGCCCGCGTGGCATGAAGGCCTGCGCATAACCGGGCAGATCCTGCAGCAGCGGCACCGCGCGCGCCCACTTGTCGGCCACGATGGTGGCCACCGCGTGACCACGCTCGGCGAGTTCAATCGCCGGCTGCATCAGGTCGGCGAACGGCAGCTTGCCAAACCGCTCCGACAAGGCCACCCAACCGGCGACGGCGCCAGGTGTGGTGACGGTGTCCCACCCGCGCAAGGGCATCTGGCCGCCGTGTTTGCGCTGGAAGTACTGCGGGTTCCAGGCCGCCGGCGAGACGCCCGAGGAATTCAGCCCATGCAGTTGCTGGCCATCCCAAAGGATGGCGAAGTTGTCGCTGCCCAGGCCATTGGAGACCGGCTCCACGATCGTCATGCAGGCCGCAGTGGCGATGGCAGCGTCGACCGCATTGCCGCCCTTTTGCAGAATGCGCAGGCCGGCCTGCGCGGCCAGCGGCTGCGAGGTGCAGACCACATTGCGCGCCAGCACCGGGCTGCGGATCGTGGGATAGGGGTTGGTCCAGTTGAATTGCATGGTGTGTAGTGTGAATAGGCCCCGGGGGGCAGGAATGGTGCGTTCAGCCTTGCCGGGGGTCCAGCGCATCACGCAGGCCGTCGCCCAGGAGGTTGAACGACAGCACGAGGAGGAAGATCGACACGCCGGGCCAGATGGCCATCCAGGGTGCGTTATCGACATAATTCTTGGCCACATTGAGCATGCTGCCCCAACTCGGCGCCGGCGGTTGTTGGCCCAGGCCCAGGAACGACAGGCTGGCCTCGGCGATCACGGCGGCGGCTATCGCCAGTGTGGCCTGCACGATCAGGGGGGCCAGGATGTTGGGCAGGATGTGGCGCAGCGCAATCCGAAGGGGTGGGTTGCCAACAGCGCGCGCCGCCTCGACATAGTCTTCCACCTTGATGTTGATCACCTGCGCCCGTGTCAGCCGCACGAAGATCGGCGTGGCCGACACGCCGATGGCGATCATCGCGTTGGTCAGGCTGGGCCCGAGGAATGCGGCCAGCGCGATCGCCAGGATCAGGAACGGGCAGGCCAGGAAAGCGTCGGTGATGCGGGAGATCAGGCCGTCGACAAAACCGCCAAGAAAACCCGCCGTCAGCCCGATCGGAACGCCCAGCAGCAATGCGATCGACACGCTGGCCAGGCCGGCGAGCAGAGACGCACGCGTGCCCCAGACCACGCGCGACAACACATCGCGGCCGATTTCGTCGGTGCCCATCCAGTGTTCGGCGCTGGGCGCCTTGCGGATCGCGCCCCAATTGGTCGCGATCGGGTCCTGCGGGGCGATCCAGGCGGAAAATACCGCCAAAATCACAAAAAACAGCACCACTGCCAGGCCCAGCATGGCCCCACGCCGGCGCCGCAGCCGCCGCCAGACGCGCAGCCAGGGGCCGGCATCGGCACCGCTTGCTGCAGCGACGCCAGGAACCGCCAGGACGGCGGAACTCGCGCTCACGGCGACACCTTCATGCAGCCCATGGCGGTGCCCTCAGGGCGTGCAACGGTCGGGCAGTTCATGCGCGCAGCCTCGGGTTCACCAGGAAATAGGCCACGTCCGCCATCAGGTTGAGCAGGATGTAAATGGTGGCGGTGACCAGCACCACGCCCTGCACCACCGCGTAGTCGCGGTTGAACACCGAGTCCACCACCAGTTTGCCGAAACCGGGGATGGTGAACACCTGTTCGGTCAGCACCGCGCCCGACAACAGGGTGCCCAGTTCCAGGGCGCCCAGCGTGATGATGGGCGTGAGTGCGTTGCGAAGCGCGTGTTTGAGCACCACCACGCGCTCTCTCAGGCCCTTGGCCCGGGCAGTGCGCACATAGTCGGCGCCCAGCACCTGCAGCATGGAACTGCGGGTGTGGCGCATCAGCACTGCGGCAATCGCGTTGCCCAGTACGAAGGCCGGCATGATCATGGCGGCGAGGTTGGCCTTCAGGTCCACGAAGGGACTCTCGTACCCCGACGCCGGCAACCAGCCCAGATGCACCGAAAACAACAGGATCATCAGAATGCCCAACCAGAAGTTGGGGGTCGACAAGCCCCACAAGGCGAATACATTGGCCGCGTAGTCCCAGGCCGTTCCGCGGCCGACCGCCGACACCACGCCAGCCGGGATGCCAATGACCAGGGCGATGGCCATCGCCAACAGCGCCAACTCCACCGTGACGGGGAGTTTCTGCAAGATCAGGTCGAGCACCGGCAACTGGGTGCGCACCGACTCGCCCAGGTCGCCGCGCAAGACTCCGCCTACCCAATAAAGGTAACGCACCGGCAGTGGTTGGTCGAGATGCAGCTTGGCGCGCAGGTAGGCCACCACGGCCGGGTCCTGGTCCTCGCCGGCGAGGATCATCGCCGGGTCGCCGGGCAACAACTGCTGCAGGCCGAAGATCAGCATCGACACGAACACCAGCGTCGGGACGATGGTGAACAGGCGCTTCACGAGGAACTCGAACATGCGGGCTTCAGAAGATGGATGCGCTGCGAACGGGAAGCCAGGCGTGAATGACTTGTCAGTTCAACTTCAGGCCCTGCACCCGCAACAGCCCGTCGGGCACATTGCGCACGCCGCCGAGTTTGGCGGAATAAGCCCACAACTGGTTGACGTGGTAGAGGTAAATCACCGGGCGTTCCTTGCCCACACGCGCGGCGATCTGTTCGAACACCTTCTGGCGCTCCGCCACGTTGGGCAGGGTGCGCGACTTGTTGAGCAACTCGTCGGTCTCGGGGGAGCAATAACCGGCGTAATTCAAGGGTTGCTTGCAACCGTGGAAGCTGTACAGGTTGCCATCCGGGTCGGCGCGGCCGCTCCAGGCCAGCACATAGGCATCGAAGTCACCCTTGTCGGCCATATTGAGCGAGGTCGCGAATTCGGTCGACTGGATCTTCACATCGAAACCCGCATCGCGGCTCATCGCCTGCACCACCAGGGCCAGTCGCTGCGCCTCGGCGGTGGTGGCAGTCATCAGCGTGAAGCTCGGATTGGTAACGCCGGCCTCTTTCAAGAGCGCCCGGGCCCGCTCCACATTGCGCTTGGGGATCGGCATGTTCTTGGCGTAGTAGGTGTTGCCCGGAGCGACCCACTGGTTGCCGATCTTGGCCTCGTTGTCCATCACTACCTGCGCCAGGCCCTGGCGGTCGATCGACAGCTCGAACGCCTCGCGCACCCGGGCATCCTTGCCCAGGGGATTTTTTTGCGCCTGGTCACTCTTGCCGATGTTGATGGTGATGCCCTGATAACCGATGCCAGTGATGCTGGAAGTCTTGAGCTTGTTGTCCTTCTTGATGCCTTCCATGTCGCTGGAGGCGACCCGTTCGATGAAATCGAACTGGCCCGAGCGCAGGTTGGCCAGCCGGGCGGTGGAATCGATGATCGGCGTGTAGGTGACCTTGTCGAAGTTGATGGCCGACTTGTTCCAGTAACCCGCGTACCTCTCGAACACCATGCGGTCCTGCGCCACGCGCTCGACAAATTTGTACGGCCCGGAACACACCGGCTTGGTGCCAAAGTTGGCGCCGCCCGCCACGGCTGCCTTGGGCGACACCATCATGCCGGCCCGATCGGCCAGCGCCGCCAGCAGCGGCGTGAATGGCGCCGCCAGATTCAACCGCACCGTCGAGGCGTCGACGACGTCCACCGTGCTGACCGGGCGCAGTTCACCACTGCGGTTGGAGCCGGGCATGGTCTTGTGCCGCTCGATGTTGAACTTGACAGCGGCTGCGTCCATCTTCTCGCCATCGTGAAACGTCACATCGGTGCGCAACTTGATGGTGAGCGTCTTGCTGTCGGCGGACCACTGGTAACCGGTTGCCAGCTGGGGCACGATGTTGAGCTTTTCGTCGATGTCGAACAGCTTGTCGCACAAGGAGGCAAACACGATGCGCCCGACAAAGGTGCGCGCCAGTGTCGGATCGAGGATGTCGGGGTCCTCGGCCAGGCCGATGCGCAGGTTCTGTGCCTGCAGGGCGAACGGGGCAGCCGCCAGCAGCAGAGCTGCGAGGCAGTAACGGAGGATAGGTTTCATGGCAAGACGCTCCAGGTTGCATCAACAAAAGGGAAATTGAAAATGAGAGTGGAAATGGACACAGACATTATGCGACCGCGTTGTGGGTTGCGAAGGCCGACTGCAGGCGCGCCAGGCGCAGGCTGGCTGCCGAATCCGGGGCGGCAGATGATCGCAAACCCTCGGGCACCGGCAATTCGCGCCAGAAGTGGCAAGCCACCGCATGGCCGCCATCGTGCTCCAAAGCCGGTGCCTGCTGCGAGCATGCAGGGCGGGCATGCGGGCAACGGGTATGGAAATGGCAGCCGGACGGCGGGTTGACCGGGCTGGGCACATCGCCAGGCAGCAGCACTTTTTGGCGCACCAGGCCGGGCTCGGGCAGTGGGATGGCCGACAGCAGCGCCTGGGTGTAGGGATGGCGCGGCGCAGCAAACAGGCTGCGCTTGTCGGTGATCTCGACGATGCGCCCCAGGTACATCACGGCGATGCGGGTGGCGATGTGTTTGACGACGGCCAGGTCGTGGGCAATGAACACATACGCCAGGCCGAACTGCTGCTGCAGATCCTGAAGCAGGTTGACCACCTGCGCCTGCACCGACACGTCGAGCGCGGAAACCGCTTCGTCACAGACGATCAGGCGCGGCTCCACAGCCAGCGCCCGGGCGATGCCGATACGCTGGCGCTGGCCACCCGAGAACTCGTGCGGGTAACGTTGCGCATGTTGCGGCGCCAGTCCCACCGTGTGCAGCAGTTCTGCAACCCGCGCAGCCTCGCGCCCGGCATGCAGACCGTGCAGCCTCAGCGGTTCGGCCAGGGTCTGGCCCACCGTCATGCGCGGATTGAGCGAGGAATACGGATCCTGGAAGATGATCTGCATCGCACGGCGCTGCGCGCGCAGCGCGGCCGGATCGAGGGCGCCCAGGTCCAGGCCGCCAAACCGGACCGTGCCTGCGCTCGGCTCGATGAGACGCAGCACCAGCCGCCCAAGGGTCGACTTGCCACA
This sequence comes from Rhodoferax sp. OV413, assembly GCA_945861785.1. Taxonomy (GTDB): domain Bacteria; phylum Pseudomonadota; class Gammaproteobacteria; order Burkholderiales; family Burkholderiaceae_C; genus CAISIP01. Next base: position 3,664 of record CAMAWD010000132.1, on the reverse strand, counting down.
GCCGGATTCACCGACGACGCCCAGCGTCTCGCCAGCGGCCAAGCTGAAGTCGACACCGTCCACCGCCCTCACCGCCCCCCGGACACGCCCGAGGATGCCTTTGCGCACCGGGAAATGCTTGACCAGCCCCTCCACCTGAAGCAGGGCCTGGGTCATGCCGTTGCCTTAGCTGAATCGAGCATCGGCAGCAGCACCGCCGGGTCCAGCGGCGCCTTCCAGCAGGCCGAAGCACGGCCCGGTGCCACCTCCCGAAGAGGCGGCACGACGGTGCGGCACTGCGTATCGGCAAATGGGCAGCGCTCGGCAAAGCTGCAGCCGGCTGGCATGCGCAGCGGGTTGGGCACCTGCCCGTTGATCGCCGCCAGGCGCGTCTGTTCGGAATCCAGCCGCGGTATGGACCCAAGCAAGCCCACGGTATACGGGTGTTGCGGCTCGCGGAACAGATCCCGCACCGGGGCCTGCTCCACCACCCGGCCGGCATACATCACGACCACCTCGTCGGCGACTTCGGCAACCACGCCGAGGTCATGCGTGATCAGGATGATCGCGGTGCCGGTTTCCTGCTGCAAACTGCGCATCAGGTCCAGGATCTGCGCCTGGATGGTCACGTCCAGCGCGGTGGTGGGTTCATCGGCGATCAACAGGCGCGGCTCGCAGGCCAGCGCCATCGCGATCATGGCGCGCTGGCGCATGCCGCCCGAAAGTTTGTGCGGGTGCTCGTGAAACCGCTGTTCCGGGGCGGGGATGCGCACCTTGCGCAGCATCTGCAGGGCGCGCTCTGCAGCCTGGGCGCGGTCGAGCGGGCGATGGCGCATCAAGCCCTCGACGATCTGGTCACCGATGGTGAAGGCCGGGTTCAGCGAACTCATCGGCTCCTGGAAGATCATCGCCATGCCATTGCCGCGCAGGTCCTGCATGTCGCGGGCCGGCAGGCCGAGCAACTCGCGCCCCTCGAAACGGATCGAACCGCCGGCGATGCGCCCGGGCGGATCAGGCACCAGGCCCATGATCGACAGCGCAGTGACGCTCTTGCCGCAGCCCGACTCGCCCACAATCGCGAGCGTGCGGCCAGCCGGCACCGAAAAACTGACACCGTTCACGGCGGCAAATTCACCGTCGTCGGTGCGAAACAGCGTGCGCAGCCCTTCCACCACCAGCAGATCACCGCCCGCAGATGCTGCCCGGCGTGAATCGGCTGCGCCTGCGCTCACTGTGTGCGTGCCGCCAGCGCGGCATGGAACTGCGCGATGGTGGCCTCGATCTGGGGGCGGTCGATCAGGCCAACCGGGCTGTGGCGGCCCGCCAGGCACGACACGAACGGCTGGAATCGCTCCAGGCTCACCTGGTACAGGCGCTGCAGCTCCGCAATCGGCTCGGCATGGTCGTCGACGCGCAGGTCGAGCTCGGCATAGTCCTCGTCACCATGGATGCGCAGCGAAGCCGACTGCTTGCCGCGTTTGTCGCCCCCGGCGGCGTCGCCAGCAGCCATCGCCGCCAGCAGGCGTTCGGCGAGCGGCAACCCGGCTGCGGCGATGAATGCCTGCGCGGTCGCCTCGATCACCTGCGGACCGGCCAGCATGTTGCCCGCGACGCTGAAGTCTTCAAAGATGGCGTGGCCACACCAGTCGACACAGCTGCTGCCGGTATGGGCAGCAGCCGGCCCGCTGGCGGGCAGCATATGCACCTGGCGCTGGTCGCGCCCCGCGTCGGCCGCGACCAAGGCGGAGATCGCCTGGGCGGCGGTCTGGCCGCCCACCAAAAGGTCCAGCCCGGCTGGGCCATACAACGGGTTCATCAGCGCCTGCGTCGACACCGCGCCCACACCACGACGGCTGTGTGCACACAAGGCCCCGACCGCAAAGAACTTGCTGGCGACAGCGACGCCGAAACGCCCATGGGTATCACGGGCAAGGATGGACCATGTCATGCAGGTCATTATGAACCTCGCCCGCCAGCCGCGATCCCTCCAGGCGCATTCAGCCTTATGCCAGCCTTATGCGAGCCTTATGCCAGCCGTAAGTCAGTCGTTGACAGGCAGGGAACCTTTCCATACACTTGTGTATTGAAATGACCTCGATCCATGACAACTGTCCATAGGCGCACATCTGAATTTCCGGCCTTCGACGCGCCACCGGCCAAACGGTTGCTGGCGCTCGGGTCGCGCGCGTTGCTGGAATTTGCCGCCGGCGCGTTGCTGCGCAGGGGGGGTGCAGCAGGTGGCGCCCCGGGGCGACGGGTGCCCGGTGCTGGTCTTGCCCGGGCTCGGCGCCTCGGATCTGTCGACACGCCTGTTGCGCCGTTTCCTGGCCGGGTTGGGTTACCAGGCCATCTGCAGCAAGCTTGGCGGTGTGGTGGCGTGGCGCTGCGCGATCGAGCCCAGCTTGACCGGCGCGGAAAACATCCACCTGCGCGGCGTGGGCCACCTTGGCATGGCGGCCAGCCCGGCCGCCCTGTACCTGCCGGCCGGCCGGCTTGCGCAGGCCGAGGGCGACTGGAAACCCTTCCGGCCTGCACTCTGGCAACGATTGTTGTACGGTGTGCGCGACCACCACCCTCGTTCCACGCGCCCGGACCCGAACCTGACCGGAGAAACCCCATGACCGAACTTGTTGTACGCCGCCTGCTGATCGACCTCAAGACACCCTTTCCCGCCCGATGGAACGGGGGTGATGCATTTCGCTCCGCATTCTTCAATGCGCTGTCGATGAGTTTTCCTGCTGGCGAGCAGTTCTTCATCGACTCGGTGCGCGACGGCCTGAAGGCCCTGCCGGCAGAGCGGCAACAAGCGATGGGCAGGGAAGTCCAGGGTTTCATCGGCCAGGAAGCCACGCACCGGCGCATCCATGCCCTGTTCAACGAGAACCTGGAGAAATTGGGTTTCGACAACTGGATCGAGCGCAACGCGGCGCGCCGCCGAACAGCCCACGCTGGTGATGACCTGCGCAACCAGGTCGCGGCCACCGCAGCCACCGAGCACTTCACAGCGATCTTCGCCGACTGGATGTTGCGCCACCCGGAGGCACTGGCGGGCACCGAGCCCCGGCTGCGCACCCTGTGGCAATGGCACAGCGCCGAAGAGTCCGAACACCGCAACACGGCATTCGACATGTACCAGGCGCTGGGTGGCAACCACCACTGGCGTATCCGCGTATTCAAGTACATCACGGTGACCTTCCTGGGCGACGTGCTGCGGCAAACCATCCGCAACCTGTGGCACGACGGCAGCCTGTTCCGCTGGAGCACCTGGCGCAGCGGCGCCAAGCTGCTGTTTGCAAAAGACGGCATGGTCCGCGGCAACGTCGGCCTGTGGCGCGACTACATGGCCCGGGATTTCCATCCCAGCCAACACCCGGCAGAACTGTCGCAGCAGTGGCTGCGCGACAACAGCGCGCAGTTTTCGGTTGTCGGGCAGGCCGGTTAGGAGCGGGCTGGTGCTGGCCAACTCCGGATGCGATCGGGCGCCTGCTTTCGGCCCTTTGCGGACGGTCGTTGCCTGGTCTGCGTTGGCATGGGCGTTGGCGTTGGCATGGGCGTTGGCGTTGGCGTTGGCGTTGGCGCGCGTCGCGGCAGGCGCAGCCCGGCGGGGGCTCATACTGGAGCGGTCGGGCGCTGAACGCGCCGACTGCCCTGTGGTGCTCGCCCGAGGGTCGGGCCGCAGAACTCA
>CAMAWD010000131.1 GCA_945861785.1 Rhodoferax sp. OV413 | reverse complement strand
CAGACGTTGGGGTGGCTGCGATGCAGATCGAGCAGCGCCGACGCCGAAAGCACCACATCGAGGTTGACCGGATTGTTCTGAATGGCAATCGGCAGGTCCACCCGCTGCGCCACCGCACCGAACAGGCGCACGAACGCGATCTCGGGCACGTTGCGGATCGCCGGCGGCTGCAGGATCAGCCAGTCCGGCCGCAGTGCCGCGGCGGCGCGCGCGAACGCGATCTGCCCGTGCTCGCTCGGCTCGCTGACTGTGACTGCCACCGGCACCCGGCCGGCAACGTGCTCCATCGTCCATTCGACGATCTGCATCTTCTCGCGCACGTCGAGCTTGTTGTATTCGCCCACGATGCCGAGCAGCGCGATGCCGTGCACGCCACCGGCGACGCAGGCATCGATCTGGCGCTCGATCGCGCGGCGGTCCAGCGCGCCCTGCGCGTCGTAGAAGGTGTAGAGCATCGGGTAGATGCCGTGAAAGTCATTGCGCAAGACAGGTCTCCAGGTGACAGGTTTTGAAGGAAATCAATCGATGCGGGCGCCGGAGACCTCGACCACGCGGGACCAGCGTGCGATCTCCGTGTTCATGAACCCGCGCAACTGCTCCGCATCGAGTGCCCGCACGTTCATGCCGGCCCCGCCCAGGCGGTCACGCACCGCCGGGGTGCCCAGCGCCGCCTGCAGTTCCTGCGACAGGCGCGCCACGCGATCCGCCGGCGTACCCGTGGGGGCGTACAGCGCAACCCAACTGGAGATCGAGAAATCGGAGAAGCCGAGCTCGGCCATGGTCGGTACGTCGGGCAGGGACGGCGAACGCGCCTGGGTCGTCACCGCAAGCGCCTTCAGGGTGCCTTGCTGGATCTGCTGGCGCACGTTGGGCAGGTTGTCGATGATCATGTGGATCTGACCGACCAGCAGATCGCCCACGAGCTGCGCGTTCTGCTTGTACGGCACGTGCGTGATGCGGGTGCCCGTCACCAGCTTGAAGAGTTCGCCGCCCAGATGCTGGCTGGTGCCGTTGCCGATCGAGCCGAAGTTCAGCGAATCCGGTTGCGCCTTGGCGCGTGCCACCAGTTCGGCGATGCTGTTGACCCCCAACTTGGCGCTCACCACCAGCACGCTGGGCACCTCGGCGATCATGCCGATGGGCGCGAAGTCGCGCCGCGGGTCGTACCGCAGGTTCTTGTACAGGCTGACGCTGGTGGCGTGCGTGCTCACGCTTCCCAGTGCGATGGTGTAGCCGTCCGCGGCTTCCGCCGCCGCCAACCCGGTGCCCAGCGTGCCACCCGCACCCGGCTTGTTGTCGATCACCAGCGGCTGCGCCAGCTTCTGCCCCATGGCCTCCCCCACCACACGCGCCGCCAGGTCGGCAGTGCCGCCGGCGGCAAAAGGAACCACCAGCTTGATCGGTTTGGACGGATAGGTTTGCGCTGTGGCCAGGGCGCTCCAACTCCAGGCCAGCGCTGCGATGGTGTACAGGACCAGCGCCTTCTGGCGTCGGATCAGGGCAGTTTTCATGGTGTCTCCTTGTGTGTGAACGATGTGGTTGGCCCGGCGCCGGCCGTTCGGTTCAGATGCCGATCTGGCGGCGCATCGCCGAGGTGATGTGCGCCTCGAGCAGTTCCCATCCCAGCGCAGCGTCGCGCGCCTTCAGGGCCGCCAGCACCGGCAGATGCTCCACCAGTGCCGCGCGCGCGTGCCTGGCGGGATGGAAGGCATACACACGCCCGATCAAGCGCTGCCGTTCTCGGTTCTGCCGGTAGATGTCATGGATCAGCTGGCTGCGCAGCGCGCCGACGATCAGTTGGTGCATGTCCCAGTCGACCTCGGCCGCGCGTTCTATCGTCGTGGCGTCCGACGCCGTGGCCAGTTCCTCGACCGAGGCCGCGGTGCGCTGCTCCAGCGCTTCGATGGCGGCGACGTCGGGTTCCTCGATCACGCGTTGCGCGCCTTCGCGCTCGATCATCAGGCGCAGCTGGCAGGCCTCGCGGACGAAATCCAGATCGACGTTCATCACCTGGATGCCGCGCTGCGGATGGACCTTCAGCAGCCGGTCGCACTCCAGCCGGATGACGGCGTCCCGGATGGCGGCGATGGGGCATCCGAAACGTTCGCTGAGCTCGCGCAGCGACAACATCTGCGCCGACGGGTAGTCGCCCCGCAGCAATGCATGCTTGATGTCCGCGTAGGCCCGTTCACGCGGTGATGCGAGTGTCTCCAACATGTGCGCATAGTACCATCACACTGTGCGCAGAGTTTATCTATCGATGGTCAGAAGGTCCAGTGCGCCACCACTTCCTGGCGGGAAATGCTGAGCCGCATGCGCGTTTCACCACGCTGCTGGTCGGTCAGCAGCGAACCGATGGCGTAGCCCATGAAGGCACCCGCTTTCGCATGGTCAAAGGGGCCGCCGTTTTTGACTATTTCGACGCGACGCCGCTGCCTGGCGAGGCCGACGTAAACCTACGCGTGATTCAGCGCCACGCACTGCCATTGCAGGCTGGCAGCTTTTACTGCAGGCTGAGGCGAGATGAAACCCTGAGTCGGCGCCGACGCACATTTGACCCAAGCGCCGACGTTTGACTGACCCACCGACACGGGCCGCAATCCCCTACCCAGCAACGATTCCACCGGCAGCGCGCTGGGGCAGTTGAAATCGGCAGCCTGGGCCAATCTGAGGCCGGCGGCAACAATCACCGCCGAAACGCCGCAAACGCCTCGAACTCCCAACTGCGCATCGCCAGCAAAAGCGTATAGCCCTGCAAATCCTTCTTGGGCAGCTTCTGGTCGGCCAGGTGCTGCTGGGTGAAGTCGTGCGCCACACTCTGCATCCGGTCCAAGAAGGTGGATGCCAGGCTTTTGCTGACCGAGCCATGTACCAGCAACAGCCCTTCGCCCGGCCCGGCAAACCCCCCAGAAAAATAGTCCCCCATGGCGTGATCGCGAAAGTATTCCATGACCGGGCCATGCGGACGCCACCGAAACGCCTTGGAGAGCTTCAGCCGGTATCGGTTCAAGGGTTTGAGCTCGATGATGCCGATCCGGTCGAGTTGCGCCAGGCATTGGATGACCTGGGCGTCGGTCAGCCGGTAATTGGCGGTGATCTGCTCCATCGTCCATTGACTCAGAACACAGATCACAACCAGCAACAACTTTTTGTCGGCCACCACCGCGCGCTCCTGTTCCTGCGTCATCTCGGCCAGCAACTGCTGGGCATCGGCCACGCGCCGTGCGAGGTCCGCGAAGTCGAGTTTGAGGATGCGACAAATCGCGTCGACCCGCGACAGCGGCATGTCGCCCACCGACAACATGCGCTTGACGCTGGATTCGGCCATGCCCAACGCCACGGCCAGGTCCGCATACGTCATCTGACCGGCTTTGAGCTCCTTCTTGAGCGCCAGAACAAGGTCCGCAGTGGTACTCATCAATTGCTCCTGGGTATCGTTGGGTGATACGCGTAGTCCTATTTGATGAAACTGTACCGCCTTTTTGCCTGGATTCACGCGCTGGCGCATGACACTTTGATCAGGCCTTCAAAAGGAGCAAGCCGTGCAATCAGTCTTGAACATCCACCGCAATCCCCCCGCCGCAACAGCCCGGCCTGCCGTCCGCAGCACCGGCACCAACACCCGTGGACTCGAATTGGGTCTGCTGGTGGCCTGCCTGGCCTTGCTGGCACTGGGCGCATGGGGACCCAGCATCGCACAACCAAGCCACTACCATGCGTTCGCCGACCAGCGGGCCGTGTTCGGTGTGCCGAACATGATGGACGTGCTCAGCAACCTGGCGTTTGCGGGTTTTGGACTGGCTGGCATTTGGCGCATCCGGCGGATGCCGCAGGGTGCCATCAGCCCCGCGCAGCGGAGCCTGGCCATCGCATTCGCCGGGCTGTTGGGCCTGGCTGCTGCAACCCGGGTCAGCGACCGCGCCGGACAGTGGCTGACCCTCGCCGTCCTCGTCTGCGGCGCGTGCAGCATCTGGATCTTGTCGACTTCCAGCAACGTCCTGCCCTGGGCTGTCCTGCAATATGGCGGCATCGCATTGATGCTCGGGCTCGGATTCCTCGCACCCTGTGAGGGTGCGCTGCCGGTACCGTGGATCACCGTGATCGTTGTGTATGCGCTGGCCAAAGTCCTGGAACAGACCGACGCACAGGTGTACCAACTCACCGGCGATCTGGTCTCCGGCCACACTCTCAAACACATCGTTGCCTCGCGTTCATCCCTGGCATCGGCCAACACCCCAGCAATGAATGGCCAGGCGAGCCCAGCTTTCTGGTGCTCGGCCTGTCACTTGAGGCCGCGAAAACCATGGGCAGGAAGTACGAGCAAAACGCGCTGGTCTGGGCTGGACCGGACATGACCCCAAGGCTGGTACTTTTGCGCTGAGCCAAATTCCTTCGGCCCCGCAAACTAGTCGATCTGAGGGCACGGCTCCAGGCACTGCCCGAGGAACCCGAGGAGGGAGCTGGGGCCTGGCTACTGAGTCTGAACAGCAAGGAGTTCGAGGGCCGGGTCGTGCCCGAGATCGGGAAGTGGTTCGGCGAACAACCGGACTGGGCATTCGAAGACGACTACCTGCCCGAGTCAGGCACGGCGCAGGGCGCGGCCATGGAGTACTTCAGTGGTATGGCACGCGACGAACTCAGAACGCTTGGCGTGAAGGTGATCGAAGGTGAGTTCCACGGGAGCACCTACTGTGCCGCAGAAATTGGAGACGGCATCGACGAAGCCTACCACGCGGCAGAGGCGGCTGGCATCCCGGCACGGTTCGTGGCGGCCTCAGACTGATCCACGGATCGGACCAGCGTCTGAATCCCTCGGACGGCCTGCGCATGGCGCGCTCAACGACACTTGCGCCCATGTACGTTATCAACCTGACCCACTACCTCGACGCCAAGGGCGCGATCGCGCCCGAGAGGGGTCCCGCGCGCAAGATGGCGGACTTCCTGAGCGCTGTGGTCGCCCACGCCTCCGATTTCGATCGATCCCACAACGAGCCAGGCCCGGTCTGCTTCAAGTGCCGAAAGCGCGATCACCGCGTCGTCGACACCGGCCTTCCTCCGCCGCCATAACGCGGGAGACTTGGTCACCGTGCTACTCGAACTGGCGAAGGACCACGAAGGTGGGGACGAGCTTAACGACGACGCACAGCGAATTGGCACTCGAACGCGCTTATCCACGGCCGCGCAATCAGCGCCTCTCACGCAAGAGTAGCGCGGCGGTGGGTAAGCCGCCCGGGTCAAAAAATGCATGTGCAGCTGTCAGCAGTGCTGACAGCGCTGGCTCGATAGCGATGTTGGTCTGGCCCATGCAGAGGCCGTGTTGCCAACTGCTGTTGCAAACCACAAAAAGTTGGCGCAGCATCGGCCCAGTTCAATTCCCAATTGGCTGAGTCAGCCCGGCTGATGCCCGTTACCGCATCGCCCATGCCCGCTCACGCGGGCGCCCTTGCCGGCCACATCTCCTGAAACCCGGAAGCCCAAAGGCGTGGAGATACCGATCAGGGATCGGGCACGACAAATGCCGACAGAAACCGGCGCCACGGCGGGCGTCATCGCCAACCCACAACACCCCTATACCCGTACCCTGCTCACTGGGCGCCCGCATCGCCCGGCGACCAGTGGGGACATCCCCACATCCGCGCCTGATGGTGCAACAACTCGCAAAAGGAGGCCACCCGCCCTGCAGAAGAATCCTGTCAATCTCGCAGTCGCCATCAACGCAGGCGTCGCGGGAGGCGCCGTCCGGCGGCGGCTCATACTGGAGCGGTCGGGCACTGAACTCTCCGACTGCCCTGCGATGCTCGGTGCCACAGCGTGGCGCGCGCAGCGATACCACTGAGCACTTCGGCTCATGCCTGCGCACGCTTCCTGGGCGTGAACTCGATGTGTTCTTCAAAAAACTCGTTGAAGGTCCGGTCCGAGAAGCCGAGCACATAGCCGCTGCCCATGCGGACCAGGCGCTCCAGCTTGCGCCGTTCAATAGAAGAGATGTCGGACATGATGTTCCTGCCGTACGTCGACGGCATCCACGGTGCTCGATCGTCTGCGCCTCATGCCGCATTCGCTTTCTGTTGGATGGCTTGGCATTGACGGAGGAGTGCGTCGAAGGATTCGACCTCATCGAGGAACAAACCATCGTCGATCATGTGCTGGTAGTCGGTGGCCAACCTGGCCAAGGCACCGTCGTCGGGTACGAGGCGCAGACCGCCCGAGACGGCGGCGTGGTAGTCGATCGGTTCTCCATCCGGGCTCTTCTCCGCAAAGAAGATGCTCTTGTGATCGGCCACCGCCTTCGCCAGCGCCGTGTCCTTGATCGCCGAGTCAGCGAAACCTGCGGCATCCAAGCGGGTCACGTCATGCCAATGACGTGCAAACCTGTCACCGCCCCGAAAGACGCCTTGCCCGCAATAGACGTGGATCGCTGTGGCCTTCTCCCAGAAGGTCCGCTCGGCGCGCATCACCCGTGGTGTCGCCTCGGGAAACTCCACGCCTGACAGATGCGCGGCGGCATCGCACTGAACGGTGCGCAGCTCGCAAGGCTCGCCGGTGGATCGCGCGCCGAACTCTAGCATGACCGCCGGCGGCACATAGCCGGTTCCCGAGACCAGCGGCGTGTAGTCGATGAACACCTTGTCGCCTTCGGCCCGTGCTGTGGCCGGCATGCCACGCTGCCCCAGGTCCAGCTGGAGCCGCGGGACGACTTCGGTCGTCACCCAGTCGGCCAGACGGGTGCGGATCTCCTTGCTCCACTTCTTTTCCTGGCTCTTGCTGGTCGGAAGTGGCGTGCCCCCATCGCCGATCAGATCACCGGCGATGGCGCGGATGTCGTAGGTGAGGTCCACGTCCTCGGAGAATCGCTGGATGGCACCATAGGCCTTCGACAGGGAGGTGCCGCAGGGACCACACCACCCAAACGTCCTTTTCCAACAGGTGAGGAGGTCGCCCGGACGCATTGGCGGCCTGGGCAAGGGCCTCCAAGCGCTCGCCGGCAGAAAGCTCGAAGAACTCAGCCACGTGGCACCAGCGCGCTCACCTCCTGCGCCATCCACGTCGGCAGGCGTGCGCGCGCCGACGCCACTTCCTTCATTTCGGCCGGCGGCAGTTTGGCGCGTAGCGCCCGCAGCGCGGCGCCGGCCTTTTCTGGCCCCAACCATGCCAGCGCTCGCACCACATCGCCAGCGGCGCGGCCAGGAAAGATCAGCTGCCACACCGGCGCATGCCGTAACTCCACGGTCTGGGCACCCAGCTTCAGACGGCGGCTCGGGCCGGACGTCAGGTAGACGGACCGCATCGGCACCTGAGTCGTGAGCCCCAGCGCGTTGGCGGCGGACGCGCCGTGCGACACAATGGTTTCCCCCCGCTGACTGGCCAGCCCCTCGACCATCTTGGCGGTCGATGGCGCACGGGAACCGAAGCGGCTCTCGACCGGCAGGACATAGATGCCGCGGCCCGCGCGGAGCAGGGCACCCCGCTGCACAAGCCGAGACAGAACTTGGTCCACGGCGGCCCGGTTTCCCAGGTGCAGCAATTCCTTTGCGACCAAGGGCGTGCCTTCCGTCAACCCGGCAGCGTGCTCTAGGACTTGTTTGGTGAGGGTCTGCATGACGGTAACTCTTTGAGTGGTAGAAGTATCACATGATTTCTGACAGTATTCAAGTCACCTGCGCCGATGTGTGTCGCCGCTCGCCGCTACTGACCGTCAGCACATTGCTGGCTGCCACTGCCACGCGCTATGCACCACTGGCCGGTCTGCCTCTGATGGGCACAAGCGCCTTGCTGATTGGCCTGGATTCGGGTGTGGACTCCGCCACGTCAAACCTGGCACTGGTCAGCACCTTGCCTGCCACCTGGCTCAGTCTGGGCCTGTGCCTGGCGAACACGGCGTTCTACACGTCGATGTGTCCGCCGACACGTTGGGTTCAGGTCGCAATCCGGGTCCTGGGCAGCAGTGCTGACAACCCCGGAGCGTTCTCTTTGCCAATTGGGCATCAAGAAAATGCATCGACACCCACTGCCGTTGCAAACCACAAGAAGTTGGCGCAGCATCGGCCCAGTTCAATTTCACACTGGCTGAGTCAGCCCGGTTGATGCTCGTCACCGCATCGCCCATGCCCGCTCACGCGGGCGCCCAAGCCGGCCTCATCTCCTGAAACCCGGCAGCCGAAAGGCTGGAGATACTCGTCAACCATCGGGCACGACAAATGCCCACCCTCCCCCAGCCGGCATCACCGCCGGTCCCGAGGGCCAACTGCGCCATCGATCCAGCCCTTGGGATCGAAGCGGCGTCAGCCGATGTTCAACTGCTGCAATCCCGCAGCGCCCTGCCTCAAGCCAAACCCTGCGCCAACCGCGTCGTCACTACGCGGCGCCAGCCAGTAGTGACGACGCGCAAATTGCCCCAGCCGACAACGACTTACGACGGCTGCCGCAATTGACAGCCCCAAGTGACGGGCTCACCGCGCGTCGAATCCGCAGACCGTGCAACGCGATCTGCGCCCGCCCGCTCCCCGCGGGCCAAGTCAGCCGAAACGCAATCTGGCGCACCCAGAGCCATGGGATCGATGGCTCAACCCGATGAACCGACTTGCAGCAGCAATCGCCATCGGTGCCAATGCCGCGTGCCGCGGTGGCAATCAGAAAGACTTCGGCGCAATTCGGGAGTGGTGTCCCGTGTCCCTTGTAGTTCCCGCAACGCTTAGGCGTTCGGGGCGGACAGAAACACTTACCTGAAATCTACACACCAGCGACAACGAACGGATACCCCGGGGCAACCGACTTCCGAAAGGATGCAAATCAGAAAGGCAGCGCATGCGAGACCTGAACTTTGAACTCAAACTGATGTGCCGGCGCAACCGCGACGGCAGCTACGCAACCCAGCGCGATCGTGAGCGCGTGCTCGACCTGGTGGCCAACCAGCTTCAGGAGCTCGGCTACCGGTACATGGCTGCAGCAAGCCTCAAGCCCAAACACGTCGAAAGTCTGGTCCAGCGATGGCAGGCTGAGGGTCTGGCGGTGGGCACCATCAAGAACCGGATGGCCGAACTGCGCTGGTGGGCCGAGAAAATCGCCAAGCAGAATGTCATCGCGCGCGACAACAGCCACTATGGCATCGAAAATCGGAAGTACGTCACCAACGTCAGCAAGGCGCGCGAATTGTCTGGCGCCGAGCTCGGCCGAATTACCGACCCGTACACGGCGATGTCGCTGCGGCTGCAAGCCGCGTTCGGTCTGCGCCGGGAGGAATCGATCAAGATCCGGCCTGAATGGGCCGACCGGGGCAACATGCTTGCGCTCAAGGACACCTGGACCAAGGGTGGCCGCGCCAGGGAGATCCCTATCCGCAACGACGAACAGCGCCAGGTGCTCGATGAAGCGAAGTCACTGGCCGGCAGGGGCAGCCTCATCCCGGCTGACCGTAGCTATGTCGACCAGCTCCGCCGTTTCGAACATCAGTGCGCAGCGGCAGGCGTCCACCGCATCCACGGGCATCGACACCAGTACGCACAGGTCAGGTACAGGGAACTCACCGGATGGTCGGCACCGGCAGCCGGTGGACCACGATCCAAAGACCTGTCTCCTGAGCAACGCGAGGTGGACCGACAAGCAAGACTCACGGTCAGCCTGGAACTCGGGCATGGGAGGGCTGTGATTGCTGGGGTCTATCTAGGTCGGTAGGCGCCGGCGTTGATTACCCAACGCCCAGGATCCAGCCCTCCACACCAGCCACCGTGCGCTCGGGCGGTGTCAGGGTCGGTTGCAGAAACTGCTCAAGCTGGCCGGACCGATCGGCTTCACTGAGCCACGACGCCACGGCAAAGGCATCATGTTGGTCGGGCGTACGATCATCGGCCGGGAATGCGTGCTTCCAGAGTGACGGATAGACCTCGACGACGGCAGACTTCCCCGCAGGAATCAACCAACCATCGAACGGCCAGAAGTGCAGACGGCTGCCGAGTTGCCTGCGCAGGTACAGCAGCCAGGGAATGCCGGCATGGGTCGACTTGGCCACAGAGCCCTGCACGTCGAAATGGAACACCGACTTGGCCGAGCCGGCGCGTTGTTCGGTCATCCGGCGCCAGCGCGTGTTACCGCTACGCGCTGCGCCGTTGCCAGCCAGGCCGTCGCGCACGAAATCGACGTAGGTATGGTCGGCGTCTGTGGGCCAGTGGCGCTGGAAGTCCTCCAGGACCGCAGGCCAATCCGGCTCCAGTTGATGCGCTTCGAAATGGCGCAACGGAAAAGAAAACCCGTGGTCGATGCCGACGATCGTCGGTGCATCTTCGGCCAGACGGTCGGCGAGCCACTCGGCGATGCCACGTCGCGTCCAGTACTTGCGCGGACTCGGTGGCGGGAGCACTTCTTGTGCTGCGGCAGCACCGTCGGCGCAATAGACCCGAAACTCCTTCAGGCAGGCCTGCGGTGTCTGGGCACCGGAATAGTCGATGCCGATGTAGCGGGTAAAGGCGGGAGCCATCGGCATGCCCGCCTGCTGCTCAGGCCAGCACTTTGAGGCCATGCTTTTCGACAACGGCCAGCAGCTTCAGCGCCATGCCGCTCGGCCGCTTGGTTCCGGCCTCCCATTTTTGCACCGTGGATTCGCTGGTATTCAAGAAGCGCGCAAACACCGGTTGACTGACGCGCGCGCCCTCGCGAATACGTTTGATCTCATCAGGTGCGATCTCCACTGGCGCCACGAGGCAGGACTCATCGAAATCGCGCATGGTCGCCTTGTCGATGGTGCCGGCACGGTGCAACCCCTGCGCGGCACTGTAGATGGCCTCGAACGCCTCGCTCTTGAACTTGGTTTTGCTCTTCATCGAAACAGTTCCTGTAAATCACCCTGGCTCAGTGCGGCTGCCAACTCGGCTTCCGTCACGCGACCATAGCACCAGGCGCTACTTATCGTATCAGCCGAAATCCATCCAGCGACAGGCAAGTGGCACCCTTATCTGTCAGCACTGCTGACAGTCAAAAGAACGCCCGGCCAACCGTGAGGTTGCCTCGGCAAAGATGCAACTCAACCGACCGAGGGCATGAACCCGAACACTGCAATCGATGGCACGCCAAGTTCTTCATGCAAACGGGGTGGGTAGGTCAACTTCACAGACAGTTCTGAGTGCCAACAACGGCCTCATATGTCTTTCCAAATCGTAATCCTACTACGATTGGCATAAACAAATTGCGCTTGCCACCATCTTGGAACAATGGTAAAAATCGCAGCATGGCTACGACCGAAAGAAACAAACTAAACAATCTGTATCGGCATTGGACCCCGGGCACGCCGCTGACCTCCGAGGATCTGGCAGCCCTGGGCATCTCGGCCGACCTGGCTGTCCACTACGTGCGCGCCGGCTGGATGACGCGGCTGATTCGCGGGGTCTACAGCCGGCCCAACGACACCTTGGCCCTGAATCCTTGTCTGCTGTTGTTGCAACGAAGCATTGAGGGCCTGCACGTGGGTGGCAAGTCGGCATTCGACTGGTATGGGGTTCGGCACTACGTGTCGCAGCACCCGGTGCTGCACCTGTATGGGTGGACGGCTGCCCGCCTGCCCGACTGGTTTACCGTGCGTTTCCCGGCCGAATACCACCGCAAGCGCCTGTTCGACGAGGCGCCGGACGATCCGCTGCACGCCGGCCCGTTCGAGAAGCGCGGCGGCGCGCCGCGCGTATCGGCGCCTGAACGGGCGTTGCTGGAGGTGCTCAGTGAAGTCGGCGTGCGCCAGCCGCTGCAAGAAGCCCGAGAACTCATGGAGAGCACCTACAACCTGCGTGCCGACGTGCTGCGCGGATTGCTGCAGCGCTGCTCGAGCGTGAAGACGGTGCGGCTGTGCCTGCAGCTCGGACGCGAACTCGCCCTGCCCTGGGCTGCCAAGCTGGACGCCACCCAACTGCCAACCGGCAGCGGCCGCGCCTGGGTGTCGCGCTCCGCGGATGGGCTGCTGGTGCTCAAACCATGAACCAGATCTACCTTGACACTGCGCGTCTGCTGACGCAGATCGCGCCGTTCATATTCGTGGACGGCACTTTTGCGCTCAAGGGCGGGACGGCGATCAATCTGTTTGTTCGCGATATGCCGCGCCTGTCGGTCGACCTGGACCTGGTGTTCACCGACCACCGCCTGCCCCGCGATGCGGCGCTCTCGCGCATCAACGACGCCATCCGACAGTGCGCCGCACGTTTGACTGCGCGCGGCTTCCAGACCCATGCCATCGCCGCGCCAGAGGCCGGAGAGACCAAGCTGCTGGTTCGGCGCGCCGGTATCGAGGTCAAGATCGAAGTCAACTTCGTGATGCGCGGCACCGTGCACCCGGTGCGCATGGCGGCCTTGACGCCCATCGCCCGCGAAACGCTGCTGGCCGACCTGGAAATCCCAGTCGTCTCGCTGGAGGATGTGTACGGCGGCAAACTCGTGGCGGCCATGGACCGGCAACACCCACGCGACCTCTTCGATGTGATGCAGTTGCTTGAAAACGAGGGCATCACACCGGGCATTCGACGCGCCTTCATCGTCTACCTGGCCTGCCACAACCGGCCCGTGCACGAGGTGTTGTTCCCACCCATGCGCGACATCCGACACGAGTACGAGCGCAATTTCAAAGGAATGACGGCACAACCGGTGGAACTCGACGCGCTGCTGGGCGTGCGTGAGCGCATGGTGCAGGAAATCCAAGCCGGCCTGGAAGCGGGCGAGCGCCGATTTCTGCTGTCGCTCGTGGCGGGCCGACCAGATTGGTCTACGCTGGACATCGCGCATGCCGAATACCTGCCCGGCATCCGTTGGAAGCTGCACAACCTGGAGCAGTTGGCTATCAAGAGCCCGGGGAAGTTCGCTGACCAAGCCGACATACTGGCGAAGCGACTGGGATAGAGAGACCACCATGGGGACCGCGTGCCATTGTCAGCACTGCTGACAGCCAAAAAATGCCCGGGCAACTCAGGCAACATATGGGTGAGCAACGCGTCGTCGCTGTCGGTGATTGGCGCCTCTTTGGTGTACGCGCGGATGACTTCGATCAGCAACGGATCGTGGCCCTTGGGTGCTGGTGCAATCAACTCCTGTGGTACGACGCCGCGATCCAGCATGGCCTGCAATTGATCACCGTAGTCACGTGCTCCGCGCTCCGTGTCAAAGGTCGCGAAGAATGCCTTGGGAAGGTGTTGATCCGTCACCCGCAGCTGGTGACGAGTGCCGCGCGGCTGGACGTTGACTGCCATGCTTTCCCCCTTCAAATGCTGCGAATCGAAGGAGCAATTTACAACGAATCCAACTGGACTAGACGCACAAGCCTGTCCGTAGCCTAGTAGCATTGCTACTAATTTCCAGTAGCAGACGGCGGATTTGTGCGGTATTTTGGCGGACAGACGACAAGAATCGCATGGCGCGAACCTTGTAACACATTGATTTTATTGGTATTTTTTGGAGGCGCGACCCGGAGTCGAACCGGGCTGATCGGATTTGCAATCCGGTGCATAACCGCTTTGCTATCGCGCCAATGGGTGCCGTACTTGCCAATCTGCTGATCGACAAAAAAGGGAAGCCTGGGCTTCCCTTTTTGGAATTTTGGAGCGGGAAAAGAGTCTCGAACTCTCGACCTCAACCTTGGCAAGGTTGCGCTCTACCAACTGAGCTATTCCCGCATTTCCTGAAAAAATTATAACGCCATTTGTGGCGATTCCGGATGCATGCCAAGCACATTTTCAGAAATCGCCACCTGCCGCCGAAGGACGACTCAATGCTTGACTGACTCCACCGCTCCTGCGCTGGACGGATCGGTCACCACGGGGGCAATCACGGGTGCCGCAACCACCGCAGGCTCATCCTCTGGCAAGGGTACTGGCATGCGCACCAAGGCAATCTCCAGGACCTTGTCGATCCAGCGCACCGGCACAATCTCAAGACCGTTCTTGACGTTTTCGGGGATGTCCTGCAGGTCCTTCGCATTTTCCTCGGGGATCAGCACAGTCTTGATGCCGCCGCGCAATGCGGCCAGGAGTTTCTCCTTCAGGCCACCGATGGCTGTGACCTCGCCACGCAATGTGATTTCGCCCGTCATCGCCACGTCGCCCCGGACCGGGATCCCGGTCAATGCTGACACGAAAGCCGTGGTCATGGCCGCACCGGCACTCGGGCCGTCCTTGGGTGTCGCGCCATCGGGCACATGGATGTGGATGTCCTTCTTCTCGAAAATTTCATCCTTGATCCCCAGCCTTGCGGCGCGGCTGCGCACAACG
>CAMAWD010000130.1 GCA_945861785.1 Rhodoferax sp. OV413 | reverse complement strand
GCCGGTGGGGGTGGTGGTTCCGCTGCAGGCCGGCTGGTCCGATGTGGGCGCCTGGGACGCGTTGTGGCAGGTGCTGCCCAAAGACGACGCCGGCAACGTGGCCCAGGGCGATGTGCTGTTGCACGACTGCCGGGACACGCTGGCGTTGTCCGACGACCGCCTGCTGGCGTGTGTGGGCGTGAGCGACCTGGTGGTGGTGGTCACACCCGATGCCATCCTGGTGGCGCACAAGGACAAGACGCAGGACGTGAAAAAGATCGTCGACAACCTGAAGCAGCGCAAGCGAACCGAGGGGCAGATCCACCGCAAGGTGTTCCGGCCCTGGGGTTGGTACGACAGTGTGGACGCCGGGGCGCGTTTTCAGGTAAAACGCATCGTGGTCAAACCCGGGGGCACCTTGTCACTGCAGATGCACCACCACCGGGCGGAGCACTGGATCGTGGTCAACGGCACGGCCAAGGTGACCAAGGGCGAAGAGACTTTTCTGGTGTCGGAGAACGAGTCCACCTACATTCCGCTGGGCACCACCCACCGGTTGGAGAACCCGGGCCGGGTGCCACTGGAGATGATCGAGGTGCAGTCGGGCTCCTACCTCGGCGAGGACGACATCGTGCGTTTCGAGGACGTCTACGGAAGGTAGGTAAGGTGCTTTGAAGCATCCACTGATCGCGAGTGCACGAAAGCTCTGGCATTTGGGCCTGCGCAAGGCCTTTTCGTTGTTCCCGCGGTCGGGCAGGTTTGCGATTTTTCGCTCGTTTGTCGAATGCGACCCCAAGCCCGACAAACGGCTGGTGCTGAAGATCGCCGAGACCGAGGAAGAACTCGAGCAGTGTTTTGCGCTTTTGCACGACGCATATGTCGGTGCAGGGTTCATGAAACCGGCGCCCAGCGGCCTGCGTGCCACCATTTACCACGCGCTGCCAACCACCACCACACTGTGCGCCAAGTTTGATGGCAAGGTGGTGGGCACCCTGTCGCTGATTCGCGAAAGCGTGTTCGGGTTTCCGCTGCAGGCGATCTTCGACCTGAACGAGATCCGCGCGCGCGGCGGCAAGATCGCCGAGGTGTCGGCGCTGGCGGTGCACCCGGATTTTCGCAAGACGGGGGGGGCGATCCTGTTCCCGCTGATGAAGTTCATGTACGAATACTGCACGACCTTCTTCGACACCCGGCACCTGGTGATTGCGGTGCACCCCACCCGCATCGAGATGTACGAGTCGCTGCTGTTCTTCGAGCGGCTCACCGAGAACAAGGTCGACAGCTACGACTTTGCCAATGGCGCACCGGCCGTCGGCGCGTCGCTGGACCTGCGTGGTGCGCCCCGCAAATACCGAGAGGTCTATGGCAAGAAGTCGCCGAAGAAGAACCTTTACGCCTACTTCGTCAAGGTCAAGTTGCCCAACATCGTGTTGCCGGGGCGCCGTTATTTCACCACCAATGACCCGGTGATGACGACCAACCTGCTGGACCACTTCTTCAACCAGCGCACCAAGGTGTTTGAAGGCCTGGGCATGCGCGAGCGCATCCTGCTGCATTCGATCTACAACCTGCCCGAACACCAGAAGATGTTGCCGAGCATCGACGAGAACGACGAGGCACAGAAGACTGCCGTGTCCGGCAAGCACCTGCGCCAACACCAGCGCTACTCGCTCAAATGCCCGGGCAACTTCATGCTGACCTCGCTGGAGGGCAAGTCCAAGGCCACGAACTTGCTTGTAGTGGAATTGTCCAATTTCGGTTTCCTGGCACACGCCAAGAAAGAAATTCCGACCCGCATGTGGGGCAAGGCGACGATCCAGCTTGGCAACAACGAACAATCCACCGTGCGCGCCATGGCTGTGCGCGGAAAGACCACGGGCGGCCAGGGTTTTTATGGCTTTACGCTGGCCGAGCCGGACACCACCTGGCGCAAGTTCGTGGGTGCCCTGACGGCCGGGGTGACGCACCAAGACATGGACAATTCGACGCGGTTCCTGGAAGACTGAGGCACAAGCGCCGCAAGGCTCCGCGCTTAGGCGCCCTGTGCGCCCTCTGGGGATAGCGGCCAGCCTACTTTTTCGCGGTGCGCTCCAGCAATTCGCTGATGAACCTCGACGGAATCGCATAACTGATGCCAGAGGGCTGGCTCAAGGCCGACTCGCGGGTGTTCTTGACGAGCACCATGTTGACCACGCCCACCACTTCGCCAGAATCCGCGTCGAACAAGGGGCCACCGCTGTTGCCAGGGTAGGCAGTTGCGTCGAGCTGGAAGATGTCAAAACTGCCCGCACGCGCGCCACGAATGGCGGCATCGGTGAGTTGGCGCGAATTTGGTGCCGGCAATACCGCGGCGGTGATCGACGACACAATGCCCCGGTGGGTGACCGGTGAGAAGCCCAGCACCCCGCCAATCGGAAACCCGATGAACGCAATCGACTGGCCCTCGCGCACGGTGTCGGAATTGCGGATGGCCAGCGCGGGAACGGCCGCACCCTCGATGCGCAACACAACCAGGTCATGGACGCGGTCCGTCTCCAGCACCGTGGCCTGGCGCAGGCTCAGCTGCTTGTCCGGGCCGCGCACCTGAACCACCAGGGACATGTCGGCCGGGTTCTCGGTCGCGTCCGGCAGAACGTGGAAGTTGGTGATCACTGTATTGCCATTGCCCACCACAAAACCAGTGCCGCGCAAGCGAAAGCGCGGTGCATCGGTGGCGCGGAAGGTGCCGACGATGACCACCGAGGGTTTGACGCGGGCAACGGTGTCGGGCAGGTCGGCGGCGGCGTGCAACGCGGCGAACACCGCGCAGGCAGCCATGGAGCGGAGAAACGCCAGGCGGTTCACACGGCGCTCGCCCTGGCGGTATGTGCTGGAACTACAGGCCCTTGATCAGACTGGCAACTTCTGCCTGGCCCGCAAACTTGTCGCCCAGCTTGGCGAGTTCGTCGAGTTCCTTGCGGGCCAGGTCTTTCTTGCCACCCTTGATGTGGATCTTGGCGAGGTTGAGCCGATAGACTGCCACATTGGGGGCCGCTGCCATCACCTTGGTCTGCCACTCCAGTGCCTTGGCATAGTCGTTCTTGTCGGAATACAACACCGCCAGTGTGTCCATGAAAGCGGGCTCCTTCGGGGCCAGCGCAATCGCCTTGTCTGCATACGCGATCGCACCGTCCTTGTTGAGCTTGCCGGTCACCCAGGCGAGGTTGTTCAGCACCACCGGATTGGATGGCTGGAGTTGCAACACCGCGCTGTAGTTCCTCTCGGCTGCGGCGTAGTCCTTGCGGGTCGACGCGGTATCGCCCAGGTACATCCGGAATGCGGCGTCCTTCGGGTTGTCCTTGGTCCACGAGGCGGTCAACTTGTCGGCATCGGCCACCTTGCCACCCGCCACCATGACGCTGTGCAACTTGATGGCCAGCCCGGGGACCGGGACCGCCTTGAGACCCGTGCGGTAGGCATCGGCGGCGGCATCCCATTTTTTCTCGCTGACCGCCACGTCACCTTCAAACACATAACCTGCTGCGTCCTTGGGGCTTTGTTTCTGGATGCCGCGCGCAATACGCACGGCTTCGTCGTAGTTCTTGCTGTCGATGGCGAGCATGATCAAGCCCCGCTGCGCATCGAGCAGGTCGGGCTTGATCGCCAATGCCTTGCGCAGGCTCTGGGCGGCCGCCGGTTTGTCCTTGGCTGCCATGTGGGCGTCGGCCAGGCGCATCTGCGGCACGGGTGAGAGCGGTTGCAGAGCGGCAACCTTGTTGAACGCCGCCAAAGCCTGGTTCAGCTCGCCAGAGGCCTGCAAAGCGCGCCCCAGCGCATCGTGCATCTCCGGGCTGTCGGGAATGGCGGCCACACCCGCCTGGGCGGTCGACACGGCCGGCTTGAAATCCTTGTTGCGCAACTGGAAGTCGACCAACAGCAGGCGGGGCGTCTTGTCGGTCGGGTTGGCGGTGATGGCACGCCCGATCAGCTCGGCCACCTCGTCTTTGGGGCCGCCACTTCTGGCCCGCAACTCGGCAATTGCGAGCAGCGCCTGCGAGTTCTTCGGGTCCTTGGCCAGCACGGCCTCGAAGCGTTTGCGGGCATCGTCGGGTTTCTTGTCGGCCATGTCCATGGCAGCCAGGCTGGCCACAGACGCAAAAAAGCTGGGGTCGATCTCCAGTGAACGCTCGAAACTCTTGCGCGCGCCAGCCATGTCCTTTTTGGCCAGCAAGGTACGGCCACGCAAGTTGGCTGCCAGGGGTTTGCCCGGCTGCTTGTTTTCGAGCGCATCGATGGCCTTGAGTGCCTTGTCGAAATCCTTGCGGCGCAAATTGGCGCTGATGAGGGCCATGGTCGCGGTGGTGCCGCTTTCGGTTGCGGAAATATCCTGCAACTCGGCCAACCCGGCTTCGTCGCGGCCGCCCGCCATATGGGTCAGCGCCAGCGCCGTGCGCGTCTTTTCGTTCTTTGGGTCCTGCTTGGCGGACTTGGCGAAATACTCCTCTGCCTTCTTGGCATCGCCGTTTTGCAAGAAAACTTCACCCGCCAGGGCGTTCAGGGTCGCATCGAGGGCAGCATCGTTCTTGAGCAAAGGCTGCAACGTGGCAAGCGCCTTGGCAGACTGGCCCGAGCGCAGGTACACCGTGGTCAGCAAGCGGCGCGTCAATACGACGTCTGGTGCAATTTGCTGGCTCTTGGCAAGAAACGCTTCGGCCTGGATCAGAGAGTTGAATTCGAGCTCGACGGCGCCTGCAAGTTGCAGTGCGATCGGGCTGTTTGGCGCAACCTTTACGAGTTGCTGCGCGCGCTCCCGGGCTGTCTTCAAATCTTTCTTCTGGTAGGCCAGCATCGTGTCGAATAACACTGCCTGCACGCTCTTCGGAATAGCCTTCTTCAAGGCCTCCAGTTGTTTGGTGGCCTCGTCGTAGTTCTGTGCACGCAACAGGGCCGACAAGATAGCGCCATGCCCTTCGGCGTAGGTGGGTTTGGCCTCGACCGACTTGCGGTAGTAGGCCAGGGACTCGACGGCATCTTTCTTGCCGTAGAGCAGGATGTCGCCCTTGAGTTTCAATGCCTCTTCGTTGTTGGCCGCTCTCGCCAGAATCGCGTCGACCATGGCCAGTGCGCCGTCGTAATCCTTCTGGTTCGCCTTGGTGCCCGCCTCGATCAACTGCGCCTGCACGTTGGCAGGATCGGCGGCCAGCGCGGCCTTGAGCGCCGCCTGGGCCAACTCGCCCTTGCCTTGGGCTCCCAAGGCGCGCATGAGCGCAATTTTCAGCTCGGCCTGCGCCGCGGGCTGCGTGAGCACGGTCGCACCGAACTCATCGGTCACTTTCTTGGCCTGGCCTTGCGCCAGCATGGCCCGCGCCAGACTCGGCACGACCTGCTCGGCCGGCTGCTTCAGCGCAAGCGCCTTGCGCAGCTCGGTCTCGGCGCCAACCGGATCCCCCGTGCGCAACAATGCCTGGCCCAACAACGAACGAACCTCGGGCAAATCAGGGTTTTCCTGCAGCGCATTCTTGAGCTGGATGATCGCTGCCTTGGGGTCGTTTTTGGCCATGTAGTCACGGGCCGAAGCCAGCATGGCTTCGGGCTTGTCACCGCCACAACCAGACAAGGCGACGGCGACGAACAGCGCCGTCAACATGCTCTTGCCAACGAAAGATCGTGTCGAAACCTGCATGGGTTGTACCCTGGAGAGTCGTGGCGTCATGGTGTTGTGTTCCTACTTCAGGCCCAGCCGGTGCATCAAATCGTACAAAGTGGGGCGGCTGACACCCAGCAACTCGGCAGCCTTCACGATGTTGCCATTGACCCGCCCGAGCGCGGCAATGATGGCGCGTTTTTCGGCTACGTCGCGGATCGCTCGCAGATCGAGCGACGCAAAATTGTCGTTGGCCGGCGGCGGGGCCAGCCCCACTTCTTCAAGGGTGATCTGGTTACTGTCGGCCATGATCGTGGCGCGCTTGATGCAGTTCTCGAGCTCCCGGATATTGCCGGGCCAAGGGTGCGACTCGATCGCGCGCACCGCGTCTTCGCTCAGGTGCATGGTGCTGCGGTTTTGTTCTTGCGCAAACCGGCGCACGAAGGCATGCGCCAGCAAGGCCGGGTCGCCCACCCGCTCGCGCAGGGGGGGAATGTTGATGACGATCTCGGCCAGGCGGTAATAAAGGTCTTCGCGGAACCGGCTTTCCTTGGACAGGGCTTTCAGATCCTGGTGGGTGGCGCACACGATGCGAACATCGACCGGGATTTCCTGGCGGCCGCCCAGGCGCTCGATGGTGCGCTCCTGCAGGAACCGCAACAACTTGGCCTGCAGCGAAAAAGGCAGGTCGCCAATTTCGTCCAGCATCAGGGTGCCGCCGTTGGCTGTCTCGATCTTGCCCAAGGTCATCTTGGCGGCGCCGGTGAAGGCGCCCTTTTCATAACCAAACAGTTCGCTTTCGAGCAGGTTCTCAGGGATGGCCGCGCAATTGATCGCGATGAACTTGCCGCCCTTGCGCTGCGAAGCCTGGTGCAGGCCCCGCGCCAAGACCTCTTTGCCGGTGCCGCTTTCACCCAGCAGCATCACCGTGGCGTTGCTGGTCGCGACTTTTTCGATGGTGCGGCAGACCTTGAGCATGCCCGGGTCACGGGTCATCAATCCCGACAGCGCATCGGGCTGCTGCATGGATTGCAGGCGCTTGTTCTCGGCCTGCAGTTCGGCCAGGCGAAAGGCGCGCTCGACCGTGAGGTTGAGCAGCTCGGGTTCGAACGGTTTGGCAAAGAAGTCGTAGGCCCCCAGCGCCACCGCGCGCAAGGCGTTGGCTTGGTCATTCTGGCCAGTGAGCACAATCACTTTCACGTCAGGGTCGATCGCCAGCATCTGTTCCAGCAACTTGAAACCCTCAGACACCGAGTCTGCGTCGGGCGGCAGGCCCAGATCCATGGTCACGACAGCCGGGTTGCTGCGCCGCATCTGCACCAGCGCAGACTCACGGTCGTGGGCCGTCACCGACTCGAAGCGGTCGAGCGACCATTTGATCTGTTTTTGAAGCGCGAGATCGTCTTCGACGATCAGCAAGGCGCGTGCTTTGTCAGTGCTCATGAAGCTCCGAGAGGTTGCAGATCAGAATGCCGCTGCATTTCGAACAGGGGCAAAAGCACTGTGACTGTCGTTCCGCGATTCAGTTCGCTGTCCACAACGATTTTTCCACCCAATTCTTGCACGTACTGAAAGCTTTCATATGCGCCGATACCCATGCCAGCCTTCTTGGTGGTCTGGAACGGCTTGAACAAGCGCTCGCGCACAAACTCCTGGCTCATGCCGTGGCCCGTATCACCGACCTCGATCATGGCCTGCCCGTTGGAACGGTCGAGCTTCAGCCACACGCGGCCATCGGCACCGGTGGCGTCGAACGCGTTCTGCACCATGTGCCCGACGATGCGTTCGATGCGTTCAGCGTGCCCCCGCGTGACTACAGGTTCCGACACTTCGAGCTCGAGCACGCGCCCACGCTCGGCGGCCACTTTGGCAATCCTGCGAGCGAGGGTTTCCAGATCGACACCCACGGCAGTTCCCGGCGGCGTTGCCCCTTCGCGCAATTGAAGCATCAACTGGCGCATCCGGTCCAGGGAATTTTCCACAGTCAGCAACATGTCTTGCTGGAATTCGGGGTTGTTGTGCAAGCGCTTGGCGTTTTTCATCATCAGGGACAACTGGGTGACGATGTTCTTCAGGTCGTGAACCACAAACGCCGACATGCGGTTGAAGGCGTCGAACTTGCGCACCTCGAGCAACGCCTCGGTGGTCTGCATCAGCGCAAGAAAACTGGCTGCCTGCCGGCCGGCTGTCTTGAGCAGGTCGTTCACCTCCCAGTTCACGTCGATGTGTGCGCGCGCCTTGGCCAGCACCACAAAACCGATCATGTCGTCGGCCACTGTCAGTGGAACAATCAGCCAGGCGTGGGGGATGTCTTGAAGCCATTCGGGCAGGACCAGTTGCCCGTACCTCCGGGGAAAGGATCGGTACTCCTCCAGATTGA
The DNA here is from genome assembly GCA_945861785.1 of Rhodoferax sp. OV413. Lineage (GTDB taxonomy): Bacteria > Pseudomonadota > Gammaproteobacteria > Burkholderiales > Burkholderiaceae_C > CAISIP01. Next base: position 6,648 of record CAMAWD010000130.1, on the reverse strand, counting down.
CGACCCAGCCACTGCTTCGCAGGAACTCGCACAGCGGCGAGCCGGCATCTTCCGCCACGGTACTTTGCGCGATATTCCAACGGGCAGTCTGGACATAGGTGGCCTCTGCGCCATTTTTCATCCACAAGCCGCCGCCCGGGCTGTCCAGCATGTCGGCCAGGCCCCGGATCACCTGGTCACCCATTTCCTGGGGGGAATTCTTGGCCGAAAGCGTCTGGGTGAAACGCAACCATTCTTCGCGGTAGTCGTAGCGGTACCGAAAGAAATGTTTGCCCAGCAATACCCGCAGCCGGGCCCGTACAGAGCCAGAAAGAGCCAGCACCGCCAGCACCACCATGCCCAGGAATACCAGGCCCAGTTGCAGCGCCCGGCCCCAGTCACCTCCAAAAAAACGGACGTAATAACCGACACCCGAGATGAACAGCAAGTACAGGCCGGCAATCATCAAAGTGGCCGAGTGGAAAGCCGCCGTGCGCGAGATCTGGATCTTGGACAACCAGTCGCTGCGCCGCGCCGTGGACAGGATCAAAAACGGTACGACCAGGGCATGGACCACCCCACGAATGGCGAACGCATCACTGTCCATCCGGTTGAAAAGCACGGCTTCGGAATACAGGTATATGTCAAACCCGAATGCACCGGCCAGGCCCAGGCAGATCGGCTTGATGTTCCAGCGCGAGTCTTCCGAGGCATTGCGGAAGAACTGCTCCAAAAGCACCAAGGCCACTACCGGCAAGGCGAGTGCACTGAACAAGCGCATTTTTCGCAACACCTCGACGGCATTGGCGCCGCTGGCAGTCAGGAACTGCAGGGCGACGGCGACCACAATCACCAGCACCACACACCAACGCAAATAAGCCTGCACGTTGCCGCGCGCCTGCCCTGAGCGCGCACGCAGCAGCGTCTGGATGAACCAGAACCAGGCGCCATAACGCAGAATATCGGCCAGGGTGGCGAGCCGCAAAAGCAGGGCTTGTTCCTGGAAGGCGCCCGCAAACAAGAGCCAGGCCCAGGCAGCGCTGGTGAACAAGGCAAGCAGCAACAAGGCGCTGGGCAGGTCCCGCGGCGCGCGCAGGTAGCCCCGGGTTATCAGGCCGATGGGGAAAACCGTGTAGAGCAGCCCGGCCAGGCCATAACTCCAGGCGATCAACAGAAGTTTGTCAGTGTCCATCCACGCGGGACCTGAAGTCGGCGTCCACGGTGCAAACTTGGGCCACTTACTGGGCGCCCTTGGCGGTCAACACCACACCCACGGTTTCGAACAGGATCACCAGGTCGAGAAACAGGGTGTGGTTCTTGACGTAATAAAGGTCGTACTGCAGCTTTTCGGCTGAGTCCTCGACCGACGCGCCATAGTGGTAACGCACCTGCGCCCAGCCAGTAACCCCAGGCTTTACGCTTTGGCGCACCGCGAAGTACGGGATTTCTTGCGTCAGCTTGTCGACGAAATACGGCCGCTCCGGGCGTGGCCCGACCAGGCTCATGTCGCCATTGAGCACGCTGAACAGTTGTGGCAACTCGTCAATGCGCAGCTTGCGCAGAACGCGCCCGACGCGGGTGACCCGCTTGTCCTGGGCGGACGCCCAGCGCGGCTTGCCGTCTTGTTCGGCATCGGTGCGCATGCTGCGGAATTTGACGACATTGAACAATCGCCCGTTGCGGCCCACACGCTCCTGCAGGTACAGGATAGGGCCGCCGCTCTCCAACAGAATCAGCAACCCTGCGACCAGGATGACCGGTGAAGCCAGCACCAGCAGAATTGCCGCGCAGACGATGTCGAACAGGCGCTTGACCACCGTGCGCAACAGGCCCTGACTGAAACCATCACCAAAAATCAACCAGCCGGCAGAGACGGAATCGAGCCGGATCTGGCCCAGGGTTTTTTCGAAATGGGTGGCCATGTCAACCACCTGGATGCCCTGCAGCTTGCAGTCGAGCAATTCACGCAGCGGCATGCTGCCACCCCGCCGCTCGGCCAGTGCGACCACGATCTCATCGACCTGCTGCTCGATGGCGATGTCGGTCAACGACATGTTGGGCGACAAAATGCCCCAGGCGGACACCTCTGCGACTGCTTCGTTGGGGCTGGCGTAATAACCCACCAGATCCACATGCGGATCGGATTTTTGCAGTGTGCGGCCCACCAGTTTGGCGTGGGTGCCGGTGCCGAACACCAATACCCGCTGGCGCATTATCGAGGCGGCACCCCCGTGCCCCACGTGAACGCGGTGCAAAAGCATCACGAACAGTCCACCCACGACGGTCAGGGCCAGCCACTCGCGTTCGGTCGCTTCAAGGGACACAAAACGCAGCACCACATAGGCCACCGGCAGTATCAGCACCAGAAACAAGGCCCCGCGCGCCCAGGACTGCGCAACTGAGCGGTTATGCACGCGCTGGTAGAAGCCCAATGCGGCATTGATGACCAAGGACAAGACCGCAAGAAAAGTGGCCGATGGAAGAGCGGCCGGAACTGCCCCCATCGGATCCCTCGTGCGCCAGACGACCGCCGCGATGACCACGCCGATGACCAAACCGAAATCAAGAAAGATCTGTAGCAGCGTGCGCCGATGGATGTAGTGGTTGAATATCTTGATCATTGGGGAGAGATACTACACGCCAGCGCCAACTGGCCCATGTTAAATAGTGCACAGCTCAGACAAGCACTTCGGTACAGGGCGCATGTCCTAGAAATGCCTGTGGGCTGGCACTGGCACCATAGGCCCCAGACTGAAAAACCACCGCCAGATCCCCCACCCCGGCCACCGGCAGTTGCATGCGGTCCGCCAGCAGGTCCAGCGGGGTGCACAAGGGCCCGACCACGGAGGCCTGTTCCGTTTCGCCCCCTCCCTGCCGATTGCCGATGGTCACGGGATAATTTTTGCGCACCACCTGTCCGAAGTTGCCGGAGGCCGACAAGTGGTGGTTCAAGCCCCCATCGGTCACCAGGTAGACCTGGCCACGGGAAATCTTGCGGTCTACCACGCGGGTCACGTAGACGCCTGCCTCGGCCACCAGGTAACGGCCCAGTTCGATCACCAGTTCGGCATGGGGCAACTCGGCCTTGGCCCGCTCCAGCAATTGCTGCAAATTGGCGCCAATGGGGGCCAGGTCGAGCCGCTGGTCGCCCGGGAAATACGGTATGCCGAAACCGCCGCCCAGGTTGAGGAACTTGACAGGGCCGGGTGCGTCCTGCGCCAGGCGCACAGCCAGATCGAACGACTTTTGCTGTGCCTCGCAGATCGAATCGGCCCGCAGGTTTTGCGAACCGGCAAACAGGTGGAACCCTTCGAACGCGAGCCCGGCGCGGCCGATGTCGGCCAGCAACGCAGGCATCTGCTCCACGTCGACGCCAAACTGCTTCGGGCCGCCGCCCATCTTCATGCCCGAGCCCTTGAGCTCGAAATCAGGGTTGACCCGCACCGCCACGCGCGCCGGCAGGCCGAGTTCGGCGGACGCAGCCTGCAACACCGCGATCTCGCGCGGGGACTCCAGGTTGACCAGCACCCGGGACGCCACCGCCTGGCGCAACTCTGCGTCGCGTTTGCCGGGGCCGGCGAAGCTGATTTCGGCCGGGTCAGCCCCGGCGTCCAGCGCCACCTTGAGTTCGCCGGCGGAGGCAACATCCACACCATCGACCAGCCGCGCCATGAAACCGACCACGGCCGGCATCGGGTTGGCCTTCATGGCGTAGTGCAGCTTGATGCCCTTGGGCAGGGCTGCACGCAAGGCCGCTACCCGGGCCTGCAACAAGCCCCGGTCGTAGGCGTAAAAAGGGGTTTGGCCCACCCTGGCAGCCAGCAGGCTCAGGCGTTCCCCACCGACAACCAGTTCGCCCTCGTCTACCAAAAACTGGTCCATCGGGGCGTGGACCGGGAGCGTGCGTGGAACAGCAGACATGGGTGTGGTGCCGATGAACAGGGGTTTCAGGTGGCGCCGCGCGCAACCCAGGTGCTGGCAAGCAGCTTGCGGTCGATCTTGCCATTGGGGTTGCGTGGCAGGGGCCCGGGCACGAACTCGATACCCGCCGGAACCATGTAGGCCGGCATGTGGATGCGGCAAGCGGCCAGCAAGGCCGGCGCCAACGCGGCGGTGTCCACCAGCACGCCTTGATCCCCGTCAACGGCGGGCGGCGTGGCGATGACGTGGACCGCTTGCCCCAAGGTGGCGTGCTCCACACCAAAGGCGGCACACTCCCCGACCAGTTTGGTCGCGTAGACGATTTCTTCGACCTCGGTCGGGCTGACCCGGTACCCGGAGGTTTTCATCATCTCGTCGCGCCGGCCGATGAAATACAGGAAACCTTCGGCGTCCATGCGCACGTTGTCGCCCGAGAACACCGCGTATTCGGGGAGTTGCAGGCCGGGTGCACGGCCAGGGGCGTCCGGGGCCAGCAGTTTGTAGCGTTCGGCAGTTTTTTCTGCGTCGTTCCAGTAGCCCTGGCCGACCAGCGCACCGCGGTGCACCAGTTCGCCCGTCTCCTGCGGCGCGCAGGGGGAGCCATCGTCGCGCAGCACCAGGATCTCGGCATTGGGGATGGCCTTGCCGATGGAGTCCGGCCGGCGGTCGACCTCTTCGGGGGGCAGGTAGGTGGAGCGGAAGGCCTCGGTCAGGCCGTACATCAGGAAGGGTTTGGCCCTGGGTACGCGTTGGCGCAGCAGCGTCAGCGTCTCGCGCGGCATACGGCCGCCGGTGTTGGCGAAATACCGCAGGTGCTCGTTGATGACAGCGGGCCACTCCATCTGCGTCAGCTGGATATACAGAGGGGGAACGGCCGTCAGACCGGTGACCTGTTCACGCTCCATGGCCTTGAGCACGTCGCGCGGCATCAGGTAGTTGAGCAGCACCACCCGGGCGCCGACATGGAAGGCCGTGGTCAACTGGCTGAAACCGGCGTCGAAAGACAGGGGCAAGGCAGCCAGCAGGGTGTCCTGTGCGTTGTTTTCGAGGTAACTCGCCACGCTTTTGGCGCCGGCGACCATGTTGCGGTGGGAGAGCACCACACCTTTGGGTTTGCCGGTGCTGCCCGACGTGTAGAGGATGGCGGCCATGTCGACGTCGATGACGCGGTGGCCGGGGCGGGGGGGGCTGGCGAGCAGGTCGGACCACCTGGTCACCGGCAGGCCATGCACTGATGCGCCCTGCGCCAGCGGTGCACCAGGCGCCGCGTCGGTGACCACCACGTGCCGCAAATCGGGGCACAGCGGCAATGCATCTGCAAGCAAGGCCAGGCGATCGGGTGAGGTCAGCAACACCCGTACGTTGCAGTCCTGCAGGATGAAGGCCACCTGCTCGGGCTTGAGCAAGGGGTTGACCGGCACAAACACCCCACCCCCACTTGGTGCGCCGAAACTGGCGATGACCGTCTCGAAGCGCTTTTCCAGGTAGATGGCTACCCGCTCGCCCCGGAGCAGACCCAGCCCGAGCAGGCCAGATGCGAATTGCCTGACCGACGCATCGAGCTCGCCATAGGTCAAAGCCGCCTTGCCATAACCCAGCGCAACGCCACCCGGTACCCGGCAGGCAGCCCGTGAGATCAGTTCCGGCAGGAGGGTGGATTCGGTCATGAAAATCGCGCGGATTGGTGAAAGTGTAAGCGAGGGGTGGGGCAGGTCTGCCCTTTAACGCCCTTGCTTGCCGACTGCGAGCGGGCCTGCGGGAAAGTCACCACAAGGAAGCGAACCCAATGTCAGTAGCCCTGAACCAGGAAGTCCAGCACTGCGGAAATTTGGGGTTGCCCATCCGACAAGGAGGTCATGGGCGACTTCAAAGCCCGTTGTGGCACGGCGCCCATTTTTGGCGTTTCCAGCAGAAGGGCCTGGGTCAGGTCTCAACACACACGCTGAATCCCCAACCATCGTCACCAAACCTTCGGAGCAAACCGGGCGTCGTTGCGTATTTCCACCGAGTCACCACTTTGCGCCAGCACAAAAAGCCATTGGCGGCAGGCGCAAAGGCCCACACCTTCAGGCAGCACCATGCCTGGAGATTGCTCATGGTGTTCACCTTCGGCCGACAAGTTGTCGACTCCTGTTTGATTTTAGGCCGCGTCCGCGAAAAACAACATGCCCGCCTTCAACGCCTGGTTCGCCGCGTACCCAAGATGAGGGACAAAGTTGCAATACAAGACCTGACCCCCGGCCCACACCAGACCCACAACAACAACAATGCAGTTGCAAAGGAATTCCCCATGGCCACAACCACCGAACCCGACGACTACGACAGCCCGTGGAAAGACATCGTCGAGCACGCCTTCGCGGAATTCATGGTGTATTTTTTTCCGCAGATACACGCCGAGATCGAGTGGGACAAGGGCTACGAGTTCAAGAACACCGAACTGCGCCAGGTGGTGCGCGACGCCGAACTGGGCAAACGATTTGCCGATGCGCTGGTCCGCGTGACCCTCAAGGCTGGCGCCGAACGCTGGATCTACATCCACATCGAAGTGCAGGGCCAGCGCGATACTGGCTTTGCCAAGCGCATGTTCACCTACAACTACCGCCTGTACGACCGTTATGACTGCCCCATCGCCAGCCTGGCGATCCTGGCCGACGACGAGCCCGGTTGGCGACCTGACAACTTTGAATTTGAGGTGTTTGGTTGCCGCCACAGCCTGACGTTCCCGGTCGTCAAATTGACCGAACTGGC